>NZ_JBDTPB010000019.1:0-5616 GCF_039932935.1 Polaromonas sp.
GCGGAGCGGATACCGTTGAGGTTGAGGCTGGTCAATTTAAACATGGGACTTCCAAATGAGCACGGCAACGAAACAGGACAACAAGGACGGGGCGCATTCTGCGGGCGGCGCACTGGCGCAGGAATTTGTGCAGTTTGCCGTCGAATCGGACGTGCTGCGCTTCGGGCAATTCAAGACCAAGGCCGGGCGCATCAGCCCCTATTTTTTCAATGCCGGCCTGTTCGACGACGGGGCGAAGCTGGGCCGGCTGGCGCAATTCTATGCGCGGCATCTGCTGGCCGAAGAAAAGCGCAGCGGCCTTGCGTTCGACATGATCTTTGGCCCCGCCTACAAGGGCATTCCGCTGGCGGCGGCGGTGGCCATTGAACTCGCGCGGCTCGGGCGCAACTACCCGTTTGCCTACAACCGCAAAGAAGCCAAGGACCACGGCGAAGGCGGTACGCTGGTCGGTGCGCCGGTCAAGGGCCGCGTCCTGATCATTGACGACGTGATGTCCGCCGGCACGGCTGCCCGCGAGTCGATTGCCATCATCAAGGCTGCGGGCGCCATTCCACATGCAGTGGCGCTGGCGCTGGACCGGCAGGAAAAGGCCACTGAAAACGGTGTGGATGTGAGCCACAGTGCCGTGCAATATGTTACGAATCAACTGGGACTTCAGGTTTGCGCGATTGCGCGCCTGACCGACTTGCTGCAGTATCTCTCCCTGCAGGGGGGTATGTCGGCATCCGGGGCGTCTGAAACGTTATCTCTGCAAGCGCATTACCAGTCGGTGTTGGCCTATCGGGAACGTTACGGCGTTAATTAAGGATTCGAATTGCTCTTGCGAACCGCGTTCACGGTCACCTGTATTTCACTCACGTGCCTGGCCGGCCCCGTTGCAGCGCAAATTTACACCTGTGTAGACGGCAAGGGCCGCAAGATCACGGCCGACCGGCCCATCCTCGAGTGCATAGACCGAACGCAGCAGGAGCTAAGCCCCTCCGGCACGGTCAAGCGGCAGGTGGGACCGTCGCTGACGGCCAAAGAGCGTGCCGCCCAAGAGGAAAAAGACAAGGCTGTCGCGGAGCTCAAAGCCCGCGAAGCTGAAGACAAGCGCCGTGACCGCGCCCTGCTGCTGCGCTATCCGCGCCGCGCCGTCCACGACCAGGAGCGCGCGACCGCCCTGATCCAGATCGACGAGGTCATCAAGGCGGCCAGCAAAAGAACTGTGGAACTGGCCGAGCAACGCAAGAGCATCAACGCCGAACTCGAGTTCTACGCGAAGGACCCCAGCAAAGCGCCTGGGCCGCTGAAGCGGCGGGTCGAAGAAAACGACAGCAGCGCTCTGGTGCAGAAGAAATTCATCCAGGACCAGGAGCAGGAAAAAAGCCGCGTCAACCAGCGGTTTGATGAAGAGCTGGTCAAGCTCAAGCAGCTCTGGGCGCTTACGGGCGCGCCGGCTACCGGGGCCAGCGCTGTTGCCGCCGACAAAAACCAGGCGCAGTGACCACGCGGCAGCCGCCGCGCCGCACACCGCCCTACCTGTCAGCCCAGTTTCTTTTTCAGCAGCTCATTAACCTGCGCCGGGTTGGCTTTGCCTTTGGTAGCCTTCATGGCCTGGCCGACCAGCGCGTTCATGGCCTTTGCGTTGCCGGCGCGAACTTCTTCGACGTTTTTGGCGTTGGCGGCCAGTACCTCGTCGATGATTTTCTCCAGCTCACCGGTGTCGCTCATCTGCTTGAGGCCCTTGGCTTCGATGATGGTGTCAACATCTGCGCCGTTGCCCATCCAGAGCGCGTCAAACACTTGCCTGGCCGCGTTGTTGGAAATCGTGCCGTCGGCAATCCGGCCAATCAGGGCCGCGAGTTGCGCAGCGGTGACGGCAGAGGTTTCAATCGATTTTTCTTCGCTGTTCAGGCGCCGCGATAACTCGCCCATCACCCAGTTGCTCGCCAGCTTGGCTTGTTTGCTGGCCGCAGCGACCGCTTCAAAAAAAGCCGCGGTTGCCTTGCTCTGCGTGAGCTGGCCGGCATCGTATTCAGGCAGGCCGTAGTCGCCCACAAACCGCGCCGCCATCACGCGCGGCAGCTCGCTCATCTCGGAGCGTGTCTTTTCCACCCAATCGCGCCCAATCACCAACGGCGGCAAATCAGGGTCGGGAAAATAACGGTAGTCGGCTGCGTCTTCCTTGGTACGCATGCTGCGCGTCTCGCCCGTGTCCGGGTCAAACAGCACGGTCGCCTGCTGGATCGCATGGCCGTCTTCGATTTGCTCGATCTGCCAGCGCACTTCGAAGTCAATCGCCTGCTGCATGAACTTGAAGCTGTTCAGATTCTTGATTTCGCGGCGCGTGCCCAGCGGCTCGCCTGGCTTGCGCACCGAGACGTTCGCGTCGCAGCGAAAGCTCCCCTCCTGCATGTTGCCGTCGCAGATGCCGATCCAGGTGACGATCTTATGCAGTTCTTTGGCATAAGCCACCGCTTCCGCTGAAGAGCGCATGTCGGGTTCGGTCACGATTTCGAGCAGTGGCGTGCCGGCGCGGTTTAGGTCGATGCCACTCATGCCGATGAAGTCTTCGTGCAGCGATTTGCCCGCATCTTCCTCCAGGTGCGCGCGCACCAGGCGTACCGAGCGTTTTTCGCCGTCCAGGAAAAACTCGACGCTGCCGCCTTGCACCACCGGAATCTCGAACTGGCTGATCTGGTAGCCCTTGGGCAGGTCGGGGTAGAAGTAATTTTTGCGCGCGAACACGCTCTGCTCGGCGACGTGTGCGTTCACGGCCAGGCCGAACTCGATGGCGCGCTGCACGGCGCCCTTGTTCATCACTGGCAGTGCGCCGGGCAGTGCAAAGTCAACCGCCGAGGCGTTGGTATTGGGCTCCGCGCCAAACGAGGTGGAGGCGCGGCTGAAAATTTTCGATTGCGTGGTCAGCTGCGTGTGGGTTTCAAAGCCGATGATGACTTCGTAACCCTGTACGAGCGGGCCGGTGGGTCGGCCAACTTGAGCCTGTGCAAAAGCGTCTACGGGGGTTGCTGCTGCGCTCATTTCGATGTCACCTCAAAAGCGGCGGGCCTGCGCGTATGCCAGTCGGTCGCCATCTGAAACTGATGCGCCGTTGCAAGCAGCTGCGCTTCCTTGAAATAGTTGCCGATCAGCTGCAGGCCCACCGGCATGCCGCCCGCGCCAAAGCCCGCCGGCACACTCATGCCAGGAAGACCCGCCAGGCTTGATGAGAGCGTGTAAATATCGGCCAGGTAGTTGGCGACCGGGTCGTCGGATTTCTCGCCGATGTTCCAGGCGACGGTGGGCGAGACGGGTCCCGCAATGATGTCGCACTGCGTGAAAGCGGTCTGGAAATCCTGCGCGATCAGGCGGCGGATTTTCTGCGCCTTGAGATAGTAGGCGTCGTAGTAGCCGTGCGACAGCACATAGGTGCCGATCATGATGCGGCGCGTGGCCTCATCGCCGAAGCCCTCGGAGCGCGACTTTTTGTACATGTCGTCAAGGCTGCCGTAGTGCGCCGCGCGATGGCCATAGCGCACGCCGTCAAAGCGGCTCAAATTGCTGCTGGCCTCGGCCGGTGCGATCACGTAGTACACGGGGATGGACAGCTCGGTCAGCGGCAAATCGACATCGACGAGCGTGGCGCCGAGCTTTTCGTATTCGGACAGCGCTTCACGCACGGCCTGGAGCACGTCGGGCGCACAGCCGGCGCCAAAAAACTGCTTCGGCAAGCCGATTTTTAGGCCTTTAAGGGCTGTAGCCCCCGTCCCGCGAGCGCTACCAGCTATCAAATCAGTAGCGTAGTCCGCGGCGGGAAGATCCAGCGAAGTCGAGTCACGGTCCGGGTCGGGCCCGGCCATGGCCGACAGCAGCAGGGCGCAATCGAGCGCGCTGCGGGCCATCGGGCCGGCCTGGTCGAGGCTGGAGGCAAACGCCACCATGCCGTAGCGCGAGCAGCGGCCATAGGTGGGCTTGATGCCGGTGATGCCGGTGAGCGACGCGGGCTGGCGGATCGAGCCGCCGGTGTCGGTGCCGGTGGCGGCGGGCACCAGGCGGGCCGCGACGGCAGCCGCGGAGCCACCTGAGGACCCGCCGGGAATGCGCGCCAGGTGCCACGGGTTTTTCACGGGCTTGTAGGCGCTGTTGTCGTTGCCTGAGCCCATGGCGAACTCGTCGCAGTTGAGCTTGCCCAGCGTGACCATGCCGGCGCCTTCGATTCCCAGGTTTTTCACCACGGTCGCATCAAAGGGGCTGCGGTAGTTCTCCAACATCTTTGAGCCGGCCGTCGTGGGGAAGTCGCGCGTGACAAACACGTCTTTGTGCGCCAGCGGCACGCCTAGCAGCGGCGTGCGTTCGCCGGCGGCCAGGCGCACGTCGGCGGCCTTGGCCTGGGCCAGCGACACGTCGGCATCGGTGGCCAGGAAGGCGCCCAGCTTCTCCTGCTGGATGCGGCTCAGAAAGTGCTGCGTGACTTCCACGCTGGAGACTTCGCGGGCGGCCAGTTTGGCGGCCAGCGCGGCCACGCCCAGGTCGTGCAGGTCTGTGTTCATGGCGGCGCTCATTCGATCACCTTTGGCACCAGGAACAGGCCGCGCTCCACGGCCGGCGCACTGACCTGGCTGGCTTCGCGCTGGTTGGGCTCACTGGCGATGTCTTCGCGCAGGCGCAAGGCGACTTCGCCAATCACCGCAGCCGGATGGGCCAGCGGTTCAATTCCGTCTGTGTTCACGGCGTCCATCTGCTCCACCAGGGCAAAAAAGCCGTTGAGCTGGTTCAGGGTGCGTTCGGTTTCGTCGGGACGCAATTCAAGCCGCGCCAGGTTGGCAACGCGTGCGATGTCTTGGGGTGTCAATGCCATGGGTAGGTAGTGAGGAATACGGAAAAAATAAACCAGAAAACAGAGGCTGAAACGAGGTGTAAAGCTGAAAAAACGCCCCTGCTAAACCTATCGATCTATAGGGGATGCGGTATTATCCCGCCTTTGGTGTGAAATCAGGGTTGGATGCACGCTTTAGGCGCTTTTTAGGTGCCAGAAGCAGATTCCAGAGCGCCTCTGGCCCAACTTCCCCATAATTGCTTGATCAATAAAAAGGCGATGGCGCAACGAAGTTCGCTCATGCCCAACCGGACCCCTGCATATGTTTGAATCATTCCGTCGGTATTTTTCCACCGACTTGGCCATCGACCTCGGTACCGCCAACACCCTGATTTTTGTACGCGACCGCGGTATTGTGCTGGATGAGCCCTCCGTCGTGGCCATTCGCCATGAAGGCGGCCCGCAAGGCAAAAAAACCATCCAGGCCGTCGGCCACGAAGCCAAGGCCATGTTGGGCAAGGTTCCGGGCAATATCGAAGCTATCCGGCCCATGAAAGACGGCGTGATCGCCGACTTCACGGTGACCGAGCAGATGCTCAAGCAGTTCATCAAGATGGTCCATCCGCGGTCCATCCTGAGGCCGAGCCCGCGCATCATCATCTGCGTGCCCTGCGGCTCGACCCAGGTCGAGCGGCGCGCGATCCGCGAGTCGGCGCTCGGCGCCGGCGCCAGCGACGTCTACCTGATCGAGGAGCCGATGGCAGCCGCGATCGGCGCCGGCCTGCCGGTGAGCGAGGCGAGCGGCTCGATGGTCGTCG
>NZ_JBDTPB010000020.1:0-34499 GCF_039932935.1 Polaromonas sp.
GTTTCGCCGCCGGGCCGCCCCAAGGCGAAATGCGCCCCCTCGGGGGGCAGCGCAGTACGCGAAGCGACAAGCGTGGGGGCTCCTGTTTCGAAAGCGCCGTCGCAGTCAATCACCACCAGCCTTTCCATGACCAATTGGCGCAACACCCGCAGAGCCGCGCCGGTTGACATGCCCTGTGCCAGCAGTGCATCCAGTGCCACCTGCATGCTGGTGCGTACGGGTGCGCCCGGGAGCAAGAGGGGTAGCTGATCGGCATAGCGCCGGCGGATGCGTTGAACGAACCGTGAATAGCCCGACGCGGCCGGCCCGGCGGCAGGGAGGGTGTCAGGGCTGGCGGTTGGAGCGACGGTCATCACACTACTTCACAAAACTTCATGGTTCGCCGCCGGGCGACGCTGGCCCCCGGCGGTCATAATTCTCATGTCAATGGAGCCAACGATCCCCAGCCCGCCTACCCTGCTGCCGCAACGCCTGCGGTGGCTTGCCTTCACCATGCGCATAGTGCTGTGGCTTGTTGCCGCGGCCTGGGTGCTCTTCGGCCTGACCTTGTTCGTGCTGCATGGCTGGATTGTGCCGCGAATCGGCGAGTTTCGTCCGCGCCTGGAAATAGAAGCCAGCAAGGCGCTGGGGGTGCCTGTACGCATCGGTGGCATCACCGCGCATTCCCGGGGCATGATCCCTTCATTCGAGCTGCGCGATGTCACCCTGCTCGACGCACAGGGGCGCGAAGCCCTGCGGCTGCCGGTCATTATTGGGGCCCTGTCGGCATCCTCGATCTGGGGATTGGGTTTCGAGCAGCTGTATATCGACAAGCCCGAGCTGGACATCCGCCGCACGGTGGACGGGAAAATCCATGTCGGCGGGCTGGACGTTTCACAAGACCGGGACGCGGGCCACAGCGCCGCCGCCGACTGGTTCTTCTCGCAAACCGAGTTCGTTCTGCGCGGCGGCACGGTGCGCTGGACCGATGAAATGCATTCTGCGCCACCCTTGGCACTGACGCAGGTTGACTGGGTCATGCGCAATACGCGGCGGCGCCACCTCATGCGTCTGGATGCCACGCCACCGGCGGAATGGGGTGACCGCTTCACTGCCCGGGGCGTGTTCCGCCAATCCCTGTTGTCCAGCGGCGCCGGCGACTTTGACGCCTGGACCGGCCAGCTCTTTGCCGAGTTCGGCCGGCTGGACGCTTCCCGCATCCGGCCCTATGTCAACATGGATGCGCTGGGCGTGGTGCTGACGCGCGGAAATGGCGCGCTGCGCGCCTGGGCGGATGTCACCCAGGGCCGGGTCATTGGCGGCACCGCGGATGTGGCGCTGCAGGACGTTGACGTCAAACTGGGAACCAGGCTCCAGCCTTTGGCCTTTGATTCCGTCGCGGGTCGCGTAGGAGGCAGCCAGCGCGCCAACGGCTTTGACTTCAATACCGAAGGCTTGCGTTTTCGTACCCGCGACGGCCTGCAATGGCCGGGCGGCAATGTAGCCCTGACGCACACCGGGGACGAAGCGGGCGCTGCGCAACACACCGAACTCAAAGCGGACAAACTCGATCTTGACGCACTCGCGCAGATCGCCAACCGCCTGCCGCTGGATGCTTCCGTCCACGGACTCATCGCCTCTTTCGCCCCGAAGGGGCTGGTCGAAACCGTGGAGGCGCGCTGGCAGGGCCCCATGGATGCCCCCGCCGCCTACGCGGCCAAAGGGCGCGTTGCCGGGCTCAGCCTGGCGTCCCTGCCGACCCCGACAGGGGTGCCAGCGGGGCATCCCAGACCCGGCAGGCCGGGAATCCGCGGGGCGTCCATTGATTTCGACCTGACGCAAGCCGGTGGCCGGGCCGGGGTCAAGATACTCAAGGGATCATTGGACCTGCCGGGTGTGTTTGAGGATCCGCTGGTGCCGTTCGACCAGCTGTCCGTCGACGTGCAATGGAAGTTATCGGGCCGGAAAATCGAAGCCCAATTGAACAACCTGCGATTTGCCAATGCTGACGCGCAGGGAGAAGCGCAGGCCGCATGGCACACGGACGATGCGGCTTCTGCCAAACCGCCCAGCGGCGATGGCGTGGATGGCAGATTCCCCGGTGTGCTGGACCTGCAAGGCGTTTTAAGCCGCGGTGATGGCGAGCGGGTGCATCGTTATCTACCGCTGGTATTGCCCGAACGGGTACGGCACTATGTGCGTGATGCGGTGGTGCAGGGAGAGGTCAGCGAGGTGAAGTTCAAGGTCAAGGGGCCGCTGGCGCAACTGCCTTTCGCCAATCCGGCGCAAGGCGACTTCCGGGTCACCGCCAAGGTGCGCAACGGGCACCTCGCCTACGTTCCCAAGTCCATCCAGCCGGCTGGAGCGGCAGGGTGGCCCGCTTTGACCGACCTCAGCGGCGAACTGGTGTTCGATCGCGCGACGCTTGAGGTCAATGGGGTCACCAGCAAGGTCAATGGCCTGCCCGGCCTGCAACTGGTCAAGGGTGACGCACGCATTGCGGATCTGACTCACGATGCAACCGTCGAGGTCAATACCGATCTCAAGGGTCCGCTTGCCGACGCGCTGGGGTTTGTCAACCAGTCTCCGGTTGCCGGCATGACCAATCACGTGCTGGACCGGGCGGTTGCGGGTGGAGCGGGCGAATACCGTTTCCGGCTGGGATTGCCGATCCATTCAATCGATAAATCCCGCGTTGACGGAACCATCACACTGTCCGGCAATGACTTGCAATTCGGCGCGGATACCCCGCCGCTGACAAAAATCAAGGGCGTGGTCACCGTGAATGAACGCGGCTTTGGTGTCACAAACGCCCAGGCGCGGTTGCTTGGCGGCGACGTCCGTTTTGAGGGCGGCACGCGGGCGCAAGCTCGACCGTCTGGCGGTGTAGAGGGAGAAAACGTGGTGACATTCAAGGCGCAGGGTGTCGTCACTGCTGAAGGATTGCGCCAAGCCCCGGAGTTGGGAGCTCTCTCTCGGATAGCCCAAAATGCCACCGGCAGCACAGCCTATACAGCCTCGCTGGGTTTTCGGCGCGGCGTGCCTGAGCTGACGGTTGCCAGCAGCTTGCAGGGCGTGGCCCTCAACCTGCCCGCTCCCCTGAATAAAACGGCAGAGGCGGTGCTGCCGCTGCGGTTTGAGAACGCCCTGTTGCCGGGCTCCATGGGCCCCGGGCAAAAGCTGGAAGACCAGCTGCTGGTCAGCATAGGCCGAGCGGCGTCCATCATGTATGTGCGGGACGTCAGCGGCAGCGAACCTCGGGTGATACGGGGCGGAATCGGCATCGGGCTGGAGCCAGGCGAGGCGGTGCCGACGCAGGACACCGGCGTGGCGGCCAATATCAACCTGGCCTCTGTGGACCTCGACGCCTGGCAAAAAATATTGACCGACTCCTCCTCTGGCAGCGCGCTCCAGGCGTCTGCGCCAGTGGCGGCCGCAGCGGCAATCAACCGGGCCGCCGCAAGTGCCTCGCTGACCTACCTGCCGACCTCGATGGCTATTCGTGCCAAGGAGCTGGTGATTGAAGGGCGCAAACTGAACAACGTGGTGGTCGGCGGCTCACGTGAAGGCCTGACGTGGCGCGCCAATATTGATGCGTCAGAGCTCAACGGCTATGTAGAGTTTCGCCAGCCTGGCGGCATAGGTGCAGGGCGCGTCTACGCGCGGCTGTCGCGCTTGAGCCTCGCGCCGGGTACGGCCACCGACGTGGAGACTCTCCTGAACGAGCAGCCCGCCAGCATTCCCGCGCTGGATATCGTGGTGGAAGACCTGGAGCTGCGTGGGAAAAAACTCGGGAGGATTGAGATCGACGCCGTCAACCGGGGCGCCTCCGCTGCGGCGCGCGAGGGTGTGCGGGAGTGGCGTTTGAACAAGTTCAATGTGATCCTTCCCGAGGCCGTGCTGACGGCTACGGGCAATTGGGTGGCGATCAATGCGCAGAGCATTGCGGCAGGCGCGCCGCGCAATGTGCGAACGGCTGCCGAGCGCCGCCGTACCGTGATGAATTTCAAGCTGGACATTGCCGATTCGGGTGAGTTGCTCAAGCGCTTTGGCATGGGCGAAGTCATTCGACGCGGCAAGGGGCGTCTCGAAGGCCAGGTGGCCTGGATCGGCTCGCCGCTCAGCCTGGATTACCCGAGCCTGAGCGGGCAGTTCAACGTCAACGTCGAATCGGGGCAGTTCGTCAAAGCGGACCCCGGCATCGCGAAGCTGCTGGGTGTGCTCAGCCTGCAGTCATTGCCGAGGCGGCTGGCGCTGGATTTCCGGGACGTTTTTTCCGAAGGTTTTGCCTTTGACTTTGTCCGCGGAGATGTCAATATCAATCAGGGTGTGGCCTACACCAATAACCTGCAGATGAAGGGCGTGAATGCGGCTGTGCTGATGGAAGGCACTGCCGATATTTCCAAAGAGACACAAAGCATCAAGGCGGTCGTGGTGCCGGAAGTCAATGCGGGGACGGCCTCGCTGATTGCCACGGTCATCAACCCGGCTATCGGCCTGGGCAGCTTTCTCGCCCAGATGTTCCTGCGCCGGCCGTTAATGCAGGCGGCAACCCAGGAATTCCACATCGATGGAACCTGGGCGGACCCGAGAATCGTCAAAATCGATCGCAAGGCACAGGCTGCAGCAGAGCCTGTTCAGGAGGCTCGCTAACCATGAAGATCGCTGCCATCCAGATGGTTTCCGGCACGCGTGTGCAGGACAACCTTGCCGCTGCGCGTTCGCTGCTTCAGGAGGCCGCGGCCCAAGGCGCCGAACTGGCCGTGCTGCCGGAGTATTTTTGCATCATGGGCATGAAGGACACCGACAAGCTGAAAGCCCAGGAGAGTGTTGGAACAGGCGCAATACAGGATTTTTTGAGCCGGGCGGCGCGAGAGCTCGGCCTGTGGGTTGTAGGCGGCACGCTGCCGATGGCCACGTCCGATCCTGCGCGGGCACGCAATTGCTCGCTGGCCTACGCGCCCACGGGCCAGTGCGCCGCACGGTACGACAAGATCCATCTTTTCCGCTTTGCACAGGGGACGGAAGACTACGACGAGAGGCGTGTGCTGGAGCCTGGCGCGCAGCCGGTGCGCTTTGATCTGGCGTCCCGCGACGGCCACACCTATGCCGTGGGCATGACCATTTGCTATGACCTGCGGTTTCCCGAACTCTACCGCGCCCTGCAGGCCGACGTGTTGCTGGTGCCCAGCGCATTTACCTATACGACCGGGCAGGCACATTGGGAGGTGCTGCTGCGCGCGCGCGCCATAGAAAACCAGGCCTACGTCATTGCGGCGGCGCAAGGCGGCACCCACGAGAACGGCCGGCGTACCTGGGGCCACAGCATGCTGGTGGACTCTTGGGGGGAGGTGCTGGGTCAGCAGGCACAAGAGCCGGGTGTCGTGCTGGGCGAGGTCGTGCACGCCCATATGGCAGGCGTGCGAAGCCGTCTGCCGGCATTGCAGCACCGCTTTTTATGAGGCTGGCGGCGTGAGGTTCCCGTTTGCCGGGGGAGTCGGCCGCGCCAGCCGGCGCTGGTCTCTGTGGGCCTTGCTCGTGATGCTGGTGGTCGCCTTGCTGGGCATCCTGGTGTGGCTGGCGGGACGCTATGAGTCCAGCATGGTGCAAAGCCGGCTGGAGCATGACGCTGCAGAAGCCGTGACAGACATCCGCTCGGGCCTCACACGCAACATTCAGAGCTTGCAGGCCCTGCAGTCCGCCGACCGGACGCCGGACTCCTGGCATGCATCAGCCACCGAATTGCTTCGCGAACGCCGCGAAATCATGCGGCTTGAATGGCGCAATGAGGCGCTCAACGAGATCGGGTTTGTCGAAACGCCCTACCGCACTTCCGTGTTCGAGCGGCTGGGGCGCGGCAGCCTTCAGGCCGACGTCAGCCTGACCTGCACCACCGCGCGGCGCCTCAGTGGCGCGGCTTACTCCACCAGCTATTTCATGCCGCAGCGCGATGGGTTGGGCCTGGAGGTACTCGATATGTGCCTGCCCATCATGGTGGCCGGGCGCCTCGCGGGGTATAGCGTGGTCACTTATTCGCTGCAGGACATGCTTGCCGAGCTGGTGGGTCGGCAACTGGCCCGGGGCGTCGGCCTGTCTTTCACCGAAGCCGACGGCACGCGTCTGGCCCTGCATGGTGTGCCTTCGCGCGGCAGCCGGATCTACATTGCGCAGCAGCTGCTGGACCTGCCCGGCAATACGCTGGTGGTCAGAATGGAAAGCCGCCTGGGCACGCCGGCGCTTTTTCCCAATGTGCTGACTGCGCTGGTTACCGCCATGTCCCTCGCGTTGCTTGCGGTGCTGTACCTGCTGGCCAGGGATATGCGCCGCAGGCTGAAGGTCGAGCATGATCTCGGCGAGGCTCTGGCCTTTCGCAAAGCCATGGAGGACTCGGTGCTGACGGGGCTGCGTGCACGTGACCTGCAGGGGCGCATCACTTATGTGAACCCGGCGTTTTGCAAGATGGTCGGGGTGGACGCGAAAGACCTGCTCAACCAGAGTTTTCCGTCGCCGTACTGGCCGCCCGAGCTGGCCGGCGTTTATCAGCAGCGCCAGGAAATCCGGCTGGCAGGCAATAGCCTGCCCCGGGAGGGACACGAATCCGTGTTCATGCGGCGCGACGGTACGCGTTTTCCAGTGCTAATCATGGAAGCGCCGCTGATCAACGCAGTGGGAAAGCACACCGGCTGGATGAGCGCCATTCTGGACGTCAGCGAACAGCGCAGGGTGGAAGAGCTTTCCCGCGCCAGCCAGGACCGGCTGCAGGCGACCGCACGGCTGGCAATGGTCGGCGAAATGGCCTCGCTGCTCAGCCACGAACTCAACCAGCCGCTGGCCGCCATTTCAAGCTATGCCACCGGCTCGCTCAACCTTCTGCAGGACGGCATGGACGGCGAGGAGGCTTTCGCCGTAAAAAGCGGCACCGCGTTGCCGCCGCTGTCGGAAGACCTGCAGCAGGCCATGCGCCGCATTGCCGAGCAAGCCGAACGTGCGGGAAAGGTCATCAAGAGCGTGCATGACTTCGTGCGGCGGCGCGACCAGGTGCGTGAAGCGGTGAACCCACGCGCCCTGCTCGACGCCATCATGCCATTGGTGACCCTGCAGGCGCGCAAACTGGGCGTGCGTGTGGTGATCGAGGTGGACGAAACCTGCGCGCCCGTGCTGTGCGACCGCACCATGGTCGAGCAGGTGTTGCTGAACCTCTCACGCAATGGCATGCAGGCCATGCAGGGTGCTGCGCATGAAGACCAGGCCGCAAATCCGGCGCTGCTGGAAAAAGTGTTGACATTGCGGATCCGGCCTGCCGCATCGAACGCTCAGAGTCGCTGGGTCGAGTTTTCGGTGGCGGATCGTGGGGACGGCATTCCCGCAGAGGTGGCCGAGCAGTTGTTCACGCCGTTTTTCACCACCAAGGAAGAGGGCATGGGACTGGGCCTCAGCCTGTGCCGAACCGTGATTGAGCAGCACGGCGGTTTTCTCGGGTTTGAGCCTGCCCAGCCACGAGGTACGATTTTCAGTTTCACCTTGCCCGCTGCCTTGCCGCATGATGCGGGGACGCCAACCGCCTGAAGGACCCTGCATGGAACCCATTCAAAACGCCACGGTCTATATCGTTGACGACGATGCGAGTGTGCGTGACGCGCTGGCCTGGTTGTTGCGGTCGCGCCGCCTGCTGAGTGAAACCTTTGACAGCGCCGAGGCATTCGATGCCCGGGTATCGCAGCGCTTCACGATCCAGTCGCCTTCCTGTGTGCTGCTCGACGTGCGCATGGCCGGCCTGAGCGGGCTGGCCATGTTCGAGAAGCTGATTGCCTACGGCTTGTTGCCGACCTTGCCGGTGATTTTTCTGACAGGCCATGCCGACGTTCCCACGGCGGTTGACGCGGTCAAGCGCGGCGCCTTTGACTTTTGCGAAAAACCTTTTTCAGACAATGCGCTGGTAGACCGCATTGAGCAGGCGCTCAACCATTCCGCCGGCGCATTGGCACAGCACAGCGAGTCGACCGGCCTGCAGGCGCGGCTCGACGGGCTGACTGACCGGGAGCGCGATGTGATGCGGCTGGTGGTGGGCGGGCTGCCCAACAAGCTGGTGGCCGACCAGCTCGACATCAGCGTGCGCACGGTTGAGGTTCATCGGGCCCGGGTTTTTGACAAAATGGGCGTGAAGTCTGCCGTGGAGCTGGCCAATCTGCTGCGCAACCTGTAGTGCGGTGCCGGGGGCTATTTTTCTCGGGGCTCTGCCGGGGCTTCCGAAGAGGCCGGGTCTTTCAATTCGCCATTTTTACGGCCTGAAAACATCGTCCACCACACAATGAACACCAGCAGCAGCAACGCCCCCAGGGCTTCGAGCAAAAGTAGGGCCATGACATTTCCTTGGATTTCAAAACAAGCTTCGGCGCCTGGGACAAGAGTCACCCGCGCGGCGGGACGTGTGGCAATTATCGCCATGGTGGCCCTGCTGGCTTCTTGTGCAAGCCCGCCGATGGCGCCTTTGCCCGGCCCTGCGGGCGAACCCACAGCGCCGGGGGGCCGCGCGGGTGATACAGGCCCCTTGCCAGCGCCCATGGCGCAGGGGAAAAGCCGCTGGGTCGCGGTTCGCTGGGCCGAGTTGCCCGGCTTCGAAGAAGACGCGCTGTTTGAAGCCTGGAACGCCTGGCTCAAGAGCTGTGAGCGGCCGGGCCCGGTGTTTGCACCCCTGTGCGGCGAGGTCCGGCGCCTCAGCATCGCCTCCGCCGACGAGCAGCGCAACTGGATGGTCAGGCGGCTGCAGCCCTACCGGGTGGAGAGCCTCCAGGGCGCGGCTGATGGATTGCTCACGAGCTATTACGAGCCGGTACTGAAGGCCAGCCGGCAGCCCGGCGCGGGTTACGAAGTGCCGCTGTACCGCACGCCGGCGTCGCTGGGCAGCCGCAAGCCGTGGTTTTCGCGGCAGGAAATCGACACCTCGCCTGAGGCCCGGGCTGCGCTGAAGGGCCGTGAAATCGCCTGGCTGACGGATCCGGTCGAAGCGATGTCTTTGCACATCCAGGGCTCGGGCCGGCTGAACATTACCGAAGCCGACGGATCCCAGCGCGTGGTGCGGGTGGCCTATGCGGGTTCCAACGAGCAGCCGTTTCGCAGCGTCACCCAGTGGCTGCTGGACCAGGGTGAAGGCCGCATGACCACGCCCTGGGTCGAGTCCACCAAGGCCTGGGCCGCAAGGAATTCTCCGCAGCGCGTGCAGCAAATGCTGTGGAGCAACCCGCGCTACACCTTCTTCCAGGAGCAGCCGCTGAGCGACCTGGACAGCGCCTTCGGCCCCAAAGGCGCACAGGGTGTGGCACTGACACCGGGCCGCTCGATTGCGGTTGACCCGGCCAGCATTCCGTATGGCACGCCGGTGTGGCTGGCTTCCCGTGGCGGTGCCGCCAATTTGCAAAAGCTGGTGCTGGCCCAGGACACCGGCAGCGCCATTGTGGGGGCCGTCAGGGCCGATTATTTTGCCGGTACCGGGCCTGAGGCAGGCCTGCTGGCGGCGCGTGTCAATCAGCCGCTGCGCCTCTGGGTGCTCTGGCCCAAGTAACTTGAAACCATGCCGAAGGAGATCTCATGAAACAGCACCTGACCCGAATGAGCCTTGCCTTGGCGGCGTTGACAGGGGTTTTGGTACTGGCAGCTTGCGCGGGTGGCGGGCTTTCGTCCACCGCGCGCTACCGCTGTGAACAGGGCATGGAATTTAACGTGAAGTTTGTGGACGACACCGCCATTCTGGACGCCGCCAGCGGCTCGAGCCTGCTGTTTCGCGATGCCGGCGGGCAGGGGGCACAGCAGACGGTCTACAGCAACCCGCAAATGCGTGCGGAGTTTGGCCTGGGTGCCAACGGGCGCGAGGCGATGCTGCGTTACCCGCTGCTGCCGCTGACGACGCGCTGCGTTCGTGATTGAGGCCCTAGCGCACCGTCATTCGCACCTCGACCCGCACGCCCTCACGGCTGGCCGACTGGCTGCTGCCCGTGAGGCCGTTGTTGCTGCCGCTGAGGGCGTCGTCTGACTGCGCCACCGTGACCCATTCATTCAGGGGCAACGCCAGCGCCGTGCTGGCCGACGAGGTGGATGGCAGCGCCGAGCCGGAGCGCATGCTTTGCGCCGCGGCGAGTTCCAGCTCCGCGCTGTCGCCACCGCGCCAGACTGGCCGCGCCGAGAAGCCGCTGTTGGCCTCGATGAGCACCGTTCCGCCGATATAACGCACGACGCCGTTCTGGACAAAGGTTTGCACCAGTCGCAGCGGCCGGCTGTTTCCCAGGTTGATGTTGACGTTGCGGCCATTGAGAACCAGCACGCGTTGCATCAGATCGCGCGAGTCGCTGCGCTGGCTGTTCTGGGCGGTGATGTTCACATTGGCGCCCGAGTTGCCCGGCTGCAGCACCACGCCGCCCTGCGCGCCCAGCGCCTCCCTGGAGCTGCTGCTGCCCCGCACCTGACGCACTTCAATCTGCAGGTTGCGCATCGGCAGTGTTTCCGTGCTTGCTCCTGAATTGATAGCTGGTTGCGCACGCAGGCCGGGGGCCAGGGCCATAAAAAGCATCAAGATGATAGAGGCGGAACTGGAAAATGGCTTCATGCGGGCTCCTTGAGGCGTTGTCTTGCCGGTTTTTTATGCGCCGGCCGCTGTCTACATTGCAGGTCAATAATGCTATCAAATAAATAGCTGGTTGCGCTTGTCAGTAAAGGGCTGCGGCCACTATTGGCTTGAATTTTAGGCTGCAACCCGGGTCAGGTGCCCGAGCGGCAAGGCGCTGCTTGCCTTGACCTCGCCCAGCGAAAAACTCGTGTGCAGGTCTTTCACGTTGGGCAGATTGATCAGGTTTTGCAGCGCAAACTTGCTGAAAGCCTCCAGGTCTTGCGCCACCACCTGCAGCTCAAACGTGCCGGTGCCGCTGATGTAGTGGCAGGAGACGATTTCCGGCAATTTCTTGATAGCTTCTTCCAGCTGGCGCGTGGCGTCGCCGCTGTTGCGGTCCGCATCCAGCCGTACGAACGCCAGAACGCCCAGCCCGATCTTGTGGCGGTTGATCTCGGCCCGGTAGCCGGTAATGAAGCCCGATTCTTCCAGCGCCCGCACCCGCCGCCAGCAAGGCGCGGCCGACAGGCCGACGCGGGACGCCAATTCCGTGTTCGTCAACCGTGCGTCGACTTGCAGCTCATTCAGGATGGCGATGTCAAACTTGTCTAATGTTTCCATATTTAGCATTTTGCAGCAAGATTCTTTCTAGAACCAGCCTAAATTGGGCAAACAAAGCAAAGACATATCAGGGGTGACGGCATACACTTTGCATGCACTTAGAGGGCTGGCCCTAACCGAGTCTGATCCTCTCAAGAAACCTGCCCACGAGGCGGTATTAAAAAACAGTCCTGGAGACCCACGAACATGAACGCGCCCCTACCCGAACACATCCGCAAGGCCCTGGAAACCGTCACTCTCGACGACAAATACTCGTTAGATCATGGCCGCGCCTTCATGAGCGGTGTCCAGGCGCTGGTCCGCCTGCCCATGCTGCAGCGCACGCGCGACGCCATCGAAGGGCTGAACACTGCGGGTTTTATCAGCGGCTACCGTGGTTCACCGCTGGGCGGCTATGACCAGGCGCTGTGGGCCGCCAAGAAGCACCTCGCCGCGCAGAACATCGTGTTCCAGCCCGGCGTCAATGAAGAGCTGGGCGCCACCGCCGTCTGGGGCACGCAGCAGCTGGATTTGTACCCGCAAAGCAAAAAGTTCGATGGCGTGTTCGGTATTTGGTACGGCAAGGGCCCGGGCGTAGACCGCTGTTCCGACGTCTTCAAGCACGCCAACATGGCCGGCACGGCCAAGCACGGCGGCGTAATTGCGATTGCCGGCGACGACCATGTCTCCAAAAGTTCCACCGCCGCCCACCAGAGCGACCACATATTCAAAGCCTGCGGCTTGCCGGTGTTCTTTCCGTCCAATGTGCAGGACATTTTGGACATGGGCCTGCACGCCTTTGCCATGAGCCGTTTTTCCGGCGTCTGGTCGGGCATGAAAACCATCCAGGAGGTTGTCGAATCGTCCAGCTCCGTGCTGGTCGACCCGGATCGCGTGAAGATCATCATTCCCGAAGATTTCGCCATGCCGCCCGGCGGCCTGCACATCCGCTGGCCTGACGCGCCGCTGGAGCAGGAAGCCCGGCTGATGGACTACAAATGGTATGCGGCGCTCGCGTACATCCGCGCCAACAAGCTCAACTACAACGTGATCGCCGGCCCGAAAGACCGCTTCGGCCTGATCGCCAGCGGCAAGGCCTTCAACGACACGCGCCAGGCCCTGGCCGACCTGGGCCTGGATGAAGAGACTTGCCACCAACTGGGCATTCGCCTGCACAAGGTCAATGTGGTCTGGCCGCTGGAGGCCACCATCACGCGCGACTTCGCCGAAGGCTTGCAGGAAATCCTGGTGGTCGAAGAAAAACGCCAGGTCATCGAATACCAGATCAAGGAAGAGCTCTACAACTGGCGCGCTGACGTACGCCCGAATGTGCTGGGCAAGTTCGACGAACCCGAGGGCGACGCATCGGGCGGCGAGTGGGGCCGCTCCAACCCGAGCGACAACTGGCTGCTGCGCGCCAAGGCTGACCTGACGCCGGCCATCATCGCCAAGGCAATCGCCAAGCGCCTGAAGAAGCTGGGCGTGCCCTCCGACATCATTTCCCGCATGGATGCGCGCTTGGCCATCATCGAAGGCCGTGAGCGGGCACTCGCCGAAGGCAAAGCCGACACCGGCGAACGCGCACCCTGGTTCTGCAGCGGCTGCCCGCACAACACCAGCACGCGCGTGCCCGAAGGCTCGCGCGCCGTGGCTGGCATCGGCTGCCACTACATGGCGACCTGGATGGACCGCTCCACCTCCACCTTCACCCAGATGGGCGGCGAAGGCGTGACCTGGGTGGGCCAGGCGGCCTTCACGACCGACGAACACATCTTTGCCAACCTGGGCGACGGCACCTACTTCCATAGCGGGCTGCTGGCGATACGCCAGGCCATCGCTTCGGGCGTGAACATCACCTACAAAATCCTTTACAACGACGCGGTCGCCATGACCGGCGGCCAGCAGGTCGGTGAGCGGCCCGAAGGCCATTCGGTGCTGCAGATCATGCAAAGCCTGCGCGCCGAAGGTGTGGCCAAGCTGGTCATCGTGACTGACGAGCCGCAAAAATACGACGGCGCCGCGCTGCTGCCAGGCGTGACGGTGCATCACCGTGACGAGCTGGACCGCATCCAGCGCGAATTCCGCGAAATCAAGGGCACGACCGCCATCATTTACGACCAGACCTGTGCGACGGAAAAGCGCCGCCGCCGCAAACGGGGCACTTTGGTGGACCCGGAAAAACGCGTGGTCATCAATGAGCTGGTGTGCGAAGGCTGCGGCGATTGCTCGGTGCAGTCGAACTGCCTGTCGGTGGAACCCCTGGAAACCGAGTTCGGCCGCAAACGCCGCATCAACCAGAACACCTGCAACAAGGATTACTCCTGCGTGAAGGGCTTTTGCCCCAGCTTTGTCACCGTGGAAGGCGGGCAGCTGAAGAAGCCCAAAAAAGACAAAAAAGGCGCCCCCAGCAGCCTGTTTCCGATCCCCGAACCCGTGCTGCCGGTGGCTGAAAGCGCCTGGGGCATCGTGGTGGGCGGCGTAGGCGGCACTGGCGTCATCACCATCGGCCAATTGCTGGGTATGGCAGCCCACATTGAAGGCAAGGGCGTGGTCACGCAAGACGCGGGCGGCCTGGCGCAAAAAGGTGGAGCCACCTGGAGCCATATCCAGATCGCCAACCGGCCGGAAGCCATCTACACCACCAAGGTCGATACGGCCAAGGCGGATCTGGTCATTGGCTGCGACCCGATCGTGGCGGCCAGCAAGTACACGCTGACGGTGATGCAGCCTGGCCGGACCTATGTGGCCATGAATACGCACGGTACGCCAACGGCCGCTTTTGTGACCAACCCCGGCTGGCAGTTCCCGGGCGGCAATTGCGAAAGCGCCGTGACGGCCGCAGTGGGTGCTGACTTGCTCGGCAGCTTCGATGCCGAGCAAGTAGCAGTGCAACTGGTGGGCGACTCGATTTACACCAACCCGCTGATGTTGGGCTTTGCCTGGCAAAAAGGGCGTGTGCCTTTGTCGCATGCCGCGCTGATGCGCGCGATTGAGCTCAACGGCGTGCAAATTGACAACAACAAGTCCGCGTTCGAATGGGGCCGGCGTTGCGCGCACGACCTGGCGTCGGTGCAGGCCTTGTTCAAGGCGGCGCAGGTCATCGAATTCGTGAAGAAGCCGGGCCTGGCCGAAATACTGGCGAAACGGGTGGAGTTTTTGACGAGCTACCAGAACATCGCCTACGCCCAGGCCTATCAGGCGTTTGTCGAAACAGTGCGGGCGGCTGAAGCGCCGCTGGGCAAAACCTCGCTGACGGAAGCCGCGGCACGCTATCTGTTCAAACTGATGGCCTACAAGGACGAGTATGAGGTGGCACGCCTGCACACCGATACCGCCTTCCTGGGCAAGGTCAACGCGATGTTTGAAGGTGACTTCAAGCTGAACTATCACCTGGCACCGCCTCTGATTGCCGCCAAAAACGACAAAGGCGAGCTGCAAAAACGGCAATTTGGCCCCTGGATGCTGGGGGCTTTCAAGGTGCTGGCCCGGCTGAAAGGCTTACGCGGCACGCCTCTGGATATCTTTGGCCGCACCGAAGAGCGCCGTACCGAGCGTGCCCTGATTGAGGAGTACAAGGCCAGCCTGCAGGAAGTCATGGCTGGCTTGACCCCTGAAAACCACGCCACGGCACTGGAAATCGCACGCCTTCCTGAAATGATCAAGGGTTATGGCCATGTCAAAGCGCGTCACCTGGCCGCGGCGCGGCCCCAGTGGGCGGCGTTGCTGACCTCCTTTCGTACCCCGGGATCAACCGCTCAGCGACAAGCGGCCTGAGTGCTGAGGAGGCGGGCCACCCTGTTGCGCCCGCCTTCCCGGCTTGGTGTTCTGCCCAAGTCCGGCCAGATCGCGCGCGCTCCGGCTTGAAAAGCCCCTGGAGTGCGCCAGTTAACGCTTTGGCGGTGCCCTGCCGCATACAATCGTGGACCTTGTGCGCTGTCCGTGCTGGACGGCGCGCGCCAGTGTGTCTTTTTAATCGTTGTGGAGTCAGCCGTGTTCATTTCTTCCGCCTTCGCCCAAACCGCTCCCGCTGCCGCCGCTGGTGGTGACATGATGTCTTCACTGACGGGCATGCTGCCGCTGGTGCTGATGTTCGTGGTCCTGTACTTCGTCATGATCCGCCCCCAGATGAAAAAGCAGAAAGAGCACCGCACCATGATCGAGGCGCTCGCCAAAGGGGATGAAGTCGCTACCGCCGGTGGCTTGCTGGGCAAGGTCACGAAGTTGGGCGATGCCTACCTGACACTTGAAGTCGCCCCCGGCGTGGAAGTCCAGCTGCAGCGCAGCGCCATCGTCCAGGTGCTCCCCAAGGGCGCTGCCGCGTCAGCCAAATAAGACTTTCGCCGGCCGCCAGCGGTCGGCAGGCCTGACTTTGTTTATCCGTTCACCAGGAACTGCCCTCTCATGAATCGTTATCCGGCCTGGAAGTACGCCATCATTGTGATCGCGCTCATCGTCGCAGCGCTCTATACGCTGCCCAACTTTTTCGGCGAAGCGCCTGCGGTGCAGGTTTCCAGCGCCAAGTCCACCGTCAAGATCGACACCACGACGATGGCGAAAGTGGAGCAAACACTGAAGGACGCCGGCATTGCGGCGGACGTCATCGCCCTCGACGGCAACTCGGTCAAGGCCCGGTTTGGCGATACCGATACCCAGCTCAAAGCGAAAGACGCGATTCAGAAAGCGCTGGCGCCTGATGCGTCGGATTCCGGCTATGTGGTGGCCTTGAACCTGTTGTCCCGGTCGCCTGCCTGGCTGACGTCATTGCACGCCTACCCGATGTACCTGGGGCTGGACTTGCGCGGTGGTGTTCACTTCATGTTGCAGGTCGACATGCAGGCCGCGCTGACCAAGCGTGCCGAGTCTCTGGGCGGAGACGTCCGCGTGGCGTTACGCGAAAAAAACATCCGGCACGGCGGGATTTCCCGGAACGGCCAGGCCATTGATATCAAGGTGCGAGATTCCGCCACACTGGCGTCTGCGAAGGCCCTGATTCAGGACCAGTTTCCCGACTTGCAGACGGTCGAAACAACGGAAGGCACCGAGTACAAACTGACGGCGACGATCAAGCCGGAAGCGGCCCGTCTTATTCAGGACCAGGCCCTCAAGCAGAACATGGTGACGCTGCACAACCGGATCAATGAACTCGGCGTGGCTGAGCCCGTGATTCAGCAACAGGGGGCGGATCGCATTGTGGTGCAACTGCCGGGCGTCCAGGATACGGCCAAGGCCAAGGACATCCTGGGCCGCACCGCCACGCTTGAAATGCGCCTGGTGGACGACAGTGCCGAGGCCCGTGCCGCCATGACCGGGGGTATGGTGCCATTTGGTTCGGAGAAATTCCCCGACATCAATGGCAACCCCGTGATCGTGAAAAAGCAGATTTTGGTGACGGGCGAGAGCCTGACGGACGCCCAGGCCGGATTCGAGTCGCAAAAGCAGGAACCCAATGTCTCCCTGACGCTGGACGCCAAGGGTGGGCGGGTGATGCGTGAAGTGAGCCGCGAGAACATGGACAAGCCGATGGCGATCCTGTTGTTTGAAAAGGGCAAGGGACAGGCGATTTCGGTCGCGACCATTCGCGGCGAATTGGGTACCCGGTTCAGCATTTCCGGCGCCATGAACATCAATGCCGCCAACGACCTCGCACTGCTGTTGCGCGCGGGTTCGCTGGCAGCACCCATGGAAATCATTGAAGAACGCACCATTGGCCCGACGCTGGGTGCGGACAACATTGCCAAGGGTTTTCACAGCGTCTCGTGGGGCTTTGTGGTGATCGTGGCTTTCATGGCGATCTACTACATGCTCTTTGGCTTGTTCTCGGGTCTGGCGCTCGCGGTTAATTTGTTGCTGCTGGTCGCGGTCCTTTCGATGCTGCAGGCTACATTGACCTTGCCGGGTATGGCGGCCATGGCGCTCGCGCTCGGTATGGCCATTGACTCGAACGTTCTGATCAATGAACGTGTCCGTGAAGAATTGCGCAACGGTGCGTCGCCGCAGGCGGCGATTCATGCCGGGTACGAGCGGGCCTGGGCGACCATCCTCGACTCGAATATTTCGACGCTGATTGCCGGCCTTGCCTTGCTGGCATTTGGTTCAGGTCCCGTTCGCGGTTTCGCGGTGGTGCACTGCATCGGCATCTTGACGAGCATGTTCTCGGCGGTCTTCTTTTCGCGCGGCCTGGTCAACCTCTGGTATGGCCGGCAGAAAAAACTTAAAGCGGTCTCTATCGGCACTGTGTGGCGGCCCGCCACATCCGGCGCGGTGGCGACCAAGTAAGCGATCACGTCTTTTTCCTGAGTTTCTCAAGGACCCCAGATGGAATTTTTCAAAATCCGGCGCGACATTCCGTTCATGCGGCACGCCCTGATCTTCAACGTCATCAGTTTTGCGACTTTTGCGCTGGCGGTCTTTTTCCTGTTTAGCCGCGGCCTTCACCTCTCGGTCGAGTTCACCGGCGGCACGCTGATGGAGGTGAACTACACCCAGGCGGCCGATGTGGGGAAAATACGAAGCACCGTGGCAGGCCTGGGCTTCTCTGACGTGCAGGTCCAGAACTTCGGCACCTCTCGCGACGTGATGATTCGCCTGCCGACGCAAAAAGGCGTGAGCACCGCGCAGCAAAGCGACAAGGTACTTGCGGCCTTGAAGGCTGCCAGCCCTGACGTGACGCTGCGACGCACTGAGTTCGTCGGACCGCAAGTGGGGGAAGAGCTTGCCCATGACGGACTGAAAGCGCTTGCCATGGTGGTCTTTGGCATCATGGTTTACCTCGCCTTTCGCTTTGAGTGGAAGTATGCAGTGGCGGCCATCATCGCCAATTTGCACGACGTTGTGATCATCCTGGGCTTCTTCGCATTTTTTCAGTGGGAGTTTTCGCTGGCGGTACTCGCTGCCGTGTTGGCGGTATTGGGCTACTCGGTCAATGAGTCGGTCGTGATTTTTGACCGTATCCGCGAGAACTTTCGCCGGTATCGCAAGATGAATACCACCGAAATCATCGACAACGCCATCACGTCCACGATCAGCCGCACCATCATTACGCACGGCTCCACCCAGATCATGGTGCTGTCCATGCTGTTGTTTGGCGGACCGACCCTGTTTTACTTTGCCCTGGCGTTGACCATCGGCATCCTGTTCGGGATTTACTCTTCAGTTTTTGTGGCCGCTGCCATCGCCATGTGGCTGGGCATTCGCCGCGAAGACCTGGTGAAGGGGCCGGGCAAAAAAGACGAGGATCCGAATGATCCCAATGCCGGCGCCACGGTGTAAGCTATGACCTAATCATCCTAGGGCGGTTGTGGCTCCAAGTAGCAAAAATAACAGGGTTCTGGTCGAGCAGACACGCGCGCTGTTTGCGGAGCGCGCCGTGCGCGTCCTGCCCGCGCTGGCGAAAACCATTCAAGACAGGCTCACGGCGGCGGTTGACCAGCCCGGCAGTGTCCGGGAGATGCAGGATAAGCGGGACGCCTGGATGGCTTTCCAGAAAAGCGGCGCCGCCTGGGTCAGCGGCACCACCACCGCATGGGCCAATGCCCAAGCAATACCTGCCGCCAATTCGCCTTCAAGGTTTGCCGACAGCGGCAAATTTGAACTGATGGGCAATGACGTGATGGAGGACAAGATCCTCGCTTCGCGGCTCGCGCTTCGGTTGCTGGATTTCGCGAGTTGGGAACTGAACGACCTTCGCTTGCGTATCCAAAATCTGGAAGGCATCACAGAGTTGCACAAGCAGGACATTCTTCGCCCCGAAGTGCTGGCCCAGCATATGGTGGAGCAATGGAGTCTGGCATCGCTGCCCCGGGATGTCTGGATCGCTGTGCAGGATGTCATTCAGAAAGACATGGGCGCCCACCTTTTGGAGACGTATCACGCCACCAACGAGTTTTTGGTGCAGCAAGGCGTGATGGCGGAGATCGATCTGCGGCCCTTGGTCAAGCGCACACCATCTGCGGCAGATGCCGGCGCGGCAGCGAGAAAAGCGCCCACCCCTGCGAGGGACCACAACGGCGGGAGCGACACCGGCTTCAGGCCAGGCGGACCTGAGGGTCGTGCAGGACGCGGTGGAAGTGTTGAGGGGGGCGGAGGAGGCGATGGCCGGGGCGGCTATGGCCAGGGTATGCAGGGTATGGGCTCCGGGCGTTCGTCGGCCTCTGCGGATCGACCTGCCTCAGGCGCCTCTGGCTCAGCATCTGAGGGGGTGGACGGCGGCGCAAGTGCCCGGTCCGGCTCGGGCGCTTCAAGGCAAGGCAATGCGGTCTACGATGAAACCCGTATGCAAACTGCGACGACGCCACTTGCCAGAGCCCGCATGAGGGCCCAGGGCGTGATGGGGCATCTCAAGCGCTTGCTGTCGAATCAGGTGGCCGGGTTTGACGACACCCGACCGACGCAGGCTTCACCTCAGCTCGCGCAGGCGATGGTGAGTGTGCAAAAGCTGGAAGAAACCGGCGCGGAGCGCACCCAGCTTGCCGACGCACAGGGGCAGATCTATGGTCAGGTGCATGTCGACCATGCAGCAACGGCCTTGCGTGAGCGCACCAACACGCTCAAGCAGGCCGCTTCCACTTCTTCCGAAAAGGCCACGATTGAAATCGTGGCGTTGATGTTCCAGAGCATTCTTGCCGAGGACCGCATTCCGCCCGTGATCCGCGTCTGGTTTGCCCGTTTGCAGATGCCGGTGTTGCGCGTGGCGATTTCCGAGCCCGAGTTTTTTGAGTCACTGCAACATCCCGCGCGAAGGTTGATCGATCGCATGGGCTCCTGCGTGCTGGGTTTTGACGTCACGGTGGCCGGCGGCGCCATGGAGTCTGAAGTCAAGCGTATCGTGCAGGTCATAGAGCAGTATCCCGAAACAGGGCGCCGGGTCTTTCAGCTGGTGTATGACGAGTTCGAAAAGTTTTTGTCGAAATTCCTTTCGGAACACGGTAGCGCCGCCCGCGTGGTGGGTGTGGCTCAACAGGTCGAGCAAAAAGAAACCATGACGATCCAGTACACCATTGAGATGCGAAACATGCTCAATGACATGCCGGTTCGCGACGAAATCCGTGAGTTTCTGTTCAAGGTGTGGGCCGAGGTGCTGGCAATCGCCGCGATGAAGAACGGCCCGCAACATGAGGAGACCATCACGCTCAAGCGCGCGGCTGCGGATCTGGTTTGGGCTGCGAGTGCCAAACCGAATCGCAATGATCGCGCGCGCGTGATCGCGGATCTGCCCAAATTGCTGCAGCTGCTGCGCCTGGGCATGTCCATGCTGGGGCTGGGCATTCCTGAGCAGGATGGGCATTTGAAGATCATCAGCGACACGCTGGCCGACGCTTTCATGTCCAAAACCGACACCATCTCGATGGAGCGAGTAGAGATCATGGCCAAACGGTTAATGAACCTCGAGGACTATCTCTCGGACGAGGATGTCGGAGACCTGCCGCTCGATACGGACAGCCTGGTGACCATGATCGGCATCGATGCTGCCGATATTGAAGTGATTGCCGATGGTGGCAGCCAGCCCACAGAAGCCATGCGCGCATGGGCCCGGGAACTGCAACTGGGCACTTGGTTCAGCCTTGACCACAATGGCAAGATCAGCCACGTGCAGTTTGCCTGGTGCAGTGATCGCAAGCAGCTGCATCTGTTTGCCTCTTCTGACGGGCGCAATTTCCTGATCCAGGCTCGCCGGCTGGCGGCCTACTTGCAGTCGGGTTTGCTGGTGCCGACTGAAGAAGAAGCCCTCACGGTACGCGCAACGCGTGATGCACTCGCCAAATTGGACGCTAATCCCGAGCGTCTGCTTGGGTGATGTCTGGCGGCCCAGTCCGTCACGGCTGGGCTAAGGTTCCTCTATCGCGCCGTACATTGCTGAAAGCTATTCAGTGCGCAAGGCGGCCCTCAGTGTCGTCGCACAATTCATCCAGAACCAGCGCGTCGGGCTCCTCGCCGAAGCTCCAGTAAACCATCAGTACGATGATTTTCAGGTCATCCAGTGTGACTGGATCTCCTGGTGCTGCCATGGCGCGGTCAATCACAATTTCGCGCATATGGGGGGGCAGCACACCGGATGACTCAAGGAAGCTGACAAACCCCAGGCTCTGCGCTCCGAGGTGCGTCTGTTCGTTGACGGAATAGACACGAAGGCTGCCGGGGGATTGCGGCTGGATCACCGGGTGCGCGCCGGAGGCTGTCTTCTCTGAGGGGCTGCCGGCGGGCAAACTGATCTGGGTGCTCTGGGCAGCCATGTTCAGTCCGTCGAGCCAAATGAGGGCCGCCTGGATCTCTTCCGCCTCAAAACCCGCCGCGGTCAGCTTGCGGCCAAGCCGCTGGAGTTCGGGGCAAGCGTCACCTTGCCAGTAATTTTCGTAGACGTACACGAGTACTTCGAACATGCGTCCAATATAACGCAGTTGGCGGCGACCTTGTCAAGCGAGTGACGAAGGTGCGGCGTTTATGCGTCGGCGCGCCGCTGGAACAGGCCGCCGGGTAACCTGAAAAGCATTCCATTCAGCTCAAGCTCCAGCAACTGCACCTGCAGCAGCGGCGTTTCGATGCCAGTCCGCGCTTGCAAGGTGTCGAGGCTCACCGCATCAAATCCCAACGCCGCAATCAGCGCGGAGTATGCGGAAGCTGGGGAATCACTTCCTTCTGGTGTCCCGCATTCTGGAGGCTTCATGCTGATGCCGGTTGATGGGAGGTTCAACTCCTCCAGCACGTCTTGCGCGGTTTCTACAAGTTTTGCCCCCTGCTTGATCAGCGCGTGACAGCCACGGGACTGCGGTGAATGGATAGA
Organism: Polaromonas sp.; assembly: GCF_039932935.1. GTDB lineage: Bacteria > Pseudomonadota > Gammaproteobacteria > Burkholderiales > Burkholderiaceae_C > Polaromonas. The sequence continues at coordinate 21,954 of NZ_JBDTPB010000020.1, forward strand.
ACCCGGGATGGCAAACACCTCTTTGCCCTGCTCTGCAGCCAGGCGTGCGGTGATCAATGATCCGGATTTCAGCGCCGCCTCGATGACCAAGGTGCCCAGAGAGAGACCTGAAATGATGCGGTTGCGCTTCGGAAAATTCGCCGTCAGTGGTGGGGTGCCCAGCGGAAACTCGCTGATGAGCATGCCTTGCCGGGCAATGCGGTGTGCGAGCTCAAGGTGTTTTTTGGGATACACCCGGTCCAGTCCGGTGCCGACTACGGCAATCGTGTTGCCGCCGGCCAGCAGTGCGCCGTCATGCGCCGCGCCATCAATACCCAAGGCCAGGCCGGACACCACGCAGAGTCCGGCGTCGGCGAGCGCCTTGGCGAATTGCCGTGCATTGGCTTCGCCTTGAGGGGTTGGATTGCGGCTGCCGACGATGGCGATACGGGAAGCACTTTGTTCCGGCGATGCCTGCGACGAATGTGCGTATTTGCCAAGCATGTAGAGCATGATCGGCGGGTCTGCAATGTCGAGCAGTGCTGTTGGGTACGCAGCGTCGCCCAACGCAACCACGCGTCGGTCCTCTCCGCCCCCTAACCAATCCAGCGTCATTTGCAGCTGGTCGGACAGGTTCGGCGGCTCCGTCTGAATGGCCCGCGCCAGTTTCTCGGAGCCGAGCTGCGCCAAGGCGATCGCCGTTTGCTCAAAAATAGCCTGCGCTGAGCCGAAAGCAGCCAACAGTTGGCGGGAAATCTCATTTCCCACCCCCGTGGTGAGCGTCAGGCGCAGCCAGGCCTGAAGTTCTTGTTTTTCCACGAGAGGCTAAGGGCTAAGGCTAAAAAAGCGTTGGGGAAACAAGAAGGTCGCGCAGTCAACGAGTCGAGCTGAGCCCTAATATCAGCGACCTTGGCGGCCCAGGTTCGTCCTGCGTTGTATGCCGCCTCAATTCGGATTGGCGAAGCGGTCTCCGACCTTCACGCCATCGGTGGCACTTAGCACGATGGCATAGGAAAGTGCGTCGAAAGTGCGGAACACCATCAACAAGCCGTTTCGCTCATTGGGCAGCTTGATTTGTGGACGGCTGCTGTCGGTCTTGTCCAGCAGTCGCTCACCGTCCTTCAGAATGGCCATGACATGGCCCCGCTCCAAACCGTCTTTGGCGCCGCGATTGATGACCACGACCTGATTCTCCGCTGCGTTAGTCACGGCACTGCCGTAAATGGACACAATCTGCCCGCCCATTGGAGACGAGGGGGCATGAGGCAGGTAATTCAGCAACTCACGCGGAGGTTCAGGCAATAGCCTGTCGCCGACGCGCATTTCTTCCTTGGTGGCAACAATGTCAATTGTTGCCGGCACGATCTCGGATTGCGGTTTGCCGTCTTTACCGGCAACTTCCGTCACGGATTCGCCCCGCACAATTTCCGCCTTGCCGACGTATTGCGCCTCATAGCCCAAAATGGCCTTGGTTGTCGGGTCTTTCAGCGGCGTTGCATTGCGAAACACGCGGTAATTGAGCGGTTCGCCTTTTTCAATGCTCAGCGGTTTGCCGCTGGTGTCGCCATTGGCGTATTGGCTGCGCGCATAGGCACGATCTCCGCGGCTGAGCAGGACACGGCCTTCCTGGGCGGCAACGATACGAGGCGCTTTGGATAGCACTGCCTCGTCCACAATCAGGGCCTCATTGAGGAAGGGCTCGATCAGGTTAGGCGCCAGCGTGGGGATGGAGGCGTCGGCCAGGGTTTCGAAGCGGGTGCGTGGTGACACGCGCACGGTGTCCGTCGGCGGACCGTCGGTTTGCGCTTGGCGGGTCCGCAGGATGGCGCGTCCATTGGATTTCTCAAGGTAGAGCTGCTGCCCCGGGTAAATGCGATGGGGGTTGCGTATGTCCTGCAGGTTCATGCCCCAGAGTTCGGGCCAGCGCCAGGGGCTTTTCAGAAACATACCGGAAATAGCCCAAAGGGTGTCGCCGCGCTTGACGGTGTAGGTGTCGGGTGCATTGGGCGCCAAGTCTGCCAGCGGAATACCGGTCTGGGCGACTTGGGCCGCTGTGGCTTTCTGGTCGGCCGTGATGGGAAAGTTTTGAGCATGCAGGCCGATGGAAATGCCCAAAAGGGCTGCGGCGGCTATTGAAATTTGACTGAAACGACCAGAAATTGTTTGCATCTTTGTAGGCCCTCGGCGCTTTTATTGGACTGAAACGGCGTTTTTCGGGCACCCTCCCGTAGAAAAACCGTATTTGTATCTTGATAAATCACTAACGATTTTGTACCTAAGCCCTTGATTAAGCAACGAATACACGATTCTTGGAATATCGGGATGCCGAAAAACCGAGAAAAGTGGCGAAAATAGCGACATCTCACCTACATCGCAACCCTTGCCCGCCTCCGCCATGAGCCAGCTCACGATTCTTCGATACCCCGACCCGCGCCTTCATACGGTTGCCAAACCCGTAGCGGCCGTCGATGCACGCCTGCGCAAGCTGGTCGATGACATGCTCGAAACCATGTACGAGGCGGAGGGTATTGGTTTGGCGGCAACCCAGGTGGATGTGCATGAGCGCTTGATCGTGATTGACGTAAGTGAGGGCCGCGACCAGCCCATGGTGCTGATTAACCCCGAAATCACCTGGGCCAGCGAGGAAACCCGCGTAGGTGACGAAGGCTGCCTGTCGGTGCCTGGCATTTATGACGGCGTGGAGCGCTCGACGGCGATCAAGGTCCAGGCATTGGATCTTGACGGGAAGCTGCAGGTCCATGCCGCCGAAGGCATGCTGGCAGTGTGTATCCAGCATGAAATGGATCACCTGATGGGCAAGGTGTTTGTGGAGTATCTGTCCCCGCTGAAACGTAACCGCATCAAGACCAAGATGATCAAGCAGAAAAAAGACGAAGAACGGGATTCGGCGCGCTAGCCTGCGCATTCCTTCCGTCGGCGCTACCGAATTGGCCCTGACTGGGGATTTCCCTAGGAGTCTTTAGAATCGGACGCCATGCGCGTCATCTTTGCCGGTACCCCAGAGTTCGCCCGTGTGGCTCTCGAAAAATTGCAGGCGGCCGGTTTTGAGGTCCCTCTCGTACTGACCCAGCCCGACCGCCCCGCCGGCCGCGGCATGAAACTGCAGGCTTCCCCTGTCAAGCAATGGGCCGAAAGCGCAAACATTACCGTCGCCCAGCCCCGCAGCCTGCGGCTTGACGGCAAATTTGCCGATGACGCCTCCGCCGCCCGTGAGGCCATCGCCGCCGCGCATGCGGACGTGATGGTCGTTGCCGCCTACGGGCTCCTTCTTCCGCAGTGGGTTCTTGATGCTCCCCGGCTGGGTTGCCTCAATATCCATGCCTCGTTGCTGCCGCGCTGGCGCGGCGCCGCGCCGATTCACCGCGCCATCGAAGCCGGCGATACCGAAACCGGCGTCACCATCATGCAAATGGACGCGGGGCTCGACACTGGCGACATGCTGCTGGGCGAAAAATTGCGAATCGCTCCGCAAGACACCACCGGCTCTCTGCACGACAGGCTGGCCGACCTGGGCGGGCGCCTGATCGTCGAAGCGCTCGAACTCGCTGCCTGCGGCGGACTTAAACCGGTCGTCCAGCCCACAGAAGGCGTCACCTACGCCCACAAAATCGAAAAACACGAAGCCCTGATCGACTGGACGCAAGGCGTGGCCGCGATTGAGCGCCGAACCCGCGCTTTCAATCCGTTCCCGGGCGCCGCCGGCCTATTGGAAGGGCAGACGCTCAAATTCTGGCGGGCTGAAGTGCTTCCCGGCACGGTACCGCCGGCAGGTGCACAGGCTGGCCAGGTGCTGGCCGCCGGCTCCGACGGCGTGGATATTGCGGCGGTCGATGGCGTTTTGCGCGTGAGCCGCCTGCAAAAGGCCGGCGGCAAGGCGCTTGACGCGGCTGATTTTTTACGCGGCTTCGAAATTCGGCCCGGCATGGTATTTAGCCAGGCAGAGGCCAGTCCATCGAAATGAGCAGAAAGAAGGTTTTGTGAAAGCATTGTTCAAGCACCCCGAATTTCGCCTAGGGGTGAGCGAGCTGGCGGCCGTTGCGCCGGGCATCGCCGCATGGGGTCTCATGACCGGCGTGGCCATGGTCAAGTCGGGCATGAGCCTCATCGAGGTCCTGCTGATGGCCATCCTGGTTTTTGCCGGCAGTTCCCAATTGGCGGCCCTGCCTCTCATCGTGGCCGGTGCGCCCATGTGGGTGATTTTGGCTACCTCGTTTTGCGTCAATCTGCGCTTCATGGTGTTCAGCGCCCATCTGCGCCCTTACGTGATGCACCAGAGCCTGTGGCGCCGCATGGCTTTTGGCTACGGCATGGCTGACCTGAACTACGTGTTGTTTACCAAGCGCTTCCCGCATCCGGCCACCGACGCCGCCGGCATTCAAGCCCAAGACGCCTACTGGATCGGCAGCTGCGGCATGAGCTGGGTCAGCTGGGTGGGCGCGACCCTCGTGGGCATTGCGCTGGCCAATTCCATCCCGCTTTCCTGGGGCCTGGGTTTTGCCGGCATCCTGGCGCTGCTGGGCATCATGTGGTCGCTGGCCACCACCCGCCTGCGAGCGGTGTCTGCAGCCATCGCGGGCGCCGCCGCCGTCGCCACCTTCGCCCTACCGCTCAAGCTCAATATCCTGGTGGGCATTGCCGTAGCCGTCATCGTGTGCCTGGTGCTGGAAAAATCGGCGATGGGCAAGCCTGCGGCGTCTGCCCGGGGAACCGGAGACACAGCATGAACCAGACCGATCTCTGGACCGTGGCCACCATCATCGGCATGACGCTGATGACGGTCCTCACACGCTCCTTCTTTTTCCTGTCCAGCAAGCCCTGGACGCTGCCCGGGTGGGCCCAGCGCGGACTGCACTATGCGCCTATCGCCGCGCTGGCCGCAGTGATCGTGCCGGAAATGGTCATGACGCAAGGCCACTTCATTGCAACCTGGAAAGATGCGCGCCTCTTTGCGGTGATTGCCGGCAGCGCCTGGTATTACTGGCGCCACGGCGTGCTGGGCACTATCCTGGCCGGGATGGCGGTTTACCTGCCGCTGCATATGGGCTTGAATTGGTGAGCCCCCACGCTTTTCACTTCGCCTTCGGCTTCGTGTAATACGCTGCCCCCCAAGGGGGCCGCCCGCCATGCGGCCCGGCAAAGCCGGTTCCGCGGCTCATGCTGGCCTTGATACGGCTCGCTTCGCATTGCGTGCTATCAAATTGGTAGCTATTGGCGCATGATCCGGTTGGGCTGGAGGCCAATTTGATGCCTAAATTTACGCTTCCCCGGCTTTGTCCGACGTGTCCAGGTGCGTCCTGCCACCTACAATTTAAGGCTTTGGGCGCTGTGGCCCAAAGCCTTTTTTCATTTGCGAGCCCTCCATGAACTTCATCCGTTTTTCCAACCTGTGTGCCAGCGGCAAGGCTGCCGGCAAGCGCGTTTTTATCCGTGCCGACCTCAACGTGCCGCAAGACGACAACGGCAACATCACGGAAGACACGCGCATCCGCGCTTCCATTCCGTGCATTCAGATGGCGCTGGACGCCGGTGCGGCGGTGATGGTGACTTCGCATCTCGGACGGCCTGTTGAGGGTGAATTCAAACCGGAGGATTCGCTGGCGCCTGTGGCCAAACGAATGGGTGAACTGATGAAACGCGACATTCCGCTGGCCTCCAACTGGGTCGATGGTGTGGAAGTCAAACCGGGCCAACTGGTGATGCTGGAGAACTGCCGCCTCAACAAAGGCGAGAAGAAAAACAGCGAAGAACTGGCGCGCAAGATGGCCGCACTTTGCGATATTTTTGTGCATGACGCTTTTGGTACGGCCCACCGCGCCGAAGCCTCCACCTACGGCATTGCGCAATACGCGCCCGTGGCCAGCGCCGGCCCGCTGCTGGCCGCCGAGATGGACGCCATCTCCAAGGCACTCTCCAGCCCACGCAGGCCGCTGGTCGCCATCGTGGCCGGCAGCAAGGTCTCGACCAAGCTCACCATCCTCAAATCGCTTGCCGCCAATGTCGACCAGCTCATCGTGGGCGGCGGCATTGCCAACACTTTCATGCTGGCCGCCGGTTTGAAAATCGGCAAAAGCCTGGCCGAAGCCGACCTGCTGGCTGAGGCCAAAGCCGTCATTGACGCCATGAAGGCGCGCGGCGCCGAAGTACCGATTCCCACCGATGTGGTGACCGCCAAAACCTTTGCCGCCGACGCGCCAGCCACCGTCAAGGCGGCCACCGACGTCGCCGATGACGACCTGATCCTGGACATCGGCCCGCAAACCACCGCGCGGCTGACAGCGCAGCTCAAGGCGGCCGGCACCATCGTCTGGAACGGCCCGGTCGGCGTGTTCGAGTTCGACGCCTTCTCCAAGGGCACCGAAGGCATTGCCCGCGCGGTTGCGGACAGCAGCGGGTTTTCCATCGCCGGGGGCGGCGACACATTGGCCGCCATTGCCAAATACGGCATTGAAAAGCAGGTCGATTACATCTCGACCGGTGGCGGCGCTTTCCTTGAGGTGCTGGAAGGCAAGACACTCCCGGCCTTCGAAATCCTGCAAAAGCGCGCTGCAGGTTGAGTACGGCTTGCTCCTTTTTCAGGAGCGCTTAGCCAGCGTCAAATATGGGCTGCAGCCACTTTTCTTATAAAAGAGTGGCGTATGAGCTGCACGCGCTGACGGCTTTGATTTGCTTCAGGGTTGAGGCGATGCGGGTAATTTGGTAACGTCTTCGTAACCGTTTCCATGTGAAAATCGGAAACTAAATTACAGGAGACAGACATGAAGATGCAGCGCCGCGGCACCAAAATCGTTGCCACCCTTGGCCCCGCCTCCAGCGATCCGGCCTTGCTGGAGCAAATGATTCGCGCTGGCGTCAATTGCGTGCGGCTCAATTTCAGCCACGGCACGGCGCAAGACCACATTGACCGTGCCAGGCTGGTGCGCGAGGCCGCCACCCGCGCCGGGCGTGAGGTCGCCATCATGGCCGACCTGCAGGGCCCGAAAATCCGTGTCGGCAAATTTGCCGACGGCAAGGTGCAGCTTGAAACCGGCATGAAGTTTGTGCTCGACGCGTCCCGTACCGAGCTCGGTGACATCAACGGCGTGGGCCTGGACTACAAGGAACTGCCGCGCGACGTCAAGGCCGGTGACACCCTGCTGCTCAACGACGGCCTGATCGTCATGACTGTCGAAAAGGTCAAGGGCGAGCAGGTCCATGCGATTGTCAAAATCGGTGGCGTGTTGTCCAACAACAAGGGCATCAACAAGCAGGGCGGCGGCCTCACGGCGCCGGCGCTGACGGCCAAGGACATGGAAGACATTCGCACGGCGATGAGTTTTCAGGCCGACTATGTCGCGGTGAGCTTTCCGCAGAACGCCAGTGACATGGAAATGGCGCGCCAGCTGTGCAATGTGGCCGGTGCCGAGTTTCGCCACAAGCCGGGCTTGATCGCCAAGATCGAGCGTGCCGAGGCGATCCCGAACCTGGAAGCCATCTGCAGGGCCAGCGACGGCATCATGGTCGCGCGTGGCGACCTGGCCATCGAGGTCGGCAACGCCGCTGTGCCGGCGCTGCAAAAACGCATGATCCGCATGGCCCGTGAGCTGGACAAGGTGGTCATCACTGCGACCCACATGATGGAGTCCATGATTACCAACCCGGTGCCCACGCGCGCCGAAGTCAGTGACGTGGCCAACGCGGTGCTCGACGGCACCGACGCCGTCATGACCTCTGCCGAGACCGCCGCCGGCCGTTATCCGCTGGAAACCATTGTCGAGATGGCCAACATCTGCGCCGAAGCCGAAAAAGCCGAAGACGTGAAACTGGACGCCGACTTCACCGGCATGACCTTTGATCGCATCGACCAGTCCATCGCCATGGGCGCCTTGTTCACGGCCCATCACCTGGGGTGCAAAGCCATCGTGGCGCTGACCGACTCGGGCTCTACGGCGCTGTGGATGAGCCGCCACCGCATCCATATCCCCATCTACGCGCTGACGCCCAAACTGGCGACCCAGCGCAAGATGGCGTTGTACCGCAATGTCAGGCCACTGCTGATGGACCAGAGCGTCGAGCGCGACACCGCACTCGGCGATGCCGAGGCGCACCTGAAAAAGCGCGGGATCGTCGCCAGCGGCGATGTGTATGCGATTACCTGCGGCGAGCCGATGGGTGCGCCCGGTGGCACGAACATGCTGAAAATCTGCAAGGTGGAATAAAGCCCCCACGCTTTTCACTTCGTGTAATGCGCTGCCCCCCGAGGGGGCTACCCGCCTGCGGTCTGGCGAAGCCAGTCCCGCGGCTCATGCTGGCCTGAAGAGTTCTTGGGGGCGCGACCAGTAACGGTACTTCACCAGTGGGGGCCGCGGGACTGGCTTCGCCGACCCAGGCGCCGCCCTCTTGAGGGGGAGCAGGCTACACGCAGTGAGCCTGGACGGGGGGGTTACAGATCGCCCGGCAAAGCCGGTTCCGTGGCGCAAGCTGGCATGAAGAGTCTCGCTGACGGCACAGGTTGAATCCATCGCCGCCTGGCCCGCGTACATAGGAGTCATGCACAACATTGACTCCCCCTTGCCAAGACGCTCGTTTTTTGCCATGTTGACCGCGCTGCTCACGGCTTGCTCGGGTGCGGACCTTCTCAATGCCACGGTGGCTACCGACACCTACAGGCGCACCGACAGCATCGCCTACGGCCCTGAGCCGCGGCAGAAGCTGGATGTCTACCAGCCGCAGGGCGAGCTTCGCAATGCACCGATCGTGGTTTTCTTCTACGGCGGCAGCTGGTCTACAGGTGAGCGGGCCGACTACCGCTTTGTGGGCGAGGCGCTGGCGTCTCAGGGCATCGTTGCCGTCGTCGCTGATTACCGCCTCAGTCCCGCCGTACGCTACCCCGTTTTTGTGCAAGACAGCGCGCGTGCCGTGCGCTGGGCCCGGGACCATGCCGCCGAGTACGGCGCTGACCCGGCGCGCCTGTTCGTCATGGGCCACAGCGCCGGCGCGTACAACGCCGCCATGGTCGCGCTGGATGCGCGCTGGCTGCAGGCTGAAGGCATGAAGCTTTCGCAGTTGGCGGGCTGGATAGGCCTGGCCGGCCCTTACGATTTTTTGCCAATCGGCGACCCTCAGACACAAGTTGCTTTCGAATGGCCCGGCACGCCCGCCGACAGCCAGCCGCTCGTGCATGCCTCCCGTGCCTCTCCGCCGGCGCTGCTGCTGGCTCCCACGCAGGATCGTACGGTCAACCCGCAACGGAGCACCGTGGCCATGGCCCAGCGGCTCAAGCGCAGCGGCGTGCGGGTGGATTCGGAGCTGTTTAATGGCGTCAGCCACGTGACGCTGATTGCGTCCATGGCGTCGGTTCTCAGAGGGCGGGCGCCTGTGCTTGAGCGCGTAACGGCCTTTGTAAAATCATCTGGCCCATGATGCTGTCCACCAAGGCGGCACAGACCCAGCAGAGCCATGCCGTCCAGAGCGTATGGCTCATGTAGTGGGCACCGCGCACCTGCTGCGCCAGTCCCAGCGTGAGGCCTGCCAGCATGGCGCCGGCCAGCCAGCGCCGCGCCGTGCGAGGCAGCGAGTGGCGAAAGGAAAAAAAGCCACCGACAAAGGCAAAGCCCGCCGACGCATGGCCAGCCGGAAAGCAGCCACCGCTGCCTCCATCGCGCACGCCCCAGGCCCAGTGCGATACATAGGCCACAGTGCCGCCGAAGTCGTGCAGATCCCAGGGGCAACTGGTAAGGCTGTGGAGTTTGATGGTGGACACCACCAGCAGCGAGACGAGCGTGGTCAAGCCCAACTGCACGCGTCGCTCGATGACCAACTGCCGAATCGGGCCGAAAGGCCTTGCGATGGCGGTCAGCAGCGCCAGCTCGACAAGCCACGGCAGCCAGCGAATGTCATCGTGCAACACGCCTCGCCAAAACCAGTGGTTCTCAAAAGTAAAGCCACTCGCTGAGCCAAACCAGTGCGCCATCCACAGGTCCAGGCCTGAATGGTCCCAGGCGATCAGGAAGGCGAGGCCCAGAAGCGTGCCTGTCAAAGCGCGCGATGGAAGGGCTGCGTGGTGGCCGGGGAACTGAAGGGCAGACATGGCGGTTGGGCGAAAATGGGCAGAGACAGGGTGTATTGCAGCAACGGAAGCCGCAAGATATCGGGGCCGTCTTAACAGACCCTTAAGGCCTTGCCGGTCGCTGCCTGCAGACTGGCAAGGCGAGACGGCACTTGCCGCAGCGCGGACAATAGGCGCATGCGAATCCTTGTGGTGGAAGACGATGCCGGTATCGCCCTCGGCTTGCGGGCGAACCTGCAGCAACGGGGCTATGCGGTTGATGCCTGCGGCAGCCTGGCTTCTGCATGGACGGCCCTGTGCAGCGAGCCGTTTGACCTGGTGCTGCTGGATCTGGGCCTGGCGGATGGCGACGGCGGCGACCTGCTGCTGCAGATCAGGCGCACGCGTAACAGCGCGGGCGGGCCGCTGCCTGATCCCCAGACGCCGGTGCTCATCATGACCGCGCGCGACCAGGTCGCTGACCGGATATCCGGCCTCAACCTGGGTGCTGACGACTATCTGGTCAAGCCTTTTGACCTCGATGAACTCGAGGCCCGCATGCGCGCCTTGTTGCGGCGTGCAGCGGGGCGTGCCCATCCCCGGCTTATGCATGGCGACCTGGTGATCGATCCGGCGGCCCATACGGTACTGCGTGCAGGGCAAACTGTTGACCTCGCGCCGCGCGAGTTCACCTTGTTGCTGCTTTTGCTCGAATCGCGCGGGCGGGTGCTGTCGCGCCAGCAGCTGGAAGCGCGTCTTTACAACTGGCAGGACGCTGTCGGCAGCAATGCGATTGAGGTGCATGTGCATCACTTGCGGCGCAAGCTGGGCGAGAGCCTGATCCAGACGATGCGTGGGGTTGGTTACTTCATACCTCGGGATGAGTGCGCATGAAGCCGCTCGGAAGCCGCCAGGCCTCGCTCACGCGCCGCCTCTTGTTGTGGGTGCTGGCGGCGCTGTTGCTGGTATGGGCTGCGTTCGCGGCGGTGGGCTGGCGCACCGGCATTCACGAGGCGAGCGAGTTGACCGACGGGCATCTCGCCAGCACGGCGGCCCTGATGCTCAACCTGGATCTGCCGCCGTTTGTCGTGGTTTCGCGTGAAACCGCGCGCGCCGTCTTTCCCGCGCTGAAAAACCACGACTACCAACCGTCCCTCAGCGTGCTGGTACGCGACGCCGGCGGCCGGCTGCTGGCCCGTTCGGGCGATGCGCCTCTGGCGCCGTTCAGCGAGCAGGCAGGTTTTGCCGACCTTGCGCTGGGTGCTCCTCCGGTTCTTTGGCGCAGTTTTTCGCAATGGGACGCCAGCCGGGGTCGGCAGGTAATGGTGCTGGTGCAGGCAGAGGAGCGCGACGAGCTGGCCTCCGATGTCGCCGGGCAGTTGGCCGAACCGGGGCTGTGGCTGCTTCCGGTCGTGGCCATCGCGCTGTGCCTGGCGATCTGGCGGGGCCTGCGGCCTTTGCAGGCGCTGTCCCGCGACGTGGCCGAACTGGAGGTGGACAAGGCCGAGCGCCTCGAAGCCCGCCACCCCTATCGCGAATTCAACTCGGTCGTGCGGTCGATCAACACGCTGGTGGGCCAGCAGCAGGCTTCGCTTGAGCGTGAACGCCAGCTGGCCAGCGAGGTGGCGCATGAGCTGCGGACTCCCCTGGCGTCCATCGCCCTGCAGGCAGCGTCGCTGCGCGGTGAGCTCACTCCTTTGGCGCGCGAGCAGGCGCTGGCGCAGATCGGTGCCGACGCGATGCGGGCCGGGCACGTCATCGCGCAACTGCTTTCACTGGCACGGGCCAGCCGCGGCGACCTGCAGCAGCAGATGCAGCGCGTGGATCTGGGTGCGCTGGCGGCGCAGGTGGTCGCCGGGTATGCGCAGGCCTCCTGGAAAAGCGGGCATCAGCTCAGCGTGCAGGGTGAGGAAGGTCTGGAGGGGGCGCTGGAAGTTTTTGCTCACCCGCTGCTGCTGGAGCTGGCCTTGCGCAACCTCATCGACAACGCTCTGCAACACACGCCTCGGGGTACCTTTGTGTGCGTCCAGTGGGGCAGTGATAACGGGGGGGCGTGGCTTCAGGTCTGTGACGATGGTGCGGACGCCGCCGCCGCGAATGGACCGGCAACGCAATCCCCCGAACGGCTGGGGCTGGGCCACAAGATTGTGAGCCGCGTCATGGACGTGCATGGCGGCAGCTTTACCCAGACACCCGGTCCCACGCCTTTTACGCGCTGTTACCGCATGGTTCTGCCGCTAATTCCCTGAATAACCCGGCTTTTCGCAGCCGTTAGAATAGAGGCCTTGGTTACTTTGCGGTTACGGCCCGTCCAGGCAGCCCATGCGCTGCACGGCCTTCCGCCCGTAACCCGCCTTTTTCTGGCAGCGTTTTTTACTTTCTGGGGATCTGATCATGGCACTCGTTTCGATGCGCGAGCTGCTGGACCATGCAGCAGTCAACGGCTACGGCATTCCGGCTTTTAACGTCAACAACCTCGAGCAGGTGCAAGCCGTCATGGAAGCGGCCAAGGAAACCGGCGC
>NZ_JBDTPB010000021.1:0-22958 GCF_039932935.1 Polaromonas sp.
GGATCAGGATGAAGCTTGCGGCATACATGACGCCGGACCAGAAGCCGCTCCAGAACGCTGAGAGGGCTACGCTCACAATCATGAACTTGAGCAGCGTGGTGAAGGCTGTGATGGCGCCGCCACCCATGGCCTTGCCCAGCATTTCGCGGTATTCCTCCCGCGTGCGGGTGATGTAGGTTTCGCCGGTCTCGGCGCTGCGCTCTGCCACCTTGGCCGACAGCAGCGTGGAGTTGGCGCTGATCAGCGCACCTATGCTTTTGCCCTCTTGCGCCGTGATGACGCGGCGGCCCAGCAGCTTGACGGCCGCCATCGCAGGCTTGGGCGAGACCAGGCTGTCGAGCAGCTCGCGCACGCGCAGGATACGCTCCCGAAGCTGGCGCAGGCGAAACACCATGCCCACCGAAATGCCGTTGTCTTCCAGGTGCGTGTAGATGCTGTTGACGGCTTGCCGGCAGGCGTCCAGGCGTTCGCGGTATTGCGAGATCGCGGCCTGTAGCTGCGCCTCATCCCGGTCGGGTTTAAAAAAGGCATTGCGCAGTTCATCAATGTCTGCCGGAAGTGCGTGAAATGAGCGCGCATGCGGGGTGGCGCGGTTCATGCGAAGGCGAAGCTCCGGTGCAAAGCCGGTCGCCCGTATTTGCGCCGTGCAATAGGTCAGCGCATCCACCAGGCTGTAGTGCCAATGCATGGTGTCCAGTGGGGGGCTCGCCGACAGCAGCGATGTCAGCCGCGCAATCTGCGGCTCGTCCAGCGCGCCCAGCCATTGGGCGTCAAAGCGCGTGGACGCGACCAAGGGAAAGAGCTCTGAGGCGTCAACAGTTTCGGGCGTGCCCGGCAGCAGCTTGCGGCGCAGGCGCTCGGCCAATTCACTCACAAAAGCCGTGCGCGGTGCAAAGCCGAAGTCGGCCAGCAGCGTGGTGATGTCAACGGTCTGGATCAGTGTTTGCCACCAGGCCCGCAGCTTTTCCTGCAGCTCCGGCTGGCGCTCGACGGCGTCCATCAGCGCCTGGACCCGCGCCACCGCGGCCGGCACTGAGGTCTGGTCGCCCCGTATCCACTCGAACAGCTTGATCAGCCAGACATGGCGTTGGGCCAGGCCCGCATGGGGGTCCAGCGCCTTGAGGAGAGAGGCAAGGTCTTTCATCGGCCAGTCAAACCCCATGCGGTCAATGCAGCACCCGGCCGTGCGCCGCTCCGCCGTTTTGCGCTTCCAGCACAAACATCGGAATAGGGGCGTCAAAACGTTCGCCGTCTTCGGCCACGCAAAAATAGCTGCCATGCATGGTGCCGCTGGGCGTGCGCAGGCGCGATCCGCTGGTGTACTGGAAGGACTCTCCCGGCTTGAGCAGGGGCTGATGGCCGACCACGCCGAGGCCTTTGACCTCTTCGTTGTGGCCGTTGGCATCGCTGATGATCCAGTGGCGGGAAATCAGCTGGGCAGTCACGTCCCCGGTGTTGGTCACCGTCACGGTATAGGAAAACCCGTAGACATGGTCTTCGGGAGCCGATTGGTCAGGCTGGAATTGCGGAACGACTTCGCAGGAGAACTGGTATTTGGGCATGGCAGATAAACGGTTGGCGCCCATGTTAACCGCCTGCCGCACAGACCGTCATGCATGCGGGAATGACGCAGGAACGGCTTGCTGCGACAATCCGGCCATGCCTAAAACCACGCCGCCTACCTACCGGATTGCCCCCTCTATTTTGTCCGCCGATTTCGCCCGCCTCGGGGACGAGGTTCAGGCCGTGATCGCTGCCGGGGCCGACTGGATTCACTTCGATGTGATGGACAACCACTATGTCCCTAATCTGACCTTCGGACCGATGATTTGCCAGGCGCTCAAACCCCATGCCAAAAAAGCCGACGGCACGGCTGTTCCGGTGGATGTGCACCTTATGGTCCAGCCCGTCGATGCGCTGGCTGCGGCGTTTGCCGACGCGGGCGCCGACTTCATCAGTTTTCATCCCGACGCATCGGGCCACGTGCACCGCAGCGTACAGGCCATCAAGGCCAAGGGCTGCAAAGCCGGACTGGTGTTTAACCCGGCTGCGACGCTGGATGTACTGGATTGGGTGATTGACGATATCGACCTCATTTTGATCATGAGCGTCAATCCGGGCTTTGGCGGGCAAAGTTTCATCGACTCGGCGCTGCGCAAAATAGAAGATGCGCGAAAACGCATTGATGCGTCCGGGAAAGACATTCGCCTGGAAGTCGACGGCGGCATCAAGGTCGACAACATCGCGCGCGTGGCGTCGGCCGGTGCCGATACCTTTGTCGCGGGCAGCGCAATCTTCGGAAAGCCCGACTACAAGGCGGTGGTTGACGCCATGCGGGTGGAACTGGTGAAATAAGGCAGCCTGCAACGATGCAGCCCCGTGTCTACCCGCGCGAAAGCTGGCAGGGCCGCAATCGCTCCCACATTCATGGAAGAGCCTCCTCATGACTGAACCTGTGAAGTCGCCGGCCGGCGGGGCTGCTGCAGCGCGGCGGGCCCGCATCCTGGTGGTGGACGACACTGAGGACATCCGTTATTTCCTCACCGCGCTGCTTCAGGATAAATACGAGGTGATTGTTGCCGCGTCAGGCGAGGCCGGCCTGCAGGCCGCGACGTCCGGTGTGCGCCCCGAGATCATCCTGCTGGACGTGATGATGCCGGGCATGGACGGCTATGAAGTGATGCGCCAGCTGGCAGGCGACGCGCGCACGGCCGACATACCCGTGATCTTCTTGACGGCGCTTGCCAGCGTCGAAGAAGAGCAGTACGGGTTGGACCTTGGAGCGACCGACTACATCACCAAACCCATCAGCCCGCCCATCTTGCTGACGCGCGTCAGGCTTCACCTGGAGCGCAGCGCCAACGCCAAACGCCTTAAATCGCTGTCGGAGCAGCTATCGCGTTACCTGGCGCCTCAGGTCTACCAGTCGCTGTTCGATGGATCGCGCCAGGCTGAAATCGAGACGCAGCGCAAATGGCTCACGGTGTTTTTCTCGGACATCAAAAATTTCACTGAATCGACCGGAAAGTGGCGGCCCGAAGAGGTCACATTCCTGCTGAACAGTTACTTCGAAGAGATGTCGCAGATAGCCGCCGATTACGGCGCCACCCTCGATAAATTCATCGGCGATGCCATTGTGATTTTTTTCGGAGACCCGCATACCCTGGGCTTGCGGGAAGATGCGCTGCAATGTGTCCGCATGGGCGTTGCCATGCTGAAGCGGCTGGACGAGCTCCAGGTGCGTTGGAAGGCCATGGGCGTCGACAAGGCCTTTGAAATACGCATCGGCATCCACTCCGGGTTTTGCGACGTCGGGAATTTCGGCAGCAAGCTGCGCATGGACTACACCATCATTGGCCGCGAGGTGAACCTGGCTGCCCGGCTTGAGCAGGCCGCAGAGCCGGGCCAGATATTGATTTCAAGCGAAACCCATGCGCTGGTGCAGGCCGATATCCGGGCAGAGGCGCGGCCCGCCGTGACAGTCAAAGGATTTGCAGACCCCATTCCCGTGTATGCGGTGCTAAAGACAGCCTCGATACCGCAGACTGGCGCCACAGCGTCCCTGCCGAAGCCATTGGAGCCCGTGCCTGCTGCCGCAGCAGCGCCGGCAGGCCCTGCTGACATGTCAGATGCGGCCTTGCCTGAAAGCATTGCCGGACTGGACATCGGCCTGGGCCTGACCCGCGCAATGGGCATGAAACCGCTCTACCTGTCGATGCTTCGCCGCTTTGTTGACGGACGCCGCGATACGCCGCGGCAGGTTCGCGAAGCGCTGGACGCCGGCGACCTGAAGAATGCCGAGCTGTTGAGCCATTCCCTGCGAGGCGTGTCGGCGCAGATCGGCGCCGTCCAGGTACCGGCAGATGCCGCAGCGCTGGAGCAGGCCATCAATGAAGGCCAGCCGCGCCAAAACCTGGATGATTTGCTGCGAAAGCTGGAGTTTTCGCTGGGTGGCCTCATCGCCGCGTTGCAATCGGACTTGCCGCCGGCAGGGCCGGCGGCAAGTCTTTAGCAAAAGCGGCTGGTGGGAAGAGGGGCAGAGGTGTATCGTCTCCTTACATTGCCAGCCACTAGAATCAGAACGCATTCAGGCATCACGACCGGCACGACTACCATCGACGACTGTTCTCCGTGAAAGGACATCCACAGTGCATCCAAGCAACGTTTACGCGGTTACATCCAAAGGCCAACAGGAGCTGCGCAGCTCCGCGACGTCGATTTCGCAGCCGGAGATCGAATTGCTGGTGCGTCTTGATGGCGTCCTGACGGTTGCGCAGATCCGGCAGAGCGTCGGCGGGACAGACAATGCTGTCGTCGATGGCATTCTGGATTTGCTCTATGGCAAAGGCCTGATAGACCTGGTTCAGCCCGACCCGTTTGCGGCATCGCTGCAATTTCATCTCAGTCCGTCGGCCCTGACCGCGGCGGACGCCGAGGCCGATGCTTGCGCGGCCACGCTCAAGAAATCCAACTACTACGTGCGTATTGCGCGCAAACGTGGCGCGGCGCGCGTGCGCGCCGCCGGTGAGCGCTTGTCAGCCATCATCGTGGATGATGAAGAACATCTCGCCAAATTTCTGCAGAGCTACCTGACGTTCGAGGGCTTTGATGTGCGGACCGCCGGCTCCCGTGCCGAGATCGTCGCTGAATTTCGCAAGCAGCCGATCCCTGATCTGGTGCTTCTGGATGTGATGCTCCCGGATGCGGACGGCTTTGACATCCTGCTGCGGATTCGCTCTCATCCCGTGCTCAAGGATGTTCCCGTCATCATGTTGACCGCCAAGGCAACGCGCGAGTCGGTACTGAAAGGACTGGCGGGCGGCGCTGACGGCTACATCACCAAGCCCGTCGAGGCGGAGTCGTTGATCCAGGCGGTCCGTACGGTGCTGGGTACCCCCCAGTAGGCTGCGGCCGTCCCGGCGAACAGGCCTGAAGCTCAAGCATGAAACCTTTTCGCGCCAGCACCAACCTCGCCCTGTTCACGGGAATGGTTCTGATCGCGTTGAGCATCGCGGCCTCCTATGTCACCATCAATTCGCTGATCAGCGGTGCACAGAAAGAAAGCGATGCCCGCGAAACGGCGTTGCTCCTGCAGCGGGTGGTTTCCGAGTTCAAGACGGCGGAGTCCTTGCAGCGCCGCTATTTGCTGACCAATGCCCCAACAGATTTGGCCGAGTACCGGCTATCCCGTGCGCGCATCCAGGAGGCGTTGACGGGGGCTCGAGCAGCCACCAACGCTCCCGACTGGCGGGCCCTGGACGACGCCATTGCGCGCAGGGTGGAAGTGATGGAGCAGGCCGTCGCGGCGCGGCAGCGTTCCGGCCTGGAGGCCGCCACCGCCATCGTGGCTGGGCCTGTGAGCCGCCAGCTTCACGACGAGATTGAAAACCTGATCGACCGGATCAAGGGTGGCGACGCGGCAGCCCTGGAGCAAACCAAGACAGAAACCCGGCAGATTGCCCAAACCGTCAAACAGCTGCTCCTCATGGGGGGGGTGTTGTCATTGAGCATATTTGGCTGGGCGATTCAAAGGATGCTCCGGACCCAGGAAAAGCGCCGCCGTGCTGAAGCCCAACTCCTGGACAGTGAAGCCATGAGCCGCGCCGTGACCGAGAGCATGGCCGAAGGGCTGGTCACGGCCACGGCTGAAGGCCTGATCGTTCACGCCAACAGCGCGGCCCGGCATCTTTTTGGCTACCGCCTCGAGGACCTCGTGGGCCAGGAGGTCACCCTGTTGTTGCCGACGCGGTACCGCATGGGGTTCGGCGCCTTTTTCTCCGGGCTCAACGGCCGACAGCGCGGTTTCCGGGAGTGGGACGTGAAACTCCAGGGCATGCGTCACGACGGCACCGAGTTTCCGGTGAATGTCTCATTTGGCGACGTCAATGTGGGTGGGAAGCGGCTGTTCACAGCCATCATCCACGACATCACCGAGAGCGCCCGCATCAGCGAAGCCCTGCGCAGCAGCGAGGAGCAGTTGCGCCAGCTGACCGACACGGTACCGGCCCTGATTGCCTATGTGGATGCGCAGCAGCGCTTTCAGTTTCACAACCGTGCCTATGAAGAGGCGTTTGGCCTCAAGCCGGAGCAAATCCAGAGCCGGCCCATGCGGGAAGTGCTGGGGCCGGAACTCTATGAGCAAGTCAAGCCGCATGTGCGGGAAGCGCTCTCCGGCTACTCGGTGCGTCATGAGTTCGAGCATGTGACGGCCAGTGGTGACCGCCGCGAGTACGTCATGAACTATTTCCCCCGCTATGGGGAAAACGACGAGCAGGACATAGTCATCGGATTCGCGTCGCTGGGCACGGATGTGACGGAACTCAAGCGGATCGACCGCATGAAAACCGAATTCGTCTCTACCGTCAGCCATGAGCTGCGCACACCGCTCACGTCGATACGCGGGTCTCTCGGACTGGTTTGGGGCGGCGTTGCCGGTGAAATCCCGGAAAAAGTGAAAAATCTTGTGGGCATCGCCCAAAGCAATTGCGAACGCCTGATCCGGCTGATCAACGACATTCTTGACAGCGAAAAAATCGAGTCAGGCCAGATGCGGTTCGAGCTGCTTGCGGTGGAGCTCGAGCCATTGCTGGCGCGGGCACTGGCGGACAATGAGGGCTTTGCCGCGCAGCACGACGTCAAGCTGGTGCTACGCAAGGCCGAGCACCCTCTTCAGGTCTGTGTCGACAACGACCGGCTGATTCAGGTGGTCACCAACCTGCTGTCCAACGCCATCAAGTTTTCGCCCGCCGGAAGTTCCGTCGAAGTGACCGTGCGCAAGCATGGCCGGAGGGTCCGCGTGGAAATCTCCGACAAAGGCCCGGGTATCCCCGACGAATTCCGGCAGCGCATCTTTCAGAAATTTTCGCAGGCTGATTCGTCCGACACCCGCCAGAAGGGTGGCACGGGGCTCGGCCTGAGTATTTCCAAGGCCATTCTTGAACGCATGGACGGGAACATTGGTTTCACCACCGAGAGCAATGTGGGAACGACGTTTTACTTTGATTTGCCCGAGTGGCGGGAAGCGCCGCCCGTCACGGCGCCGGTGGGCCTTTATGAGCGCCCCCGCGTGCTGGTGTGCGAGGACGATCCGGACGTCGCCAAGCTCATCGGCATGATCATGGACAAAGGCGGCTACGACGCCGACATCGCCCACACGGCCGACCAGGCGCGGGACTACCTCAAGATGGAAACGTATGCCGCCATGACGGTGGATATCAAGCTGCCTTACGAAAACGGGCTCACGGTGGTCCGCGAGTTGCGCGCCGCCAAGCGCACCGCCACGCTGCCGGTGCTGGTCTTGTCCGTCATTGCCGCGGAGGCCCGCCAGCACACGGAAAATCAGTCGCTGGGTGTCTCGGAATGGCTTGAAAAACCACTGGATGAGCAGCGCTTGCTCAAGTGCATCAAGCGCGCCATCAAAAGCCGCTCAAACGGGAAGCGCGCTGGCGTTCTGTGAAGGCGCCGGCGGTTCGCCCGGGCTTGGCCTGCCCCGAAGAAATAACGTTGGAATGGAAAACGCCGCCGCCTGATAGCGCCGTCTGATGTCAGCACGCATCAGTCGCGCCTGCCAGTTCCAGGCCCGCTCGCAAGCGTTGGCATGCGAAGGCCCTCATCCACAATCCTGACCGGCAGCTCGCCGGAACAACCGCCGTGGCCGTCTGCCGCGGCGCAAGCGGCAAGCTTCCTGATCTCCGGCACTGGCAGGGGTGTCTGCATTTGCGCCTGCTCATAAGGTGTGCGAGTCGCAGAGCCACCTTGCGGCGCCGCGGTGATCGTAAAACTACCGGGGGTGTAGCTGATCATGTAGTTGCCATTGGCGGCCAGCAGCCCCTGGTTGATTGCATACGTACCGGGTTGCTCGCCCGGTACGCGCTGCAGCGCGCCGCTGAGCACCGACGCTGCAGTGTCTCCCACCGCGAATGGACCGGTTTGATAAGTCAGCAACGGGTCTGCCGTATAGATTTGCCTGGCCTGGTTGTCGGCCACCACCGACAGTGAAGCCGGGGTGATGACACCGCTGCCGTTACTGACGTAGCTGATGTTGTAGTTGTTGCCGCCGTTGCCATCGGCCAGTACCAGTCCCGCGGCGGTGAGCGTTTTGCCCATGCCGGCATTTTTGTTGTCGAAGGCCTGCGTGGCGGCGCTGGCAACTGTGTCGTACAGCGTGCCAGTGATCACGGGCGCGGCCGCCGAAGCAGTCGTGCCGTCATAGACACGGTTGTCGGCCTGCGCGGTCACCGTCAGCGCGGCGGGCGTGATGCTGGCCGTGGCCGCTGTCTGGCCAGTGATGGCGTAGTTCCCGGCGTCAGCGCCGCCATAACTGCCGGTCAGCGTAACGGCTTTACCGGTGGCCACGTGTTTGTCGGCAAAAGCCCCGGTGACGATGACCGAGAGGTCGTCACCGCCGATCAGGCCGGTGTAGATCGCGCCAGTGCTATTGACGGTGGCTGCGGTCGAACCGTCATACACCTTGTCGCTGGCCGTGATGCCGCTGACCGCCAAGGCTTTGGGTGTGATGCTGGCAGTGGTCGTGGCCTGGCCGGTGATGCTGTAGTTGCCGGCATCGGCACCGCTGTAGCTGCTGGCCAGCGTGACGGTTTTTCCGGTGGCTGCGTTTTTGTCGCCAAAGTTTCCGGTGGCGCTGACCGCGAAGCTATCGCCACTCACGATGCCGGTATAGATTGCAGCGGCCGTGTTGACGATGGCGGCGTTCGTGCCATCGTAAACCTTGTCAGAGGCGGTGACGCCGCTGACCGTCAGCGCCCTGGGTGTGATGCTGGCGGTGGTCGTGGCCTGGTCGGTGATGGTGTAGTTGCCGGCATCGGCGCCGCTATAGCTGCTGGTCAGCGTCACGGTTTTGCCGTTGACCACATTCTTGTCGCCGAAGCTGCCGGTGGAACTGACCGTGAGTGCATCGCCGCTCACCAAGCCGGCGTAGCTAGCGCCGCTGGTGTTGATGGTGGCGGCGGTATTGCCGTCGTAGACCTTGTCGCCTGCCGTGATGCCGCTGACGGTCAGCGCCTTGGGCGTGATGTCGGCCACCAGCCCGGCCGGGTTGCTGACGCTGTAGTTGCCTGCGTCGGCGCCGGACAGCAGGCCGGCGCCGCTCAGATTCACGGCCTTGGCATTGTCGACGTTCTTGTCGGCGAAGCTGCCGGTGACGCCACTCAGGCCCAGGGTCACGGTGTCGCCGCCTATCACCCCCGACAGCGCAGCAGCGCCGGTGTTCAACGTGGCGATGGTATTGCCGTCGTAGACCTTGTTGTCAGCGGTAAGGCCGCTGACCGTCAGCGCCTTGGGCGTGATGTTGGCGACCACCGCGCTCGGGCTGCTTACGGTGTAATTGCCAGCGTCCGCGCCGGTAAGCAAGCCTACTCCGCTCACTGTCACCGCCTTGGCATTGCCTGCGTTTTTGTCGGCAAAGCTTCCGGTGGCGCTGCTTAAATTTATTGCCACGCTGTCGCCCCCCAGCACGCCGGCCAACGAAGCCGCGCCGGTATTTAATGTGGCGGTGGTGTTTCCGTCGTACACCTTATCGTTGGCTGTCACGCTACTTACTGAAAGCGCCGCCGGCGTAATGGTCAGCAGCCCACCCACGATGTCTAAGCCCTGCTGATTTGAAAACGCGCTGTAGGTACCGACGTTGCGGCCGCTGGCGGCGGTTCCGGTGCGTGCACCCAAAGGCACCACCGCGCTGCCAGATTGTGATGCCGCGTTGTAGACCCTGTTTATGTTAGCTACGGTTTGCGCCACCAAAAAACTGCGCAGCAAGGGGTTGGTGCTGCCTTCGTAAATGCGCCAGGTGTTGCCAGTGGCGCCCAGGTTGTCGATGCTCCAGCCGGCAAAGGTGGCGGCCTGTTTCATCTCGGCGCTGGTCTTGCCGGTACCGTCTGCGCTGGTGGCCTGGCCGCTACTGGCAAGGTCCCAGTAGCTGTTGGTCACACCGCCAGCCGAGCTGCCGACCAGCCCGCCCACATTGCTGGGGCCGGACACCGCCCCGGTCGCATAGGTACGGTCCACTGTTCCCTGCACATGTTCGCCGATCAAGCCGCCTACCTTGCTTGCACCTGTGACCCTACCGGTGGCGTAGGCATCCGTGACGGTGCCTGCATTGCTGCCCGCCAGGCCGCCGACCAGGTTGTCCCCAGTGACCGCGCCGGTTGCGAACCCGCGCGCCACGGAGCCGCCGACCTCGATGCTGCCGACCAGTCCGCCTGCTAGGCCGCCGGTTGCCGACACGGTGCCGGTGGCGTAGCTGTCGGTCACGACGCCAGACGTGCTGCCGGCCAGGCCGCCCGCACCGGTGGTCGTGGCGGTCGCCGCGCCCGTGGCATGGCTGCCCGCGATCGTCCCGAGGTTCTCGCCCACCAGGCCACCCACCAGAGTGGCCCCGCTGACGATGCCACTCGCGACGCTGCGGGACAGCTCCACGTTGTTGCGGCCCACCAGACCGCCGATGCTGGTCCCGGTGCCGGTCACCGTGCCGGACGCGGAGGAATCGGCCACGATGCCCGAGTTGGCGCCGAGCAGGCCGCCGACGAAGTTGACCCCGCTGACATCGCCCAGCGCCTGCGAGTTCGTGATCACGGCGATGCTGGTCCCCGCCAGACCCCCTACCGCCGTCGACCCCGTGACGTCGCCGCTGGCCATGGCGTCGGCGAGCACGCTGCCATTCATGGTGCCGATCAGCCCGCCGACCTGGTTCCCCGTCGCGGTGACGGATCCGGTCGCCTGCACGCCGCGCAGTTGCGCACCGGCCTGCAGCACGTTGCCGACCAGCCCGCCGGCCCGCGCCAGGGTTGGGTCGGTGGAGGTCACGTTGCCGGATGCGCTGGAATCGGTGACCACCGCTGCCGGTGGCACCGGGGAAGCGGGGGGCGGTGCCACCAAGGGCGTGTTGGCGATCTCGCCAATCAGACCGCCGACGCTGCGGTTGCCCTGCACCGCGCCGGAGGCCCGGCCCCGGGTGATGGCACCGCCGTACTGTGCGCCGACCAGGCCGCCGACGTAGAGGCCGTCGGCCGGCGGCGGTGCGACGGCGGGCGCGGTGCTCTGCACCGACCCCGAGGCCGTGACGTCGGTAAGGATGCCCAGCGCGTTGTAGCCCACCGCGCCACCGACGTAGCTGCGGGCGCCAGTCACGTTGGCCGTTGCAGTAACCGGGTTCGACGTGGTGCCGGTGATGTTGCCGCCGTCGTTGTAGCCGACCAGACCGCCGACGAAGTTGGCGCCGCCCACCACCCCGCCCAACAGCGCCGTGCCCAGCGCGCTGGAGCGATCAATGGCGCCGCCGGTGTTGCGGCCGACCAGGCCGCCGACCTCGCCGCCCACCGCGGTCACGGCACCGACGGCATCGCTGTCGGCGATGCTGCCGCTGTTCAGCCCGACCAGCCCGCCGACCTGCGCGCCGCCGTTCACGGCGCCGGTCGCATGCGAGCTCACGATACTGCCGCCGTCCATGCGGCCGGCCAACCCGCCAACCGCGGTCGAGCCGGCGGTGAGACGGCCGACGGCGCCACTGGCCTGGCTGTCCTGGATGGTCGTGCCCGATGCCCAACCCACGAGCCCGCCGGCGGACGCCACATTGCCGGCGACGGCACCGGCGCCCACGTTGCCGGTCGCGCGGGCATTCGCGAGGGTGTCGCCCGAGCTCTGGCCGATGAGACCGCCGAGGTTGGCGCCCGGGCCGTCCACGGCACCGGATGCGGAGACGCGGTCGTACATGATGCCCGTGCTGGAGCCGACCAGGCCGCC
This sequence comes from Polaromonas sp., assembly GCF_039932935.1. Lineage (GTDB taxonomy): Bacteria > Pseudomonadota > Gammaproteobacteria > Burkholderiales > Burkholderiaceae_C > Polaromonas. The sequence goes on from NZ_JBDTPB010000021.1 coordinate 11,755, forward strand.
GCGCAGCGAGGAATTGCTGCTGCCCCGGATGACGTTGCCCGTTGCGTGCACATCGGTGAGGGTGCCGCCCTGCAGCGTGCCGGCGATGCCGCCCGCACCGGTCCCCGTCACGACCGTGCTGCCCAGGATGTTATGCAGGGTGACGGCGGTGCCGACGCCTACCAGGGCGCCGACGTCCGTGCCGGCCTGCACCGAGCCGCCGACCAGCCGCAGGTTGCGCAAGGTGGCGCCGTCAGCCTGCCCGAACAGGCCGACCCTCGACGCGCTCGTTGGCAGGGAGATCGTGAGGTTGGACACAGAGTGGCCCAAGCCGTCGAAGGTGCCGGTGAACGTGCCCACCGGCGCGAAGCCGGCGCCGCCGTTCCAGCTGGCCGCGGCGGCGGCGTCGATGTTGTCGCCGAGTGCGTACCGGCCCGCCAGGTTGCCCTGCATGCCTTGCAGGTCGGTGGCGGTGGTCGAGCCCTGCGCACCGAGAGCTTTGAGCACCGTATAGCCCTCGCCATTGATGGTGAGAAAGCCGGTGCCGGCGCGGTCGAAATTGACGCGGCCGGTAAAGCCGGTCACCGGGTCGACAGCCACCTTGACCTTGCCGCCGGCAACGCCCGCATCGGCGCCGTTGGCGGTACCGGTGTTCATCACCAGAGCCGAACTGCCGGTGGCGTCCATTACCGCGCGGATATTGATGTCGCGTGCTGCGGTCAGCGTCAGCGTGTTGACGCCCCAGCTCACGTTGTCATTGACGTGGATGTCGCCGTCGCCGTCCGCGTTGCTGCCGCTGCTGGAGAGGATGGTGATGTTGCTGCTGGCCAGGTTGCTTGAAAGTGTGGCGCCGCTAATGTCGCCGCCGCTGTCGGCAATCGTGAAGTCGGCGGGGTCAATCAGCCAGGTGCCGGTTTTGCCCAGCTCAGCGCGCGTGCTGACACGTGTGCCTTCGGCCACCTTGACATGCGCGCCCGAGGTGTCGATGAAGCCCCCATCCCCGCCGTTGGGTGCGGACGCATCGAACGTGCCACCGACCTGCACCGTGCCGCCGTCAAAGCCGCCCAGCAGCTTGATGACGCCGCCGCGGTTTTCTAACGTGCGCGCCCGGATGACGCCGGTGTTGTTGACCACCGTGCCGGCCAACGCATCTGCCGCTTTGGCGGTGAGCAGAGCCACGCCGCCGTCGGCCTGCATCAGCCCGCCGTTGTGCACCAGCGCATTGACGGCGCCCTCGTCCACCGCGAGTTTGAGCAGACCGTCACCGGAAAAGTCCAGCGTGACCTGCTTGCCGGCAGCCAGCGCCACCGTGCCGAGGTTGGCCACCAGCGTACCAGTGTTGCTGACCTCGCCGCCAATCAACGCGATGCTGCCGCCGTCGGCGGCACGTATCGTGCCTTCATTGCGCACGCTACCGCCTCTGCCCGTGCCATCGCGCAGCACATAGCGCCCCGCCATGAAGTCGGCATCGCTCATGCCCAGCGTGGAGGCCACCAGCCCGCCGACGCTGACCTGCGCGCTTTGGCCGAACAGCACGCCGTTAGGGTTCAGCAAAAACACCTGGCCGTTGGCGTTGAGCCGACCCAGGATCTGACTGGCCTCGGTACCCAGCACGCGGTTCAGCGCGATCGCGCCAGCGCCGGGCTGCACGAAGTTGACGGTTTCGTTGCCGGCAATGCCAAAGCTCTGCCAGTTGATGGCGAGTTTGGGCGTGGACTGGGTGATGGTGGTGGTGTTGCCGCCTTGCGTGATGCCGCCCTGGCCCACGCTGACCTGGCCGCCCGTGGGCGCGGCCAGCGCTTGCGCCGCTGCCAAACCGGCGGCGAGGGTCACCGCGCGGAGCTTGCGCTCACGCTTTCCCAGGCTGCGTTTGCCCTTGCCGCTGGCCGTTTCGGCCACGGCTTCAAAGCAGGCGCTTGCTTCGTTCCAGATGACGCGGTAGGTGTGGTTCATGGCGGTTTTCCTTCGGTTGTGAATCAAATCGGGCTCCAGCCCTTTCAGGATGTGCGCAAGCAGCTATCAAATATGTAGCATGTGGCAACTCAAAAACTCCTGGACACCTGCAGCCACAGCCGCTCGCCGCGATCCGGCTCGACAGTGGCCGCGCCGCCGTGCAGCTTGCGCGCGTAAAACAGCCGGGCGCTCCAGCCGTCGGCATGCGCCCAGTTCAGGCCCAGGCCGACGCCCGACAGGCTTCGCCGGTTTGACGCGCCCGCGCCGGGCAAGGGCTGTTCATTACCGTAGCCAACGGCCGCATCGTAAAAACCGGCCAACTGCCAGCCGGCGTCCAGGGGGTATTGCAGTTCCAGCGTCAGCAGGCTGGCGCGGTCGGACGGCGCTTCGCCCTGCGGGTAAGCGCGCACAGCGCCCGCACCGCCAAGCGGCAGCTTTTCGGACGAGTCCAGGTTCTTGCTGGCCCATTGGCCGGTATAGGAAACCAGCAAGTTGGCCTTGCCGACACCTTGCTGGCGCACGGCCAGCAGGCCCAGCTTGCCGAAGCTGCCGGCGCTGCGCACGGTGGCCTCGTCAACGGCCAATGCATCCGCACTGTTGATGGCCAGCTGGCCGCGCGTATAGGTGGCCGAAAAACCCCAGGCGCCGCCGCCACCGCTGTCGCGTGCGTCACCGGAAAGGCCAAGAGTGAGCAGATTCAGGTGCTTGCCATCGGCCGAACCGACGAGGTCGATGCGGTCGCGCAGGCGCTTGTGCTCGGCGCTGACTTGCGCGTTCAGGTTGTGCATGCGTGAGCGCAACAGCGGATGGGCAGCGAACAGGGTGACGATGGAGGCGTCGCCATGCGCCTCCAGGTTTGCAAACTCCCTGCCCAGGCGGTACCTCATCACCGAGACGGCAGCGCCCGCACGCGTGCCGTTACTGCTCACCGGCAACTGCCACCCCAAGCGTGCGTAGTTCATATCGCTCCCGGCGGTTAATGTGCGCAGGGACAGGAGGTCACCCAGGCCGGCCGGGTTGTTGAAGTACAGGCTGGCACCTACTCGTTCGCGGCCAGTGGCACGGCTGCCGAAATTGTTGGCCTCCAGCAAGCCTGTGACGGCAGGCCCCCGCTCAACTTCCACCACCAGCTCGCTGGTGCCGACCGACGCACCGGGCTGCAGGGTTGAGCGCACCGCGATGCCGGGCACGTCGGCTGCCAGCAGGAGCGAACGCTCCAGTGCTGCGTCGTTCACCAGCTCGCCCGGTACCAGTGCGGCCAGCGGGAGCGGCGCAGGCAACTCGCCCTGGGGCTTCACGGTGATGGCGCTGTAACGGCCCTCCACGATGGTGATTTCCACCACACCGCCCCCGATGTCCTGCTGCGGCAGGTAGGCGCGCGCCACCGTATAGCCGTGCTGGCGATAGAAGCGGCTCAGGCGCACCGCCAGTTCCTCAAGACCGGTGAAGCCAAGCTCGCGCCCGATGGCATCCTGCACCACCATGCGCAGTTCCGCTTCAGAAAAAGCGGTGGCACCTGAAATTTTTATGTGCGTCACCCGCACCTGGATTGCAGCATCCCCCGGTGATGCCTGTGGCGCCGCGGGTACCGCGACCGGTGCTGCAGGCAGCACAGCCGGTGCATCTTCGCGGGGCACGGCAGCCGCAGGCCTGAGCTGCTGCAGCACGCTGCCGGCATCGGGAGGACCGGTCGCCGCCGCAGGTTCCAGTCCGGCCAGACACGCGGCTCCGCACAGCAGGGCCGCGGTGCGGCGCACGGGAGAGGCGTAGACGCCCTGGCGCAGCGGCAGCGAGAGGCCTGTCGTAGAGCGGGTAGTGGTTTGCATGCCGCGTATGGTGTCGGGCCGGGAGGGCAATCGCCTCCCCTGATTCGGGGAGACGGCCCGATTTTTTTTGCAGTCAAATAGGTACACCCACTAAAATTCACTGCGGCTCCGCCAGCCCAACAACAACTGAAAGAATCAAGCGCACCCATGTCCATCCTGACCGTGACCCTGGTGGAAGATGACGCGCCGATTCGCGAGGAGTTCGCCCGCATGGTGAGTGAAGACGTCGGCCTGAAGCTGCTGGAGGCCGTGGGCTCCTGCGCGGAGGCGCGGCGCAGTTTTTCATTTGCACAGCCCGACGTGGCGCTGATCGACCTGGGCTTGCCTGATGGCGACGGCACGGAACTCATCGCCGAGCTGGCGCGCCGCTCCCGCCCGACCAGCATTCTGGTGGTGACGATCTTCGGCGACGAGGCCCATGTGGTGCGGGCCTTGCGAGCCGGCGCCCACGGCTATCTGCTCAAGGACACTCCCACCGCGGAGTTCGGCCGCGCGATCCGGGCCGTGAGCGAAGGCGCGGCGCCGCTGTCCCCGCGGGTGGCGAGTTACCTGCTGCGCAGCTTTGCCACGCCGACGCAAGACATGCAGCGCTGGCCGCTGGAGCCACTGACACCGCGCGAAAAAGATGTGTTGCTGGCTGTCTCACAGGGCTTGTCGGTGCCAGAGACCGCGCGCCGCCTCGACGTGGCGCCGTCCACGGTGGCCGCACACATCAAGAGCATCTACGGCAAGCTGGCGGTGCACTCCCGCGTGGAAGCCGTGAATCAGGCGCGCGCCCGGGGATTGATCTAGTGACGTGTCGTGCCGGACGGATTGCCCGCGCACTGGCCGGGCTGGGCCTCTGGCTGGGCACGGCTTGCGCGGCACACGCCGTGCAGCCTGTGGACCTGGCGCAGGTCCAGGCGATCCAGAGCAGCGCCCTGCGGCCTGCGCAGGTGGATTTCAGCGCAGCGGTCCCGCTGACGCTGCCGGACAACTGGCGCAAGGACCGCCCAGGCTTCAACGGCACGGTCTGGTACCGCGTTCACCTCGATGCAGCGCTGCAGGCCCTGGGAGCGCAACCGGCCGCCGAGCCCCTGGTCCTGATGGTGCCGCGGCTGGCTGACACCGGCGCCATGTGGCTCAACGACGAGCGGCTGGACCTGGGCGCAACGGGCGGAACGGCGCGCAACCAACCCTTGTGGGTGCCGCTGCCGCGCGCGGCCCTGCGCCCTGCCGGGAACGTGCTGCATGTGCGCGTGCAAGGCAGTGCCGCCACGCGCGGCGGCCTCACCGAGCTGCGGCTGGGCCCCCCAGCGGCGCTGCGCCTGGCGTACGAGACGCGCTGGCTGTTCCAGACCGGCGTGCCGGCGGTTCTCACCTTCGCAGTGGCCCTGAGTTTTTTCGCGGCAGTGCCGCTGTGGCTGAAGACGCGGCAACATATCTTCCTGCTGTTCACCGCGATGTGCCTGGCCTGGTCGCCGCGCGCGCTGCTCATTCTCAGTCCCAGCGCGTCGGGCCCCACGCCGATGGGCCTGTTTGCCGCGCTGGTGGGCGCGCTCATCTGCAATGTGTTCATCCTGCTGCTGGTGATCGACCTGAGTGGCTGGCACACACGGTTCTGGCGGCGCTTCGTGCGCTTCGTCTGGGCACTCACTGCCACCGTCAGCGTTGCCGCCCTTGTGCTGGCGCTGCGCGGAACGCTGCGCCCTCTGGAGGCGGCGCTGCTCCATCTACCGTTCTATGCGGCCATCATGATCCCGCTGGGCGGATTGATAGCGCAGGCCTGGCGATCGCGCGGCCGGTCCGAGGTGGTCATGGCAATGTCGTTCACCGTGTGGCTGGGCGCGGTCACGCATGACATGACGGTGGCCGCGGGACTCTTGCCGCTGGCGAGCTTCTTTGTGGCTCCACTGCCGGGGCTGCTGGTGCTGCTTAGCCTGATCTGGCGCACCCTGGACAAGATGGCGCTGGAACGCGACGGCGCCCAGCGGGAGATCAGCCAGGCCGTGGCGCATGCCAGCACCCAGCACGGCCAGCGGCTGATCCAGCTCCGCGAGGAATTCGACATTGCCAAGGAAACTGAGCGTCAAGCCGTGATAGCAGCGGAGCGTACCCGGCTCTTGCACGACCTGCACGATGGCATGGGCAGCCAGCTCATCACCGCCTTGCGGATGACGCGGCGCGACGAGGTGCCTCGCGAGGAAGTGGCCCGCGTGATCGAGGATTCGCTGGAGGACATGCGGCTCATCATCGACTCGCTGGATCTGACCGAAAGTGACCTGTTGCTGTTGCTGGCCAACCTGCGTTACCGGCTGGAGCCGCGGCTCAACGCCATCGGGATCGGCCTGCAGTGGCAAGTGGGGCCGTTGCCGGAGATGGACTACCTGACACCGGAGACAGGCCTTTCCATCCTGCGCACGCTCCAGGAGGCCATCAACAATGCAGTGCGCCATGGCGCGGCCAGGACCATCACGGTGCGTGCGCGCGAAACCGCGACAGCTATTGAGCTGTCCGTCGCCGACGACGGATGCGGTTTCGACACACGCGGCACCCCCGCCCCGGGGAAAAGCCAGCGCGGCCTGGCCGCCATGCGCCTGCGCGCACAAAAGGTGGGCGGCCACGTCCGGATCTCCAGCAGCGCGCAAGGAACCTGTGTGACGCTGGCGCTTCCGCTGCACCGCTGACGGTGGCCTTCCTGCCTGCCGGCGGGAAGGAAGGTGTGTGGATCTGGAACTGCTTTCAACCTCGACCGCCTGTGATGACTGTTTGATACCCTATCAAGTTCACCCGCTTGGGGAGGGGCATTTATTTTGAATTCCATGAACTTGAACCACGAGCTGGTCCGAAGAAATAAGGTTTGAAACAGAAAAACTGCCGCGCCCTTCTGAAAACGTCGTTTGAATCGAAGGTGGATTCGGAATCATGGTGTGAAACAAGGGGCGCCGGACCGTTGTGAGCCTTGCTACCCATGGAATAGGGTTCGAAACGAGCGTCAGCGCTTCAACTGCGAGGGTCGATCGCACACGGATTACGTGACTGACTTCTGGGCTTCTCGGCTCTTTGCTTGTCACCCGAACGATAACTTTGGCGCCGCCGTTAGCGCCGATGCCGATCGCTAATAGTCCCTATACCTACCAGACTTATGAATTCCTAATATATTTGTCATCGATATGCTGGATATATTCGACAATTTGAGGGCGGGCTGGTAAGGTGCCGTGATGCCGATCCTCAGCGAGCTCGCCAATGTTGTAAAACGCCAGAGATCCGAAATGGGCCTCAGTCAGGAGCGTCTTGGAGAACTGGCAGGACTATCGCGGGCCACGATCAACGAGCTTGAAACTGGAAAGCTCGCCAATCTAAGCCTCACACGCGCCGAACGCTTGGTCAATCTGCTCGGCTTTGGGTTGGGGGTAACGGGTATCCGCAAGCCAAAATCAGATGAACAACCTGGCAATGCGCTAGAAATAGCAGCACGTTCAGGCAGCATTAGCTACAGCGAGCCCATACCGCCTGAGGCACTACGGCATACATTGATCACCGGCACGGTTCCTCCCAAGCACATTGCACAACTGCGGGCCGTGCTCGACGAGGCTCCGTTGAGCGTACTGTCAGCCGCCGCGGCTGAGATAGAAGCAGAGAGCGGGGCGCCTCGCAAGGCAACGTGGCAGAGAATGCGCCAGTTGGCTGTAGTACTAGCCTGTACCCGAGACATTTGGTCTTGAAGTCTGTTTTGTTGGTTGTCTGCGTATTCCGGTGTAACTGAACATCTGATCCGGAAATTCTTGACCACCTGCCTTCGAACTTCTGGTGATGACCCACAAGAAGTTTGGCGACTTGAGGAACGAGCGAACGACTGCTTTCGGGCCACAAGCAGACGCTGAAAGCGCCACGCTTCTTAGGACTTTGTGCTCTGCCGTTCGCGAAGCAATTTTGCCGCACTTCGCTTACCAGCGAACAATCGGTCTGGCTAATAGCTGAAACACGCTAGGAATGGCACTGAGCTGTCAGCTGCCTCGCTATTGCGTTCGCGCACGCGACCCTGAGCCGCGCGGCTAGTAGGGAATGATCGCCGCGCATATGCACGTCGCCAAGTTTGGGGCAAGGCGAAAGTTGCCACAGCACTTGTTAAATATTAACTTGCATTCACCCTAGCTCAACCGCAGAGTTGTTGGCTCACAGGAGGGGCTGCATGTCCAAATCGCGCTATCTAATTTCTCTTCTTCTCTCGCTACTTGCCATCTACGCAGGCTGCGCAAGCGCGCAGGATTCCCGGCCCGGGGAGTCCGCACCGAAAATGGACTCGGTCACGTCCCTCCGCTGCTTCTACTACACGGATAAAACCGGCGGTAGCGTCGCGACCAGCTACGAGTGGGGACTCGCCCCGGGAACGAACGAGTACTTCGTTTTGCACGGGTATTGGGAAAACGGCGGTTTTGGCGTGGGCAACATGTTCTACACGGACACCAAGCAGTCCGTGCTCAGAGACGTCTGTACCTCCACCTTGGTTGCAAAGGGGCGCTGGAAGTGGCCGACAGGTTTCTTTGCGGCCGCAAACGGTGTCGCGTCGTGGAACTACACCATCTGGACGAACGAGCCCAGCCAGCAGCCGTATGGCAAGCCAACAGAGCTCATCACCTTCGGGGACAGTCTGTCTGACACTGGCATCCTCTTCGCGGCAACCGATTGGGGTGTTCCGAACAGAGACGCTTGGTTCCTCGGGCATTTCAGCAACGGCTTGGTGTGGAGTGAGTACTTGTCTCGCATGACAGCGCTGCCGATGCACTCCTGGGCTGTGGGTGGTGCTCAGGTCTCAGGGGGCGGCACGCGCCCCTTGGGCGACCAGATGGCCAGCTGGTCGCGCTACATGAGCAAGGCCAAAAATTACCAGATCCAAAACACACAGTTCCTCATCTGGCTTGGGGCGAACGACATCATGGCGGAGCGCTCGCCTAGCAGCGTCGCTGAAGAGGTCGTCATCGGAGTTCGAACGCTCCTGGCCGCTGGAGCCAAACGCATTGTTGTCTTGAACCTTCCTGATATCTCGCGCGCGCCGATGTATCAAAAGGGCATGCGTAGTGGCGGGGCCAAGGTGCGCGTGCTTGTCGATGAGTTCAACGCGAAGCTGAAAACTGACCTAGGCGCGATCCAACTTGGGCTCTCGACGGGCCAGGACGTTCGTCTCATCGACGTGTTCGCCCTATTCAATGAGGTGCTCGATAACCCCTTGAAGCACGGCTTCACCGAAACCTACAACAGCTGCTTAGAGGTGCTTGTGGACTCGGCGGCCGCTTATGGGCTCAATTGGCCGAAAAGGCCCACATGCCGCGACGTGAACGGTGTGGGCTTCGTGTTCTGGGACCTCGTTCATCCAACGACCCAAATTCATCAGCTGATTGCGACAGCTGTGTGGAACCAGATTCGCCAAGCTTCAGGCGAAGTTCAGGCGCTTCCAGCCGGGTCTGACTATCTCGTTCGCCCGGTCGGCAAACCTACGGAGAATTGAGGAGAGCCGTGTAAAAAAGTCTTCCTTGCCGGAACGTTCTGGCCGTTTGAAAGATTTACGGCGCGCTGCCGAAAGCGCAATCTGGTCGACGGCCGGTGGAGTCCTTCATAATCGAGGCCTGCCTCCCGCTTGTCTGAGATGCCTACCTTTGGTCATGGATAAATTATTGCTGCAACAGCGGGTGCTGAAACGGCTCGCCGAAGACCTGCTGCAAGCCGAACAGGCAGCGCGGGCGGCCCATGAAACGGCGACCCACGAAGAAAACATCGCCGAAAGCAAATACGACACATTGGGACTCGAAGCCGCCTACCTGGCCACCGGCCAAGTCCGGCGCGCCGAAGCCATCCGCAAAGCGCTGGCCAACTGGCGCCAATTCCACCCGCGTCCCTACGACGTCAGAAAAGGTATACAGCTCGGCGCGCTGGTCTGCATGGTCGATTCCGACGACAAGCAGCAACACCTCTTTCTCGGCCCGGATGGGGGCAGCATGAAGTTGGTCAGCGGCACTCAGCTCGTTCAGGTCATCAGCAGCGAAGCCCCTTTGGGCAGGGCCATGCTGGGAAAATGCGAGGGTGATGAGGTGTCGATACAGGTCGCTCTAATCCGACAGCAGTTTGAGGTGCTACGGGTTTATTAAACCGTGAACGACTCCTGTGTCTCGAAAGCTGCAATTCTCAAGCCGGTGCTTTCGGGCCAATAGCAGCCGACGGCGAGGGGCCGCTTTCGGATAGGCTGTCGCCGTCTACACGCTTGCTGGCTCAGTCACGGTCCGCCAGAGCTTCCTTGCTCTATCGCCGGCGTCTCAGGCCGGATATGCTAAGCGTAGCGATTTCCGCAACTAGCTTTACCCTCACATGACCGTTGCTGGTCAGTCAGCTATTTTGGTACTTCGTGGTAGAAACGAATACAGATCGCAATGCTCAAATACCTCCGTAGCCTTTTTTCGCAAAGCCCTAAAGATTCGCTAGCCGATGGGCGGACGGCGATGTTGCCGACGCCCGCGCCCGTCACGGCGTCATCACCAGTGGTAGTTCCCGTGCCGGTCGTGGCGCACGTGCCCCAGGCACCACCGGTGCCAAATGAAGATCACCTGCAGTGTGCAATAGCGTTCACAGAATCGGAGGGTTTGAGGTTGGACGCGCCGATGTTGGGAAATCCCACGGACAACTTGCAGCTTCTTGACATCGTTGACTTCATCTCCGCAGGTCTAGACGAGCAGTTCGCACTCTATCGGGCTCAAAAATTCAATGTTCCGATGAAGCTGGGCGGTGATTGCGGCAACGTCCACTTCCTCATCGCTAAATCTATCCAGAAAATATATCCCGGCCTAGGGGCGAACTTTGTACTGGGCAATGTCTCGGTTGACGGGGAGGGAGGCTTTGAGTTCTCACAGGAAAAATTCAAAAGCTGGCGTCGAAACGGCGGCCACGGTGACATCTACGATTGCCACTCATGGATCACATTCGGCGATGGGATGATTCTCGACGCGACAATTGCGACCTGGGTCAACACGCGTCGCTACAGCACCAAAGCACTGGGCGGAATCTTGTACGGAATCCCGGGGGCTCTAAGTTGTATTCCAATTACGGGTGAGCCGCATGAGCCGCATAAGGCCATCCCAGCAACTACAAGTATCAAGTACACACCGATTGCACTAGGCATTGAAGCATTCCTGAGCGTTGCACCGAAATCGGCGCATTGACCTCGGTCTTACAGTCGCCAGTCACTGACTCCGCGCGCGGGGGACTCCGCCGCCGACTTGTTGAATGGCCGCATTCGGGCCGCGAGGTCAGCAGCTCCTTTTGGCAGCGGATAAACTTGCTACACAGGAGGCATCATGACCAAGTTCTTCGACGCGAAAGTCGATCTCGTTAGCTGTTGAATTCCGTCGAAATCTGACCCACTTATGGAGTGAACCCCTCGAGCTGGACCACGGGGTGCATCAGAACTAAGCCGCCTCC
>NZ_JBDTPB010000022.1:0-44410 GCF_039932935.1 Polaromonas sp.
AATGCCCGGGCCTGGTGTTCGGCCTGCTGCACGGCGGCAGCTGCAAGGGCATGGTGTTTCGCATCCCCCGGGCACAGGTCGCCGGCGCCCTGCCCGCCCTGTGGGCGCGCGAAATGCCCAACGGCGTGTACGACCCAAAGTGGCTGCGCTGCCAGACCTCCGAAGGCGACGTGCGGGCGTTGGCCTTCACGCTGTCAAAGCGCAGCCCCAGCCACACGGGGGTGCTCAGCGAAGACGTCTACCGGCAGATATTTTCGGACTCCTGCGGGCGCTACGGCACCACGCGCGAATACGCACAACTCACCTATGACAAGCTCAAGACCCTGGGAATCCACGACCATGCGCTGGGAAAACTGCTGGAATTCGCCAGATAAGCACTGTTCGCGGCTTTGCGCTTGTCAGTGCGAGCCATGCGCCCTACAGTGAGCCCCTGAATCAACTACCCGGAGACCTGCATCATGAAACGCCATCTGGTTCCCTTCGCCGCCGCCCTTGTGCTTACCGCTTGCGCTTCCACCACCAGCGGCCCGCGCGCGGTAGCCCAGTTGCAAAGCACCACCGGCAACACCGCCAGCGGCACTGTCAGTTTTGTAAAAAAGGGCGACAAGGTGCTGGTTTCAGGCGAGATACGCGGCCTCAAGCCCAATACCGAGCACGGCTTTCATGTGCATGAAAAAGGCGATTGCTCCAGCGGCGACGGCATGAGCGCAGGCGGGCACTTCAACCCCACCGCCCAGCAACATGGCAACCACTCGGACATGACCCACCATACCGGCGACCTGCCCAGTCTGAAGGCCGACGCCGGCGGTGTGGCGAGGTTCAGCTTTGAATCAAAAACCATTTCAGTCGGCAGCGGCGCGACCAATATCGTAGGCAAGGGCCTGATCGTCCACCGCGATCCCGACGACTACAAGACCCAACCTACCGGCAATGCCGGACCGCGGCTGGCTTGTGCGGTTGTCAGTTAGCCCCCACGTTTGCTCGCTTCGCGTAGCGCTCTGCCCCCCGAGGGGGCGCTGCGCCTGCGGCCCGGCAAAGCCGGTTCCGCGGCCCTGGCTTGAATGGGGCCCAACCGTTACGCACGGCCGCTCTGCTCCGTTGACTTGCCGCCATCAACGCGCTGCGAACAGAACTTCGGCCCGCAGCAAATCGTCCAGCGTGTCGATATCCGTGACGGCGCCTTCATCGGTCACATCTACATACGCTACAGAATTGATAGCTGCTTGCGCTCGAACCACGGGCGCTGCGCCCTGATTTCCCCTTAAACTCAGCAACGCATCGCGGCAGGCGGCCGAAAACCCGACCGGATGGCCGCGCTCGCCCTGGAACATCGGCACCACCACTGAATGCTGCGTCAGCGCATGGGCTACCGCCTGCAGCGTGGTGCTCCGTAGCAGCGGCAAATCGCCCGGCAAGATCAACCAGCCCGCCGCATCGGGCGTGGCCCGCACAGCGGCGGCGATTGAGTCGCCCATGCCGGGGTGGCCTGCGTTTTCAAGGTGCCACGGCAAGCCGCTGGCGACCACGGCGTCGAGCGTGTGCTGCAGCACAGGCTTGCCGGCCAGCAGTGCCTGCAGCTTGTGCGTTCCGCCGCCAGATGCCGCAAAGCGCTCCCCCCGGCCCGAGGCCAGCACCAGCACCGTGGGCTTGCCGCCGTCCATCAAGCCAGCTTGAAGGGCAGCTCGCGCGGCGCCGCCTTGCCTGTGAGTTTGGCGACCGCGTTGGCAAAAGCCGGGGCCAGCGGTGGCAGGCCGGGCTCGCCCAGGCCCGTGGGCGCATCGGCGCTGGGCACGATGAACACGGCCACCGTCGGCATGTCGGTGATGCGCGGCACCGGGAAGTCGCCGAAGTTGCTTTGCTCGACCACGCCGTCCTTGAGCGTGATGGCCGCGCCCGGCAGGCACATGGACAGCCCCATCAGCGCCGCGCCCTGCACCTGCGCTTCAATGCTGGTCGGGTTGATGGCCAGGTTGCAATGCACACCGGCGGTGATGCCGTGCAGCACCGGCGTGTTGTCCTTGACGGACGCTTCGACCACATAGGCCACCACGGTGTTGAAGGACTCATGCACCGCCACGCCCCATGCGCGCCCGGCGGCCAGCGTGCGTTTGCCGTAACCGGATTTATCGACCGCCAGCTGCAGCGCCGCGGCGTGGCGCGGGTGCTTGCTGCCGAACTGCTTCATGCGAAAAGCCACCGGGTCTTGCCCCGTGCTGCGCGCGATCTCGTCAATCAGCGTTTCCATCACGTAGGCGGTGTGGGTGGAACCCACGCTGCGCCACCAGAGCACCGGCACGTTCAGCTTGGGGTGATGCACAGACAGCCGCATCGGGATCTCATAAGGCTCTTTCATGCCTTCGACCATGGTGCCGTCTACGCCATCCTTGACCATGAAGCTCTCAAAAGGCGTGCCGCCTACGATGGACTGGCCGACAATGACATGGTCCCAGGCCAGGATGTTGCCCTGCGCATCAAAGCCGATCTCCGCGCGGTGCACATGCATGGGGCGGTAGTAGCCGCCCTTGATGTCGTCCTCGCGGCTCCACAGCGTGCGCACCGCGGCCGTGAGCCCGGCGCCGCGTGCGGTCTTTGCGACATTGCAGGCTTCAACGACATAGTCACTGGTCGCAATGGCACGGCGGCCAAAACCCCCGCCGGCCATCTGCACATTCATCTTGACGTTTTGCGGCGCCACGCCCAGCGCCTTGGACGCGGCCAGCGTGTCCAGTCCGGGCATTTGCGTACCCAGCCAGAGCTCGGCCTTCGCGTCAGCGCCCTGTCCGCTGAATTGCACGGTGCAGTTCAATGGCTCCATGGGCGCGTGAGCCAGGTAGGGAAACACAAACTCGGCGCTGATTTTTTTGGGCGCCGACGCCATCTTGCCGATGTCGTCGTTGTACTTGAGCGCGCCGGTTTTCTGCGCGAGCGCGCGGTAGCTGGTCAGTTGCTGTGCGCTGTCAACCTTTTCGACGCCGCTGGTGTCCCATTCGACCTTGAGCGCATCACGGCCCTGCTTGGCAGCCCAGTAGCCCTCGGCCACCACCGCCACGCCTTCGCCCCCGCGGTCCAGCGGCACACGCAGCACGGCCTTCACGCCGGGAATGGCGCGCGCCGCTGTGTCGTCCAGTGATTTGACTTTGCCGGCAAACACCGGTGGGTGCGCGACCACAGCCGTCAGCATGCCGGGCAGGCGCACGTCAATGCCGTAGCTTTGGCCACCCGTGGATTTGGCGCGTGCATCAAGCCGGCCCGTGGGCTTGCCGATGATGCGGAACTGCTTCGGGTCCTTGAGCGTGACAGTCTCCGGCACCGGCAGCTTCATGGCCGCTTCGGCCAGCTCGCCGTAGGTCAGGCGCTTGCCGCCGGGGCCTATGACCACGCCTTGCTGGGTGCGCAGGCTGCCGGCGTCCACGCCCCATTGCGCCGCTGCGGCCGACACCAGCATGGCGCGGGTGCGTGCGCCGAGTTCACGGTACTGCGTGTACGAGTTCTTGATGGAGCCCGAACCACCCGTGATGTGCATGCCGAAAGCCGGGTCAATATAAGCCGGGTCGGCATTGCCGTGCCGGCTTTTGACCAGTGCCCAGTCGGCGTCAAGCTCTTCGGCCAGGATCATGGGCAGGCCGGTCTGCACACCCTGACCAAAGTCGAGCCGGTTGATGGTGACGGTCACCGTGCCATCCCGGTCAATGCGCACAAAAGCGGAAGGCTGCTGCGTCGGCTTGAGGCTGGACGCGCCCGGTGCGCCGGCCGTCGCCATGGTTTGCGCCGGTGCCAGCATCGGAAAAGCCCCCAACGCAAAGCCGCCAGCAGTGGCGACCTTGAGAAAGCTGCGCCGCAGCAGTTCAGCGTCTGCTATGTTTTTAGTAGCTGCTTGCGCTCGTTGCATAAGGGCTTGAAGGCCTTTTGGCAGTTGAGCGGCGATGTCGAAAGTGTCTGTGGAGTTGGAATACATGGTGTTCTCCTTCAATCAAGCCAGGGCCAGGGCGGCGTCTTTGATGGCGGCGCGGATGCGCACATAGGTGCCGCAGCGGCAGATATTGCCGGCCATGGCGCCGTCGATGTCGGCATCGCTCGGTTTGGCATTGCCTTTGAGCAAGGCGGTGGCGCTCATCACCTGGCCGCTCTGGCAATAGCCGCATTGGGCCACGTCGTGCTTGACCCAGGCCTCCTGCACAGCCTTGCCGACACGGTCGCTGGCCACGGCTTCGATGGTGGTGATCTTCTGGCCGGCGGCGGCCGAGATTGGCGTGACGCACGAGCGAATGGCCGCGCCATTGAGATGCACGGTGCAGGCGCCGCACAGCGCGGCGCCGCAGCCGAACTTGGTGCCTGTCATGCCCAGCGTGTCACGCAGAGCCCAGAGGATGGGGGTGGATTCGGCGGCGTTGACGGATACGTCCTTGCCATTGATGTTGAGGGTGGGCATCGTGGGGCTCCTTGCGGTTTTTGTTAGGGGGATAAAGAGGGAGAGGGTCAACGGGAATTGCAGAACGACTGAAAAGCCACTTGTCGAATTTATATTCGCTTAAATGCGGGTTTTATCAATTAAAACTTGGCCTACAAAGAGCAGGGGTATTTGCCCAGCCGGGCAGTCAAGCCTTGATGGCGTCCCAGCACAGGCTGAAGGCGGCCTGGTGCACCGCCTCATCGTCGGGCAGCGTCCCGGTGCGTATCAGGTTGGCGGTTTCCCGCACCGAACCCACCACGCTGGCGGTGAGTAGAGGCAGTGGAACGGGCTTGAAAATTTCCTGCTGCTGGCCCTCTTCCATCAGGGCAAGAAAGCTGGCCGCCAGCCTGGCCGACAGCTCCCGGTTGCCCTGCGTGAACCAGGGAGAGTTGTAGTACTGCTCCTGGAACAGCACCTCGGCGTGGCGCTCCAGCCGGTGACGCAGCAGGTTGCCCCAGATGCGCCGCACCCGGCTGCGCAGCGGAGAGCCGGGAACCACGCCTTCCATCAGGCGCTGCATGGTCGCGGCCTTGGCCTCTTCATAGAGCTGGCTGATCAGCTCGTCTTTGGACGGGTAGTAGACGTAAAGCGTGCTCGTGGCAATGCCGGCGGTACGGGCGATATCGGCCATAGTCAGCCCGCTCAGGCCGGTCTGGGCCACCAGATTGAAGGTGGCCTCGGCAATGGCGCGCTGCTTTTCGTCGTCTTTGGGCTTCATGCGAAGGTGGGAATATAAGCGAATATTAATTCGCCATCAAGCCCATCTCGATTCCGCGCCTTGGTCTATGCGCAATTTCACCCTCTTTCACGCTGCCTGCGTGGAGCAAGGGCTGCCGGCAGGCAAGGAAATGGTCCGAGCGGGCACAATCAAGGGCATGAGCCAGCCCACCCTCTCCATCGCCGACCTGCGCAAAAGCTACGAACGCGCCGAACTCAACGAAGACGCTTCGCAGGCAGACCCGCTCAAACAATTCGACCAGTGGCTAACAGAAGCCATCGCTGCCGAGGTGCCCGAGCCTAATGCGATGACGCTGGCCACCGTGGCCAGCAACCTGCGCCCCTCCACCCGCATCGTGCTGATCAAGGGCTATGACGAGCGCGGCATCACCTGGTTTACCAACTACGACAGCCGCAAGGGGCACGAGCTGGCAGGCAACCCGTATGCGGCGCTGCAGTTTCACTGGGTCGAACTGGAGCGCGTGGTGCGCATCGAGGGTGTGGTCGAAAAAGTCTCTGCGGAAGAAAGCGACGCTTACTTCAACAGCCGCCCCCTGGACTCTCGCATAGGCGCCTGGGCCAGCCCGCAAAGCGAAGTGATTACCGGGCGCGGCGTGCTGGTGGCCAATGCGGCCAAATACGGTGCAAAGTTTCTCTTGCAGCCACCGCGCCCGCCACACTGGGGCGGTTATCGCTTGAAGCCCGACAACTGGCAGTTCTGGCAAGGCCGCAAAAGCCGGCTGCATGACCGTCTGCGGTATACGCTGCAGAGTGATGCGGTCTGGCTGCGCGAGCGGCTTGCACCATAGTATTGCAAAGCCTCAGGGAGGCCCGGTGCGATTCTGGTGCTCTCAGTGGCCCATCAGGTTCGTTTAACGTTCAAGTATGAGCGTGACTTAAGGGCGTCCGCTTGATGAAGAGCTGCACAGGTGCATTTCGGCAGTCAGGTGGAGTACTTTTTAGGTTTCCGTTCACCTACTATTCCAGCCATCCGGAAACCAAAGCTTTGACGGCTTGCATATTCTCTTGCCGTACACCGCATCCGACGAGGTGAACCCAACAGGTCTGAGATCGCCGTAGACCAGGTAGCTCTCATCTCCTATCGACAGAACGGGATGACCCAAAGTTTCGCTGCTGCCGTCTATAGCCTGATCGAGACGGCCAAGCTCAATGCGGTCAATCCGCAGGCTTACCTCACCGAGGTGATCAGGCGCATTGCACACCATCGGGTCAACCGGGTCGATGAGTTGCCGCCGTGGAATCTTGCGCTGGAGATGGATGCGGCAGGCGCACTTGAGCAGAAGGCGGCATGAACATGACCGGAAAACCAGGAAGCGGTCAAAACCATCACCCGGGCAGATCAGTATTGAAGCGTTGATTGAAGAGGGTGGGAAATTGTGATCGGGCCGGTATATCCATTTGAATGCGTGGCCACCGCAACCGACAAGCACAATTGTCTGGCTATGCTGGTGCGCCAGTCCTGCGAGACTCTGAACGACCTGCTGCAGCGCCTCGATGCCGCCATCGAGGCCGCCTATGAGTACGACCATTTCATTGACGAAGTAAACAGGACCCAGTAACCGCTATGCGTTCAGCATCTGCGTCAAGAGGGCAATGGTCGGACGCTTTTATCGCCTCCTCAATATGGACGAGCGCAGTCCAAACAGCCCATTCCATTGTGTTTGACCATCGCTACCAATAACCCGGCCGGGCTGCATCCTTTGGTGTCACGCCGGCTGCGGGCGCCGGGCCTGCCCCCGAGAAGATGGGCTGTTCCGGCCCCGCCACTCAAATCAAATCAAATCGGGGTCGTAGGCCGCATTCGGGCAGCGTAATCCCTGCATTGTTGAAAGCTGTTCCCTGGCCAAGCCTCAACGTCTGGGTTGCCGGAAAATTGGCGTGTGAGTTTTAAAAATAGGTCTACATCGCCGGCTTTACAAGCAAATCTAGCGTACGCATTCTTATTCCAATCGTCGGGGTATTGCTTGATCATGTCTTCGAAGCCTGATTTCATGAGCGGCCAACCGCCGGTAGACAGGATGTGATACCAAACTCCGCTGTATCGATCCGAAACAGACCAGAAGATACGCGCATAGAGAGCGTTTCCCTCCACCGCGCTTGTCCGTCTAACCGCATCGGATGCAAGCGCGCTGAGTTGCGCTATATTGCCGCTCCACATTGGCGATACAGTTTCTGCAACGGCTTTATAAGTATCGTGATAACCAGGCTCGACCTTTAGAGCTTCCTCATACAGTAGTCCATATTCGCGATCATTCATTTTGCGATGCTTGGCCAAGCTCAACATCATGACGTACCATTCTGGATCAACGCTGCTAACGCGCTTATGCTTCTTCAAGATGTTTTCGGACATCGAAACGTAGTGCAAAAATTTATTAAACCCCTCTTCCGTCACTGTGTTGTCAACGCCATTGTTGCGATAAGACCACCCGTGTCGAAGTTGAGCCCACGCAAGAAAAATTGGTGCAGTTGCTGAATTTGGAGTGGTCGCAACCCAGCGCGATATCTTTTCTTCAATACGCTGCCACTGCTCATCTGAATTTTGCTTACCTCCCTCATACATCGCATTTCTGAAATTGCTGTAGAAAATCGCGAGATTCCAGCTTCCAGAAGAGGATCGGCTCTTGGTAGTGCGGAACTGAATTGCCATCTTGTCCAGCGTAGCAAAATCATCATTTTGGAATGAAGTCGTCACGATCTGCGTTATTTCGGTCGGCGTATATGTGGTGACTTGGGCGCCGGCGGAGCTAGCCATCCAGCCTAATAGAGCGATAGAAAAGATTTTCACTAGGTTACTCACAGATCCTCCGATGTGCCTGGGTTGTGAAACGCTCAAAGCGGGTTGTTTGGTCGAAGTGCCGCAGCGTACTCTTTGCATTTTTGAAAGTAGTCCCCAGGCCACGCACTTTTGCTTTTAATAGGCTCGCCGTTGAATTGGCGGGCTAATGAAATAAACAAGTCCACTTCGCCCATCTGGCACGCCATTCTTGCGTATACATTTCTGTTCCAGTCATCGGGGTATTTCTTGAGCACGTCCTCAAAGCCCGATTTCATCTGAACCCAAATTGAACTGCGATACGGTTCCGCGAAGAGCGCTTTGAATCCTATGTCTTGTACTGCCGACCAGTAGACATGTGCATACAGTGCTTGACCTTCTGCTGCTGCCGTCCGCTTCACGGCTATAGCAGCGAATTGCTGAATTTCCTGTATATCTCCGCCCCATCTAGGAGTGAACCGCTCTAACGCCCTGAGGTGTGTGTCGTAATAAAGAGGTTCTTTCGATATGGCTTCTTCGTACAAGGCCATGTATTGATCTCTTTTCCAACTCTCGGCGAGCGCCACGTGCAGCATCACGACATACCACTGTGGGTCATCACTGCTGATTCTCTTGTTAGCCTCAAGCGTATTGCGGGCAATCGCCATGTGCTTTGCCAAGTCTTCCCAGCCTTTAGGCGTTACGGTGTTTGCATAGCCATTACCGCGCAGAGCCCATGCATGCCACGTCTGCGCGGTACCCAGAGCAATTGGCGCAGTGGATGATTGAGGGGAAATCGCCACCCAGCGATTTATCTTGCCCTCAGCTTTACTCCATTGCTCTGAGGAATTGTCTTCGCGCCCCTCAAGCATGGCGCGATACAAGGCATCATAAAAATCTGACAGATTCCAGCGTCCGTAAGAGGTTCGACTCTTTTCTGTGCGTAGTTTGGTGGCTAACTTGTCAAGCGTCGAAAAGTCATTTTGGTTGTAGGCCGCCAGAACGATCTTCCCGACTTCACCGGGGGCATAAACACTTTGTGCATTGACGTGTCTGTTCACGAACATTGCCAAAAGAATCAAACCAAGAATTCGAATCCACTCCCTCATAAATTCCTCCCCAATTTTGTTGAGGAGAAGTTTAAGCCCATCGGTTTCGCATCCGAAATGAAAAACAGCCTCGGTGCGCTATTTCTACTGCGATGCCGCCAGGTTTGCCGTCGCAGTCTTCTGCAGCGCTATCGTGATCTGCGGACTTCACACGTCAGCGCGCTAACTTTCTCCTTCCATTACAGCGACGCGGCGCAATCCGTGAGAGCTTTCCATTTATATCCAACCTCTTCCAGCTCCAGACTGGTCACTGTCTTCGCGGCATCCCGTTCTGACCGTGACCAATCAAATTTATTCGCGAGAAAAACCAATCTCGCCCCTGTTGTCCGCACTCCGTAGTGCTGACCATTATGCGGCCTTCTTTTCTTGCTGCTGTGCCGCGATCCAGCGTTGCTCAAACGTCATTGGCCTGACGTAGCCCAGCGTCGAGTGCAATCTCGTATGGGTGTAGAAATTGAGCCAGGTTAGGGTAGGCGGCATTGCAGAGCGCGAGGCACTGGTTCCAAGACAGCAGAAGTGGTGCCGCTCAGCGCTGAAGTAGACGCGGAGCCTTGCCGCGGTGCAAGAACAGGACGACGATTAAGCCGATTGAACGCGCAGGCAATTCAATCTGCGAGACGGCCCAACCGCTCAATGCGCTGCTGCGCCACCGCCGCCAGCTGCGCTGCGCTGACCAGCTCGGGCGCAATCTCTGCCAACGGTACCAGCACAAACGCCCGCTGTGCCATGCGCGGATGCGGCAGCGTGAGGCGCTCTGATTCGATGCGGGCGCTGCCATAGAGCAGCAAGTCCAGGTCCAGCGTGCGGGGCGCGTTGCGGTAAGGCCTTTCGCGGCCGGCTTGCTGCTCGATGTGTTGCAGGTGATCGAGCAGGGCGGGCGCCGTGAGACCGGTTTCGAGTTTGACAACGGCGTTGAGGTAGTCGTCGCCGGGCGCAGCTGAAGCCTCGCTCGCATCGGTATCGAGTGGCGCTGTTTTGTAGAGGCTGGAGGATTGGCGGACTTGCGTGAGCGGCAGCTGGCTCATCGCCTCAACGGCCTGCCGCAAGGCCGCCGCGGCATCACCCAGATTGGCGCCCAAGGCAACATAGGCGCGAACCATTGGGCCCTCAGGTGTTGGGAGCGCTATCCGATGAGGGCGAAGAAGCAGCTTCGCCGCCCCCGCCTTCAGTCCCACTTGCCCCACCGCGGTTGGCCGGCTTGCGGCGACGGCGGCGTTTTTTGGCTGGTGCTGAGTCGCCCTGCTCGCCGGACACATCAGCTGTATCAGTCGTCGTGCGTTCGGCATGCGCTGAACCGGCCTCTGCATCGGCGCGCTTGACACGGACCCGTGGTGCTTGCGGTTTGTTCTGCTGGGCCTGGCGCGCCTCTTCAATCATGGCGTGGCGCTCGTCGTCATACGCGGTGCTGAATTTCTCCCACCACTCGGCCAGTTCCATGTCGATCTCGCCGGTCTGCGCGCGCAGGCGCAGGAAGTCGAAGCCGGCACGAAAGCGTGGCTGGTCGAGCAGCGAATACGGCGCGCTGCCGACGCGCTTTTCAAAGCGGGGTTGCATGGTCCAGATCTCGCGCATGTCGGTGCCCAGCTTGCCGCGGCCCGACACGTCGCCGATCTTGGCGTTGAAGGCATCGTCAATCGCATCTTGCAGCGCCGGCATGAGGTGCTCGCCGCGCTTTTTGCGCTGCTCCCAGCCCTCACGCACGTCAGACCACAGAACGCAAGACAGCAAAAAGCTGGGGGCCACCGGTTTGCCTTCGCCGACGCGTCGGTCGGTGTCTTGCAAAGCGAGCTTCAGGAAGGGGTCGTCGGCGTTTTCAACCACCACGTCGAGCAGCGGATAAATACCGGTGCCCAAGCCCAGGAACTTGAGCTGCTTGATGCTGGCCAGCGCATGACCGGTCTGCAGCAGCTTGAGCATTTCGTCAAAAAGGCGAGACTGCGGCACGTCGGCCAGCAGGCCCTTCATCTCGCGCAGCGGCGCCACGGTCTTGTCTTCAAACTTGAATCCCAGGGCGTTGAGCTTGGCGGAAAAACGCACGGCGCGGATGATGCGCACCGGGTCTTCGCGGTAACGCAGCGCCGGGTTGCCGATCATGCGGATGATCTTTTTCTTGGCGTCCTTGATGCCGTTGTGATAGTCGACCACCACCTGGGTTTCGGGGTCGTAGTACATCGCGTTGATGGTGAAGTCGCGGCGCGCGGCGTCCTGCTCGATAGGGCCCCAGACGTTGTCGCGCAGCACCCGGCCTGATGCGTCGACCGCATGCTTCATGCCGGCCAGTTCGCTCTTGCTGGTGCGCTCGTTGCCGCCGACCTGCTCGGCCAGGCTGCTGTCGAGATGCGCGCGGAAGGTCGACACCTCGATCACTTCATGCTCGCGCCCGCGGCCATAGATGACGTGGACGATGCGAAAGCGCCGGCCGATGATGAAGGCGCGGCGAAACAGCGACTTGACCTGCTCGGGCGTGGCGTCGGTGGCGACGTCGAAGTCTTTGGGACGCAGGCCGACCAGCAAGTCGCGCACCGCACCGCCCACGATGTAGGCTTCGTAGCCGGCATCCTTCAGGGTGCGCACCACGTCCATGGCGCGGTCGTCCACCAGATTGACGTCGATGCCGTGCTCCTTGAAGCCGACATCCTGGCGCTGACCGAAAGGTGATTTTTTGACCCGCTTGGCGCCGGGGTCCGTGCTGTCCGATTTGCCAAACAGCTTGTCGATAAATTTTTTGATCATGGAAAACTAGATAAACAGGTCAAGTATGCGCCATCCGCGCTCTGCCGCCAGGGCCCGCAGGCGCTCGTCCGGGTTGGTTGCAACGGGGTGGGTTGCCTTTTCCAGCAAGGCAATATCGTTCATGGAGTCGGTGTAGAACGTGGTTTCCACGTCGTCCCAGCCCAGTTTTCTGGCGGCCAGCCATTGTTCCATGCGGGTGACCTTGCCGTATCGGGCCGAGGGAGTGCCACGAATCTCCCCGGTCACCCAGCCCTGGGCGTCGCGCTCCAGCTCGACCGCGATCAGCTCTTTCACGCCAAAAGCGTCGGCGATGGGCCGCGTCACGAACTCGTTGGTGGCGGTAACGATAACCAGTTCATCGCCCGCGGCCCGGTGGCCGTCGACCAGCGCCAGCGCCTGTTTTGTGATGGCTTTTTGCACCACATCCCGCATGAAACGAGCGTGACCAGCTCCTGAATTGATAGCGCCTTGCTCGCGAATGGCCTGAGTGGCAAAGCGCACATATTCGTGGATGTCGAGCGTGCCGGCGCGGTAATGCTCAAAAAACTCGGCGTTGCGGCGCTTGAACTCGGTGCTGTCACACCAGCCCAGCGCGATGGTGAATTCGCCCCATTCGTAATCAGAGTCAATCGGAATCAGCGTGTGATCCAAATCAAACAAGGCAATCTTGCGGGAAACAGTCATTTCACAGTCACTTATTCGCTCTTCAGCATCGACTTGATCAGGGGGATGGTGATAGCCCGTTTGGTTTGCAAGGCATACGCATCAAGCTGGTCCAGCAGCTGCATCAGGCTGCCCAGATCGCGCGAGAAACGGGTCAACATGAAGTCCATGGCCTCATCGCTCAAAAACACGCCGCGGGCATCAGCCTCGCGCCGCAGCACAGCACGTCGCTCGGTTTCGGTCAGGGCCTGCAGGGCAAACACATGGCCCCACCCCAGCCGGGTGCGCAGGTCTTCGCGCAGCGCCAGGTCGGCGGGCGGCACCTGGCCGGCGGCCAGCACCCAGCGCGGCCGGCCGTCGGGGGCGCTCAGCGCGTTGACAAACCAGTTGAAGGCCGCCTGCTGCTGCACCGCGGTGTAGAGATGGCAATCGTCCAGAATCACCGCGGCCCAGGACTCGTTGAACTCGGGCGGCTCCAGCATGGAGGCGTCCATCCACCCGCTGGCAGCGCCCTGCTCGCGAAGCGTTTCGCGCACGGCCTTGAGCAGATGGGTTTTGCCGCTGGCGGCATCACCCCACAAATAGGTAGGCACCGGCGAGCGCAGCGTGTTGCCGGCCCACAGCTCCAGGTGCTTGAGCGCGGCTTCATTCGGCCCGCCAAAAAAATTGGCGAACGACGGCGCTGAAGCCAGCCCGATGTCCAGCGCAATCTGTTTCATGCCCACGATCTTTTCATGCCGACCTTATTCGACCTCATCCGCCCTTACCCGGCCTTGTACAGCCGGCTGGCCATGTAACTGGCCTTGAGCCGGCGTATACCCACCAGCAGCACAGCGCTGGCCGGCAGCGCCACCAACACGCCAACAAAGCCGAACAGCTGGCCGAAGGCCAGCAAGGCGAAAATCACCGCCAGCGGATGCAGGCCGATACGCTCGCCGACCAGGCGCGGCGTAAGGTACAGGCTTTCCACCACTTGCCCGATGCCGTAGACCACGGCCACCATGACCAGCGCCTTGAGCGAGGCAAACTCCAGCAGTCCGGCCAGCACCGCCAGCATCAGCCCCAGGCCAAAGCCGAGGTAGGGAATGAACATTGCGAGGCCCGTGAAGACCCCGATGGGCAAAGCCAGGTCCAGGCCGAACAGCGCCAGGCCCACGGCATAAAACACCGCCATGATCAGCATGACCAGCAATTGGCCCCGCAGGTACTGGCCCAGCACCGAATCGGCCTCTTCGGTAAAACTGTCAAAACCGCCGCGCAAATGCGGCGGCACCAGTTCCAGCACGCGGGCGACAAACTTGTCCCAGTCCATCAGCAGGTAAAACAGCGCCACCGGAACCAGCACGGCATTGCCGATGACGGCCAGCGCCACGCTGCCACCCAGCTTGAGCGAAGACATGAGTGAGCCAAACAGGTCTTCAAAATTGGCATTGAGGTACTTCAGCACAAAGGCCTTGATGCTGCCCACGTCCAGCGCGACGTGGATGCCGAACTGGGCCAGCCACGGCGCAAGGCTGGTGTTCAGCTTGTCGGCCAGCAGCGGCACCTGTTCGCGCAGCACAGGCAACTCCTTGGCCATGATGGGCACGATCAGCAAAAAGAGGCTCAGCAGCACCACGATGAAGAGGAACTCCACCGCCACCACAGCCACCACCCGCGGCAACCGGCCCTTGCCCATGTCGTCAAGCCGGTTGACCAGCGGCGTCAACGCATAGGCCAGCACGGCGGCGATGACAAAAGGCGCCAGGACCGGCCCCAGCAGCCACAGCGCCAGGATAACCAGCGCCGCGATCAGGCACCAGGTGCCGGCGCGTTTTTGGGTGGCGGTGAATTGCATGAAGGCCTTGGGTTGAGCTTGGCGAAAAAAGCCATGGGGAAACCATGAGAAGCAGCCCCGCAAGGGCCCAAAAGGCGCCTGACGGCCAGCCTTTAGAATCTCAGGCTGAATTCTATCGGGCTTGCAGGCCGCTTCCGGGCTGCAAACCCGCCCTCAGACCGCCGTCCCTCACCGCATCAAAGCCGACACATGACCACCTCTTCTCCCACCCCCCTGAGCTACAAAGACGCTGGCGTTGACATCGACGCGGGTGACGCGCTGGTCGAACGCATCAAGCCCCTGGCCAAAAAAACCATGCGCGAAGGCGTGCTGGCGGGTATTGGCGGCTTTGGCGCCCTGTTTGAGGTGCCCAAGCGCTACAAGGAACCCGTTTTGGTCAGCGGCACCGACGGCGTGGGCACCAAGCTCAAGCTGGCGTTTGAATGGCAGATGCACGACACCGTAGGCATCGACCTGGTGGCCATGAGCGTGAATGACGTGCTGGTGCAGGGCGCCGAACCGCTGTTTTTCCTTGACTACTTCGCCTGCGGCAAGCTGAACGTGGACACGGCTGCAGCCGTGGTGGGCGGTATCGCCAAGGGCTGCGAGCTGAGCGGCTGCGCACTGATTGGCGGCGAAACCGCTGAGATGCCCGGCATGTACCCCGCGGGCGAATACGACCTGGCCGGTTTTGCTGTGGGCGCGGTCGAAAAATCCAAAATCCTGACGGGCAAAGACGTGAAGCCCGGCGACGTGGTGCTGGGTCTCGCCAGCAGCGGCGTGCATTCCAACGGTTTCAGCCTGGTGCGCAAGTGCATCGAACGCGCAGCCGGCACTGCGCCCGCCATGCTGGACGGCAAGCCCTTCAAGCAAGCCTTGATGGAGCCCACCCGCCTTTACGTCAAGAACGTTTTGGCCGCGCTGGCCGCCCACCCCATCAAGGCCCTGGCCCACATCACCGGCGGCGGCCTGCTCGAAAACATTCCCCGCGTGCTGCCCGAAGGCACGGCCGCCCACCTCAAAAAGGGCAGCTGGCCGCAAACCGAGCTGTTCGCCTGGCTGCAAAAAACCGCCGGCATCGACGACTTCGAGATGAACCGCACCTTCAACAACGGCATCGGCATGGTGGTGGTGGTGGATGCGGCCAACGCCCAGGCCACGGCCAAGACCCTGCGCGACGCAGGTGAGCAGGTCCATGAAATCGGCGTGATCGCCGCCAAGGGCGACGGCGCCGCAGTCACGGTCGGCTAAATCGGTCAAGCCCGCGGGTAAGACTGCACACGGCCTGAGCCCCACAAGCCATGCCGCAGCCTGCCCCCTCCCCCACGGCTGGCCGCCTTCCCGCAGGCATCTGGGCACTGGGCTTTGTCAGTCTGCTGATGGACATCTCCTCCGAGATGATCCACAGCCTCCTGCCCGTGTTCATGGTGACCGTGCTGGGCACCAGCATGCTGGCCGTCGGCCTGATTGAAGGCTTTGCCGAAGCCACTGCGCTCATCGTCAAGGTGTTTTCAGGTGTGCTGAGCGACTACTGGGGCAAACGCAAACCGCTGGCCCTGCTGGGCTACGGCCTGGGCGCCGCGTCCAAACCGCTGTTCGCGCTGGCAACCACGTCGGGCCTGGTGCTGGCCGCCCGACTGATTGACCGCGTGGGCAAAGGCCTGCGCGGCGCGCCCCGTGATGCGCTGGTGGCTGACCTGGCCCCACCTGGCAGGCGCGGTGCGGCTTTCGGGCTGCGCCAGTCGCTCGACACCGTGGGCGCCTTCACCGGACCGCTGCTGGCCATGGGCCTGATGCTGCTCTGGGCCAACGATTTCCGGGCGATTTTCTGGGTGGCAGTCATCCCCGGCGCCTTGTCTGTGGCGCTGCTGCTGTTCGGCGTGCGCGAACCGGCTCGCGCCCCGCACACCATCAGCGAGGCACCACGGCCCAACCCCATCAGCAAGACCAACCTGCGGCGGCTGGGCACGGCCTACTGGCACGTGGCCGCCATCGGCGCGGTGTTCACGCTGGCGCGCTTCAGCGAGGCATTTTTGCTGCTGCGCGCGCTGCAAATCGGCCTGCCCATCGCCTACACGCCTCTGGTGCTGATCGGCATGAACATCGTCTACGCGCTGGGTGCCTACCCTTTTGGCAAGTTGTCCGACTCCACGAGCCACACGGCCTTGCTGGCTTGGGGCATGGGGGTGCTGATTGCCGCCGATGTGCTGCTGGCGGGCAGCGGCCAATGGAGCCACCCGGGCCTGTGGCTCTGCGCAGGCATTGCACTGTGGGGCCTGCATATGGCCATGACACAAGGCCTGCTCGCCACCATGGTGGCCAACGCATCGCCGCCGGACCTGCGCGGCACGGCCTTCGGCTTTTTCAATCTGCTCAGCGGCGTGGCCCTGCTGGTGGCCAGCACCCTGGCCGGGGTGCTGTGGGACCGGCTTGGCGCGCCTGCCACCTTCGCGGCCGGGGCGGCGTTCAGCGTCGCCGCGCTGGCTTTGCTGTGGGTTTGGCGCCAGGCTTTGCGGCAACCTTGAGCCGGTGCTGCAGTCGGACCTACCGCTATCAAAATAGTAGCTGCTCGCGCTGGTTCTATAAGGGCAAACGGGGAAAACCCTTAAAAATCATAGTCCATCAAGCCAACGCCTGCCCGGCACACCGGCAGCTTCAGCGACTCACTGAACAGCCAAGCACCAATTAGGGTGCCATCAGCTTCGACAGAGGCGGCGCTATCCGCCCGACGTAGCGGCCCAACTTGATGGCCAGGCGGTCGGCCTGCTGCGTCCCTCGGTGCTACAAAAATACTAGCTGCTTGCGCCCGTGCTTCGGGCTTTGCTGGACTTTTCCTTACTTCTGTATCAAACTGTTCCATCGCGCCCATTCACAGAGTCCATTTCCTCGGCCCCTCCCCCGTCAGCCCCCTCAACGTCCTGGAGCATTCATGCCCGTTATCGCAGTGGTCAACCGCAAGGGAGGCAGTGGCAAAAGCACACTCGCCGCACACATCGCGGCATGGTGTGCGCGCAATGGCAGCTCGGTCATGCTGGGCGACGTGGACCGCCAGCAATCGGCGCGCAGCTGGCTCAAGCGCCGCGACGCGGCACTGCCCGCCATCGCACCCTGGGCCGTCGACCAGAAAAACATGCTGCGCGTGCCCACAGGCATCACGCATGTCGTGCTCGACACACCCGGCGGCATGCACGGCTTTGAGCTGGCCCGCGTGGTGATGTTTTCCGATGTCATCGTCATGCCGGTGTGCAATTCGATGTTTGACCGCGAATCGGCCGCGCAGTGCCACGCCGAGCTGATGGCCTTGCCGCGCGTGGCCAGCGGCCGCTGCCGGCTTGCCACAGTGGGCATGCGCATCGACGGGCGCACCCACGCGGCCAAGACGCTGGCGGAATGGTCTGAAAGCCTGGGCATGCCCTTTCTGGGCGCCCTGCGCGAGACCCAGCTGTATGTGCGCAGCCTGGAGCGCGGCATGACGATGTTTGACCTGCCGGCCAGCACGGCCGCGCAAGACTTGCAGCAGTGGGAACCGATTCTGCAGTGGCTGCGGCCCACACTGTACCCGCCGCAAGCCGCCAACGACGCGCCCGAAAGAGGGCATGCCACTGCCCCAGCCAAGACCCCGACCCGGATGATCGCGCCCCTGCCTTCGACCGCCGCAACACTTGGCGCCCGTCCGCTCAACCCGCCCCCCGCCGCCAAAGCCGCGCCCTCGCGCCTGGGCAGCTCGCTCTCCAACAGCCTCATGCCCGCGCAGGAGTCGATGGTGCATGGCGCCCGCATGTCGGCGCAAAGCACGGCCCGCGCGGTCGGCCGGCCTGTGCAGGTTAGCACCGCGCCGGCCATGTCGCGCAACGTGAACTCGCCCGACGGCATGCAGATTCCGCACTTCCTCAAGCGAGGGACCTGACGCACGCTTTCGGCGTCCGCGGCATTGACGTTTTAGCATCAAAACGGGCTGTAGCCCAATTCAGATGAGCGCAAGCAGCTATAAAAAATATAGCAATCATCTGCATTCCATTTTCGCCGCTGCATCCCGACATACGCTCGGCCCTACGCGGCCGCTTCGGCTTTCGCCGCCTCCGTCGCCGCAAATTCCCCGCGCACCACATGCGCAGCCTGCACCATATTGCCCAGCGCCGCCTCCGTCTCCGGCCAGCCGCGTGTCTTCAGGCCGCAGTCGGGGTTGATCCAGAGGTTTTCCGCCGGGATCACCATGGCCGCCTTGCGCAACAGCCGCACCATCTCGTCCACCGTGGGCACACGCGGCGAATGGATGTCATACACGCCGGGGCCGATCTCGTTGGGGTACTTGAAGCCGCCCGCGCCTGAATGGGCGCCTCCACCGAACGCGCGCAGCAGCTCCATGTCGGAGCGGCTGGTTTCGATGGTGATCACATCCGCGTCCATCGCGGCGATCTCCGGCAGGATGTCGTTGAACTCCGAATAGCACATGTGGGTGTGGATTTGCGTCTCGTCGGCCACGCCGCTGGCGCTGATGCGAAAGGCGCGTGTGGCCCACTGCAAATACGGCTTCCAGCCGGCGCGGCGCAGCGGCAGCCCTTCGCGAATCGCCGGCTCGTCGATCTGGATGATGCCGATGCCCGCGTCCTCCAGCTCCACCACTTCATCGCGAATCGCCCAGGCAATCTGCTCGGTGGTCAGGCTGCGCGGCTGATCGTCGCGCACAAAGGACCATTGCAGAATGGTGATGGGGCCGGTCAGCATGCCCTTCATCGGCCGCCGGGTCAGGCTTTGCGCATAGACCGTCCAGGCCACTGTCATGGCCATGGGGCGTGCCACGTCGCCATAGATCACCGGCGGCTTCACGCAGCGCGAGCCGTAGGACTGCACCCAGCCATTGGCCGTGAAGGCAAAGCCCTCGAGCTGCTCGCCGAAGTATTCGACCATGTCGTTGCGCTCGGCCTCGCCGTGCACCAGCACATCCAGGCCCAGCGCCTCCTGCTTGCGCACCGCCAGCATGATCTCGGCCTGCATTTTTTGGGCGTACTGCGACTTGCCGATCTCGCCGCGCTTGAAGGCCGCGCGCGCCGCGCGTATCTCCGCTGTCTGCGGAAACGAGCCTATCGAGGTGGTCGGAAACAGCGGCAAGGCAAAGCGCTGGCGCTGCACCTGCTGGCGCCGGCTGAAGGGCGATAGCCGCCGGTCGGCGCCGGCGGCGGCTTGGGCCAGCCGTGCCGCCACGGTGGCCCGGTGCACACGCGGGCTGTTGCGCCGGGCATGGGCGGCCAGGCGGGCATCGGCGAGTTCGGTTTCCACGCGCTTTTCATTGCCCTGCAACACCTCCTTCAGCACGCGCAGCTCCTGCAGCTTTTCAACTGCGAAGGCCAGCCAGGACTTGATGTCTGCATCGAGCTGGTCTTCAGCCTGCAAGCCGTAAGGCACATGCAACAGTGAGCACGAAGGCGCCAGCCACAGATCGCCCTTGTGCTTTTCGACCACGGGCCGCAGCCGCGCCAATGCGGCGTCAGGGTCGGTGCGCCAGATATTGCGGCCGTCCACAACGCCCACCGACAGCACCTTGTGGCTGGGCAGCCAGTCGGCCACGCCCACCAGCTCTTCGGGCGCGCGCACCGCATCCACATGCAGGCCCGCCACCGGCAACTGGCACGCCATGCGCAGGTTTTCTTGCAGTGGCGAAAAATAAGTCGCCACCAGCAGATTCACCCCTTTGCGCGCAAGCCGCCAATAGCTGGACTCGAAAGCCGGGCTCCAGGAAACCGGCAGGTCCAGGCCGAGGATCGGCTCATCCATCTGCACCCATTCCACGCCCTGGGCCTTTAACTGCTGCAGGATTGTTTGGTACACGGGCAGCAGTTTGTCGAGCAGGCTCAGGCGGTCAAAGCCCGGCGTTTTCTCTTTGCCCAGCCACAAAAAGCTCAACGGCCCCAGCAGCACCGCCTTGACCTTGTGGCCGGCCCGCTGCGCCTCTGCCACCTCGTCAAACAAGCGCGTGGAAGATAGCTTGAACTCCGTGGCCGCGTTGAACTCGGGCACCAGGTAGTGGTAGTTGGTGTCAAACCACTTGGTCATTTCGAGGGCGAACGTTCCGCCTCCAGCGCCACCCTCTTCTTGGCCCGCCGCGCCGCCGCACTCCTCGCTGTGCGTGTGGCCGGCCCGCACATTCACGCCGCGCGCCATCGCGAAGTAGCGGCCCAGCTCCGGCTCGTTGCCGTCAAAGCCAAACCGCGCCGGCTCGCAGCCCAGCAGCTGGATGTGATTGGCCACGTGGTCGTAAAACGCGAAGTCGCCGACGGTCACAAAAGCCAGCCCCGCTTCTTTCTGCACCGCCCAGTGGCGCTCGCGCAGCCCGGCGCCCACTGCCTCCAGCGCGGCCGCGTCCATCTCGCCGCGCCAGTGTTTCTCCAGCGCAAATTTCAGCTCGCGGTGCGCGCCCATGCGCGGAAAACCCAGGGTATGTGTCTGGACTGTGCGCGTTTCAATTCCCGTTGCCATTCGTTTTCTCCCGTTGCAATTTCTACAAGAGGAGCGATGGTCGGCCAAATAAACGTATTATTCAAACGAAAGATATTGCCGTTTAACATGAAAATTAATAAACATCGGGTTTGACATGACGTCGTCCATCCTTGAAGTCCGCCACCTGCGCACGCTGACCGCACTGCGCGACAGCGGCAGCCTGGTGCGCGCCGCGCAGCTGCTCAACCTCACCCAATCAGCGCTCTCGCACCAGGTCAAGCTGCTTGAAGAGCGCTACGGCACGCCGCTGTTTGAGCGCAAGTCCGTGCCGCCGCAATTCAGCACCACCGGCCAGCGCCTGCTGGCTCTGGCCGACGCGGTGATTCCGCAAATCGAAGAAGCGGAGCGCGACGTGGCGCGCCTGGCCACCGGCCGCTCCGGTCAGTTGCGCATCGCGGTTGAATGCCACACCTGCTTTGACTGGCTGATGCCTGCGATGGACGCCTTTCGCACGCGCTGGCCCGAAGTCGAGCTCGACATCGTCTCGGGCTTTCACCCCGACCCAATCGCCCTGGTGCTGCAAGACCGCGCCGACATCGCCATCGTGTCCGAAGCCGACGCCAGCGAGACGGTGGAGTTTCACCCCCTGTTTCGCTTTGAAATCATGGCCCTGCTGGCCAACGGCCACCCCCTTACCGCCAAGAGCCACCTCACCGCCAAAGACTTCGCCAACGAAACCCTGATCACCTACCCTGTGCCCGACGAAATGCTCGACGTGGTGCGCCAGGTGCTGGAACCCGCCGGCATCAAACCCGCCCGCCGCACCACCGAACTGACGATTGCCATGCTGCAACTCGTAGCCAGCAGCCGCGGTATCGCCGCATTGCCCAAATGGGCCGTGCAAAGTTATCTGGACCGGGGGTATGTGACGGCGCGGCCAGTGGGCAAAAAGGGTCTCACAGGACGCCTCTACGTCGCCTGCACGGAGGCTACGTCAGGCCGGCCCTGGCTGGAAGACTTCGTGGCGATCACACGGGAAAGCTGTTTTCTCACACTCAGCGAAATCGAACTTCTATAGGAAAAAAGTGCCTGTGGCGCTTGATGGGCGAGCGCAAGCAGCTATCAAATTTATAGCGATAGCCGGTAAACAGACAGACCAGAGAGGGCGGGCAGCCGAGCCCGCACTTCAACCGCGGGCTGCGCGGGGTGGCAGGGCAACTCAGTGACGGCTCCGGCGCAGCTGGATCAGCCGCTCGGTCATGGCATCAATGTCAAGCGCGTCTTCGGCGTTGGCCAGGTAAATTTCCAGGTCGACAATGGCCCGCTCAGGCTCCCCATGCGCGGCCCAGGCCAGTCCGCGGTCGCGGTATTCGGTCCACGCCTCGGGCTGCAGCACGATGAGGCGGTCCTGCACCGGGATCATGCGTTGCCAGTCTTCTTGCGTCTTGTGGATTTCTTTGAGGTTGCGCAGCATGCGGCTGATGATTTCGCGGGGCGCGGCCGACTGCAGGTACAGGCCCATGGGCACTTCGAAGTCTTCGTCGGCGTTGCCGCGCTGACGGAAGGGTTCCAGTCTTTCAGACAGCTCTTCGCGGCTGAGTGACTGGCCGCTGAAGGGGTCAATCACCACCTGGCCCTTGGGCAGATTGACCTTGACCATGAAATGCCCCGGAAACGCCACACCGCGTGCATTGAGGCCCAGGCCCAGTGCCAGCTCCAGCCACAGGACGGCCAGCGTGATCGGAATGCCGCGGCGTGTGCGCAGCACGGCGTTGAGGTAGCTGTTGTCGGGATCGTAGTAATCGTTGACGTTGCCGCCGAAGTTCAAATCGTGAAAGAAGAACTGGTTGAGCGCGCGCAACCGCTGCAGCGCGGGTGCGTCGGCGGGCAGGCGGCGCTTGAGGCGGGCGAGCAGCTGGTCTACGTCGCCCAGCACCTGCTGCACGTCAAGGTCGGGGTATTCATCTTGCGCCAGGCTGATGGCGGCTTCCAGCAGGGGAAAGTGCTCGTCGCTTTCGACCAGGCTGGAGAAATATTGCAATGGAGACGGAACGGTCAGATTTAATTGCATGACCCTACTTTCTCACAAACCGGGGAAAAAAGGCTTGGGGAAAATGCCGCCTGGGGTCTTGAGAAACCCGCTTTTCAGTGCTTCAGCAGTTTTTTCACCTTGAGACCAGACACCCAGAGCGCTATGAAATAGATAGCTGCTGACGCAAGCAATATAAGGGTCAACAGGCCAATTCTCTCCAAAGCGTGAGCCTTGAGGCCCACCCAATTGACCGCCTGGGCAGCCCACAGCAAGAAGACCGCCAGCAACGCGCTGGCCGCCACCACCTGCGTTGCAAAGATGCTCCACCCTGGCGCCGGTGTGTAGCTGCCGCGCCGCATCAGCCCCCACAGCAGCCAGAAAGCATTGATCAGCGCGCCCAGGCCGATGGCCAGCGCCAGCCCGGCGTGCTGCAGCAAAGGCACCAGGGCGATGTTGAGCAACTGCGTGATCACCAGCACCACCACGGCAATGCGCACGGGAGTCTTGATGTCCTGGCTGGCATAAAAGCCCGGGGCCAGCACCTTGATGGCGACCAGCCCGAGCAGGCCGGCGCCGTAACCCATCAGGGCGGTGGTGGTCTGCTGCACGTCGCGGTCAGTGAAAGCGCCGTAGTGGTAAAGCGTGGCAACCAGGGGCTGGGCAAACGTGAGCAGCGCCACGCCGCAAGGCACGGCCAGCAGCACGACGATGCGCAGGCCCCAGTCAAGCATGGCGGAATACCGGTCGACATCGCCTGCAGCCTTGGCGGCGGCCAGCTGGGGCATCAGCACCACACCAATGGCCACGCCGAGCATAGCGGTGGGGAACTCCATCAGCCGGTCGGCATACGTCAGCCAGCTGACGCTGCCGGACGTGAGGTGGGAGGCAATCTGTGTGTTGATGAGCAGCGAAATCTGCGCCACGCTGACACCCAGCAAGGCCGGCACCATCAGCTTGGCGATATTTTGGGTGGCCGGATCGGCCCAGGCGGCCTTGATGCGCGCCGGACTGAAGCCGACACGCGGCAGCAGCCCAAGCCTCAGCAAGGCCGGCACCTGCACCGCAAGCTGCAAGATACCGCCCACCATGACGCCCGCGCCCAGCGCGTAAACCGGCTCGATGCCGTGCGCCTTGAACCAGGGCGCGCCCTGCCAGGCCGCCAGGATCATGGAAAGGTTGAGCAACACGGGCGTGGCTGCCGGCACGGCAAAGCGCCGCCAGGTATTGAGCACGCCCGACGACAGCGCCACCAGCGACATGAAACCGATGTAGGGAAACATCCATCGCGTCATGAACACGGCAGCCTCGAAGCCGTGCGGCTCCTGCTTCAGCCCGCTGGCCATGGCCCAGACCAGCACCGGCGCCGCCGCCACGCCCGCCACGCAGGTCAGCAGCAACACCCAGGCCAGCAGCGTGGCGACCCGGTCGATCAGCAGTTTGGTGGCGTCATCGCCGTTTTGCGCCTTGCTGGCCGCCAGCACCGGCACAAAAGCCTGGCTGAAAGCCCCTTCGGCAAACAGCCGACGAAACAGGTTGGGAATGCGAAACGCCACATTGAAAGCATCGGTCACGGCGCTCGCGCCAAAAGTCGATGCAATCAGGAGTTCCCGCACCAAACCGGTGATTCGGGAGACAAGCGTTAAAAGGGAAACGGTGGAGGCGGATTTGAATAAGGACACCGGTGGAGTTTATCCCCGAGGTCGCGCTGGCCCGGCCATGCAAAGCTCACTTGACATGAGGACAGCGAAACCATCCAGAAAACGTAACTTCAGGCATCAAATCTGGCTCCAGCCCAATCAGGACATGCACAAGAAGCTATTTATTTGATAGCAAAAGGCAGCTAAAACCCTCTTTACCAGCATGAGCCGTGGAACCGGCTTCGCCGGGCCACAGGCGGGCGGCCCCTTGAGGGGGCAAGGAGTTACACGCAGTGAACGACTGTGGGGGCTATAATCGTGGGCTTTGCTGCAACATCCACAGACTCCTCCCCAGGATTAAAGGAACTTATATATGGCTACTGCCAAACCCAAGAAAAAGAACCCACGCCTTGCGTCGGGCCGCAAACGCGTCCGCCAGGACGTCAAACTCAACGCTGCGAACACCTCGCTGCGCTCCAAATACCGCACCGCTGTGAAAAACGTCGAAAAAGCCGTTGCAGCCGGTGACATGGACAAAGCCAAAGACCTGTTCGCCAAGGCCCAGAGCGTGGTGGACACGATTGCCGACAAGGGCATCTTCCACAAGAACAAGGCAGCGCGCGACAAGAGCCGCCTGTCTGCCAAGGTGAAAGCCCTGGCACTGGCCCCCGCAAAGGCCGCCTAAGCAATTAGGCAAATCGCCCGGACTGCATTTTGAAAGAAATACAGTCCGCCGTTTTGTAGGGTGCGCTGCAGCAAAGCAAAAAAGCCGTCGAAAGACGGCTTTTTTGTTGGGCGCTTCAAAACTTCAGCCGCTTCAATCTTTGCGGGGCAAATCGGGAATCAGGCAGGCTTCTGCAACCTGTAAATCATTGTCTTTGGCGAAATTGATGGCGAAGTCCCAGGCCATGGGTTCTGCTTCGCGCAGCTCCGAATTGACCACCACGCATTTCACGCCGTTGATGACGGTGGGTACGCACCAGGGGGAGTAGGTCAGATGGCTGCCGGGCTGCGGCCCGCCCGGACGGAAATGGCTCATCACACCGCACAACCTGTCGGCCCAGTCGCTGGGCCGGAAGGTTTTGCCGTCGCGGGTAATACCCTGAATGAAAACTTCTTTGGCGGTGTTGGAGACCATCGGGTGGAGGGTTTTTGGCGATGCCCAGCATGGGAAAGGGATGGGATTTCACCCCATGCTGCACCGCACAACAATTCTAGCTTAACTCAGGACTCTTATATAAGACTTGGACACAAATTTTCAACGCCGCAGACGGCAACGGCCCACAGGCTGCCCGCATCGCAGTAATGCAGGAACGTCACAAAAGCTCGCAAGGTCTGCGCCTAAAATCAGCTCAGGCCTGCTCCATCCGTTGCG
The DNA here is from genome assembly GCF_039932935.1 of Polaromonas sp. GTDB lineage: Bacteria > Pseudomonadota > Gammaproteobacteria > Burkholderiales > Burkholderiaceae_C > Polaromonas. The sequence continues at coordinate 25,741 of NZ_JBDTPB010000022.1, forward strand.
GGCCTACCCTTTTTAGCCTTGTTTCAGACCTGTTCCGGAGTTTTCCATGACCGCAGCCCTTCCCAAGCACATCGAAGCCGCCTCCCCACACGTGATGAACACCTACGGCCGCCTGCCTATCGCGCTGGACCATGGCCAAGGCTGCCGCGTCTGGGACGTCAACGGCAAGGCTTACCTCGACGTGCTGGGCGGCATCGCTGTCAACACCCTGGGCCACAACCACCCCAAGCTGGTGCCGGCCCTGCAAGAGCAGATCGCCAAGATCATCCACAGCTCCAATTACTACCATGTGCCGCTGCAGGAAACCCTGGCCACCAAACTGGTGGAACTGTCGGGCCTGGAAAACGTGTTTTTCTGCTCCACCGGCCTGGAGGCCAATGAAGCCGCATTGAAGCTGGCGCGCAAGTTCGGCCATGACAAGGGCATTGAGCGTCCGGAAATCGTGGTCTATGAAAAGGCCTTCCATGGCCGCAGCATCGCCACATTGAGCGCCACCGGCAATCCCAAGGTTCAGGCCGGCTTCGGTCCGCTGGTGGAAGGCTTTATCCGCGTGCCGCTCAACAGCATCGATGCGCTGAAAGCCGCCACCGCCAACAACCCCAACGTGGTCGCCGTGTTCTTTGAAGCCATTCAGGGCGAAGGCGGCATCAACAGCATGACGGACGACTACCTGCGCGAAGTTCGCGCGCTGTGCGACGAGCGCGACTGGCTGCTGATGATTGACGAAGTGCAATGCGGCATGGGCCGCACCGGCAAGTGGTTTGCCCACCAGTGGGCCGGCATCAAACCCGACGTGATGCCGCTGGCCAAGGGCCTGGGCTCCGGCGTGCCGATTGGTGCAGTCGTGGCAGGCCCCAAGGCCGCCCACATCTTTGGCCCCGGCAACCACGGCACCACTTTTGGCGGCAACCCGCTGGCCATGCGCGCCGGTGTGGAAACCCTGCGCATCATGGAAGAAGAAGGCCTGCTGGCCAATGCCGTGAAGGTGGGCGACCATTTGCGCACTGCATTGGCGCGCGAACTGGCTGGCGAAAAAGGCCTGAAAGAAATCCGCGGCCGCGGCCTGATGCTGGGCATTGAGCTGACGGTGCCTTGCGGCGAGCTGCTGGGTCGGGCCGCTGAAAACGGCCTGCTGCTGAGCGTGACGGCCGACACCGTGATCCGCATGGTGCCGTCACTCATCATGACCACGGCCGAAGCCGACGAAGCGGTGGCCATCCTGGTTCCGCTGATCAAACAGTTGCTGAAAGAGAAAAACGCGTGACCACTGCGATCCCCTCCACCCCCGCACCGGTGCGGCACTACCTGCAGTTCAGCGACCTGAACGCGACCGAATACGCCTACGTGTTCGAGCGCGCCGCCATCATCAAGAAAAAATTCAAGACCTACGAAAAACACCAGCCGCTGGTAGACCGGACGCTGGCGATGATTTTCGAAAAAGCCTCAACGCGTACGCGCGTGAGCTTTGAGGCAGGCATGTACCAGCTGGGCGGCAGCGTGGTGCACCTGACCACCGGCGACAGCCAGCTGGGCCGGGCCGAGCCGATTGAAGACAGCGCCAAGGTCATCAGCCGCATGGTCGACCTGGTGATGATCCGCACCTTTGAGCAAACCAAGATTGACCTCTTTGCCGAGCATTCACGCGTGCCCGTCATAAACGGCCTCACCAACGAATTTCACCCCTGCCAGATCCTGGCCGACATCTTCACCTACATCGAACACCGCGGCTCCATCAAGGGCAAGACGGTGGCGTGGGTGGGCGACGGCAACAACATGGCCAATACATGGCTGCAGGCCAGCGAAATCCTCGGCTTCAAGGTGCATGTGAGCACACCTGGCGGGTATGAGGTCGACCAGTCGATCGCCGGCATCCGTTCGGCCGACAGCTACAAAGTCTTCAAGGACCCGATGCAGGCCTGCGCCGGCGCCGACCTGGTCACCACCGATGTGTGGACCAGCATGGGCTACGAAGCCGAAAACGAAGCGCGCAAGAAGGCCTTCGCCGACTGGTGCGTGGACACCGAGATGATGCGTGCCGCCAAGCCCGACGCCCTCTTCATGCACTGCCTGCCCGCCCACCGCGGCGAAGAAGTCGAAGCCGACGTCATCGACGGCCCGCAATCAGTCGTGTGGGATGAGGCTGAGAACAGGATGCACGCGCAGAAGGCACTCATGGAGTTCCTTTTGCTCGGGCAGCTCGCATAGCAATCGGGTAGTAGTACGTGAGCCAGCTGACCTGAGCTATTCGCCAATGTGGTTTGCCCCAGCCCACCACGATGAATTGCTTGCACGCTGGGATACCCTCGGCGCGCACCTCCATCAAAGCGGGACTACCTGGCACCGCGAAGGCAAGCGCCTGATCCGAAGCTGGGCACGCTGGCCGCGCCGCTATCACAACACGCCGCATCTGATGGCCTGCCTGCGCCACCTTGATGCGGTGCGAGGCCAGCTCGAAAACCCCGCCGCAGTCGAACTGGCCCTGTGGTTTCATGACGCCATCTACTGGCCCTGGCTGCCGCGCAATGAGGAAAAAAGCGCGGCTTGGGCTGAACACTTCCTGCACCGCCTTAATATGTCGCCTTCGCTGGTCGACCTGGTCAGCCGCCACATCCTGGACACCCGCCATCAGGTGCAGCCTGCAAACGGCGACGCGCAATGGGTGGTCGACATCGACCTGGCCATCCTGGGCCAGAGCGAGGCGGTGTACCAGCAATTTGAACGCGACGTTCGCAGCGAGTACCGCTGGGTCCGCTGGCCACGCTACGTACAGGGCCGCAGCGCGGTGCTGCAGTCGTTTCTGGATCGTCCCCGTATTTACAGCACGTCCTGGTTTTTCGAGCGGCATGAGGCCAACGCCCGAAACAACTTGCAGGCTGCGCTGGCGGCACTCTCACGCAATCAGCGCCCCTGAATCCCGCATCGCATGCCCCAATGGCATGAAACCTGCTGGGATACCGCGACCGTGCTCACACAGCAGGATTCAAGACCGCAACCCCGTTCGGGTAAACCCGTGAATTGATTCCTCCGGCAGTGAGTACAGTCCTGTATACAAAACTGAACACTCAATCAAACAACGATCACCTTGGCCAGGGGCAAACGCCCACCGTACCGGAGCTCACCTATGGAAATTCGCAACCCATCGCCCGATCTGTACAACGAAGACCTGGCGCCCGCCAAAGAGCGCAACTGGGGCACCTTCAGTATCTTCAACGTCTGGACTTCCGACGTTCACAGCCTCTGGGGCTATTACCTCGCGGCCAGCCTGTTCCTGTTGTGCGGCAGTTTCACCAACTTCCTGATCGCCATCGGGCTCAGTTCATTGGTGATTTTTTTCCTGATGAACCTGGTCGGCTACGCTGGCGTGAAAACCGGCGTGCCCTATCCTGTGTTGGCGCGCGCCTCTTTCGGCATCTGGGGCGCCAACCTGCCTGCGCTGGTGCGCGCTGTGGTGGCCTGCTTCTGGTACGGCGCGCAAACCGCCGCCGCCTCCGGCGCCATCGTGGCGCTCCTCACGCGCTCAGACGCCATCATGGCTTTTCACAAATCCACGCACCTGCTCGGCCACTCCGGGCTGGAGCTGATCTGCTTTATCGTGGTGTGGGCGCTGCAGCTGCTCATCATCCAGAACGGCATGGAAACAGTGCGCAAATTCCAGGACTGGGCCGGGCCCGCCGTCTGGATCGCCATGCTGGTGCTGGCCGTGGGCCTGTGTGTGAAGGCCGGCGGTTTCTCGTTTGACCACGGCATCCCGCAAGACGTGCTGCTGGCCAAGACCAAGGATGCCGGCGTGCCGGGCGAGCCAGGCTCGTTCTGGGCGCTGATGGCCGTGGGCGCGACATGGATCACCTATTTTGCGGCGCTCTATCTCAACTTCTGCGATTTCTCGCGCTACGCCAAAGACAAGTCCACGGTTAAAAAAGGCAATCTCTGGGGCCTGCCCATCAACCTGGTGCTGTTCTCGCTGGTGGCCGGTGTCACCACCATCGCCGCCTTCAAGGTCTACGGCGAAGTCTTGCTGCACCCTGAACAGATCTCCGCCAAGTTCGACAGCTGGTTCCTCGCGATGCTGGCCGCGCTTACCTTCGCCGTGGCCACGCTGGGCATCAACGTGGTGGCCAATTTTGTGTCGCCCGCGTTTGACTTCGCCAACGTCTTCCCGCGCAAAGTCAGCTTCAAGACCGGCGGCTACATCGCGGCCGGCATCGCCCTGGTGCTCTACCCCTTCGCGCCGTGGGAAGGCAACGCCGCCACCTTTGTGGGCGCCATTGGCGCAACCATGGGGCCGCTGCTGGGCATCATCCTGGTCGACTACTACCTGATCGCCAAAGGTGAGGTGAACGTAGAAGCGCTCTATCACGAAGACGGCGAATACCGCTACCAGGGCGGCTGGAACATCAACGCGCTCATCGCCACGGCAGCGGGGGCCTTGTTCTCCAGCATCCTGCCCAACTTCACCAGCCTGCTGCCTTCATGGTGGGGCATTTACGGCTGGTTCTTCGGCGTGGCGATCGGCGGGGCGTCCTACTACGTGCTGGCCATGGTGCGGCCGCGGCGGGCCTGAACGGCGACAGGCCTAAGCCGCCAGCAGCAGCGCAGCCAACAACCCGTTGGCCAACATCAGTGCGGCGTCAACGCTGAAGATAAACAGCATCGGGCCCTTGAGAACGTCCCAGTACGACTCGCCCTGACGCCCGCCCGAAAAAGCAACCGGCAGGTTGGCGACGAACTGGCTCGCATGCGCGATGGCAAAGACGGCAGCGAACAGCGCGCGCTGGCGCGCCTCGGGAAACCATGACATGCACAGCAGGCAGAGCAGCGAGAACACCGCGAAGGCGAAGTTCATGCCGCCCAGAAAACGCAGTGACTCCGCCAGCGTCGCGAACAGCGGCGACTGCCGCAAGGAACTCGGCACCACGATTTTGGCGCTGCGCCTGGGCGTCATGCCGAAAGACCAAAACCCGGCGCTGAACCAGGCCACGTTCAGCGCCAGCACGACAACGTAAGCCGTGGGGCTCAACCGCGCCCCACAAACGGCATCTTCGTGGCCATGATGGTCATGAACTGCACATTGGTCGACAGCGGCAGCGAGGCCATGTGCACCACCGCTTCGGCCACTTCTTTCGCATCCATCATCGGCTCGATGGCGATCTCACCATTGGCTTGAGGCACACCTTTGGCCATGCGCGCCGCGAGTTCCGTCATGGCGTTGCCGATGTCGATCTGGCCGCAGGCAATGTTGTACTTGCGCCCGTCCAGCGAGATTGACTTCGTCAGGCCCGTGATGGCGTGTTTGGTCGAGGTGTATGGCGCCGAGTTGGGGCGCGGCGCGTGGGCCGAGATCGATCCGTTGTTGATGATGCGGCCGCCTTGGGGCAGCTGGTCTTTCATCAGCTTGATAGCCGCTTGCGCGCAGAGGAAGGAGCCGGTCAGGTTGATGTTCACCACGTTGGTCCACTGCTCGAACGTGATGTCTTCAAGGTTGACGGGCGGGGCACCCACGCCAGCGTTGTTGAACAGCAGGTCCAGCCGACCGAACTTTTCCTTGACCGTGGCGAACGCCGCCGCCACGGATTCCGGCTTGCTCACGTCGGTCGGCACTGCCAGCGCACGGTCTGTGCCCGACTCTTTCGCGACTTCGTCGAGCGGCTCAGCGCGGCGCCCCACCAGCGCCACGCTGTAGCCTTCACGCAGCAGGGCCAGGGCCACGGCCTTGCCGATACCAGTGCCGGCACCAGTGACGAGTGCGACTTTGCCGTTGGACTTGTTCTCGGAATTCATGGTGTGCCTTTGTCTCTAATGAAAGGGTTTTTGGAGGTCTGGTAAATCGATGCAGCGATGAGCGCCACAGCCTTTAATTGTGCCCGAGGCTTAGAACCTGTTCTGAGTTTGCACCTGCTGAACCCCGCGCCGCCGCAGTCACCGTTTTCACATACTTTAGGTTTCAACTATTTTTGAAATTGTTGGAAATAACCGACACCACGGCTTTTTTGCCGGTGCTACCTTCGCATCCATGCCCTCCCCCAACACATCAGCGCCACGCAAACTCTGGGACATCTCACCGCCGGTAGACGAAAACGCCGCCGTGTTTCCCGGCGACACCGCCTATTCGCAGCAACGGCATTTCTCGCTGGAGCCGGGCTGCCCGGTCAACGTCAACGCGATCACGCTGTCGCCGCACACCGGCGCGCATGCCGATGCGCCGCTGCACTACGCCAACGGCGAGGCCAGCATCGGCGAGGTGGATCTTGCCCCTTACCTGGGCCCTTGCCGCGTGATCCATTGCATGGGCTGCGGCCCACTGGTGTTGCCGCAGCATATTGCCCACGCACTGGACAACCTGCCGGCGCGCGTGCTGCTGCGCACCTCGCACACCGCCAGCCAAAGTTGGGAGTCTTTTACGGCTGTAGCCCAGGACACACTTGAGCTTTTAGCTACCAAAAACATAGCATTGATCGGCATCGACACCCCCAGCGTGGACCCGGCCACCAGCCAGGATCTGCCCAGCCACCACCAGCTGCTGGCGCACGGCCTGCGCGTGCTGGAAAACCTGGTGCTCGACGACGTGCCCGAAGGCGACTACGAACTCATTGCCCTGCCGCTCAAGCTCATCCGGGCCGATGCCTCACCCGTTCGCGCAGTCCTGCGTGAACTCCTCTGAAGACCACCCCATGACCACTTTGCAAGACTGCCGCGCCCTGGATGCGCAAGACCCGCTGCGCGCGTTGCGCCAGCAATTCACGCTGCCCGAAGGCGTGATCTACCTCGACGGCAACTCGCTGGGCGTGCTGCCCACAACAGCCGCCGCCCGCGTGGCCGAAGCGGTCACGGCCGAATGGGGCCAGGGCCTGATCCGCTCCTGGAACAGCGCCGGCTGGTTTGAGCTGCCACAGCGCCTGGGCAACAAGATTGCGCAGCTGATTGGCGCGCGGCCTGGTGAAGTGGTGGCCACCGACAGCACCTCCATCAACCTCTACAAGGTGCTGAGCGCCGCATTGCACATCGCAGCGCAAGACGCGCCCGAACGCAAGCTCATCTTGAGCGAACGCAGCAACTTCCCGACCGACCTCTACATCGCCGAAGCCCTGTGCCGCGAGCGCGGCTTTCGCCTGCAGCTCGTCGAGCCCGAAGAGATCCCCGCCGCTCTCACGAGCGAAGTGGCCGTGCTGATGCTGACCCACGTGAACTACCGCACCGGCGCCATGCACGACATGGCCGCTGTGACCGCCGCAGCGCACGCAGCCGGCGTGCTCACCGTCTGGGACCTGGCGCACAGCGCGGGTGCTGTGCCTGTCGACCTGAACGCGGCCAAGGCCGACTTCTCCATCGGCTGCGGCTACAAATACCTCAACGGCGGCCCCGGCGCGCCGGCCTTTGTCTGGGTCAACCCCAGGCACGCCGACCGCTTCTGGCAACCGCTGGCCGGCTGGTGGGGCCATGCCGCACCGTTCGCGTTCACGCCCGACTATCGGCCTGCGGCAGGCATCTCGCGCTACCTCTGCGGCACACAACCCATCCTGAGCATGACGGCGTTGGAGTGCGGGTTGGACACGGTGCTGGCCGCTGAAGCGATGGGCGGCATGCAGGCCCTGCGCAAAAAATCGCTGGCGCTCACCGACCTGTTTATCCAGCTCGTTGAAGAGCGTTGTGCAGGCCACGGCCTGGGATTGGCCACACCGCGCGAGCACGCACAGCGCGGCTCGCAGGTGTGCCTGACCAGAACCGAAGGGGCCTACGCCATCGTGCAGGCGCTGATTGCACGCGGCGTGATCGGCGACTTCCGCGCCGGTGATCCTTCGACCCTTCGACAGGCTCAGGACAGGCCGAGCTCAGGACGAACGGGTATGCCTGACATCCTGCGCTTTGGTTTCACGCCGCTCTACATCGGCTTTGAGGACGTGTGGAACGCCGTCGAGCATTTGAAGCAGGTGCTGGAAACCGCCGAATGGCAAAAAGCCGAATTCAACCAGAAGCATGCGGTCACCTGACAACATGGCCCCCACGGTCGTTCACTCCGTGTGCTCCCTGCCCCCCGAGGGGCCGCTACGCCTGCGGCCCGGCAAAGCCGGTTCCGCGGCCCCTGTCCGGTTTAATACCGGAATCTTTCCTTCCGATTGAAGAGCGCCCATGAAAACACAGCAACCCGCAGACATCGTGCGCGACGAAAAAGCCCAACTCGACTTCAGCAAATCCATGAGCTATGGCGACTACCTGCAGCTCGATTCGATCCTCACCGCGCAAAAACCGCTCTCGCCCGACCACAACGAAATGCTGTTCATCATCCAGCACCAGACCAGCGAACTCTGGATGAAACTGATGCTGCATGAATTACGCGCGGCCATTGCCAATGTCGCCAAAGACGAGCTGGGAGCCGCTTTCAAGATGCTGGCACGCGTGAGCAAGATCATGGAGCAGCTGGTGCACGCCTGGGACGTGCTGGCCACCATGACACCGCCTGAATACAGCGCGATACGCCCCTACCTCGCCAACTCCAGCGGCTTTCAGAGCGCGCAATACCGCTGCATCGAATTCGCTCTGGGCAACAAGAACTCTGCCATGCTCAAGCCCCATGCGCACCGGCCCGACCTGCTCGCACAGGTGCAGGCCGCCTACGAAGCGCCGTCACTGTATGACGAAGCCCTGCGCCTGCTGGCCCGCCGCGGCCTCGCTGTGCCCGCCAGCCATACGCAACGCGACTGGACGCAAGGCTATGCCGAAAGCGACGAAGTCGAACAAGCCTGGCTGGTGGTCTACCGCGACCCGAAGAAGTACTGGGACCTGTACCAGCTCGGCGAAGAACTCACGGATCTCGAAGATGCGTTCCGGCTTTGGCGCTTTCGGCATGTCACCACGGTAGAGCGCGTGATTGGGTTCAAGCGGGGTACCGGTGGAACGGGCGGAGTCAGCTATCTGCGCAAGATGCTGGACGTGGTGTTGTTTCCGGAAATCTGGAAGCTGCGGACGGATCTCTAGAAACGCCCGCCAAAAATACATGTTGACGATCGTATTCATTTGAATACAATCGTCAACATGGTACCCATTTCCGCCCGCCTCCCCGACGATCTCTATGAATGGCTGTCGACACTTCCGCTGGAAGATGCGACGACCTTGAGCGACAAGCTGCGCGTTGCCGTACTGCACCTCAAGCGCATGCATGACGGGGACGCCGACTACATCGGTGCGCTGTCGATGTACCGCGACCTCGGCCGCAGCACACGCGAACAGATTGCCCAGATCGAACGCAAGACCGGCCAGCACTCCGAAGTGCTGGCCGCGTTCATGGAGCACCTCCCGGCTTTGATCGCCATGCTGCACGCCAGCCAGGCATCGTCACCCAGCAGCGCCCGCGAGCTCGAAGCCGTCCTGGTCAAACGCACCATGCAACTGACGGAAACGCTGCTGAGGCAAGCAGTCACCACGCGCGCTGCCGCCTATGATGAAAAAGTCATCATTGATAATTCAACTCGCGTGCTCGAGTTGGCCCAACTGATTTCGTCACCACGCTAAAAAGAGAGGTTTTTATGGCCGATAGCTTACGTACCAGGGTTGCCCGCGTGATCGCAGGTGGCGCACACGCCCTGCTCGACAAGATAGAAGACGCCGCGCCAGTCGCTGTACTGGAACAGTCGGTGCGTGAAGTCGAGCAGGTGACCGACGAGGTCAGGGCCGAACTCGGTCGCATCGTGGCAAACCGCCATCTCGCGCAGCAGCAACATTTGCACCTGAACAGTGAACACGACGCACTGTCGGCCTCAATCGCAACCGCGCTTGCCGAAAATCGCGAGGACCTTGCCAAACCCGCCATCTCACGCCAGCTCGACATCGAAGCCCAATTGCCGGTCCTTGAAGCCAGTCTCGGGGAGATGAGCCAACAGGACAAGGAACTCTCCGGCTTCGTCGACGCTCTGATGGGCAAGAAGCGCGAGATGGAAAAAGCCATCCAGGACTTCGAAGCTTCGAGGCGCCTCGCCGACAGTGCCGGCCCGCGAAAAAACGTGACCAGCAGCGCTGGCGCGCGTGTGAATTCGGCGCAATCCGCCTTCGACCGCACCTTCCAGCGCCAGACCGGCCTGTCATCGTCCAGCAGCCGCGCCGGCATCGATCAAACGGCAAAAATCAACGAACTGAATCAGCTTGTGCGCGACAACAAGATCAGTGAGCGCCTGGCGGCACTCAAGGCCGGCACGGCGCACTGATGGTGATCTTCACCGCCCCTGAAACATGGCCGTTCGGCGCCGCACTGGCCGTTATGGTAGGCCTGAGCATTGTCGAAGGCGCCGGGCTGATACTGGCCTACAGCCCGTCGGGCCTGCTTGACAGTTTTCTGCCCGATACCCCCGACGGCATGGATGGGCCGTTAGGCTGGCTTCACGTGGGAAAAGTGCCGTTGCTGGTGCTGCTGATCCTTTTTCTGGCCGGTTTCGCAGTCTCCGGTTACGTGATCCAGTCAGCGGCCAATGCACTGCTCGGCTCCCTGCTGCCGGCCTGGATCGCCAGCATTCCAGCGCTTCTCGCAGGTATATCAACCGTCAACGGCATCGGTGGGCTGCTCGCCAAGATCATCCCCGGCGACGAGACCAGCGCCGTCAGCGAACAGACGTTGGTTGGCCGTGCCGGCGTGATTGTTAAGGGGCATGCACGCGACGGCATGGCGGCCGAAGCCAAGGTGCGCGACAGTCACGGTCGCGCGCATTACGTGATGGTCGAGCCCGACATCATCGACCAGACGCTGGACGAAGGCACCCCCATCGTGCTGGTGCGCAAAGCCGGTGCACGCTTCAAGTGCATACGCAACCCGCACCCCGAGCTTTTGTAAGCGCCACTAAGGCATTTGAAATTCAATGAAAAAAGTTGGCCTTTTAGGCTGACCAAAAACAACAACCGGAGGAAGTAAATCGTGATCGACATGCTTATCAATATAGCGATCCCCGCAGGGCTCGTATTTTTCCCGCTGCTGCTGATCGGCATCATCTTCGCGCGGCTTTACCACCGCGCCACCAAAGAGACCGCCTTTGTGCGTACCGGCCTCGGCGGCCAGAAGGTCATCATGGACGGCGGCGCCATCGTGCTGCCGATCTTTCATGAAACCATTCCCGTGAACATGAACACGCTCAAGCTCGAGGTTTCGCGCCGCGAAGAGCAGAGCCTGATCGCGCTGGACCGCATGCGGGTCGACGTGGCGGCCGCCTTCTTCGTGCGCGTCAAACAGACCGCCGAGTCCGTCAGCACAGCGGCTCAGACCCTGGGCCGCAAGACCATGGAGCCTACCGCCCTGAAAGTGCTGGTCGAAGACAAGTTCGTCGACGCTTTGCGCGCGACCGCGGCAACAATGTCGATGCGTGAACTGCAGGACAAGCGCCGCGAGTTTGTGCAGGCGGTGCAAAACGCGGTCGCTGAAGATCTTGAGAAGAATGGCCTGGAGCTTGAGTCGGTTTCGTTGACGAGCATGGACCAGACCGCCAAGGAATTCTTCAACCCCAGCAATGCCTTTGATGCCGAAGGTTTGACCCGGTTGACCGAAGAAACCGAAAGCCGCCGCAAGCAGCGCAACGACATTGAACAGGACACGGAAGTTCAGGTCCGCACCAAAAACCTGGAGGCCGAGCGCCTCAAGCTGACCATCTCCAAGGAGCAGGAATTTGCGACCCTGACGCAGCAGCAGGAAATCTCCAACGCCAAAGCCGACCAGACCACCACCATTGCCAAAATCGAGGCGGAGCGCCACCGCGAAGCCGAAGAAGTCCGCATCAATGCCGATCGCCTGGTGAAAGAACGACGGATCGAAGCCGACCGTACTGTGAACAACGCCGAGATCGACAAGAACCTCTCGGTGCAGAAAAAGCAGATCGAAGCCGACCGTGAGACCAAGGTCAAGCAGGCAGAGCAACGCCAGTCGATCGAGCTTGCCAATCAGACCGCGGCCATCGCCATCGCCCAGAAATCGCAGGAACAGTCGCAGGCTGACGCTGCGGCCAACACCGCACGTGCCGACGCCGTGAAATCTGAAGAACTTGTGAACACCGCACGCGAAGTGGCCATCGCTGAACGGGGCAAGTCCATCCAGCTCATCGATGCAGCAAGAGAGGCAGAGCAGCAGGCGATCTCCGTGACCGTTGCGGCCACGGCCGAACGTGAGGCCGCAGAAAATCGTGCGCTCGCGCTGAAGGTCGAGGCTGACGCAAAGCGCTCCGCAGCCCTTGCTGAAGCCGAAGGTATCACCGCCATCAACGAGGCAAAAAACCGGCTTGGTGCAGCGCAGATTGACCTTGAAGTGCGGTTGCAGCTGATCCGGGCGCTGCCGCTGATCATCCAGCAGTCAGTCAAACCGCTCGAAAAGATTGAATCGATACGCCTGTTTCAGGTCAACGGCATGCCAAACGGCAGCATGGGTGGGAACGGTCAAGCCGGTGGCTCGGGCGGCTCCCAAGGCACCCTGCCCGAGCAGGTCGTCAACTCGGCGCTGCAGTACCAGGTAGCCAAACCCATCGTCGACGCGATCATGAAAGATGCGGGCCTTTCCAACCCGTCGCTGACCGGAATTGCGGAATCTGTTGCCGCGATGGTCGCCATGCCGGCCGTGGTGCCCGCAACCGTTACACCGGTGCCTTCTTCAGGCCAAGCGCATCCGGAAAGCTGAGAAGACCCCGGGGTCCTGAAAAAGCGCCCTTGGGCGCTTTTTTTTAGCCTTTAACCGAAGCCCCGTACAGCCAGGGCATGTCCAGCACCTTCTCGCCCAGCAACTTCATGGACGCATCGCGCCCCCATCGTAGCAAGCCATCGGCATGAAAGATCTGCCCGTTGCGCAGGGCCCGCGCCTGCACGCGCGCATTGCGTTGCCAGCGATTGAGCGCGTAGCGCTGCAGCATGGTGGGCACGTCAAAGGCCGGGTCCAGCGCTTGCGCCAACGCGTGGCCGAGTTCGGCGGCGTCTTCAATCGCCATGCCGGCGCCTTGCGCAAGATAGGGCCGCATCGGGTGGGCGGCGTCGCCCAGCAAGGCCACACGGCCGACGGCGTGCTGGTGGGCGCCCTGCATGGACGCGCGGTCGTGCAGTACCCACAGACGCCAGCCCTGGATGGCGTCCATCACTTCGCGCAGGGCAGCGCAGCATCCGGCTGTGGCGGCGGCCAAATCGGCGGCATTGGCGCTGTGGTCCCAGAGGTCGGCTTCGGCCGCGGCTTCACCTTGCACAATGGCCACGACGTTGAGCCATTCGCCGCCGCGCACCGGGTACTGCACCACATGCATGCGGGGCCCCAGCCAGGCAGTGACGTTCTGGCTCCTGAGTAATTTGGGTAGATCGGACTGCCGCGTCAGTGCGCGGTAGGCCAGGTGGCCGGTGCGCCGCGGCAGGCCGTCGCCCAGCAATTCCTGGCGCACCGTACTCCACACACCATCAGCGCCTATGAGCGCATCGCCTTCAATGCCGGGGCCGTCGTCGGCATGCACCGTGACGGCTTGCGCCGTCTGGCTGAAGGATTGCAGGGGGCGGCTCAAATGCAGCTTCATGTCGACCTGCTGCTGCACCGCCTGCAGCAGCAAGCCATGCAGGTCGGCGCGGTGAATGGTGAGATAGGGCGCGCCATAACGCGTGGTCATCGCAGCGCCCAGGCCCAGCTCGCCAAGCTGCTGGCCCGACACCGCACTGCGCACCAGCAAACGCTCGGGAAATGCGGCCACAGCTTGCAACGCGTCGGCCAGGCCCCAGCCGTGCAACACCTTCACCACATTAGGCCCCAGCTGAATGCCGGCGCCGACTTCGCTGAACGCGCTGGCGCGCTCGAACAGGCGCACATCCCAGCCGGCGCGCGACGCTGACAGCGCCGCCGCCAACCCACCGATGCCGCCGCCAGCTATCAGAGCCTGCCGGAGCATTAAGCGAGTAGCTGCCGCAGCACAAACGGCAAGATGCCGCCGCTGCGGTAGTAGTCGACCTCAATCGGCGTATCCACACGCAGGATGACCGTGACTTCTTCACGCGAACCATCAGCGCGCGTGATCACCAGTTTGGCTTCGCTTTGCGGCTTGAGTTCGGGGTGCGGAATCACGTCGATGACTTCGGCGCCGGTGAGCTTGAGGGTCTGCCACGAATCACCGGGCTTGAACTGCAGCGGCAACACGCCCATGCCCACCAGGTTGCTGCGGTGAATGCGTTCAAAGCTGCGCGCCACCACGGCCTTGATGCCCAACAGCTGTGTGCCCTTGGCAGCCCAGTCGCGCGATGATCCGGTGCCGTATTCCTCGCCGGCAAAAATCACCGTGGGCGTGCCTTCGTCCATGTACTTCATGGCGGCGTCGTAGATGAACATTTTTTCGTTGCCAGGCTGAAACAGCGTCACGCCGCCCTCTTCGCGCGAGCCGTCGGCGCCGGGCGGAATCATCAGGTTCTTGATGCGTACATTGGCGAAGGTGCCGCGCATCATCACGTCGTGGTTGCCCCGGCGCGCGCCGTAGCTGTTGAAGTCGGCCTTCTGCACGCCATTGGCTTGCAGCCACTGGCCCGCGGGTGAACTCGCCTTGATGGAGCCAGCCGGCGAGATGTGGTCGGTGGTGATGGAGTCGGCAAACAGCGCCATGATGCGCGCGCCTTTGACCGACACGCTGCCGGCCTCGCCCGCTTCCATGGTGAAGTCCTTGAAGAAAGGCGGCTCGGCGATGTAGGTGCTGGCAGGCCAGGTGTAAGACGTGCCCTTCACGCCCTTGATGTTTTCCCAGAGCTTGCCGGGTTCGGTCTTGACCTTGGCGTAGTTGGCGCGAAAGGCCTTGCCGTTCATGGCGTACTTCATGAGCTTGTAGATCTCGTCACTGGTCGGCCAGATGTCGCCCAGGTACACATCCTTGCCGCCCTTGCCTTTGCCGACAGGCTCGGTCATCAGGTCGCGCATCACCGTGCCGGCAATGGCGTAGGCCACCACCAGCGGCGGGCTGGCCAGAAAGTTGGCCTTCAGATTCGGGTGAATGCGTGCCTCGAAGTTGCGGTTGCCCGAGAGCACGGCCGCGCACACCAGGTCGCTTTTGCTGATGGCTTCGTTGAGCTCGGGCGTCAGGTCACCGGCGTTGCCGATGCAGGTGGTGCAGCCATAGCCAGCCAGCGCGAAGCCCAGCTTTTCAAGGTAAGGCAACAAGCCGGTTTCGGTGAGGTACTCGGTCACGATGCGCGAGCCTGGCGCCAGCGAGGTTTTGATGTGCGGCTGCACTTTGAGGCCTGCTTCCACCGCCTTCTTGGCCAGCAGGCCCGCGGCCAGCAATACGCTGGGGTTGGAGGTGTTGGTGCAACTGGTGATGGCGGCGATCAGGATGTCGCCATTGCCCACCGTAATGCCGGGCGCCGAATGAATCACCTCGGTCTGCGATTTGGCAGGGGCGTCGGTGGTGTTGCTGGCGCGCGCATGCGCGAGCGTGGGGCGGTTGCCTTCCATTTCCATCACGGGGCGTGCAGCGCCTGCGGGGGTCGGTGGGGCGGACGGCAACGTATCCAGCCGGCCTTCATCGGTGCGGCGGACCAGCTGGCGGGTGTTGAGCATGCCGGCAGGCTGGTTAAAACCGTTTTCGGCAATCGGTTTGCTGAAGAGCGATTTGAACTGGGTCGCAACGTTGCCGAGTTCAATGCGGTCTTGCGGGCGCTTGGGACCTGCGAGGCTCGGCGTGACATCGCCCAGATCGAGCTTGACGACGTGCGAGTAATCGATGTCTCCAGCCTTGGCCACGCCGAACAAGCCCTGAGCCTTGAAGTAGGCCTCGAAGGCCTCGATTTCTTCCTTGGTGCGGCCCGTGCCCTTGAAGTAGTCAATGGTTTTTTCATCGACCGGGAAGAAGCCCATGGTGGCGCCGTATTCGGGCGCCATGTTGCCGATGGTGGCGCGGTCCGGCAGGGCCAGCGTGCGCGTGCCCTCGCCAAAAAACTCAACAAACTTGCCGACGACTTTTTCACGGCGCAGCTGCTCGGTCACGCGCAGCACCAGGTCGGTGGCGGTAACGCCTTCGCGCAGGCGGCCGGTCAGCTCAAAGCCCACCACGTCGGGCGTGAGGAAGTACACCGGCTGGCCCAGCATGGCGGCTTCGGCCTCGATGCCGCCGCAGCCCCAGGCCACCACGCCGATGCCGTTGATCATGGTGGTGTGGCTGTCGGTGCCCACCAGTGAGTCGGGGTAATACACGTTGTCTTTGGTTTTGTGCACGCCGCGCGAGAGGTATTCGAGGTTGACCTGATGCACGATGCCGAAGCCCGGCGGCACCACGCCAAAGGTGTCAAAGGCCTGCATGCCCCACTTCATGAATTCGTAGCGCTCGCGGTTGCGCTGGAACTCGAGCTTCATGTTGAGGTCAATCGAATTTTTCTTGCCGTAGTAGTCGACCATGATGGAGTGGTCGACGACCATATCGACCGGCACCAACGGCTCAATCAGTTTCGGGTTTTTGCCCAGTTTTTGCGCCACGCTGCGCATGGCGGCCAGGTCGGCCAGCAGCGGCACACCGGTGAAGTCCTGCAGCACCACGCGCGAGACGACAAACGGGATTTCATCGCTGCGCTCGGTGTTGGGCAGCCAGTTGGCCAGTTGCGCCACGTGCTCCGCCGTGACTTTCTTGCCGTCGCAGTTGCGCAGCACCGACTCCAGCACGATGCGCACGGACACCGGCAGTCGCGAGATGCTGGGAAATTGTTTGGCCAGCGCGGGCAGAGAATAGAACTTGCCCGGTTTGCCGGAAGCGGTCTTGAAGCTCTTCAGCGTGGATGCGAAAGCGTGGGGAGGCGGTTTGGCCATGGCGGACTCCTTTTTATTGACGGCAGCCCCCATTCTGGCAGGCAGCCGCGTCGTATGGGTCATTCGCCCGTCATACCCCGTCCCCGCGCACAGTTTTGCCCTGTAATGCCACTCAAAACCGCTCTCCCACATGAGTGTCTCAGGCAACGCGTAACCAGGTGTTGCGCAGGACATGGGTTCGTCATGAATTCACACTTCGCCCGGCCATTCCGCTGCGGTATGGACCGAATACACCCCAGACTACCCGGCCTTCAAACCCCCGGCCACCTTGTACGTGCTGAAGATGATGCCGGACGGCATGGCCCTTGTGTTGAGCAGCTGGAACGAACGTGGCAGAGTGCCCTGTGCAAAGAAGCGCTTGCCCGTGCCCAACAGCACCGGGTAGACGATCAGCAGGACCTCATCCGCCAGCCCGTGCTCGAGCAACGTGGAGGTGAGCGTGGAGCTGCCCCAAAGAACAATGTCCGGGCCGTCCTGCGACTTGATGCGGCGCACGCCCTCGGCGATATCCGGCCCCAAGCCTTCGGCCGGGCCCTATTCAAGACTTTCAGGCCGGTGGGTGGCGACGTATTTGGTGGCCGCATTGATGCCGTCCGCCATCGGGCTGGCCGGCGCCTTGGGCCAATGGCCAGACCAGATGTCATAGGTGCGACGGCCCAGCAGCAGATCAAAGCGCCCGCCCTGCGCGGCCATGACGGCATCCCTGCCTTCGGGACTGCGGTAGGGCGTGGTCCAGTCGATGTACGGGAACTCGCCGCCATCGGCGGTTTGCTGGATCACACCGTCCAGCGAGATGTGTTCCATGATTCTGAGTTGTCTCATCGGGGCCTCCGTGTTGCGCGATTGCACTGTCTTGAGGATGCCTGCATTCTTGCCATTACTGAATGGCAGCATGCTGAGTGCCTAGCGGTTGAATTCATCACCCTGCGCGTCGGACCCCAGCCCGCCACCCAGGCCCACACCCATTCCACCGCCGCCGCCGCCACCCCCACCGCCATTGCCCCCCTGCTTCGTGCCGGCGTTTCCGCCCCCGGTGGCGCCCCCTTTGCCCTTTCCACCGCCAGCGCCTCCGCCACCAGGGCGGGTGGGGCCCTGCTTCGGGATCATCAGCTCCGCGGGAAAGGGCTCCAGGTCCAGCACCTTGCGAATGAAGTCGCGCAGCGACACCACCAGCTCATCCGTGTGGACCGGGCTTCCCGCGACAAGATCGCTTGCGGCGCGCGCTGCCAGCCGCACCTGTTCCTCGGTGCCCAGAAGAATCACGTCCGACAGCGCCGCTTCAACCGCATCGCGGATGCGACGTGGGCGATCAGACATAACCGGTGCTGGACGGTCTTCGCTCGTGATGGTGTCGTCGACCCCGCCAGATTCCGCAAGGGATGGGGTTAGCGTTTCCTCCCGACGGAGATCCCGCCGGTGCCTGGGGTCGACCGACAGTTCGCCGGTAAAGGAGCCTCCAAGCGTCTTGTAGGCGGCGATCAGGATACGCAGCCGTTCGTTGATTTGACGGTTCTCACGCTGGCGGCGCTGCTGCACGCCCTCCATCACCAAGAGGCGGATGACCAGCGTCAAGACGGTAACCACCACCAGCCCGACCAGCGTGGTGATCACAGACTGCCAGGAACTGAAATCCATATTTCGCATGTTGGAACCTTATCGTCACTTCCGTCGATTGAAAGTGTTTTATACCCGCACTCACCGGAGGGCCGAGCAAGGCGAGGCCCGTCCGGGTGCAGCGCGTTGTCAGGCGACGTGACCCATCTCCAAGTCAGCGCGCGCGCCGGTAGTGCATGGCGACCGCGCCGTTGTCAAGCGGCTTTGCCGAGATCAACTCCAGCCGTCGCGTGCTCGGCAGTCCGCTCTCGTACAGGGTCGGGCCGTGGCCGGCGATCCTGGGGTGGACGAGCAACT
>NZ_JBDTPB010000023.1:0-18453 GCF_039932935.1 Polaromonas sp.
CGTGAGGCCCAGAATGCTTTCGAGGGCCGCGCGGTGCAGCCATGCAGCCGAGCCCGTGTACCAGCTCCAGCCGCCGCGGCCCACATAGGGCGCTGCGCCGTAGATGTCGCCCGCCATCACATAGGGCTCCAGCTCGTACACCGGCCCGCGTACCGGGTGTTCGCTGCGATGGGCGGGGCTCAGGGCCTGGAAGCTGCGCCACGCAGCGTCGGCATCGCCTGTTGCGGCCTGGGCCATCATGGCCCAGACGGCGGCGTGCGAATACTGTCCCCCGTTTTCACGCACACCCGGCGGGTAGGCCTGGATGTAGCCAGGGTTGTTTTCCGACTTTTCCAGGGGGGGCGTCAACAGGCGCAAAAGACCGGCCTCCTCATCAACCAGCTGCCGGGTCATGGCTTGCATGGCCGGGGTGATGAAGGCGTCGGTGGAGGCGCCTGAGAGCACCGACCAGGCCTGTGCAATCAGGTCGATGCGGCACTCGGCATTGGCCGACGAACCCAGCGGCGCGCCGTTGTCGAAATAGGCGCGGCGGAACCAGGCGCCGTCCCAGCCGGCATCGTGCAGCGCGGCAACCCAGCCAGCGCGGGCCTGGCGCCAGCGCTGCACACGGGCATCGTCGCCGCGCAGGGTTGCCAGGGGCAGGAAGTCGTTGACGACGCGGCATAAAAACCAGCCCAGCCAGACAGACTCGCCGCGGCCTTCGTGGCCCACGCGGTTCATGCCGTCGTTCCAGTCTCCCGTGCCCATCAGGGGAAGACCGTGTGTGCCGGTGGCCAGACTGCGGTCCAGGGTGCGGGCGCAATGCTCAAACACCGTGGCGGTTTGCCCGCTGGTCTGCGGTGCGTAGTACGCGTCTTCTGCCCCTTCAGGGATAGACGGCCCGTCGATGTAGGCGACCTGCTCGTCCAGAATGCCGGTGTCGCCCGTGACCTGGACATACCAGGCGCAGGCATAGGGCAGCCACAACAAGTCGTCGGAAAAGTGCGTGCGCACGCCTTCACCGCCCGGTGCATGCCACCAGTGCTGAACGTCTCCTTCAGGGAACTGGCGCGAGGCATTGAGAAGAATTTGCGCGCGCAGGCGCTCGGGCTCAATGAGAGCGAAAGCCATGGCGTCCTGCAGTTGGTCCCGAAAGCCGAAGGCGCCACCAGCCTGGTAGAAGCCGGCCTTGGACCACAGGCGCGATGTCAGCGTCTGGTACAGCAGCCAACGGTTGACCAGTGCGTCAAACAGCGGGTCGGGCGTGCGCACCTGCACTTTGCCCAGCAGCCCCGACCAATAACCCTTGACCTCTTGCAGTGCCTGCGTGGTGTCCTGGCCCTGCCAGTGGCGGGCCAGTTGTTCGGCCTGTGCTGCATCGGCCGCGTGGCCCAGCATGAACGTCAACACCAGCGTCTGGCCTGCAAGTAGCGAGAACTCGCCGGCCACAGCGGCGCAGGGGTCCACGCCGTTGGCGGCGTTCCGGCCAAGCACCCGGGGCAACACAAGCCGGCCTGCCGTGTCGAAAAACTCGCTTCGGTCGCAGGTCCACTGCACTGTGCCGGGCAACCCGCTGAGCGACAGGAACGCGGTGCTGCCGCCAAAGCCGGCCCGGCTTTCGCGCTGCTGCGCAAACACCGTCGTGAGTGCGTTGTCCTTGTCTTCCCAGGCATGTACGGTGCGGCGCTCATGCCGTGCCGCGCCCATCTGCCATTCGACCATGGCCAGCGCGCGCAGGCTGCGCGTGTTGCCGCCCTGGTTGTGAAGCCTGACCTGCACGAGTTTGACGGGGTCGCTTTGGGCGGCAAAAAAGGTGGTCTCGGCGCTGAGGGCGCCGTGCCGGCATTCGAACACGGTATAGCCCTGCCCGTGGCGCACATGGCAGGCAGGGGCCGGGCCGTGCTGCGCGGTGGGGCTCAAGGCCAGCACTTGCCGGGTGTCCAGGTCCTGCAGCAGATAGTGTTCAAAGCAAGGGTCCGCCACCGGGTCGTTGGACCACGGAGTGACCTGGTGCAGCCGGCTGTTGACAGCCCAGGTATAGCCGGCGCCGGTTTCGGACACCTGGAAACCAAAAGAAGGATTTGCGATCACGTTGACCCACGGACGAGGCGGCCGGTGCAGGGCGTCCACGTCGAACCGGAATTCGCCTGTGGCAGCGTCAAAGCGTCCTTGCGGTGCGCGGGGTGCCTGCGGCGCCTCACGCTGCCCGGCATCCGCCGGCGCAGCAGGCAATGAAGGCATTGAAGGCAAGGCGGGGGACGCACGTCGCTGGGCGTTGGCCGCGACGCGCAGCGCCACCACCTGCTGCTCCAGCGGCCTGCCGTCCGCCACCAGAACCACGCGTGCCAGCCCGGTCAATGCGGCCTTTTCGGAAGGCGCGATTTCCTGGTCGCGCAGCAGGTAAAAACCGCCCGCGTCGCTGCGCGGAAAACTGTTTTCGGTTTGCTGAAGCGTACGGTCGCGCAGCGCCAGGATGTCGCGTTGCAGGGGCATCAGGTAGGAATTGGCCTCGCTGTTGAGGATCACCACATCGGTACCCAATCCGCAGAAACTCCACCAGGGTTGGGCTCTGAGCAACGAGTGAACCAGCGCCATGCCGTTGCTGGAGTGAATAAGCACCAGCACGATGGGTTTGTCGCCCGAAATGCCGAATCGCCAAAGTTGGCGCTGGTCCAGCAGGCCGCGTTCGGCCATGGGCCGCGCGCAGCTGTACATCAACGCGGTGTTGAGGTCCTGCAGTGCGGCGTTCTCCTCAGGGTCGACCCCGAGGTCGCGCAGACGCACCTGGGCCAGCGTGGCGGCCATGCGGGTGGCGCGCTCCACATGCATGGGTTGCAGGTATTTGTCGATGCGCGCCACCAGCTCGTCGCGTGTGGATGCGGCGGCTGTGGCAAAACTGAGCCGGGCCACGCCGCCGGCGGGAATGCGTATGCGCAGCCGCAAGCCCGCCACCGGGTCCAGTCCATTGATGGGCGAGCCGTCCCGGCCCCGTGCTTCGGCCTGAAGAGCCGGCTGCCCGGGTTCGCGGTTACGCCCCAGAAAGGCGCGGCGGTCCGAGATGAAATCCACGGCCCGCACATTGGCTTCCGAATTGGCCAGGAAATGCGCCACCGCCATGGCCGGGTCGCCGTGCAGGCGGGCCTTGCGCGTCAGCAGCAGGGCGCGCCAATCGGCATGCCACTGCGTCTGGACAAAGAGGTTGGAAAAAGCCGGATGGGCTTCGTCGGCGCGCGGGTCGGTCAACACGGCTTCAAAGCACGAAATCACGTCGAGCGTCATTTCCGCATCGGACAGGTTGCGCAGGGTGAGGCTGCGCATTTCGGTGTCGTCTTCGGGGCTTACCAGGACGCGGGTGCTCGCCTCCAGCTGTTCGGAATGCATGTCGAACTGCACGCGGTCGGGCAAAAAGGTTGCCCGGTACTGCCAGTCAGGGTGCGGCGCCGGATGCTGCGTCAGGGACCAGGCGTGGTCCTCGCCGGACGGACGAACGTAGATAAAGGTGCCGCAGGTGTCGCGCAGCAGGTCATCGCGCCAGCGGCTGATGGTGTAGGTCTTGCCGTCGGCACGCCAGCGGCTGAGACCCGCGCCATTGGCACGCAAGGCCACGCTGTAGCGCCCGTTGGACAGCAGCTGGGTAGGCTGCCACTCCGATGTGGCGGGGTCCACTTCGCGTGCATGGTAGAGCCGTGCTTCGACCGGTTCTTCCGGTTCGGGCAGTGCGCGCGGGTCGGCGCTTTCGATGATCTGGCGCGGTGTTTTTTCATGCAGCAGCGACTCAAAAGCCTGCACCAGCGGCGCCGAGCCGAACCAGCGGCGCGGCGCCTCACCGCACAACACATTGCACAGCGCCACCAGCGACATGCCCTGGTGGTGCGCCATGTAGGTATTGACCAGGCTCATCGCCTGCGCGCCCGGTTGCCGTGCCACGGTGAAGTCCAGCGCGTCCGCAAAGCCGTATTCGCCGCGTGCGCCCCATTGCTCAAGCTGGCGCAGGTTGGCCACGGCCTCTTGCGGTGTGAACTGCGTTGCCAAAATGCTCGCGTAAGGCGCCACGACGCGGTCGGCCGGTGGGGTGCGGCGCAAGGCGAGGCGCGGCACACCAAAGGGAGAGTACTGATAGGCCAGCGTATGGTCTTGCCCGAAATAGGCCGACTCTGAAACGCCCCAAGGCAGGGCTTGCGCTTCACCGTAGGCCTGCTGCTCCTTGACGGCGGCGAGGCCGGAAATATGCAGCAGGCCCTCGTCGGGCTCATTCATGACCAGCGAAGGCATCAGGTACTCAAACATCGAGCCCGACCAGGATTTGAGGCCGGGCGTTACGCCGACTGTGAGGAACGCGCGGCCCAGCGCCAGCCAGTGGCGCCGCGGCACGTCGCCTTTGGCGATTGCCAGGAAACTGGTCAGTCGCGATTCCGAGGCTATGAGGTCGTAGTAACTGGCATCGAGCG
Source organism: Polaromonas sp. (assembly GCF_039932935.1). Taxonomy (GTDB): domain Bacteria; phylum Pseudomonadota; class Gammaproteobacteria; order Burkholderiales; family Burkholderiaceae_C; genus Polaromonas. The sequence continues at coordinate 4,428 of NZ_JBDTPB010000023.1, forward strand.
CCTGCTCGTGTACCCGCAGGCCGATGTGAAACAGGTGGCGCTTGGGGCTGTAAAGGCCGCTGAAATCCATTGCCGCGAAGAGTTGTTCGCAGCGCGCCCCCAGTGCCAGGAGCTCGCCGGACTCCTCCGGCGAAGTTGCCGCCTGTGCGGCCAGCTGGCGAACGCATTGCGCGACGGCCAGCAGATGGCCCGCCAGGTTGCCGCTGTCCACCGTGGACACATAGGAGGGCGGCAGCACCTGCAGCGACCGGGTTTCGTACCAGTTCAGCAGGTGGCCCTGGTGTTTGGGCAGTGCTTCGACCGTGCCCAGCGTGGCACTCAGCCGTGTGATCAATTCGGCGGTTGATATCCAGTTGAACTCGCGTGCGCAGGCGGCCGCCATCAGGTACAGGCCGATGTTGGTCGGCGAGGTACGGTGGGCGATGGTGGGCTCCGGCTCCATCTGCAAATTGTCGGGCGGCAAGTAGTTGTCCTCGGGGCCGACGCAGCGTTCAAAGAAATGCCAGGTCTGGGCCGCCAGCTTCATGAGGTAGGCGCGGTCGGCAGAGTTCGGTGACAGGTCGGGTGCGTGGACGGCCGGCCTGCTGCCCCACCAGGCGACTGCGGGCGCCAGTGCCCAACCCACAAAAATTGCCAGGCCGGCCAGCGGGTGCGGGCCCCAGCAAGCGGCTACGGCCAGCGCCAGGCACAGCACCGACGCCAAAGCATGGCTGCGAAAAAATGCCCCCGGCGTGTAGCGGGCGGCAGCCTGTGCCTGGGCCGCAGTGGTCCACTGCAGCAGATGGCGGCGGCTGACTGCCATACGCCAGACCGCCCGTGTGATCGCATCCAGCGACATGACCGCCAGGTCCGCCAATTGGCTCAATTGCCAAAGCGCCTGGGCCAGGCTACGCCCCACGTCGCGCATGCCGACGTCAAAAAAGTGTCCCCAGGCGATGCCACGCCGCGTCGGAACCAAGCCTGCCAGGGCACCCGTCAACGGGCCGGTGAGGAATGCCAGCAAGGTGAAAACCAGCGCAGTCCAGACGGGCAGCGCATCGGTAAAAAGTGTCCAGGTCAGCAGTGCGAAGCAGGCCGGAGCAATTAGCGAGCGGCGCAGGTTGTCTGCCATGCGCCAGAGGCCCAGGGCGTCAATGCTGTAGCGTCTTGCGTGCAGCATCAGCGGCAGCAACTGCCAGTCGCCGCGTGTCCAGCGATGTACGCGTGAGGCCGCAACGCCGGCGTGATGGGGGTGGTCTTCCATCAACACGACGTCGCCGGCGTAGCCGCAGCGGGCAATGCTGCCTTCCAGCAGGTCATGGCTCAGGATGGCGTCATCGGGCAGGCGGCGGTCCAGCACGGCGTGCACGGCCTCGACATGCAGCAAGCCCTTGCCGATGAAATTGCCCATGCCGAACACGTCCTGGTAGAGGTCGGAGGTGCCGTTGCTGTAGGGGTCCAGACCGCGCTGCCCCGCAAACAGGGTATGAAACGGCGAGCGTTCGTGGTGGGCCGGCAGCGGTAAGGCCACGCGGGGCTGCAGGATGCCGTAGCCGGCCACGACGCGCCGCGTGTCGGGGTCGACCTGCGGGGTGTTGAGCGGGTGCGCGGCGATGGCGACCAGCTCGCGCAGGCTACCGGGCGGCAGGCCGGTGTCGCTGTCCAGCGTCAGGACATAGCGGATGCCCTGTGCCAGGCGCAAGTCGTCGCCGACCGGTAGAAACGCCGGTGCGGTATCTCCCGCCAGTTGCCGCAGAAGCGTTTCGAGTTTGCCGCGCTTGCGCTCCGACCCGATCCATCGGCGCTCTGTGGCAGACCAGCTGCGCGGGCGGTGCAGCAGCAAAAACCTGGCCGGCGAGCCGGTGTTGACCGGGTAGGTTGCGTTGAGTGCGCGCAGTTTGGCCAGCACGTCCTCCAGCAGCCCGGCATCACCGGCAACGCTCTCGGTGTCGGCATCGCCCCAGTCGGTCAGCAGAGCGAATTGCGCATGGGTCTCACGGCTGGCGAGCCAGTGCAGCTGCAGGCGGTGCACCAGCTCGCTGTTCGCGGACACTGACGTCAGCATGGAAGGGATCACCACCAGCACGCGGTGTTCGGCCGGAATGCCTGTGTTGAAGTCAAGGCGGGCCAGCGGCTGTATGCGTGTGGACTCGGCGATGAGTCGATGAATCAGCGCGACGACGGCTTCCGATGCCGGCCAGGCCATCAGGAAAACTGCCACCCAGGCCTGCCAGTGCAGCTCTGCCAGCGGATGTGCGGCCCATGTCAGCAGTGCGGCGGTGCCGGCCAGCCAGGCCGCCGCAAACAGCGGCAGGCGCCATGCATGAGACCTCTCACCAGAAGGCGCCGGAGGACGCGAACCGGCAGAGGGCTGCAGCGCGGCCTCCAGCGCGGGACGGCCCGGTCCCATCAAATAGTAGCCGGCAGTGCGCGCCGCGGGAGCGTTGTCGGGCTGGTGTGCCGCCGCCAATACCGCTTCGGCCACCGCGCGCTCGGATTTTCCGCTGTGCTGCGCCAGTCTTTCCATGGCGCGTGTGATCTGCTGGCGCGTCATCTCGCTTTCATGGGAAAAACTCGGAATGCGCCGCAAGACCTGCAGGGAATGGCTCACGGGCTCAATCAGTTCCATCCACTCGACCTGGCCGATGAGCCGCAGGGTGGTGATGATGTTGCTGACGGTCAGATTGGCTGCGACCTGAACGGTTTGCCCTTCGCCGATCATGCCGAGGGCGTCGCTGCAGTGCTTTTCGCACCAGTGCGCCAGGGCGCTTGACGACGACGAATCCGGCTCGGCGCGCTCGGCGGGCATGCGTTGCCACAGCTGCGTGAGATAGCTGCGTTCAAGGCCATGGGCCTGCATGAGGGTGTGCAGCTCGTCGAGCTCCTGCAGGCTCAGTGCATCGGCCTTGTCCCAGGCCGCATGGGCCACTTCGCGGGCGACCTTGTTCCACGCAATGCGGTCAGCCATGCGGCGCAGGTTTTCCAGCAGAACCACGCGCAAGGTGGTCGGCAGCGCCCAGAGTTCACCCAGGTTGAGTTCGCTGATCTCCTGGTAGGCGTGCAGAAAAGCCGTGAAGAGCACCGGGTCCAGCACGCTGTCGGTGTGTGCAATGTAGGCCCATGCAATCCCGTAGACCCGGGGCAAGCCTTCAAGGGGTTTGCTGGCCAGTTTGGGCAGGTCCGCGTAGTACCGGTGCGGAACGCCATCCTGAATCTGCTGCAACTGGGCTTCAACCAGATGGAAATTGTCGAGCAGCCACTCGGCTGCCGGCGTCACGTAGTGGCCGCTGCGCGAGGTCAGGGCAATGTAGTCGTAGGCCAGCCGTATCGCGGCAATGTTTTCCTGCACGCGCGGGAAAAACGGCGGCCCCGTGTCGGGGATGCCTGCAGGCCGTATGGGCTGGGCCGCGGCCAGGCTGCGGCCGTGCTCCTCAAAACGCTGGGCACCGAAAAGTTCGGCGCGAATGGGTTGCTCTGCGGCACCCTGGCGTGAGGCCAGTAGCTGCCGGGCGTAGGCGCTTAGAGTGTCCAGCCGCTCAAGGACAGCGGTGGTCACGCGCTCAGGCGAGGGCTAAGAGGCCACAAAAAATAGCCAGTACCGCCGCGACTGTGACGATGCGCGGCGACGCCAGCGAGTGCGCCGACTGCAGGCCGGAGTGAAGTGAGAAGAACCGGCCGCGCGAACTCGCGCATTGGTCCATGTGCGACGCCAGGTCAGCGGCGTCGGTGGAAACAAAATCGTTTTGAATGGCAGACGGTGAGTCGGCCATGATCTCCAGGGTAGTCATGATTTTGCGCTCCGGGGTAAGCTTGGTTTGGGCAATGTTTGAGGCGACAGGCCCGTATTGCTCCGTGTCATACACATGCTACGCACAGGTACCGGAGGGCGCCATCGGAAGACGCTGGAGTTTGTCTAGGACAAAGCCTACACACGCAGCCCGGGTGTGCGATTTCGAGCGTGAGTTGGGGTTGGCAAGACCGTCGCAGGGGCTGGTTTGTGGCAGCGCGTCACACGCTTCAATGCACCGATTTTGGGGTACAAAAATCGGCTTTAACTCAATGCTGGCGCGCGCCGAAAGCTATCAATTCAATAGCGATTGAGGGCGCCAAATGCACCAGCTAACGCCTTGCGAAGCGGCAAGCGGCGGCTGGTGTCTAGCCCGTATTTCGCAGGCCGGCCGCAATGCCGTTGATGGAAATGTGAATGCCGGTTTGTACCCGCTGGTCGGCCTGGCCGGCCCGGTAGCGCCGCACCAGTTCCACCTGCAGATGATGCAGGGGGTCGATATAGGGAAAACGGTGGCGGATGGACCGCTGCAGGGCGGCATTGCCTGCCAGCCGCTGCCTCTCTTCGGTGATCAGGGTTAGTGCCTCGGCCGTCCGGTGCCATTCGGACTCGATCGCGCTGAAGATTTTTTTGCGCAGGCGCGCGTCACTCACCAGTTCCGAATAGCGCGAAGCCAGCGCTAGGTCACTTTTGGCCAGCACCATGTCCATGTTGCTGAGCAGCGTGCGGAAAAACGGCCACTGCTTGTACATCTTCTGCAGCAATGCCAGCGCTTCCCTGCGGCTGACGGGCGTACCGCCCTGCTGCAGAAATTGCTCGATGGCCGAGCCGAAACCGTACCAGCCGGGCAGGGTCAGGCGGCACTGGCCCCAGCTGAACCCCCAGGGTATTGCGCGCAGGTCTTCAATTTTTTGCGAGGCTTTGCGAGAGGCCGGGCGTGAGCCGATGTTGAGCTCCGCAATTTCGCGGATCGGCGTGGAGCCAAAGAAGTACTCGGTAAAGCCCGGGGTTTCATAGACCAGGTTGCGGTAGGCCGCCATGCTGGCCTGTGACAGCTCGGCGGCAGCCTGCAGGAACGCTTTGGTGGCGGGCTTGGTCGGCTGCAGCAGGGTGGCCTCCAGCGTGGCGGCCACCAGCGTTTCCAGGTTGCGCCGGCCGATTTCCGGATTGGCGTACTTGGAGCCAATCACTTCGCCTTGTTCGGTCAGGCGGATCTGCCCCCGCACCGTGCCGGGTGGCTGCGCCAGGATGGCCTGGTAGCTGGGGCCGCCGCCGCGGCCCACGGTACCGCCGCGGCCGTGGAACATGCGCAGCTGGATGTTGTGCGTTTCACGGGCCCCCACGCTTTTCACGGCGTGTAATGCGCTGCCCCCCGAGGGGGCTGCCTGGTCTTGGGGCGGCCCGGCGACCCGGCCGGCCATCACATCGAACAGCTCAACCAGCGCAATTTCAGCGCGGTAGAGCTCCCAGTTGCTGGTGAAGATGCCGCCGTCCTTGTTACTGTCGGAGTAGCCGAGCATGATGTCCTGCTCGGCGCCGCTGCGTTTGACCAGCTGCGCGATGCCGGGCAGGGCATAGAACTCTCGCATGATGGGCGCGGCGTTGCGCAGGTCTTCAATGGTCTCGAAAAGCGGCACGACGATGAGGTCGTTGGTCGCATGGCTGTCGAGCGTGCCGTGCATGAGGCCGACTTCCTTTTGCAGCAGCAGCACTTCAAGCAGGTCGCTCACCGTCTCTGTGTGGCTGATGATGTAGTGGCGTATCGATTCCTTGCCAAACAGTGCGCGTGCTTTGCGCGCCGCTTCAAAAATGGCAAGTTCACCTTGCGTGTGCGCCGAGTAGTTGCTGCCGACCACACGCAGCGGCCGGGCCTCGTTGAGCAGGCCGATCAGCAATTGGCGCTTGCTGTCTTCGTCCAGGCCACTGTAGCGCGTCTCAATGCGTGCGACGGCCAGCAGCTCGGCCACCACCTCTTCGTGTTTGTCGGAACTCTGACGCAGGTCGACGGTGGCGAGGTGAAAACCGAACACTTCGACGGCGCGGATCAACGGGTGCAGGCGCTGGGCAACCAGCGCTTCGCCGTGGTGAGCCTTAAGCGAGGCCTCGATGGTGCGCAGATCGGCCAGAAAGTCTTCGGATTTTTTGTAGGCATTTTGCGGCGCCACGGCATGGCGCGCTGCATCGCCGCCGGTCAGGTCTTTCAGGGTGGCGGCCAGGCGGGCGTAGACGCCGGTCAGGGCGCGCCGATAGGGTTCGTCTTTGCGATGCTCGCTGGTGTCGGGCGAGCTTTCGGCCAGCAGCCGCATCTGGGGGCTGAAGTCGACCAGCATGGCCGAGAGCGAGAGTTCACCGCCCAGAAAATGCACCTCGGTGAGGTAGTGACGCAGCGCCACTTCGGCTTGCCGGCCCAGCGCGTAGTTCAGGGTGTCGGCGCTGACGTTGGGGTTGCCATCGCGGTCGCCGCCTATCCACTGGCCCATGCGCAGAAAGCTGTGTACCGGGTGGTTGCCGAGTTCGCGTTCCAGGTTGGCGTAGAGCTTGGGGATCTCGCGCAGGAAAGTGGCTTCGTAATAACTCAACGCGTTTTCGATCTCATCGGCCACGGTCAGCTTGGAAAACCGCAGCAGCCGCGTTTGCCAGAGCTGCATGACGCGGGCACGGAGCTGTGCTTCGTTGGCGGCCAGCTCGCGCGGCGTGAGCGCGTCCTTGGCGGCGTTGACGGCTTGCGCCAGCGCCTTGATGTCGTCGCGCGCGGTCAGCAAAAGGGCGATGTCGCGCTCGGCGTCCAAAATGCTTTTGCGCTGCACTTCAGTGGGGTGGGCGGTGAGAACCGGCGAGACAAAGCTGTGTGCCAGGGTGGTCGAAATGGTTTTGGTCGAAATGCCGGCCCAGCGCAGGCGGGCCAGCGCCACGTCGATGCTGCCTTCCTGTGTGTCGCCTGCGCGCTCGTGCACGGCGCGGCGGCGGATGTGGTGGCGGTCTTCGGCGAGGTTGGCGAGGTGACTGAAATAGGTGAAGGCGCGGATCACGCTGACGGTCTGGTCGGCCGAGAGGCTTTTGAGCAACTTCTTCAGCGCCTTGTCAGCTTCGGGGTCGGCATCGCGCCGGAAGCTGACGGAGAGCTTGCGCACCTGCTCGATCAGCTCATAGGCGGCAACGCCTTCCTGCTCGCGGATCACGTCCCCCAGGATGCGCCCCAGCAGGCGGATGTCTTCAACCAGTGGGCGTTCGTTGTCCCTTGCCCTGGCCGATGCCTTGGGCGCCACTGCTTCGGTGCCGGCCGTGTTGGTGTGGGAACTGTTCTTTTTGGCGCGCGTGGAAGTGACCATCTCTACCCTCTAGTTCTGGAGCCCTGCATGCTAGCATTCACTTCCCCCAAGTATTACAAACAGGTTACGAGTGTCTGCAGCGTTTCAACCCAGCCCGAATGCCATGAAAGTGGTCATTGCCACCCGCGAAAGCCGCCTGGCGATGTGGCAGGCCGAACATGTCAAGGCGCTGCTCGAGTCGCGCCTGGGCTGGCGTGTCGAATTGCTGGGCATGACCACTCAGGGTGACCAGATCCTGGACCGTTCGCTCAGCAAGGTCGGCGGCAAGGGCCTGTTCGTCAAGGAACTCGAGGTCGCGCTGAGCGAAGGCCGCGCCGACCTGGCGGTGCATTCGCTGAAAGACGTGCCGATGGACCTGCCCGACGGCTTTGCGCTGGCGTGCGTGCTGGAACGTGAAGACCCCCGCGATGCTTTTGTCTCTAACCAATTCACCACGCTGGCGGAGCTGCCGCAGGGCGCGGTGGTGGGCACCTCGAGCCTGCGCCGGCTGGTATTGCTCAAGGCCTTGCGGCCCGACCTCGTCATACAGCCGCTGCGCGGCAACCTCGACACGCGGCTGCGCAAGCTCGACGAAGGCCAGTACAACGCCATCGTGTTGGCAGCCGCGGGCCTGAAGCGCCTGGGGCTGGCGTCGCGTATCCGCTGCACCTTTGAGCCGGCTGACATGCTGCCGGCCGCAGGGCAGGGCGCGCTGGGTATTGAAGTGCGCGCCGACCGCGCCGACCTGATAGCCGCGCTGGCCGCGCTGGCGCACCAGCCGACCTGGCTGGCGGTGACGGCCGAGCGCACGGTGTCGCGCGCCATGGGGGGTAGCTGTTCGATGCCGCTGGCAGCCTTCACGCAGGGGGCTGCCGGCGTCGAAGAGGCCATGCAGCTCAATGCGGCCTGGGGCGACCCGGCGACCGCTGAAGCGGGATCCACCGCTCCAGGTCCGCTCGCGCCTCTGGTGAGAGTGAGCGAAACGGCTGTGGTGCGCAACTTTTCTGAAGCCGAGGCGCTGGGTGAATGCGTTGCGGCGCGGCTGCGCACCGGCGGTGCCGTATGGGCCGGTAAAACTGCGGGCGCCTGATGCCGCTGGCAGCGTTGCTTCCGGGTCGCGCTGTGGCTAGCGTGCTGGTCACGCGGCCCGCGCAGGACGCCCATCATTGGGTGCAGCAACTGCAGCAGGAAGGCTTTGCCGCCGAGGCGTTGCCCCTGATTGCGATCGCACCCGCGCTAGACCAGGCTGCGCTGGAGCGCGCCTGGCAAACCCTGCACCAGTACGCAGCCTGCATGTTTGTCAGCGGCAACGCGGTGGAACATTTTTTTAAAGAAAAAGTGGCTCTAGCCCAGACGGGAAGAGCGCAACCAGCTATCAATAACGTAGCAGATGCCGGAGCGAAATGGCCGCCCACCCCGCGCTTTTTGGCGCCCGGCCCAGGCACTGTGGCGGCTTTGTTGGCGGCTGGGGTTCCGGCCGGGCAGATCGACGCGCCGCCCGCCGATGCGACGCAGTTTGACTCGGAAGCGCTGTGGGCGGTGATTGGTCGGCACGATTGGCAAGGCAAGCGGGTGCTGGTGGTGCGTGGGGCAAGCAGCACGGCCGCGGAGGCCGCGGCCTCTTCGGGGCGCGACTGGATCGCCCGACAGTGGAAAACCGCCGGCGCGCAGGTGGATTTTGTGGGCGTCTACCGGCGTTGCGTGCCGGTGCTTGAGCCGGCGCAGCTTCAGCGAGCGCGCGCTGCCAGCGCCGACGGCTCGGTCTGGCTCTTCAGCAGCTCTGAGGCGCTGGCCCATCTGATGGCCTTGCCCGCGCTGGCCGGGCTGGACTGGGGCCGCGCCCGTGCCGTCGCCACGCATCCGCGTATTGCCGATGCCGTGCGGGCTGCCGGCTGGGGTGTTGTTGTGGCGTCACGCCCCGCCCTCAAGGACATTGGGGGCGCTCTGCGCTCGATAGAATCTCTTTATCCATGAGTGACAGCCAAACAGCCCAGCCCTCTTCTTCCGCGTCCGCCGACGAGCCCGTGCTGGAGCGTGCGCTGGTCCCGGCGACGCTGCAGCCGGTGACCCCGGACGCCTGGCTGGTGCCCCGCAAGTGGGCGCTGCTGGTTGCAGTGCTCGCGGCCGCGGGCCTGCTGGTCAGCGGCCTGCTGTGGCAAAAGCTCGGCAATATCCAGGAAGAACTCGCCCGCCGCAGCATTGACTCCGGCGCGCAGGCGATTGAAGCGCGCACGCTGGCGCGCCAGGCGCAGGAAGGCACGCGCGACCTCGCCGCACGGCTGGCCATTCAGGAAACCCGCATCAGCGAAGTCAGCTTGCAGCGCACCCAGCTCGAAGAGCTCATGCAGAGCCTGTCGCGTTCGCGGGACGAAAACCTGGTGGTCGATGTGGAGTCCGCGCTGCGGCTGGCCCAGCAGCAAGCCCAGCTGACCGGCAGTGCCGAACCCCTGCTGGCCGCGCTCAAGTCGGCCGACCAGCGCTTGTCGCGTGCCGCCCAGCCTCGCTTGAACCCTTTGCAGCGGGCCATTGCCAAAGACATGGACCGCATCAGGGCCGCCACGCTGACCGACGTACCGGTTCTGATGTTGAAGCTCGATGAGCTGGCCCGCATGGCCGATGAGTTGCCGGTGGCCAACGCCATGGCGGCGGCCGGCGCGCGTGCAGCACCTGCGCCCACCGGCCCGGCTTCCGCGCCCCGTACAGCGGCATCGGCAGCGGCGTCTGCCGGCAAGCCTTCCATGCTGGTCTTTGACAAGCTGGCACTCAATGCCTGGTCGCAGCGCACACTCGATAACCTGCGCGAAGAAGCACGCAAACTGCTGCGCGTGAGCCGGATTGACCAGCCCGAGGCAGCGCTGCTGTCGCCCGAGCAGTCCTTCTTCCTGCGCGAAAACCTCAAGCTGCGCCTGCTGAACGCGCGGCTGGGCCTGTTGTCGCGCCAGACGGATTCAGTGCGCGCCGACCTCGCCAGCGCCAGTGCCTGGCTGGGCAAATATTTCGATGCGTCGTCGCGCAAGACGCAGACCGCGGCGCAGCTGCTGGCCCAGGTGCAGGGGCAGCTGAAAACCAGCGAGCTGCCGCGCCTGGACGAAACCATGGCCGCACTGGCCACAGCGGCCGCCGGCCGCTGAGCGGGAAGGCAGGACACAGCATGCGCGCCGCCCTCTGGCTGATGGCCTTGTTTGGTGTAGCCGTTGCCGTGGCCTTGTTCGCGGGCAACAACCAGGCGGTGGTCACCATTTTCTGGCCGCCGCACCGGGTGGATATTTCATTCAACCTGATGGTCATGCTGCTGGCCGCGCTGTTCCTGGTGTTGTACCTGGCCTTGCGCGCCTTGTCGGCCGTGTTCTCGCTGCCGGCGGAAGCCAGGCGCTGGCGTGCACAGCAAAAAGAGCGTGCGATGTACGGCGCGCTCATGGATTCCCTGGCGCATCTGCTGGCGGGGCGTTACATCCGGTCGACCAAGTCCGCGCAGAACGCGCTGGCGCAGGCAAAAAGCCTGGACCTGCTGGCCGACCAGTCCGGCCATGTCACGGGTCACAGCGCCAGCCGCGGCAACCAGTTGCGTTCGCTGGCGCACCTTCTGGTGGCTGAAGCTGCGCAGTCGCTACAAAACAAAGGCCTGCGCGACCAGCACCTGCAACTGGCGCTGCAGAGCTCGTCGGCACGCCATGCGCAGGAAGTGCGCGAAGGCGTGCAGTTCCGCGCGGCCCGCTGGGCCCTGGACGACCGCGATGCCGGTGCGGCGCTTGACTGGCTGGGTGAGCTTCCGCAGGGCGCCTCGCGCCGAACGCTGGCCCTGCGCATGAAGCTGCGCGCCTCGCGCCATGCGCGGCACACGTCACAGGCGCTGGAAACGGCACGCCTGCTGGCCAAACACCGCGCTTTTTCACAGGCAGCGGCGCAGAGCATTGTGCGTGGCCTGGCGCTGGAGCTGCTGAACGACGCGCACGACCCGGCGCAACTGCAGCAGGCCTGGTTCTCTCTGGATGAAACCGAACGCGCCATGCCCGAGCTGGTGGTGCATGCGGCGTCGCGCCTGATGGCGCTGCACGGCGACCCTGAGCTGGCGCGCAGCTGGCTGCTGCAGGTCTGGGACCGCATGATGCAGCCGCGCTCCGACATTGGCGACAACCTGCGCATCAAGCTGATCGGGGTGCTGGAGGCCGGCCTGGATTCACTGGACGCCGCCTGGCTGGCGCGCATTGAGAACGCCCAGCTCAACCGTCCGCGCGATGCCAACCTGCAGTACCTGGCGGGCATGGCCTGCCTGAGCCGCCAGCTCTGGGGCAAGTCGCGGCAACTGCTGTCGCAGGCCGCGCCCGCCCTGCAAGATGTCACGCTGAACCGCAACGCATGGCGTGCGCTGGCCCTGCTCGCCGAGCAGCGCGAGGACGAAGCGGGTGCGGCGCAAGCCTATAAACGGGCTGCGCAGATCTAGCGGCGGGCCGGTTTTCGGGCGCTGATTTGCGCTCGGCGTTTGCCTTCTTTTCTTCTTTCCTTTTTCTTGCCTGGTTCAGGTTCGGCGCGTGCATTGACGCGTTGCATCGAGCATCGCCTGCTGCCGGGCGCCTGCCTTGCTTTCTTTCTCGAACCCTCCCGCCACGTTTTCGCCTCGGCGCAGCCGGCCACCGTGGAACACGCGATGGAGATCAGCAGCGCAAAGAAAAAGGCCCGCATGCGGGCCTTTTTACATGTTCAGCCAGGCAAGTGGCCGAGAGCGAACGTTCAGGCGTTCAGCTTATACCTCTGGTTATGCCTCTGGTGACTTCTCAAAGGGCAGCGTCATCGCGCCCAGGTCACGTTTGGTTTCGACCAATACCAGCGGGCCTTCATCGGCCAGCGCCACCGGTGGACGCTCGCGCGGCACATGCACAGGCTTGGCTTCGGACGCTATCGCCGCCTGGACTTCCGCAATCCTGGCTGAGTCGGAGTTGACCCATTGCAGGCCTGAAGACTGGGCCACTTGCGCCAGTTCTTGCAGGGGCAAGTCGTACGACTGGACCTTGGGCAGGCTGGCAGCCACTGGCGCCGGTGCAGCGGCTGCAGCCGGTGCGGGTGCAGGCCGGGGTGCCGCAACGGGTGCCGGCGCAGCGGCGACTACCGGCGCGACATACGCAGGAGCAGGCGCTGCAACAGGCATGACCGCCGGGGCAGGTGCTACAAATTCAGTAGCTGCTGGCGCACGCTGCTCCTGGGCTGGCGGCTGATTTGGCTCTAAAAACTCGCCTTGGACGGCGGGTGCGCCGACCTCAAGAGGTTGCTCGTTGCGCTCACCGTTTTCACCGCGTTCGCGCCGGTCACGGCCATAGCGGTCGCGGCTGCGGCGTTCGCGCGGCTGGCGTTGTTCATCGCCTTGGCCGTTTTGCACCGGAGCGATCACATTGCCGGCGTCGTCCAGCACGGGGGCTGCAGCAACGGCTTCAGGATTGAAGCCGGCGGCGGCGCCTTCAGCACCAGCGTTCTGGCCTTCCGCGCCGCCTTCAGGACGGTCACCACGGCGGTCATTGCGGCGGCCGTTGCGGTCACCGCGTGGGCGGCCTTCGCCGCGCTCTCCACGTTCTCCACGCGGCTCACGGTTGCCCTGCTGGCGTTCGCCGTCTTGCGGTGCGCGCTCCTGGCGCGGCTCGGCGGCTTCACCGCCCATGGCGGCTGCCATGGCGGCCTGGTTGGCCAGTGCGAGGTCCTGCTCTGCGGGGTCGCGCTGGATGCGTTCACCACCGCGTTCTCCACGTTCATTGCGCTCACCACGCTCGCGGCGGCCGCGGCCTTCGCGACCGGGGTTTTCGCTGCGGGGCTGGTCGCCGGTATTTTGGCCTTCGCCGCGGGTTTCACCAGCGGGGCGTTCCTGACGGCCGGCTTCGTTGCGGCCTTCAGGGTTGCGCTCGCGGCGTTCGCCACCGCGGCCTTCATTACGGCCCTCAGGGCGGCCTTCGCCACGGCCCTCGGGGCGCGCTTCGCGGCCCTCGCGATTTTCGCCGCGGCCTTCACCGCCACGACCTTCGCCACGACCTTCGCTGCGTCCACGGCCACCGCGGCGACCTTCACGGCCTCCGCGTTCGCCGCCACGCTCGGAACGTTCACCGCGCCCGTCAGGACGGCCTTCACGCCGGCCTTCGCCGCGTTCATCTTTTTTCACTTCCTTGGCAGCAGGCGCGGGCGCCGGCGCTTCCGCAGCGCCGAACAGGCTCTTGATCCAGCCGAAGAAGCCTTTTTCAGCGGGGGCTGGTGCTGCCGGAGCGGGTCGGCGTGCCTGGGGCTTGGGCGCGGCTTGCGCAGCAGCAACAACTTCCGGCTTGGGCGGCGCGACGGGCGCGGGCGCGTCAGGCAGAACACCCTTGATGATCGGTTCCTGCTTGTTGTGCTTTTCCTGGCTGCGGCGTGTGACCGTCGTCGGATCTTCAACTTCGTCGGCCATCTTGTAGCTGGCTTCGATGTTGTCCAGGCGCGGGTCGTCGTGTTTCAGGCGTTCCAGGCGGTAATTGGGGGTTTCCAGCGTCTTGTTGGGGACCAAGAGCACATTGATGCGCTGCTTGACTTCGATCTTGGCGATCTCGGAACGCTTTTCGTTGAGCAGGAACGAGGCCACGTCGACCGGAACCTGGCACAGCACCGAGGCCGTGCTGTCCTTGAGAGATTCTTCCTGGATGATGCGCAGGATCTGCAGCGCCGAGCTTTCGGTGTCGCGGATGTGGCCGGAGCCGCCGCAACGCGGGCAGGGAATCGAAGCGCCTTCCGACAGGGCGGGGCGAAGGCGCTGGCGGCTCATTTCCATCAGGCCGAACTTGCTGATGGTGCCGAACTGCACGCGGGCGCGGTCCTGGCGCAGCGCGTCGCGCAGGCGGTTTTCCACGTCGCGGCGGTTGCGCGACTCTTCCATGTCGATGAAGTCGATGACGATCAGGCCGCCCAGGTCGCGCAGGCGCATCTGGCGGGCCACTTCGTCGGCGGC
>NZ_JBDTPB010000024.1:0-19179 GCF_039932935.1 Polaromonas sp.
TCAGCCCGATCGGTTGAGGTATTGACTCAGGTCGAATGAGCGGCGGTCACGCGGGCTCACTCCACCGCCAGCCGGTAGCGCACGCCGGTTTGGATCGGGGGCAAGCTGGCTCAACACACCCCGTTCGCCCTGAGGTATCGAAGGGCTGGCGCGTGAGTGGAGGCTTCGATACCTCAGCCCGAACGGTTGGTATTGGCTTTGGTCGAACGGGTGAGATATTTGCTCAGCCCGAATAGGGGTGCTTGCTCAGGTCCAACATCAGGCATTGGGCTCGCCAAACCCGTTCGCCCTGAGGTATCGAAGGGTTGTTCCCATGGGCAGAGAGGCTTCGATACCTCAGCCCGAACGGTTGGGATATTGCTCAGCCCGAACGGGTGAGGTATTGGTTCAGGTCGAATGGGGGCGATCGCGCGGGCTCACTCCACCGCCAGCCGGTAGCCCACGCCGGTTTCGGTCAGCAGGTGCCGGGGCTCGGCCGGTTCGCGTTCAATCTTGGCGCGCAGCTGCGCCATGTACAGCCGCAGGTAATGCACGTGCTCGGTGTACTCCGGGCCCCACACGTCGGCCAGCAATTGCCGGTGCGTAACCACCCGGCCCGCACTGCGCACCAGCCGCGCCAGCAGCTTGAACTCGGTGGGCGTCAGGTGCAGCGTATCGCCATGCAGTTGCACGCTGTGCAGCGTCAGGTCAATGCGCAGGTCGTCCAGTTCGTGCACCGTTACAGCCGCGGCCAGCGCCGTGCCGCGGTGGCGCAAGGCCACGCGTATGCGCGCCAGCAGCTCGCTCACGCTGAAGGGCTTGGTCAGGTAGTCGTCGGCGCCCGCGTCCAGCAGCTTGATTTTTTGCGCTTCCTGGTGGCGCGCCGACACCACCAGAATCGGCAGCGAATGCCGGCGCCGTACCTCCTGCACCAGCTCGGCGCCGTCGCCGTCGGGCAGGCCCAGGTCCAGCACAATCACATCGGGCGGGTCGTGGCGTATCAGCGCTGCGGCCTCGCTGAGCGACACGGCCGTCTGCACCGCAAAGCCTTCTACCGACAGCGACGCACGCATCAGCTCGCGCAGGTCGCGGTCGTCTTCCACCACCAAAATGCGCAGGCTCATGGCTGGGCTCCGGCCGGTTGCTGTGATTCGATGGGCAGCGTCAGGGTAAAGACATTGCCCTCGCACTCCCCGGCGCCATCGCTGCGGGGCGCAACCGTCAGGCTGCCCTGGTGCGCCTCGGCAATGGCGCGGCACAGCGCCAGCCCCAGGCCCGCGCCGCGCTGGCCCGAATGGCCGGATTGGTCACCGCGCGCATAGGGTTCAAAGATGGCCTCGTATTTTTCCGGGGAAATTTGCGGCCCGCAGTCTTTCACGGCCAGCTGCAAGGTGCTGCCTTCGCCTCCTTTGCTTTCGCCCACCACCAGATCAATCGCGCCCGTGCCGTACTTGAGCGCGTTGTCCAGCAGGTTGTCCACCAGTTGCGCCAGCAGCACCGGGTCGGCCTTGATCAGCGGCAGCCCGGCCGGCACGGTAGATGTGATGCGGCGCTGCGGGTCGCGCTTGCGTGCGCGGGCCAGCACCGTGCCGACGATTTCTTCCAGCGACTCCCATTGCCGCGCCGGCGGCTGTGATGTGTTGGACAGCTGCACCAGCTGCAGCGTGTTTTCTGTGACGGTAGAGAGGTAAGACGCCTCACTGGCAATGCTGGCCAGCAACCGCGCCTGCTCGGCCGGGCTCAGCTTGTCGCCTTGAGTTTGCAGTGCCGAGGCCGCACCCACCACGGCGGCCAGCGGCGTTCGCAGGTCATGCGAAATGGCGGCCAGAAAAGTACTCTGTACCTGCTGGCGCTGCGCCTCGCCCTGGGCTGCCTGCATCGACGTGCTGAGCTGCAGCCGCCACAACGCCTGCCCCAGCAGTGCGCACAAGGCCTCGGCATGTTCGCGCCCGCCTGTATCGTGCGCCGGTGCGGGCTCTACCCGGGCGGCGCCATACATCCGGGCCTTGTCGCCCAGCGGCAGGTACCAGGCGTTCAGGCCCGGCCAGCGCCCGGTGCCCGGGCCCAGTGTGGCGGCTTCGCGCATGCAACACGCCATGCCGTCCCGTATCGAAGGCTCCAGCACGGCCGCGTTAGACAGCTCACCGCCGGCCTCCAGCGTGCCCAGCAGGCAAGGGCCTGCAAAGGCCTCATCCAGCGCCGCCTGGCCCAGGCCGCCAATGTCGTGCGCCGTAGCCGCAGTAGAAAGCTGCGTGGCCAGACCCTGCAGCTGGCGCGCCCGCTCTTCGTTCAGCCGGGCCACAGCTGTCTCGCGCCGCAGCCCGGCTGAGAGGTGGCTGATGGCCAGCGCCACCAGCAGCATGCTGACGAGGGCAATCAGGTGCTCGTGGCTTTCCACCTCAAAGGTAAAGCGCGGCGGCACAAAAAAGTAGTTCAGCGCCGTCACGGCCACCAGCGCGCAGGCCACCGACTCCTTCCAGCCCATGGTGTACGACACCACCACCACGGCCAGCACATACAGCATGGCCTGGCTGGCAATCGTCACCTGCCTGTCGAGCAGCAGCCCGGCGCCGGTGGCCACCGCCAGCAGCAGCGCCACGATGGCCCAGTGGCGCAAACTTGTGCCGGTGGCGGGTGTGGGGACAGCTGCTTTCATCATCAGAAGCCCAGCGTACCATCGGCCGCATCAGGATTGCATCAGGAAGACCTGGCGGAGGCTGCGGCTGCCCAGCAGGCCCAAAAGTCCCCAAAGACCCAAATCCCTGGTCGGGTTTGGCCCAGGCCAGGCTCAGATGGGCCTCAGGCTTGATCCGGGTCAACTTTTACAGATAAAAAGTGCCTGCAGCCCAATCAGGACGAGCGCGAGCAGCTCCTGAATTGATAGCGCAGCGCACCCGGCTACAGCTCGCCTGCGGCCCCATGCCGCCCCCCAATCGCCCCCTTGTCGCCGCATATTTCCCCACTGCCAAAAATCCCTCATGCTGTTAAGCTGGCTGCCCCACTTTCCATAACGATCTGAGAGACAACACCATGCCCGGACTCCTCCCCAACGTTGACCCTGACGGCCTGCTCGAGTTTTCGGTGGTCTACACCGACCGCGCACTCAACCACATGTCCAGAAGCTTCCAGGGCGTGATGATCGACATCTCCAGCATCCTGAAAGACGTCTACAAGGCCCACGCCGTGGCCCTGGTGCCCGGCAGCGGCACCTACGGCATGGAGGCCGTGGCCCGCCAGTTTGCCGGCGGCAAGCACGTCATGGTTATCCGCAACGGCTGGTTCAGCTACCGCTGGACGCAAATCTTTGACATGGGCCACATCCCTACGTCGCACACAGTGCTCAAGGCAAAACAAACCGGCCCCGGCGCGCAAGCCCCCTGGGCACCCGCACCCATTGCCGATGTGGTGGCCGCCATCGCCAAAGAAAAGCCCGCAGTCGTTTTTGCTCCGCACGTTGAAACCGCCTCCGGCATGATCCTGCCCGACAGCTACCTGCAGGCCGTGGCCGCCGCGGTGCATGCCGTGGGTGGCCTCTTTGTGCTTGACTGCATTGCCTCCGGCGCCATGTGGGTCGACATGAAGGCCACCGGTGTTGACCTGCTCATATCGGCCCCGCAAAAAGGCTGGAGCAGCTCACCTTGCTGCGCCATGGTCATGCTCAGCGAGCGCGCCCGCGCCGCCATTGACGGCACCGCCAGCTCCAGCTTCGCCTGCGATTTGAAGAAGTGGATGCAGATCATGGAAACGTACGAAAACGGCGGCCATGCCTACCACGCCACTTTGCCCACAGACGCGCTCACACGCTTGCGCGCCGCCATGCAAGAGACCCAGGCCTACGGTTTTGCCAAAGTGAAGGCCGAGCAGGAAGCCTTAGGCAGCAAGGTGCGCAAACTGTTTGAAAGCCGCGGCCTGCCCAGCGTGGCCGCCGAAGGCTTCAAGGCCCCGGGTGTGGTCGTCAGCTACACCACCGACCCAGACATTCAGTCAGGCAAAAAATTTCTGGCCCAGGGTTTGCAAACCGCCGCCGGCGTGCCGCTGCAATGCGACGAAGGCGCTGACTTCAAGACCTTCCGCGTCGGCCTGTTTGGCCTCGAGAAGTGGCACCAGTCTGACCGTACCGTGGGCCAGCTTGCCGCCGCGCTCGACCAGATCGGCCTGGTCGAGAAGGCGCGCCAGCCAGTCGCGGCCTGATCGCTGTTTTTCATCGGGAGCTTCGGCTCCCTTTTTGTTGCCTGTTCAGTTTTTCAATCAACTTATTCATTCATAAAGAGACGTGTCAATGAAATGCGCTTTGGTGGGTTCCCGTTTTTTCGCTGCCTCGGTTTTTGAGGCGCTCCGTAAAGAAGAAGGCATTGAGTTCACCAGCGTCGTGGCCCCGGCCGAAGACGACCGGCTGGCGATTGCCGCGCGCGCAGCCGGCATCGCCGTGCACGTGCTGGCCAACCCCAAGATCGTGCCCGGCGAAGCCATTGCCGAAGGCACCGAGCTCATCATCGCCGCGCACACCCACGCACGCGTGAGCGACGACGCCCTCGCGCGCTCGCGCCTGGGCGGTATCGGCTACCACCCCTCGCTGTTGCCGCGCCACCGCGGCATCGCGGCCGTCGAGTGGACGATTCTGGAAGGCGACCCGATTGCCGGCGGCTCTGTCTACCACCTGGCCGACGGCTGGGATGCCGGCGCCATCGCCGCGCAAGACTGGTGCTTTGTCAAAAAAGGCGAAACCGCCCGCGAGCTGTGGGAGCGCGCCCTCGCGCCCATGGGCCTGGCACTGCTCAGCAAGGTCGTGCACCACGCCCGCCTGCAAGGCAACTTGCCCGCTGAGGTGCAAGACCCAGCCTTTGCCACCCGCGCCCCCATGCTGCGCAAGGCCGTGGTGTTGACTGAAGAGGTCTCGTCCACCAACACCTCGCTCGTCGTCTCCATCGTCGGCACTGATCGCCAGGGCATCGTCAGCGCATTGGCAGACAAAGCCCAACGCTTCGGCGCCAACTGGGCCGCCAGCCGCATGACGCGCCAGGCCGGTGAGTTTGCCGGCATGGTCCACTTCGAAGTGCCCCGCGAAAGCGCCGACAACCTGGCCACCTCACTGCGCGGCCTGCAGTCCAGCGGCTTGCAAGTGGTCGTGGCTAAAAGCGACGGCGCCAACACCCCTGCCGCACTGCGCGTGTTTGAACTGGAGTTGGTAGGCGAAGACCGCCTCGGCATCGTCAGCAATTTGACCAAAATGCTGGCCGAGCGCGGCATCAGTATTGAGAGCATTCATACCGACATCGTGCGCAGCGGTGTGTCGGGCAAGCAGACCTTCAAGGTGGAGGCGCACTTGCTGGTGCCGGCTAACTTGTCTGTGGAGGCGTTGCAGAAAGAGCTTGGTACCTTGGCCAGCGAGATGATGCTGGATATTGCTTTGGGCGAGCGGCAGGTTTCAGTCGGCTAGAGCTTTTATTTGGTGGCCAGGTACAAGCCTTGGCCTGGCCACCACGCCCTGCTTACTGCGGCACCAGGCCGGCGGCTTTCACCAGCTCGGCATGAATGCGAATCTCTTCCGAGATGACTTGCGCCAGAGGCTTGGCCTCATCGGGTGCGGGCTCCATGCCTATTTCCAGCAATTTGGTTTTGGCATCACCCCGCAGGAAAGCCTTGGCCGATTTGCTGATCTTGTCCAACACCGGCTGAGGGGTCTTGGCCGGCGCCAGCAGCCCGATCCACGCCGATAGCACCACGTTGTTCACGCCGCCTTCCTTCAGCGTCGGAATGTCCGGCGCAGAAATGGCGCGCTTCTCACTCAGCACACCCACCGCATGCAGCTTGCCCGACTTGATGTGCGGCAGCGCCTCTGGCAGCGGCGCAAAAGCCATGTCCACCTGGCCGCCGATCAAATCAGTAATGGCCGGTGCACCGCCCTTGTAAGGCACGTGCAGCAGCTTCACGCCGGTCTGGCTTTCAAACATCAGGCCCGCCAGATGCTGCGGGCTGCCGTCACCTGAAGAGGCATAGGTCAGCTTGCCGGGGTTGGCCTTGGCAGCCGCCAATATGCTGGCCGGTGTTCCATATTTGGCCTTGTCATTCACCACCAGCACCATGGCCTGGTTGACTAGCTTGGTCACCGCCACAAAGTCGGTTTCCGGGTTGTAGGGCAGCGTCTTGAAAATGCTCTTGTTCGTCGTCAAGAAAGACGCCGGCGACACCATGATGGTGTAGCCATCCGGCACCGCCTTGGCTACCACCGGCACGCCAATCTGGCCCGAGCCGCCGGCTTTGTTGTCCACCACAAAGGGCTGGCCGAGGTCGGTGGCCAGTTGCTGGCTGACCTGGCGCGCCACCATGTCTACGCTGCCACCGGCTGGTAGCGCGACGATGACTTTGACTGGGTGGTTGGGATAGGTGTCTTGGGCGAAGGACAGCTGGGTGAGCGTCAGACTGGAGGCGGCGCAAATTGCGAAGCAGAAGGTGCGGGTAGTAATCGGCATGAGTGGCTTTCAGCGTTGATGGTGCTTGACGGTGTCAGGCCCGCACTCTGCAAAGCCTGTCCCCGCCGCAGGCGTGCGCACGCAAGTTATATGCCCATATAAATAGAAACTAAGACTCCCGCTTTCGCAGGACGTATGTTTAACTCGAACTAGTGGTTGAAGATCGCCTCGCATCGTCAGAAGTCTGAGATGCTGGCCGATCGCGGCATCAGCATCGAGAGCATTCACACCGACATCGTGCGGGGCGTTGTTTCGAGAAAGCAGACCTCCGAGGCATCAATTGAAAATATTATTTCTTGACCAGAATAAATGGATTGAGCTTGCGAGAGTGCGCTCCGGGGCGCTTAAGGACGGCCCTTCGTGCATCGTCTACGCTGAACTTCATGACGCAGTTGAGCAGGGTCGCGTGTTAGCTCCCCTAACAATCACGCACATTGTCGAAACTTCAAAGCGCAATGACCTGTCAAGTCGCGCGCATGTGGCTGAGGTTCAAGCAAGCCTTAGCAGAGGATTTGTATTTAGAAGCCGAAAGGCGCGACTATTGGTTGAAATGCGAAATGCCTTGCATTTAATGTTTGGCGAGCCGCCGATCTCTTTGCCGCCAAATTGGGCGGTTGTTGCCGGATTCATGCAGGCATTTGAACCTTTCGACTCGCTCTTTGCTTCTCCCGGTGATGCTGGTATCGCCGATTTTCTAAACCAGCATCTTGATCCTAAACAGCAATATCTTAGTTACATGCTGGGTCAAGATGACAAACTTCGTCGTGCAGCGCACGCCGCTTTCTCAGCCAGTTCGAGTGAATTACTAAGCCGGATCGAAAACCGTCGCAAGGTTATGGAGGGGGAAACAATGGACATGCGCTGGAGAGCCTATGCTGCCCAACTCTTTCTAGATCATCAAGGATTTACTGCTCATCTTCTTGGTGTTATCGGTCATACCGTTGATGAGATGAAACGCCTTGGTGCGGAAGCTATTGTTTCCTTTATACGAAACGTACCGACCTTGAATGTAGAGGCCGAATTGGCTGCTCGCTTAGAAGCACAAACTGGCCCGTTGGAGCCCAATGACATTCGCGACATGTTGTCTTTTTATACCGCCGTTCCTTACGCAAACCAGCTGGTCGCTGAAAAGGGCTTCATATCACTCGCTCGACAAGCCAAGCTTGATACACGTTATGGGGGTAATTTTTCGGTGCAACTGGGCGATATCCTTGAACTATACAAATGACGTCTTTATCGGCAAGAAGTGTCAATTTCTAAGGGTGTGATGCGGATCCTATTGGACGGCTCTTGCCGCAATAGTTCGCATGTCGTCAAGCCAGCTTAAAAATGCAAATTGCATAGTGCCGGGATCACGCCAAACCATCGCATCTGTTGGGTGCTTTACTCGGGAAGCAAGATAAGAAGTCGCAAGAGATTCAACTTCCGCTCGAGTTTGATGATTTCTATGCGCGCAAGCATTTCGAACTAGTTGACAATGTTTTGGTCCAGGTAAGCCGCCCGCAAGAGTCCCGATCAAGTTCCCGGCGTTGCCTGGGTTTAGAGCATTAACTATTGCAACGATGTGGGTGACGTCACCCCAGGTTGGTTCTTTACGGAGAAGATGATTCAAGTTGCCTGGCCGAACCATTGCGCCTTGGCTTGCTCGCATGGCTACATAAGATGCTCGTTGCCAGTTCACTGGAAGTATCGATGCGGGATGAATAACTCCAAGTTCTGTTGAGCATCCAGTGGCAGAGCGAATCAACAATTGACGAACGAAGCTGCAATACGCTTGCCATGCATCTGAAAGCACCCCTTCTAGTCGATGTCGCCGCCGTTCTTTTTCATGCGACGAAGTCATAGAAAGGCTGTCCTTAAATCCTTCTTCACATCTTGTGATGCGTAATTCGAACATGAATCGCAGAGGAGGCAAATCCACTGTAAAAGTCCCGATCTACAGCTCGTTTCGTAGGGCGAGGCAGAGTATTGATATTCGAGTGACGCGCTGCTTCTCTCGGTTTGATCCAGCACTCATCGCTTCCACATATTCGGGAAATCGTGAGAGATCTTTGCTTTCGTGTGCTGCAGCAAGTTCCAATAAATTTGCCGTTGCCCTCTCTGCGGAGCATCCGAGTGCAGCCCCAATCGGCGGAATACCCGAAATTTCCTCGAACCCTTTAAGGCCTACGGTGTTGTGATGTATTGCGCAGAAAAGTGCATGCAAAGCGAATGGCTTTGTCATGTAGGAATTTCGAATTGGGGAAAGATCTTGAGCGATGATGTTGAAAACCTGGTCAAGAGTGGCCTCAACATCATCCGCTTGAGGGAAGGAAGTATCGAAGGCTTTGTACAACGCGTGAAGCTTAGCGTCGCTTGTGCTGGTGACGCCATTTTCGAGAGCTAAAACTAAATCGGCAATAAATGCTGCGTCGGCCATTCTGACTATCTGCCGTGTTGTAAATATCTCCCACTCCGACAGAAGATTCATATGATCTAGTACGCGTGTAACCATGTCTTTGAATTCGCCAAAAAACTCCGAATGTCTTTTCTCTGCTGCATTAAGCGGCAATGTATAGGCATTCATTCGTCGGAACATCTGAAGGATTTCGGCTCTGCCAGCATCGCGAATAACGTCAGTTGACACCGTGTAGAAGAGTAGTCTGTCTTGCGTTTCTTCATCCAGATCAGAGAATCGTCGTCCTTCATATTTGGATGAGTTCTTTCCAAGAGCAAACTTGTCATTCAGAAAATCTTGAATGGTAGTGATGCGTTGTTGCCCATCAACAATTTCGGTCCGTACTTTTTTTGATCTCCTATCTAGGAATTCGTGAAAGTAAATTTTTGGAAATGGAAAACCTTCCAAAATCGTATCGATGAAGTAGCTTCTGGATGCATTTGGCCAAAGACCCGGTGATCGTTGGTATTCCTTGTTAGCGATTAAGTCGCCACGATTGAGCATATCGCGGAGATTTGCTATCGATAGTCTGCTTTCATCTAGTCTCATTGGGTACCTTTCGTCAGTTCCACGATCACAGTTATTCCGGACTTTACACTGCAGGCGAGCGAAGGATGGGGGCTTTTTTGAGTGAAGTTCTTTGCGTTGCTGTAGCTGCGAGGTAGATTGAGATCGAACAGGGGCTCTCGATTAATTAACTTATCCCGAAAATTCGCTGGACGTCTCGTTGAATGCATTTCTAAATGCGTTTAGAAAGCTCTTCTCATTCGAACCTCGAAACCTCGGCCACCTGCTTGATAAGCTTGCCCGTCCTCAGCAGCAGCCCTTCCTCCTGAAGCGGGTGATGCAATGAGCGCGTCGACATATGTAGTGCCGCCGCCAAGGTCTCCGCATTGTGCGAAGCCACCGCAGGATTCGCCAGCGCCTGCCGTACCTGTTCCACCGCTAGCCAGTCGCGCCGATGCTGTTCCTCAGCGCCAGTAGTCAAACATCAAAGATCGCCCCGTCCTCAAAATAAAACGCATACCTGAAGTCCCGGATCATCTCCAGCTTCCCCTCCTGCCAATCCAGCGCAACGACGTAGTCCGCATTGACAGTGGCATCACTCTCCTGGTGAATCCAGATAGCGGGCCGGCCTTCGATGTTGGTGGGCGTGACGTGCATCACGCCTGTCACGGCTGAATACCGGCCAAAGTATTCGCCCACATCCGCCTTGCCGTCCAGCTGCAGGCGTGCCACCAAATTCAGGTGCACCTTATCGCCCAGCATGTCGCGCAGGCCGTCAAAGTCTCGCGCGTTAAAGCGTGCCGCATATTCGGTTAGCAGGGCCTGGTCTGTTGGCGACAGGGCTGGCGGTGGCGCTTTGTCTGCCGACTGCTGGGCCAACTCGCGCAGGCGCAGGCGGCCGCGGTGCAGTGAGGCCTTGATGGCGGGCAGGCTGACGTTCATGACGTCGGCGGCTTCGTCCATCGCGTAACCCAGCACGTCGGCCAATATCACCGCGCTGCGCTGCGCCGGCAGCAGTTGCATAAAGGTGCGCAGTGCTGCCGTGGTGGCATGGCGCAGCTCGGCGCTGGCGTGGGGGTCGGCGGTGGTGTCGGGCTCTTCATCGGCTAGGTGCACTTCTTCACGCGCCTTGCTTCGCAAAAAGTCCATGGCCGTGTTGTGCGCAATGCGAAACAGCCAGCCTTCGGCGTGCTGCACTGTGGCGGGGTCATAGGCCTGCGCGGCTTTGGCCAGCGTGTCTTGCACGATGTCTTCGCCGTCAAAGATGGAGCCGGTCATGCGGGCGCAGTAGCGGTGCAGCCGGGGGCGCAGCGTGCCCATGAGGGTGATGAACTCGGGCAGAGCCGGGTTCGGCGCATCGGGGGCCGTGATGGAGTGGGGTGTGGCGTTCATAGAGGAGGGCCTTGGCTTGATTGTGCTTCGGGGGTCTTGGTTTGGGTGGCTTGGCCGATGAAAGGTTGCCGCCGCACGGGGTGATTTCCTTGGGGTGATTCCTTTATGCGTCTTCTTTGAGACGTTGGGCGGGCCCCAAACGATGCGCGGGCACGTAAAAATAATTTTGCATCGATTCGCTGGGCGTCGTCGTCTTTGGCAATAGGGGCAAGGCATGTGGTGTGCCGCCCGCCAAAAAGGAGCGATGAAGTGATGCAAGTGAATCAACCAGACAATCCAGGCTTTACCGTGCAGCAGCGCTGGGTGCTGGGCCTGGCCGCGGCCGGGTCGTGCATGGCGGCGCTGGATGCGCTGGTGGTTACGACGGCGCTGGACACGCTACGGCATGAGTTGTCGGCCTCGGTTGAGGCGCTGGAGTGGACGGTCAATGCCTATGGCCTGAGCTTTGCCGTGCTGCTGATGACGGCGTCGGCACTTGGCGACCGGTGGGGCCGCCGCCGGGTTTACAGCGCCGGGCTGCTGGTGTTTGCCGCCTCGTCGGCCGCCTGTGCGTTGGCGCCGGGCATTGGCTGGCTGATTGCCGGGCGGGCGCTGCAAGGCTTGGGCGCGGCCATGGTGCTGCCGCTGGCCATGGCTTTGCTGGCGGCTGCGTTTCCACCGGCGCAGCGGGGCAAGGCGCTGGGGCTGTTCAGCGGCGTCACCGGCCTGGCCGTGCTGGCCGGGCCGGTTGTAGGGGGTGCGGTGGTGCACGGCCTGGCGTGGCAGTGGATCTTCTGGATCAACGTGCCGTTTGCCCTGCTGGTGGCCGCGCTGGTGTGGCGCAAGGTGCCCGAGAGCAAAGGCGCCCCGGGCAAGCTCGACTGGCGGGGCGCGGTGCTAATGGTGCTGTCGTTACTGGGCCTGGTGTGGGGGCTGATGCGTGGTGCGCACGATGGCTGGTTCAGCGGGCCTGTGCTGGGTGCGTTGGGTGCCGGGCTGGTGCTGGGCGCGGCGTTTGTTGCGTCGCAGCGCCGTGAGGCGTGGGAGGCCATGGTGCCGCCCCGGCTTTTTCGCTCGCCGGTGTTTGCGGCCGCCAACGTGGCGGGCTTCTTGATGACGGCGTCGTTGATGGGCACGCTGTTTTTCATGGCGCAGTTTTTTCAGGTGGTGCAGGGCCGCTCGCCATTGGGTGCGGGCCTGAGCATGCTGCCGTGGACGGCCACGCTGTTTTTAGTCGCGCCCGTGGCGGGGGCCATGGTGGCGCGCGTCGGCGCGCGCACGCTGGTGGTGGTAGGTCTGGTCTTGCAGGGCATTGGTGTGGGCTGGGTGGCATTGTTGGCCGGCCCTCAAACTGCCTACGCGCTGTGGGTGCTGCCCATGGTGGTGACCGGCGCGGGTGTTTCCATGGCCATGCCGGCGGTGCAAAGCGCGGTGCTGGCCGAGGTAGAGCCGGGCGATATCGGCAAGGCCTCGGGCTTGTTCCAGACCCTGCGGCAGCTCGGCGGTGTGCTGGGCGTGGCGATTGCGGCCACGGTGTTTACAGGCGCGGGCGGCTATGCCAGCGCGCAGCAGTTCAGCAGCGGATTTGCCCAGGCACTGGCTGCCTGCGCCGTTCTTTCTTTGGCCGGTGCTGCGGTGGCTTTGCGCCTGCGCGGCAAGGCACCCATTTCCCTTCAACCCACAGGAGTAAAAGTATGAGAGCAGTCATGATTCGTTACCGCGTTAAACCCGAAATGGCCGAAGAAAACGAGCGGCTCGTCCGCGCGGTGTATGCCGAGCTGCAGGCCGTCAAGCCTGCCGGCCTGCGCTACCACACGCACAAGCTGCCCGATGGCGTGAGCTTTGTGCATGTGGCCATGTACGACGAAGGCGTGGATGAAAGCCCCTTGCCCAAGCTGGCAGCTTTCAAGGCGTTCACCGCAGATATCAAGGCGCGCTGTGACGAGTTGCCCGCCACGCAAGAACTGCAGCCCGTTGGGTTCTTCAGCAGCTTCAGCTGAAGTGACCAGGCTGGCGGGCTCTTCACAAGACCCCGCTTGCCCGCGCGACCATGAACCAGCCTGCACCGGTGGCGATGACACCGACCGCGAGGGCGATGCGCTCTCCGGCCGGGACAATGCGTTCTGCCGTAGTGGCCGCTGTGACGAGTGCCATCGCGCCCAGGTCCATCACGCCCATGACGAGCAAGATGACCGTGAGGCCGGCGCAGGAGCGGCTGCAATGCAGGCCGAGCCGCAGCCCATGTTGCCAGGCCGCGCCGGTGCCTGCTGCGAATGCCTGGTGCTGTTCAACTTGTCCCCGGCAGCAAGCCAGCGAACGTGTCTTTGATGCCGTGAATTGAAACAACCCGCCGAGCAGTACGGCCATGCCACTGGCCAGCGGAAGGGCGCGCGCTACAGCGGGGATTTTCATGGCCGTTTCTGCCAGCGCGGCGCCCAGCGCAAAGATGGCCGCCCCCAGCGCAATCCACACGCAGAAGTAGGCTGCGCCCGCTACTGTGAGCAATGCGGTCAATGTGCCCGGGTGCGCATGGCCGTGTGCGCCCAGTGCCTGCCGGTAGCGCCACAGCATGGGCGCCAATGACGGCAACATCATCGCCACCATCATCACGGCCCACATGCCGATGAAAGACGCCGCAGTGCCAGGCCATGTCTGGCCGCACACGGGTAGCCACGCCATGGAGAGCGCCCCGCCGCCGGGCATGGGAATCTCCCCCATACCCGACATGGACTGGCTCCAGCGAATGGTTGCTGCGGTGCTGGCGGCAACCAGCAGGGCCGTAACGCCGAGGAAGGCGGGTAGCGCGTGGCGGTGATGCGCCTCAGGCACAGCAGGCCGCTACAGCGGCTGCTTGCGGGGCTTTGTATTCGTCATGGCGGCGCCACCAGATGCCGGTTTCGTTGCGGCCCAGGGGCGCGCGGTCCAGCCATTGGTACGAACCCCAAAGCCCGTCTACGCCGCGTGAATAGGTCGAGTAGTGGTGGTAGACCACACCGTCTTCAAGCACGAAGGTGCTCATGCCCGGCCTTTCGCGTGTGTAGCCCGATGCGTCGATGCCGCTGCTGGCGGCGAGCTCGGCCACCGGGCCGGTGCCGCCACCCTCCTGGCCTTCGCGCCACTCCCATTTGGGCTCGCGCGTGAAGTTGTAGTCAATGCCGCGCTCGCGTTGCTGCTGCTCGGTAAACGACACGTTGAAGTCAAAGTTAAAGTCGCTGCCGAACGAGGACGCCCAGGGGAAGGTCCAGCCCATGCGGTTTTTGTACGCCTGCAGCTTGGCCAGCGGTGCGCGTGACACCACTTGCAGCGCCACGTCATGGTTGGCAAGGTGAACCGCGAAGCCGTTGAAGCTGTCGGCGATCATCGAGCACGAGGGGCAACCGGCCTTGTAGTCGGGCCCGAACATGAAGTGGTAAACCATCAGCTGCGAGCGGCCCTGAAACAGGTCGGCTAGCGAGGCTTTGCCTGCGTCGGTGTCGAAGGTGTAGTTTTTGTCGATGCGTACCCAGGGCAGTTGCTGGCGTTGTTGTGCCAGTTCATCGCTGTGGCGCGTCAGCTCTTTTTCGGCGGCGAGCAGCTTGATGCGTGCGGCGGTCCAGTCTTCGCGGGTTGCTGTGGTGTGAGTCATTGGCGTGTTCCTTTCGTGGGTGGTTGGTGAAGCACGCGCTTATAGTAGGAATGAACACGCGAAGGGTGAGAGTGACAAATGTGGCGGGATTCGAATGGATGCACTGATCACGGCAGCCGCGCTGGCACTGGCCGCCGGTGATGTGCTGGGTGCACTGAACCGTGTTGCCCTGCGCAACGACGCACCCGCGTTGGCGCTGCGCGGCATTGCGATGGCGCGGCTGGGTGACCTGGAGCGCGCCAAGGCCTTGCTGCGCAGTGCGGCCCGCGCCTTTGGCACCAAAGAGGCCGTGGCCCGCGCGCGCTGCGCCGTAGCCGAAGCCGAGATTGCTCTGGTCTCACGCGACCTGGGCTGGCCTGTTGCGGCGCTGGACGCCGCGCGCCTCACACTTGAATCCCACGGCGACCAGGCCAATGCTGCGCATGCTGGGCTGTTGCAGGCCCGGCGCCTGCTGCTGATCGGCAGGCTGGACCAAGCCGAACAAACGCTGGCCGGACTGGACCCTGCACCGCTGCCACCCGCATCGAAAGCGGCGCATGCGATGGTGGTGGCCGGGCTGGCGGTGCGGCGCCTGCACACCCAGGCCGCGCGCACGGCATTCGCTGAGGCGGGCCGCGCTGCGGCGCAGGCGCGTATTCCCGCGCTGGTGGCTGAAGTCAACAGCGCCTTGCTGGCGCTGAACGCGCCCGCGGCGCGCGTGGTGTCGCAGGGCGAAGAGCGTGCGCTGCTGCTTGATGAGGTGGAGGCGCTGCTGGCTTCCAACACCCTTGTCATTGACGCTTGCCGCTACGCCGTGTGCCAGGCCGGCACATCGGTGCCGCTTGCCGGCCGGCCGGTGCTGTTTGCGCTGGCGCGCGCTTTGGGTGAGGCCTGGCCTGCCGATGTACCGCGCGAGGTGCTGGTGGCCAAGGCCTTTCGTGGCAAAGAGGCCGACGAGTCTTACCGTGCGCGCTTGCGCGTTGAAGTGGGGCGGCTGCGCACCCTGCTGCGGCCGCTGGCCGGTGTGGTGGCCACGAAGGATGGCTTTGTGCTGCAGCCGCACCGCGTGGCCCCGGGGGCGGCGGGGCTTGTGGTGCTGGCGCGGCCGATGGAAGGCGCGCATGGCG
Organism: Polaromonas sp.; assembly: GCF_039932935.1. Lineage (GTDB taxonomy): Bacteria > Pseudomonadota > Gammaproteobacteria > Burkholderiales > Burkholderiaceae_C > Polaromonas. Next base: position 15,496 of record NZ_JBDTPB010000024.1, read on the forward strand.
AGGTGCTGGCGCTTTTGTCGGATGGTGAGTCGTGGGCCAGCTCTGACCTGGCCTTGGCCCTGGGCGCCAGCCAGCGCACGGTGCAGCGTTCGCTGGAGTCGTTGTTGCAAGCGGGCAAAGTGCAGCGCCTGGGCCAGGGGCGTTCACGCCGCTGGATGGCGATGCCCCTGGTGCCGGGATTCACGACAACCTTGTTACTCCCGGCTTCGCTGCCCGGTGAGTAGGATGAAGCCATGAAAAAATCCAAAGCTGAAATTGTTCGCGAATACGGTCCCTTCCCCGATGTGGAGAAGGTCAATGGTGTGACCTATGACGGGCAACACGTCTGGTTCGCCTCCGGCCAAAAACTCAATGCGCTGAACCCGGCGAGCGGCAAGACGGTGCGCTCCATCGACGCGGCCGCACATGCGGGCACGGCGTTTGACGGGCAGCATCTTTACCAGGTGGCGGAAGACCGCATTGAAAAAGTTGACCCCGCTACCGGCCAGGTGCTGCACACGATTGCATTGCCGGGCGGCGGCGCCGGGCTGGCATGGGCCGAGGGCACGCTGTGGGTGGGCCAGTTCCAGAAGCGGCAGATTCTTCAGCTTGACCCGGTCACGGGCGCGGTGCTGCGCACCATCGAGTCCAACCGCTTTGTCACCGGCGTGAGCTGGGTAGACGGCGAGCTGTGGCATGCCACCTGGGAAGGTGATGAAAGCGAGTTGCGCCATGTGGATGCGCACACCGGCGAAACACTGGAGGCAATGGATATGCCGGCTGGCATGTTTGTCTCGGGGCTGGAGTCTGACGGCGCAGACCAGTTCTTTTGCGGTGGTGGTAGCAGCGGCAAGGTCAGGGCGGTGCGCCGGCCGGCGCGGCGCGCTGCGGCCAAAAACTGAAGCAGGGGGCCTTCGGCACTTCCCTAAAGCCCCGGCAGGCCCTTGCGAAACTCCCCTGGGCTCATGCCTGTCCATGCGCGGAAGGCCCGGGTGAAACTTTTCTCATTGGTAAAGCCGCCGGCTGCGGCCACTTGCTTGATGGGCTTGTCGGTGCGCAGCAGCAACTCCTTGGCTCTTTCGCTGTGCACCTCGTCCTTCAGTTGCTGCAATGACGCGCCTTCTTCCTGGAGCTGCCGATGCAGCGAGCGCGAAGACATGTTCAGCGCCGCGGCCAAACTCTCTGCGTTGTGCGAGGCCAGTGAGGGGTTGGCCAGCGCCTGCCGCACTTGCTGCACCAGCAACCTGTCACGCCGGTACTGCAGCACGGTGAGCGGAAGGGCTCGCTGGAGCATCTGCTGCAGGGCTTTCTCATCGCGGCGCAAAGGCAAGTCCAGGTAACGCGCATCAAACCTGAGCTCAGCCTGTCCTGAGCCTGTCGAAGGGGCTTGCGTGGCGTTGAACTGCAGCATGGGCCCGGGAAACATCAGACCATAAGCCTCCACATGCTGTGGCGCCCCAAACGGAAAGCGTGCCCCCTGCAGCGGGATGCGCGAGTCCACATACCAGCAGGCGAGCCCGTGAATGTTGCGCAGCACATGCACCAGGCAAAACTCGCGTGCTGCACCCAGGTCGGTGTGTTCTTCAATCGTGATGCTGGCGGTGTCGCCGCTGGTGCTGAGCTTGAGGATGATGTCGCCTGTCAGCAAACCATGGTGGCGGCACCAGCGTTTGAGTGCCACGCCCAGGCTGGGTGAGCTGATGGAGGCGCGGGCCAGCATGCCGTAGCTGCCCCAGGGCAATTTGCGGCTGAAAGCACCCAGGCCTTCGTCGTCAAGTTGCTGCATGGCGGCGCCTGACAGGGTCTCCATTTGCTGCGCGGTGATGTGGCCCTGCACGGTTTGCAGTTGTTTTGGCGTGATCTGTGCCAGCTTCAGGGCTTCTGCCGGGCTTTGCTCACGGCGCTTGTAGGCGGCCACAATGCTTCTGGCAAAGGCCATAGGGGTGGCGGCTTTGGGCGTATTAGCGGGTTTGACGAGAGTCCGGGCGGGCATACGGTAAATTTTCCTATGCGTTGGCAGGATTTGCAACCTAGTTGGCCGCTCTGATGGGGTGGGTTTTCGCTAAGCTGGGAGTTTGGCGTTAAGGTGTGGCTTCGATAGGCTCGGCCCGACGGGGAAGGCTTCGATACCTCAGCCCGAACGGATTCGGGGAGAGAGCTTCGACGAGCTCAGCCCGAACGGAAGGGGCGGCTTCGACAGGCTCAGCCCGAACGGGGAGAAGCCCGGATAGAGCAATTGGCCCGCCTACGAATAACGCCGCTTAGCAACGAGGAAACCATGCCCGCTCTCGAGACACAACTCAACGCCCGTTCCGCCGACTTTCAGGCCAATGCCGCTGCCATGCAGGCGCAGGTAGACGACCTGAACGCACAGGTTGCCAAGGCCGCCCTGGGTGGCGGCGAGGCCACACGGGCGCGGCATGTGTCGCGGGGCAAGCTGCTGCCGCGTGACCGAGTGCAGATGCTGCTGGACCCGGGCACGCCTTTCCTGGAGCTTGGCCCTCTGGCCGCCAAAGACATGTACCCCGACAGGGATGGCACCGACAGCGCACCGTGCGCGGGCCTCATCACCGGCATTGGCCGCGTCAACGGGATCGATTGCATGATCGTGTGCAACGACGCCACCGTGAAGGGCGGCACCTACTACCCGATGACGGTGAAAAAGCATTTGCGCGCGCAGGAAGTGGCGATGCAGAACAACCTCACCTGCATTTACCTGGTCGACTCGGGCGGCGCCAATTTGCCCAACCAGGACGAGGTATTTCCTGATCGCGACCACTTTGGACGCATCTTTTACAACCAGGCCAACATGAGCGCCCAGGGCATCGCGCAGATTGCGGTTGTCATGGGCAGCTGCACGGCCGGCGGTGCCTATGTGCCGGCCATGAGCGACGAAACCATCATCGTTAAAAACCAGGGCACCATCTTTTTGGGCGGCCCGCCGCTGGTGAAGGCGGCCATTGGTGAAATCGTTTCAGCCGAAGACCTGGGCGGCGGTGATGTGCACACGCGACTGTCTGGCGTGGCAGACCATTTGGCGCAAAACGACGCCCATGCGCTGGCACTCGCCCGCCAGGCTGTGGCCAGCCTCAACAAAACCAAGCGATTCGATCAGGCCTTGCGCACCCCGGTGCCGCCGCTGCACAGCTCGCAAGAGCTGCATGGCGTGATTCCGGTAGACCCGAAAAAGCCCTATGACGTGCGCGAGGTGATTGCCCGCATCGTTGATGGCAGCGAGTTTCATGAGTTCAAGGCGCGCTTTGGCCCCACGCTGGTCTGCGGCTTTGCGCACATTGAAGGCATGCCCGTGGGCATCATCGCCAACAACGGCATTTTGTTCAGCGAGTCGGCCCAAAAGGGCGCGCACTTTATCGAGCTGTGCTGCCAGCGCAAGGTGCCGCTGGTGTTTTTGCAGAACATCACCGGTTTCATGATCGGTCGCAAGTACGAAGCCGAAGGCATTGCACGCCACGGCGCCAAGATGGTGACGGCCGTGGCCACGGCGCAGGTGCCCAAGTTCACCGTGATCATTGGCGGCAGCTACGGCGCCGGCAACTACGGCATGTGCGGCCGGGCGTATTCACCGCGATTTTTGTGGATGTGGCCCAACGCGCGTATCTGCGTGATGGGCGGCGAACAGGCGGCCGGCGTGCTGGCCACGGTAAAGCGCGATGCGATTGAAGCCAAGGGCGGCGCCTGGAGCGC
>NZ_JBDTPB010000025.1:0-4725 GCF_039932935.1 Polaromonas sp.
TCATGCGCGACCACCCAGTCGTACTTGTCATCGGGCTGCTCGGCGTTGCGCAGCACAAAACCGTCAGGAACGCGCGAAGAGCGCACCACCTGAATGCCTTTGGCACGAACTTCCTGCAACGCGGGAACCACGCGGTCGGCCACCGAACCATTGCCGGTTCCGCCATGGATCAGTGCCTTGATGCCGGTCTTGCCGACAGAGTCCACTGCGGAGCGCGGAACGTTGCCGTAGCTGTAGACGATGTCTACAGGGGCCAGCGCCTCGAATTCGTCAATGTTGAACTCGGACTGCGCGGTATGGCGCTTGACGGGTGCGCGGAACCAGTAGTTTTTGCCTTCGACCACCATGCCCAGTGGGCCCCACTGGCTTTTGAACGCCTCGGTCTTGATGTTGATTGTTTTGGTCACGTCGCGGCCGCTCTGGATTTCATCGTTCATGGTGACCAGCACGCCCTTGCCGGCCGCATCCTGGCTGGCAGCCACGCTGACAGCGTCAAACAGGTTCAGGGCGCCGTCGGCCGACAGTGCCGTGCCGGGCCGCATGGAACCCACCACGACGATGGGCTTGTTGGTGCGGATCACAAGGTTGAGGAAATAGGCGGTTTCTTCCAGCGTGTCGGTGCCGTGTGTCACGACGATGCCGTCCACATCGGATTGCTTGACCAGCGCCGAGATGCGTTTGCCCAGCTTCATCAGGTTGTCGTTGGTGAAGCTTTCGGAAGCGATCTGCGAGACCTGCTCGCCCTTGACATTGGCCACGTTGGCCAGCTCCGGCAAACCGGCAAGCAGCTTGTCGACCGGCACCTTGGCGGCGGCGTAGGTGGCGCTGTTCAGCGCTGAAGCCCCCGCGCCGGCAATGGTGCCGCCGGTGGCGAGGATCACGACGTTGGGCTTGGCGGTTTGCGCCAGCGCCGGTGCGCCCAGCGTGGTGAATGCCACCAGGCCAAGTGTTGCGCCCATTTGCCGAAATGTTGAAGTGAATTGCATGTTGTCTCCAAGGAAATGGAATTTGTTCGGTTTTTTTGTGCACAGCAGGCAAAGAACTGCGGTTTGCGCCTGCGTATGCTGCGATTTCCCCGGCTTGCGGCCAAAGGTGGCCCATCGTAGCGACGCTGGCAGGGGGCGGCGATGCATAATGCAGCGAGGGGTGTGAGTAAAATTCACACCCCTCGGTCCCATGAACCTCCGACAACTTGAAGTCTTCCAGGCCGTCATGCAGACGGGCAACATGAGCGCCGCAGCACGGCTGATCTGCATCACCCCCTCGGCCGTCAGCAAGACCATTGCGCACACCGAGCTGCAATTGGGTTACAAGCTTTTCACCCGCGGCAAGGGGTCTCTGGCCCCCACGCCCGAAGCGCGCGTGCTGTTTGAAGAGTCCACGCTGATTCACCAGAAACTGGACAACCTCAAACGCATCGCCGTCAATTTGCGCCAGGCCGCCGACGGCCAGGTGCGCCTGGCGGCCATTCCATCCGTCAGCCACGAATTTCTTCCGCTGGTACTGGAAAAGCACATGGCGCGCTATCCGCGCGTGCGGGTGGAGGTGCGCACCTTGCACCAGGACCAGATGGTGCAGGCGCTGCTGACGCGCAGCGTGGACTTTGCGCTGGGCTTTTATGAACACCCGCACCCGCTGCTGACCAGCTCCACGCTGGTCAGCGGCCCGCTTTATCTGGCCGTCACGCGGGACATCTGGCAACGGGCCGTGAAGGCGCGGCGCCAGAACCCGATGTCTTTCCTGGCCGGCATGCCGCTGATCAGGCTGGTGGGCGAAGACCCGATGTGCCAGTCGATTGACGACCTGGCGCGCCACCTGGGCCTCACGGCCCCGGAGGGCTTGCAGGTGCATACCTCAAGGCTGGCGCTGGAGCTGGTCAAGCGGGGCATGGGCTGGACCGTGGTGGACTTTCTGACCGCCAGCAACCTCGATCCGCAGTCACTGACAGCGGTGCCGCTGCATGACTTTGCCCACGCGCCGCTGCAGATGTACTTTGCTACCAGCACGCCGCCCGGGCAGGACGCGCTGCGCATGCTGCAAATGCTGCCGGACCTGCTGCACAACGTAATGGAAAAAATCTAGCTCTCCCCCGTTGAGGCTCACTGCGTGTAGCCTCCTCCCCCCTTCCGGGGGCGGCGCCTGCGGCCTGGCGAAGCCAGTTCCGCGGCCCCTACTCGCTTGGGGTGTGCTGCAGCGATCTTATGTCGCTACTAATTTAGTAGCCGCTTATGCTCATTTTTAAAGGACCACCGAGCGGCAGGCTCTCAGTGCTGCCTCTAGCGACGCCGGCGGAACACGAGCGCGAGGACAGCGATGCCCAGGCCAAGCGCCCACAGCGGCCACAGGCCGTAGCGGGACACCCACTGCGCATACGGCGTGATGCCGTTGCGGCCCTGGACCTCGCCGTGGAGCACGCCGCGTGTGTGGCGCTCCAGTGAATGCGTGACTTTGCCCTGGTGGTCGATGATGACCGTGGCGCCGGTGTTGGTCGCACGAATCATCGGGCGGCTGAACTCCAGCGCACGCATGCGGGAGATCTGCAGGTGCTGGTCGATGGCCACCGTGTTGCCGAACCAGGCAATGTTGCTGACATTGACAAAGATGGTGGGCGCAAGCGCCGGGTCCTTGAACCGCGCGCCCAGCTCTTCCCCAAAGAGATCTTCGTAGCAGATGTTGGGCGCCAGCCGCTGGCCTTTCCATTCAAACGACGCCTGGCCGACTGCGCCCCGGTTGAAGTCGCCCAGAGGGATACGCATCATGTTGATGAACCACCTGAAGCCCGCGGGAACGAACTCGCCGAATGGCACCAGATGGTGCTTGTCAAATCGATAGGGCTCGGGCTGGCCGGGCTTGAGGCCGAGCACCGAATTGGCATAGCCGGCATCGGAGCTGCCGAGCGGCAAGCCGATCAGTGCTGCCTGGTTGCCGGTGGCAAAGCGCGCGTGCAGCGCTTGCCAGTAACCCTCTGGCAATTGCTGCGGCAGCATTGGAATGGCGGTTTCAGGGGCGACCACCAGCGACGCCTTGACATCGCGCAACTGCTGTCCATACCAGCGCAGGGCTGTGGCAACGCCGGTGCCGGCCTGGAATTTTTCGTTTTGCGGGATGTTGCCCTGCAGTAGCGCGACGTCCAGCGGTTCGGCGAGTGTTGCAGCGGCCGCGTCCCCGGGCCAGGCGCTTTGCACCGGCAGGTAGCTCACGACCACGCTGATCACCACGACAAGGATGGCGCCCAGCCACTGCACACGCGACGCGCGCAGGGTGACGGCGAGCCAGGCCGCCGCCAGCGCCGCCAGGAAAGTCAGGCCGTGTACGCCCACCCATGCGGCCAGCGGCCTGGCCCAGCCGTCGACATGGGCGTAGCCACCTTCGCCCCACGGGAAGCCCGTAAAAAACTCGACCCGGGCCAGTTCTGCCAGCAGCCACAAGGCCGCAAACACCACGGCACGCGGCAGCTTGCGCACCGGCGCCAGCCGCACAAAGAAAGCGCTGGCCGCAGCGTAGTAAAGCCCCAGGAGAGCCGCGAGCAGAACAACGGCCAGCACCGTCAGCGGTGCGGCGAGCCCGCCGTAGTAGTGCATGGAAATAAACAGCCACCAGAAAGTGCTGCACAACATGGCCGTGCCAAAGAGGCCGCCCATCCAGGCGGCGCGCTTCCAGGAGCGGCAACTGTCGACTTGCGCGGCAAACAGAAAAAGCGCCAGCAGCTGCATCCACCACAGCGGCAACCCTTGCGCAAAACCAAAGTCAAAAGGCCACGCCATGCTGGCTGCATGTGCGCAACCAGCTATCAAAACAATAGCAATCTGGAACGGTGAAATGCCTTTGCGCGGCGGCGGGTTGCGCGCCTGTTCCAGCAGCGCGGGCAAGGTCGGCAGGTGGGACATCATGCTGTGAATTGAGTCCCGTCCCATAGTCCGCCCTTTTTGTAGATTTGTTGTCAGACGCTGGCAGCGACTGGCGATACCTTGAACCAGCGCACAGCCCCGCCCTTGGTGTGCAGCACCGTGAACTGCAGCCCCGCCAGCGCATAGTGTTCGCCGCGCTTGGGCACATGGCCCATCTCGTGCGCCACCAGGCCGCCTATCGTGTCGAAGTCGGTTTCAGGCAGTGTCACGCCAAAGGCCTCATTGACGCGCTCGATGGAGGTGTCGCCGCTGACGCGGTAGGTATGGTCAGTGAGGCCGAAGATGTCGCCTTCGTCTTCGGCGATGTCGAATTCGTCCTCGATCTCTCCGACGATCTGCTCCAGCACGTCTTCGATGGTGATGAGCCCGGCGACGCGGCCGAATTCGTCAATGACGATGGCCAGGTGGTTGCGGTTGCCGCGAAACTCGCGCAGCAGGTCGTTCAGCCCTTTGCTTTCGGGCACAAAGACGGCCGGGCGCAGCAGGGCCTTGATGTTGAGTTCGGGGGCGCGCTGCAGCTTGAGCAGGTCCTTGGCCATCAGGATGCCGAGGATGTTTTCTTTTTCGCCTTCGTAGACGGGAAAACGCGAGTGGGCGGTGTCGATCACCAAGTGCAGCAACTCGTCGAACGGCGCGTCGATGTTGATGACGTCCATGCGCGGGGCGGCCACCATGACGTCGCCGGCCGTCATGTCGGCCATGCGGATCACGCCTTCCAGCATCTCGCGGCTCTGGGCACCAATGACGTCATTGTCCTGGGCTTCCACCAGGGTTTCGATCAACTCGTCTTTCGAGTCAGGACCGGGGTGGAGCATTT
>NZ_JBDTPB010000026.1:0-20075 GCF_039932935.1 Polaromonas sp.
GCTTGCTGCGTCATCTGCTTGCGTACCCCGTTACCGTTTTGTTAGCCGCTCTTAGTGTCCTCCGCATAAAAATAGATTCCAAAGCGCATTCGCTGAGTCGCCTGCAGGTCCCCTTTGTCGCCTTGCTGTCTATGCTTTTGCGTCTCATACCCCCGGCAGCGTCGGCAAGCCGAGCCGTCATGTGGACAACCGCTGCCTGGTGATGGCAGAGATTTGACGGGGCTTGTTCAGCGTAGCCTCAGGGCCCGCAGCAATCCGGCAAATACGCGGTAGCGAACCAGACTAGCAAACCGCAGAACAGCACTGATGCCACGCACACAGCCAATAGCAGCCCAAACCGCGGCTTACTTGGTTCCTCGTGTTTGTCGTTGGACATTTCTGGTAACTTTGTTTCTGGAATTTAATTATCCAACATTCGCTCAGACGCTCAACCCCGGATCGGCCGATAACGCCTACAGATCGCGCCTCAAAGCCTCATTTTATGCAGCCGTGCCGGAGGCCGACTTCGCGCAGGCGGCATCGCGGCTTCATTGTGACGAATCGAACATCGGTGCCGTAACCCCCTCGGGAATTACGCCTGAGAGATTCGGAACAGTGCCGCGTCATTACATCCGCTGCACAGAGATGGCGCCGACAGCGGAACACTGGTACAGCGTAGCGAGGGGAACCCACAGGCGACTCAGAGAATGCGCTTTGGGATCTACTTTTATGCCGAAAATGCCGGGCCTCTAGAGGATGAATCGAACCCCAAACCGCCTAAAAGGTAGCGGATCGGACTCGCTTCCGTAGATTGACTCCTCAGGAGAAGGTCCACAAGTAGCGCATTGGCATCTTGGAGCCAGAGTTCGGCAACATCCGGCACGACAAGCGCTGGAGCGTCTGATATACAGACCCATTTGAGCCGGGCAATTGGACATCGAGCACCCCCTCACGTATGCTGCTTTCAACAAGCAAGTGCCGTCACATAGGTGATCGCCTTGATGGATGAGTAAAGGGTGAAATATGAAAACGCCGATATCCGACTCTGCCTCTGCTCCGGTTGACATAGAACACGTTGACCACTTGCGTTTCCATCGGCCCCACGCACATCTCGCCGCCCCTTTTGGTAATGATTGGGTCGCACTCAAAGCCGAAGCGTTTGCACGGTTTTTCGGAACCCCGATTTTTCTAGTGGTGCAAACAATCATTGTTGCTATCTGGATCGGGGTGAATGCTCTTGGTCTCACCAAGTTTGATATCTATCCATTCATCCTGCTTAATCTCGCATTCAGTCTGCAAGCGGCATATGCTGCGCCACTGATCCTGCTCGCTCAGACGCGGCAGGCTGAGCGAGACAAAGCCCATGCCGAAGCTGACGCGCTGCACAGGGAGGACCTTGCCACTGCCTACGAACAACGACAGGAAATTGCCGCGCAAAATGCGGCGCAAATGCTGGAGCTACTGCGACAGAACACACAACTGACCGAAATTACCCAGAAACTAACTGCGCGTATTGAAGCGCTGACGGTGGAGGTGCACAATAGGTTTCTGCAAACGGACACCAAACTCTCCGTTGGGAGTTCCTGAGGGATCGTTGGGTCGTCGTATTCTTTCTGAGTTCGGAAATATTTATGGGAGAGTGGCCGCCACGTTATGGGAGGCGCCAAGGGGGTATCCTCGAATTCAATGCGACGCGAGGCCGAGAATCCTTGTCCAAGGTGGGTTATCTTTCGATAGGGGTCTCTGGTAGAGCACCATCGGATGTTTTCGTCCTTTGGGGAAAATGATCCAACTCCGGTTTTTCGGGGGAACCATGCCAAACTTTAAAGATCTCATCGCATTCATTGCTTCGACAATTTTTCTGTTTGAACCGGTTTCGGCCAACGCTGAACGCATTGACTTTGACTCTGCTGCAAGAGACAGTCGTGCAGTTCAGATATTCCAGGGCAAGACCCAGTACACCGATCACATCTATGGCGAATTGCAGCTGCCTTTGAAGGGCGCGGGGCCTTTTCCGGCGATGGTCATCATGCATTCCAGCCGAGGCATCGTCGACACTATCGGCAATTGGTCGAGAATGTTTAACGAAATAGGCGTCGCCACCTTCGTGGTCGACAGTTTTTCTCCGCGCGGTCTCACGGAATACAGCGCCGACAGGCTCACCTTTCCAGCAGGTGTTATGGATGCGCTCCGTGCACTCAACGTGTTGCAAAAAGACTCAAGAATTGATGCGGAAAGCATTGGCGTAATCGGATTTTCTCGAGGAGCGGTAGCCGCGATGGACTCTAGCTTTGAGCGCTATCGCATCGCCGCTTTGGGTACAGATGGCCCCCGTTTTGCTTTGCATATTCCGTTCTACGGCGGATGTTCGGAATACGCGAAGACTACCGACAGTCCGATTCTGACCTTTATCGGATCTGATGACGACTTCACCAGCCCTGAGCTTTGCCGCAAACATACTGAAATCCTGAATCAACAAGGCAGCAAAGCTGAACTTGTCGTATACGAAGGTGCACTGCACGGTTTTGATTGGGACTATGCCCGTCAAAACATGCCGATGATTAGGAACTTTAAAAACTGTCTGATGCTGCAGAGTCTGGATACATTTGATGCAGTTTTGCTGGACGGTCGTACCCTAACCACTGAAGAACGCACGGACTATGCGAAAAGCTGTTACGGCCGCGGCGCGACGCGTGGCGGTGACCGCAAGTATGCAGCTTTGGCTCGTGAGCGGGTCAAGCAGTTCGTTGCCCAACACTTCAAATTGCCGCGCTGATCATTTGATCGGCACCGGCGTTGTTGTTCGGATCGTCTAACGCCAGTGGTAGCAAGCCAAAACTGTATCTGCAGGCATCACCGCGTGGGCGTATCTTCGTACGATGACCCGCAAGTGCTTTACGGGCTGATCTATAAACAGGTAAAAATCCAGGGAACAAGCCACGGTCGCCAGCAGCACGACTAAAAAATATTCTGTACCGTTCAATCCGCCGCTCACGTTGGAGAATAGACAATATTGGTTAGCAAATGGATGTATCACTTTGCATCCTTCTAGGGTCTCGCGGCGGAGTCTGGAATCAAGGCAGGTTTTGCTTAAGCCCGAAAAGCGCCGAACTGTTTTTAGACTCGTCGACCAACCAGCGCGTGGGGCGTTCAGGGGCCCGCTGTATTAGGGTGTTGCGAGCGCGCTGACTTACAAGACCAGCGCTGCGGTTGCCTACAGCAGTGTCCCACCCCAGGCTGCTGCGCGAAAGACCGACGGCGTGGTGCCCTGCGTCTTACGAAAGGCCGAAGCGAAGGCAGAGGGCTATGTCATAGAACCAACCTGGCTACTATGGTCCATCGGCTTAGGCTTGGCGCTCGTGGTTTTTTTCAAATGGAGCTGAATCGGCACGTACAGTAGTTTTCGCTGCGACCTGCGCGCTTGGTATTTGGCGCTACCGGTTGCCTACGAGAAAGCATTGGCGCATCATCGCGCTTACTTGTGGAGCTACTGCACCACGGCTTACAACGAAACAAGGGCCATGGTCTTTGACTCCGCCGACAGCTATACCGGCGAACATGTAAGAGACTTCTTGGGCCTGCCTGGTGAAGGCTGCTGGCACGGCAGCTTGATTTGCGATGACTTCAGCGGCGACAAGACCTGCTTCGCGATGGGCGTGACTGAGGCTAGGTGCTTTGAGCATGTGCGGTGCAAAGTTCACGAGCTGTGGGCTGACTACCAGAGCACCGTCGGCGAGCGGGCGCTGAGATTCTTCATATCGCTGTATGACATTCAGAAGCACGCACTGCGTCATCCACACTCCAGAAAAGGTTGACACCATCACCATCCTCAACGGTCAACCCCATGCGAATCAGCGTTTCGCGTGGCGTGTCTTTTACACGGGCCAGCATCAGTGAAGTACCTTGCCCGCGTAGGCTGGTGGCCAGTTCCGCCAACGCTTCTACTGCCGTGCTGTCCAGATCGTCACTCACTTCCAAGCTCAGCACCACCACATTTGCGTTTAGTGCTTTGGCCCGCCGGCGCACTACCCGAAATACCTGTTCAGCGTTCGCAAAGAACAATGGTTCCTCCGGGCGCATGATCAGCGTACCGGCAGTCAGTGTTACCTCCGGGTGCCGTGCACGGTCAAGGTAGTCCCGGGTGCCTGGCAGTTGTCCCAGCTCGCTGACCAGTGGCTGCGAAAAACGACGGATTGCCAGTAGAAGCGACATTGCCACTGCCAACAGCATGCCAAACAGCACACCGAACAACAGGACACCCGCGGCCGCTACGACTGCCAGCCAACCATCACCTCCAGAACGAATTGATGCGATCACAGAAGCAGGCCAGAGGTTGTGCGAAAGAATCGCCAGGACGACTGCCGCCAGTACTGGCAGTGGTAGCAGCGCCAGCAAAGGACGTGCAAGCCACAACAAAAGACCCAGTGCCAGGGCTGCAAATACGCCAGCCCATTTGCTGTGTCCCCCTGCAGCGTGGCTGGCCGAAGCCGCAGAGTATCCGGCACCTACAGGCAATCCCTGTGCCAGTCCGCTAATCAAGTTGGCTGTTCCCAATGCAAGCAACTCGCGGTCCGCATTGACCTCGTCGCCGTTTTGTAGCGCAAGGGACCGCACGGACCCCCAGGATTCAGCAAACAATATCAATACCAAGGCGGGTGCTATTTCCAGGGTCCGCAACCACTGTTCTGTGCTGAGGTTCGGCAGGCTCCAGGTCAGGGGTTGCCAAGCGATATCACCGACAAGGATCACCTGATGTGCTCCGAGCTCAAACGTCGCTGATAACACGATACCCAATCCCAAAACCAAAAAAGAGGTGGGCACAAATATCCATCGGCGCAGTCCGTGGTGAATGAGAAGCCACAGGGCAAGCGCGCCCGCACCTAAAAGAGTACTGACTGAACGCCATTGCTCTGCTTCAATCAGCCAATTCCAGAAAAGAAGTCCAACCTGAGAGCCGCTTGCGTCCACGCCAGTGATATGTGGCAGTTGCTTGATCATGATGGTCAGTGCCAGTGCCCATGCAAAGCCACGCAATACTGGTCTGGAGATAAAAGCCCCTAAAAAACCTGCACGTAAGGCTGCGGCCAACAAAAAGGCCATGCCAGTCAACCCGACCAGCGCATAGCCCATAGCCGAGCCGCCGATGGCAAGTGCGGAAGCGAACACGGCTGCCGCTGAAGAGGTGGGCGCGACCATCGCAAAGCGGCTTGTCCCCAACCATGAATACACGCCAAGTCCAATCAGGCTCGCAAGCAGGGCATGCATGGGCTCTACGCCTGCGATGGCTGCATAGGCGACAGCCTCTGGCAACAGCACACCTGCAACCGAAACCCCGCCAATATGTCTGCCAGCCAGTTCCTCCAGCTTGAAGTCGTTTCCGATCCGGAAACGCTTGAGAGTATTACTGGATTCATGCCGGCTTAGGCCATCAACGGCAAAGCCTTACCTGACCAGCCTGGCAGGTGGGCGGCTTCTGCGCTATGGCAGAGCTTGAGTGCGATTTTCAATGTGGCCCCAGGATCCCGCTGCAGCTGCGCCGGTTTGACCCGCCGGCGGAAGAAATCCGCCCACAAGAATTCCGCAAAAGGCGTTGCGTCCTTGGGGAAGCCACCCGCGCGTCGCACGTCACCAGCCAAACTTCGATAGGGGTCGTCAACCATTCCTGTGAGTGCCTTGGGCAAGTCTGCGACCGTCTGGCGCTTCCCCTTAGCGTCATAAGGGTGAACCCATTGGTGGTGGTCCATGAGAGTCCAGAACTCATCTTTGGCGAGCATGCTTAGATCTTTTAGAAGCACAACAAAGCTTTCGACAACGTCTTCTTCCAGTAAAGCAAGTCCGAGATGGTGGTGGTCAACGATGTAAAAATTCTCACTTGGCCCCTTCACCGCGGGAAACCAGTGGCTGGCCAGAAAGCGACGCCGCTCGGTTTTGCCCAATCCGGTCCAGAGGCTGCGTTTTTCCTGTACTTCGCTAAAACCCACCGTAATCTGTGTGGGTCGCAGACGCCGGAGATCGACTTTGACGAGATGCTGATGGCGGGTATGCATGTGAACTCCCTGAGACGGTGAAGTTTGGTCACCCGGAGTATCACTCAATGGATGCGTTTAGTATTCACCTTGGCGGTTTTGTCGCAATAGCGTTCCACAGTTGTGAAAGGTCAACGCGGTCACTACGGATTAGGAAGCCAAGCTGTAGAACTGCTGTGCAGCGGACACGGGTTGCTCGCCAAGGCAGCCCAACTGCCCCTTGCGGATCATGTGCATGACTTCGATACCCGCCAGCAAGATTCGCGCACAGCGAAATGATTTGAAACCCAGCATCGGTCTGGTGATCCGTTTGATCGACCGGTGATCTTGTTCAACAATATTGTTCAGATACTTGTTTTGTCGCAGTTCAATTTCTGCCCCAGTGTCGGTTTTGACGCTTGCGATGGCCGCTGTGTTGGCGCCACTTTTGTCGATCGTGATCTTGTCGGGCAGGCCGTGCAAGCTGATGGCCTTTTCCAAGAATCGACGGGCAGCTGCCAAGTCGCGTTTGGCCGTGAGCAAGAAGTCAACTGTGTTACCTTCACGGTCGACAGCCCGGTACAGGTATTTCCAATCGCCAGCTACTTTGATATAGGTTTCGTCCATGCGCCAGCTCGTGCCGACTGGCCGTTTGCGGCGCCCAAAGACCACCGCCAGAATCGGCATGATCTTGACGGCCCAGCGGTGAACCGTGGCGTGATCCACGAAAACACCTCTTTCCTGCATCATTTCTTCGATGTGCCTCAAGCTCAGTGGATAGGCCACGTACCAGCGTACACAAATTAGCATGATTTCCAGCGGGTAGTGCATCCGCTTGAGCACCTTACGCAGTTCGCCAATCATCGTCTTCTGGTATCTGTCAGTCATGGCGCGATTGTCTATCGGCGCTTACTGCGACTAAACCTGAAAAGGTATTTTGGTGACCCGAATGTCGCCTATGCAGCATCATGAATAAATCGTGCCGGATCAATAAGGTCTATGGTCGCGCAGACTCGGGTGGTGCGCTGCTTTGCGCTACGGCTCATCACGATATCTCGGCGTCCAACAAGCGGCGGGCGCGTGCCACCACGTTGTCGGTCGTGAAACCGAATTCACGCATCAGCGCGCCAGCTGGTGCCGACGCGCCGAATCGATCAACGCTGAGCACTTCGCCTTTGTCGCCGACATATTGATGCCAACCTAGCGCGCTCCCGAGCTCCACGGACAGCCGCGCGTGAACTGCAGGCGGCAGGACTTCGTCGCGGTAGCTCTGGGGTTGCGCATCGAACAGATCCCAGCTCGGCATCGAGACGCAGCGTACGGCGACACCTTCGGCTTGCAGGCGTTCAGTGGCGGCCAGGACCAAAGTTAGCTCCGAGCCGCTGGCCAACAGGATCAGATCGAGCCCGTTTCGCTTACCGGTGGCAGCGGGTGCGTCCCGCACGACGTAGGCGCCGCGGCGCAATCCCTCGGCGCTGGAATACTGATTGCGGTCGAGCGTGGGCAAATCCTGCCGCGTCAGCACCAGCAGCACCGGGCGATCGCGGGTCTCGATCGCTACCTTCCATGCCACTGCAGTTTCGTTAGCATCGGCCGGACGGATCAACGTTAGGTTCGGCATGGCACGCAAGCTGGCGAGCTGCTCGACGGGTTGGTGCGTAGGGCCGTCTTCACCCACGGCGATGCTGTCGTGTGTGAACACGTACACCACATGCAGGCCCATTAGCGCGGCAAGTCGAATAGCTGGCCGCATGTAATCGGAAAAGATGAAGAACGTCGACCCAAAAGCCAGGTAGCCGCCGTGCGCGGCCAGCCCGTTTATGATGGCGCCCATCGCATGCTCGCGTACGCCGAAATGCAGGTTACGACCGGCGAAACTCCAGCCACCGGCGTCGCCGCCTTGCGGGTTTTCGCCAACGCGCAGCGGCGGGTTAAAGGTGCCCTGTCCCTTCAAGGCCGTGTGGGTCGATGGGTCCAGATCGGCCGACCCGCCAAAAAGCGCGGGCAGGCCGGACGCAATAGCGTTCATTACCTGCCCACCGGCGACTCGTGTGGCAATGCCTCCCTCGTCGGCGGGGAAGTCTGGTATCTCCGTGTCCCAGCCCGCCGGCAGGTCGCCGCGCAGGCGCCCCTGCAGTTCGGCGCACAGCGCTGGGAATGCCTCGGCGTAGCCCCGCATGCGCGAGTTCCAATCGGCCTCGGCCTGTTCGCCCCGCGCCAGCGCACGGCGGAAGTGTTCGAGCGCTGCCGCCGGCACGAGAAACGGTGGATCGAGCGGCCAGCCCAGCGCCTGCTTGGTGCGACTGACGTCCTCGATACCAAGCGGCGACCCATGCGCCTTGAAGCTGTCCTGTTCCGGAGAGCCAAAGCCGATGTGCGTACGCACGAGAATCAAAGAGGGCCGAGTAGTCTCGGCACGCGCCGCGACCAGCGCCGCATTCACCGCGTCCAGGTCGTTGCCGTCGACGACGACCAGAGTCTGCCAGCCGTAAGCCTGGAAGCGCGCCACGCGATCTTCGCTGAACGTGATGTCGGTGCCCGCTGAGAGCGTGACGCGGTTGTCGTCGTACAGGCAAACGAGCTTGCCCAATTTCAAGTGGCCAGCCAGCGATGCCGCTTCTGCCGCCACGCCCTCCATCAGGTCGCCGTCGCTGACGATCGCCCAAGTGCGGTGGTCGATAGGCGCATAGTCGCCCTGGTTGTAGCGTGCCGACAGATGCGCTTCTGCGATCGCCATGCCGACAGCGTTGGCCAGGCCCTGGCCCAATGGGCCGGTCGTGATCTCGACGCCCGGCGTGTGGCCGCGTTCCGGGTGGCCGGGCGCTTTGCTACCCCATTGGCGGAACTGCTTCAGGTCGTCCAGTGACAGGTCGTAGCCAGTCATATACAGCAGGCTGTAGAGCAATGCGGAGCCGTGCCCGGCCGAGAGCACAAAGCGATCGCGATCGGGCCACTGTGGGTTGGCGGGGTGGTGCTTAAGGTGGCCCGTCCACAGAGCGTAGGCCATCGTGGCCGCGCCCAGTGGTAGGCCGGGGTGTCCGCTGCCGGCCTTCTGCACCATGTCGACGGACAGGAAGCGAAGCGTGTTGATGCCTAGCAGATCGAGCGGGTTGGTCATGGTGTCGGTTCTTCCGGGATCAGGTCGCAATGTCCATCGCGGCGATGTAGTCGCCGCGGCGCGCAGCGCGATTGCAGGCGGCGCGGTGCAGTAGTGCACGCTGCGCTTGCTGCACGTTGCTGGCATCGCCACGCCAGATATCGAGCGCCGGCTGCTGAATGGCACGCGAGAATGAAAACGTCAGGGGCCAGGGCAGGCGATCCTTGAAGCGCCGGTGCATCGCATTCAGCCGGGCGGAAGCCAGCTCGGCGCTCTGGCCGCCCGACAGGAATGCGATGCCCGGCACCGCGGCCGGTACGGCGCGCAGCAGGCATGTAACGGTGGCGTCGGCCACCTCGTCTACAGCGTCTTGGTGGGCGCAGTCCAGCCCCGGCAATACCATGTTTGGCTTGAGCAGCATGCCCTCAAGCACCACGCGCTGAACATACAGTTGCGCGAGGACCTCGTGCAGCACCTGACCCGTGACTTCGGCACAGCGCTGCAGCGTGTGCGCTCCTTCCATCAGCACTTCAGGCTCGACTATGGGCACGAGTCCGGCTTCCTGGCACAACGCGGCATAACGCGCCAGGGCGTGGGCGTTGACCGCAATGCAAGCGGGGCTTGGAAGATCCACGCCGATCGTGATTACGGCGCGCCACTTCGCAAAACGCGCGCCCATCGCGGCGTAGCCCTCCAGGCGCTCGCGTAAGCCGTCCAACCCTTCAGTGACCAACTCGCCGGCGTGCCCGGCCAGGGCCTTGGCGCCGGCGTCGACTTTGATCCCGGCGATGATACCGATGTCACCCAAAGCATGGCCGAAAGTCCGGCCGCCCTGAAGTTGCTGGTGGATCGTCTCGTCATAGAGGATCGCGCCGCTGATGCTGTCTGCCAGCCCTGGCGCCGTGACGATGAGTTCGCGCCACGCGCGTCGCGACACTTCGGTCTGCGGGATGCCGAGCGCAGCAAACCGCTTGTTGCAGGTCGGGTTGCTTTCGTCCATCGCGAGCAGACCCTTGTCGCCGGCCATCAGGGCGGCTGCGGTGGCGCGCAAAGCTTCATCGTTCATTGCAAACCGCCCCAACGCCAGTTGCGGATCTCCGGCAGGTCCTGACCGTGCAGACAGATGTACTGCCGATGTTCGACCAGCTTGTTTTTCAACTGCCGCTTCAGGGCCAAGCCCTTGTCGCCGGTCTGCGGCAGACGGTCAATCACGTCCATCACGAGATGGAAACGGTCGAGGTCGTTCAGCACCGTCATGTCGAAGGGTGTGGTGATCGTGCCTTCCTCTTTGTAGCCGCGCACGTGGATGTTGTCGTGGTTGTGGCGGCGGTAGGTCAGCCGGTGGACCAGCCATGGGTAGGCGTGGAAGGCAAAAATAACCGGTTTGTCTTTCGTGAACAGCGCGTCGAAGTCGGCATCCATCAGGCCGTGCGGGTGCTCGGTGTGCGGTTGCAATCGCATCAGGTCGACGACGTTGACGACGCGGACCTTCAAGCTTGGCAAATACTCGCGCAGGATGGACACCGCAGCCAGTGTCTCCAGCGTCGGCACGTCACCGCAGCAGGCCATCACGACATCGGGGGCCTCGTCACCGTCGTTGCTGGCCCACTCCCAGATGCCGATGCCTTCGGTGCAGTGCTTTACGGCAGCGTCCATCGTCAACCATTGCGGCGCCGGGTGCTTGCCGGCCACCACCACGTTCACGTAATGGCGGCTGCGCAGGCAGTGGTCCATCACCGACAGCAGACAGTTTGCGTCTGGCGGCAAATAGACACGCACGATCTCGGCTTTCTTGTTGACGACATGATCGATGAAACCCGGGTCCTGATGGGTGAAACCATTGTGGTCCTGACGCCAGACGTGCGAGGCGAGCAGGTAGTTCAGAGACGCGATCTTACGCCGCCACGGAATGTGCGATGTCACCTTCAGCCACTTCGCGTGCTGGTTGAACATCGAGTCGATGATGTGGATAAAGGCTTCGTAGCAGTTGAAGACACCGTGACGGCCGGTCAGCAGATACCCTTCGAGCCAACCTTCGCACTGGTGCTCGCTCAGCATTTCCATCACCCGGCCCGTGGGGGCGAGGAACTCGTCGTTGGACTGGGTTGACGCGTCCCACTGCCGCTGCGTAACCTCGAAGAGCGCGACCAACCCGTTGGAGAGCGTCTCGTCGGGGCCGAAGACGCGGAAGTTGCGTTGCGCATCGTTCCACTTCGCCACGTCGCGCAGGAAAGGGCCTAATACACGTGTGTCGCCGATGCCCGGCGCCCCGGGGACCGGCACGTCGCACGAATACACTCGAAAATCCGGCAGATGCAGGTCGCGCAGCAGCAGGCCGCCGTTGGCGTGCGGGTTGGCGCCCATGCGCCGCGTTCCTGCGGGCGCGAGTTCGGCCAGTTCCGCTATCAAGCGGCCCTTCTCGTCGAACAGTTCCTCGGCGCGATAGCTTTTGAGCCACTCGTCGATCAACGCGAGGTGGCCCGGGTGCGCGGCAGGGTCAGTGATCGGGACCTGGTGGGCGCGGAAGGTGCCTTCATTCAGCAGACCATCGACCTCCTTCGGGCCGGTCCATCCCTTGGGCGAATCGAGCACGATCATCGGCCAGCGTGGACGCATTGAGTGGCCCGCGGTGCGCGCGTCGTGCTGGATGCTGCGAATCTGCTCGACCGCCCGGTCCAGGACCGTGGCCATGGCTTCGTGCATCAGCGCCGGCTCGTGCCCGGAGACAAACAACGGCGCCCAGCCATAGCCGCGCAGCAACTGTTCCAGCTCTTCGCGCGTGATGCGTGCGAGCACGGTCGGGTTGGCGATCTTGTAGCCGTTCAGGTGCAGGATCGGCAGCACCGCGCCGTCGGTCACGGGATCGAGAAACTTGTTGGAATGCCAGGCCGTGGCCAACGGTCCGGTTTCGGCTTCGCCATCGCCGACGACGCAGGCGACGATCAGTTCGGGGTTGTCGAACACGGCGCCAAAAGAATGACTGAGCGAATAACCAAGCTCGCCGCCTTCATGTATCGATCCCGGGCATTCGGGCGACGCGTGGCTGGGTATGCCGCCGGGAAAGGAGAATTGCCTGAAGAGCTTCTGCAGACCAGCCACGTCCTGGCTGATGTCCGGGTACACCTCGCTGTACGTGCCTTCGAGGTAGGTGTTGCCTACGACTGCGGGCCCGCCGTGTCCAGGCCCTGAGACGTAGATCATGTCCAGGTCATATTTCTTGATGACCCGGTTCAGGTGCACGTAGATGAAGTTCTGCCCCGGTGTCGTGCCCCAGTGTCCGAGCAGCATGTGCTTGATGTCGGAAAGCAACAGCGGCCTACGCAGCAGAGGGTTGTCGTAGAGGTAAATCTGCCCGACCGACAGGTAATTAGCGGCGCGCCAGTAGGCGTCTATGCGCCCGCACAGGTCGGGCGTCAAGGTGTTGGTGCTCATGGCGCCGGGCTGGCTGCGCCGAGATTGATTTCACGAGCGATGAAAACGTGTTTCATTCGACCAGTGAAGCACGCTCGCAGGTCCCTGTCTGTGCGCAAGCGTACCCATGCGCACGGGTATATGCCGGTATGCCATCCACCAGTGCGAGCGCATGATCGGACAGATGCACGGTTTCCTCAGCGCTGTCGGCGCTCATCCTCACTTGGCACTTGTGGTCGTGTTCATGGTTGCCCTGGCTGAATCCTTGGCCGTGGTCGGCACCCTAGTCCCGGCCGCAGTTGTGATGTTCGGCGCGGGCGCTCTGATCGGCTCTGGCGCCATCGGACTTTGGATCACCCTCGTAGCAGCTATGGTCGGAGCAATACTGGGCGACGGCCTGAGCTACGAGCTGGGACGCTCGCAGGAGGCGCGCATCAGGGCCTGGCCGGTGCTGCAACACCGCGCGAACGCGCTCGCACGCGGCGAGGCGTTCATCCGGCGCTGGGGAGGCAAGAGCATTCTGCTGGCGCGCTTCGCCGGCCCGGTGCGCGCGTTCGTGCCGCTCCTGGCCGGGTTCGCGCACATGCCGCGAGACCGCTTCTACACAAGCAATATTTTCTCGGCGCTTCTATGGGCGCCGGTGCATATCCTGCCGGGCGTGCTGTTCGGTGCTTCGCTGCAAGTGGCCGAAGCGGTGAGTGGGCGCCTGGCCGTCATCGTACTGTTGCTCGTGCTGGCGATCTGGTTCTTTGCCTGGCTGGCGACGGCAGTCATCCGCTTTGCCACGCCATGGTTTCGGCATTTGCGTGATCGCGCGGTGGCGCATAGCCGGACGCGCGACACCCCTATGGCCCGTGCTACCCTCGCGCTACTGGATCCGGCGAGCTCGGGATCGCAGGCGTTGTTGCATGGAGCGGTGCTGTTGCTGGTGGCGGGGTGGCTGTTTCTCGGCGTGCTCGAAGACGTGCTGTCGAAAGACCCACTCGTGCAGCTGGACCTGGCGGTTTTTCACTTTCTCCAGTCACTGCGCACCGAGTCGATGGACAGGTTGATGATCGTCATCACGGAGATGGGCAGCGTCGGTGTCATCTTGCCGCTGGTGGTCGTAGTGGTGGCGTGGCTCGCGTGGCGCCGCAGCTGGCGCACTGCAGGGTACTGGATCGCCGTCACCGCATTTGCCGAGGTGCTGGTACAGCTTCTCAAGGTCACGCTTGGGCGCCACCGTCCGATCGATCTCTATGTCGGTATGGAGCGCTTTTCTTTTCCGAGCGGTCACGCCGTGCTGAGCACTGTCATCCTGGGTTTTCTGGCGTTTTTGTTGTCGAGGTGCGAGACGTTGCGAATTCGCTTGTTGATCGGGGCGGCAACGGCCATTGCCGTGACGTTGATCGCGTTTTCGCGTTTGTATCTTGGCGCGCACTGGCTGTCCGACGTGGTCGGCGGTATCTGTCTGGGGCTGGCGTGGATCGCACTGGCATCGATGGTCTACACCCAGCGAAAGGTGGATGAGGACTTCTGGCCGCGCCGACTTATGCTCCTCGTCGCTTGTGCCCTGTTCGCGTTTGGAGCCTTATGGATGAACCTGCACGCAGAGGCTGACCGGCGCCGCTACGTCGCGGTGTCTCGTGCGCAGGTCTTGAGTTACGAGCAATGGAAGGGCAAAAGCTGGCAGCAACTGCCGGACCGCCGGCTGGAGGCGGCGGGCGATACCGAAGAGCCCTTTGGCTTGCAGTGGGCCTGCGGTGAATCCGGCATCGCCGACCGGCTCGCCGCACTGGGATGGGAGCACGCACCGGCATGGTCCCTGCAGGGAGCGCTAGAATGGTTTGTGCCTGATGCACCGTGGGCAAAGCTTCCGGTGTTGCCCCGATTCGACCGTGGCAGCCGGTCCCGCCTGGTGTTCGTGCGCTGGACCACCGGGCAACCGGAAGAACGACAAGTGCTGCGTTTGTGGCACTCCGAATTGCAGGTGAGCAGGCCCAATGGCGTTACGCTTCCCGTTTGGTATGGCGCGGTGTATCGCGAAACGCACGCGAGGCGGATGCTGCTGAGCAACTTCGATGCAAGGCACGACATGTTTTCGACTGCCACGTTCGCCGCGCAATTGCCCACCGATGTGAATCGGGAGCAGCGATCACGCGACCCGGGCGATCTCGCGACGGTGCTGGCATCCTGCCCCTGAAGTCGCTCTTGCACTCAGAGTTTCGCCGTCCGCAGGCGCAAGGCGTTGCCGATCACGGACACGGAACTCAGACTCATCGCGGCGCCGGCGATCACCGGGCTCAGCAGCAAGCCGAAGAATGGATAGAGTGCGCCGGCTGCAACCGGAATCCCGATCGCGTTGTAGAAGAACGCGAAGAAAAGGTTTTCGCGGATGTTCCACATCGTGGCGCGGCTCAGACGGATGGCCTGCGCGATGCCGAGCAGGTCGCCCTTGACCAACGTGATGCCTGCGCTTTGCATTGCGATTTCGGTCCCGGTGCCCATCGCGATGCCGACCTCGGCTTCGCTCAACGCCGGCGCATCGTTGATGCCGTCGCCGGCCATCGCCACGTGTTCGCCAGCCGCGCGCAGTTTCTGGACATGTGCTACCTTCCCGGCCGGTTCGATCTCGGCTTGCACATCGTCGAGGCCTAGCGTCTTTGCTACTGCAGCGGCGGTGCGGCGGTTATCGCCGGTGAGCATGACCAGCGTTAGCCCGAGTGCATGGAGTTCACCGATGGCTTCGGCGGTGCTGGCTTTGATCGGGTCGGCCACGGCGAGGATGCCGGCGGCCTTGCCGTCGATGGCGACAAACATGGCGGTCTTGCCGTCTTCCTGGAGCGCGACAGCGGACGCTTCGAGCGCATCGACGCCGCTTACTTTTCCGTCGCGCAGGAACGCCGGCTTGCCCACCATCACCGTGCGCCCCTTCAGCGTCCCGACCACACCTCCCGCCGTCACCGAGCGGAAGTCTGTCGCCGCTTCCAGCGCGAGCTTTCGCGCCTTCGCTCCCTGCACGATGGCGGCGGCTAGCGGGTGCTCGCTGCCCTGCTCGAGCGAGGCGGCCAACGTCAGAATTTCCTTTTCGTCGAAGCCGCCTGTGGGCAGAACGTCCATCAATCGGGGCTTTCCCTCGGTCAATGTGCCGGTCTTGTCGATCACCAGCACGGTGACCTTCTCCAGCTGCTCCAGTGCCTCCGCGTTCTTCACCAGCACACCTTGCTGCGCGCCACGGCCGACACCGACCATGATCGACATTGGCGTGGCCAGACCCAACGCACAAGGGCAGGCGATAATCAGCACTGCCACGGCATTGACGATGGCGTGTGCCAGCGGAGGCTGCGGCCCCAACCAGAACCAGACGGCGAATGTCACCACCGACGTCGCGATCACCAGCGGCACGAAGACGCCTGCTACCTTGTCGGCCACGCCCTGGATAGGTGCGCGGCTGCGCTGCGCTTGCGCCACCATGCTGACAATCTGCCCAAGCAGGGTGTCGCTTCCGACCCGCTCGGCGCGCATAACGAAACCTCCCGCACCATTGACGGTGCCGCCGGTCACGCGATCGCCCTCGGATTTTTCAACCGGTAGAGGCTCGCCACTGATCATCGACTCCTCGACAGTGGAATGGCCCTCAGCTACGACACCGTCCACCGGCACCCTGCCACCCGGCACTACGCGCAGGCGGTCGCCCACCTGGACCTGTGCGAGCGGCACGTCGTGGTCGCCGTTGTCGCCAACCTTGCGGGCAATCGGTGGCGCGAGATTCAGTAACGCCTTGATCGCACTGCCGGTGCGGCTGCGGGCGCGCAGTTCGAGCACTTGGCCGAGCAGCACCAGCACCACCACCGTCGCCGCCGCTTCGAAATACAGGGGCTTCTTGCCGTTGGGATCAAGCGCGACTGGCAGCAGGTCGGGCCACAGCATCTCCACAGCGCTGAATAAGTAGGCCGCACCAACGCCCAAGGAAATCAGGGTGAACATGTTCAGGTGCCGGTTGGCGACAGAGTGCCAGCCGCGCACGAAGAACGGCCAGCCGGCCCAAGCGACCACCGGCGTGGCGAGTGCTAACTGCACCCAGCGCACGGAGTCGCTGTCGAGCCAGGCTTGGCGTCCGAGTGCCGGTATCATGTGCGACATCGCGAGCAGGAACACCGGCAAGGTCAGCGCCGCACCGACCCAGAAACGGTGCGTCATGTCGCTCAGTTCGTCTCCTTCGGCAGTTTCTGTTTCGTCGCCGCCCGCGGTTGGTGTCACCGGCTCCAGCGCCATACCGCACTTCGGGCAGTGGCCTGGATGGTCTTGCCGGACCTCGGGGTGCATTGGACAGGTGTAGATGACCCGGCCAGATGTCTGCTCAAGCCCCATCGTCATCGTACTGTCAGCAGCAGAGACCATCGCGGTTGCTGAATCGGCTCTCATGGTCGGGGCTCCGATGGAATGTCGCCTGCGCCTCGCGTGAGTTCACGGGAGACCGCGCGCGCGATCACCAGTTCTTCGTCGGTGTGCACCACGCGCACATCGACGCGGCTCCCGCCAGCGGAAATCAGCGCCGCATTCACCACATTGCGTTGCGGATCGAGCTCAATGCCGAGAAAACCAAGCCCTTCACAGATGCGCTGGCGTACCGGGGCAGCGTGTTCGCCGATGCCACCGGCGAACACCAGCGTGTCCACACCGCCGAGCGCGGCGGCATAGGCGCCGATCCACTTTTTTACCTGGTAGCAGAAGTAGCTTACCGCTTCGGCCGCGCGAGTATCGGTGGTTTCGGCGGCGAGCAGGTCCCGCATGTCTCCGCTCGTCTCGGAGATGCCGAGCAGCCCGGATTCATGGTTCGCTAGGTCGTAGAAGCGCTGTGCGGTCATGCCTTCGGTCCGGGCCAGATGCGCCGCGATGCCCGGGTCCAGATCACCCGAGCGAGTGGCCATCGGCAGGCCCGCCGTCGGCGTGAAGGCCATACTGGTATCGATGCAGTGCCCAGCGTGGACGGCAGCGAGGCTGGCGCCGCTGCCCAGGTGCGCGAGGACGACCCGTCTGTTCGCTGCGTCGGCCCCGGCGGTGCTCGCCAGTTCTTCCATCAGGTAGCCATAGGACAGGCCATGAAAGCCGTAGCGCCGTAGGCCCAGAGCTTCGTAGCGTCGCGGAATCGGCAGCAATTGCGCGACGCGTGGCATGTCGTGGTGGAACGCGGTGTCGAAGCAGGCGACCTGGACCGCTCGAGGATGTCGCTGGCGCATCAGTTCAATCAGCCGGATCTCGCCCGGAAGGTGGTCCGGGTCTACGGCCTTCAAACCGCGCAGCTCATCGAGCAGTGCCTCGCCCACGGGTTCCGGCTGACTGTGCTGCATGCCATGCACGACACGGTGCCCAACGCCCGCTACTCGCCCAAATTCCGGTTGCGCTTCCAGCCACATTAGCAGCTCTGCGGCGGCTGTATTGAAACTGTCGCCGGGAATGGGGTGTCGCGCGTGAATTTGTCCATCGCCCGCCGAAGCGTGAGGTGCCTCGACATTGATCGCGGTATCGGGCTGACCGATACGCTCGACTTGCCCGCGCAGCATGCACCGCAGTACCGGGTTCCGCCGGAAGAGCGCGAACTTTATACTCGATGAGCCGGCGTTGAGGGTCAGCACATTCATCAGGCCATCTCCGATTTGGTCAGGGCTTCGTAGCCCGCGGTCACGTCAAAAAGCTCCTCATCGATCGAGCCCTGGCGCAGCCGGTGAAAACTGGACTGCAGATGTTCGAGCAGGTCTTTGATATTCCGGTCGGCACGCTCCATGGCCGCAAGCCGGCTGGCATGCTCGCTCGCCCGCGATTCAGCGCAGGCGCGGAACAGCGAGATGAACAGGTACTCGCGGATCAGCCCGCGCAAGGTCGTCGCGCCATGGTCCAGCACTTCGGCCCTCATCTTGCCGGGCCAGGGCACCGCCGTCAGGCCCTGCTGCCAAGTGGCGTCGAGCGGCAACAGGCGCTGGCTCACGGGCTCGTACAGTGAGGCTGCCAGTGGTCGGTTGTGGAAGATATGGATCTGCCTGACCTGACTCGGACTGCTTTTCGCGGGGCGTGCCTCGATGTCTATCTGGATCTGTGCGACGAGCGGTGCGATGGCCTCGACCGAACCCGGCACGACATACATGCCCTGAACGTCCAGTCCCGCATCCTTCAGGCTTGCCTGGACCCGTTCGCCGACGGCCCAGACCTGGACTCGACCCGAGAGACCTGCCAACGTATGGACGACATGCTCGACGATCACGTCGTTGAAAGGACCCACCAACCCCTGGTCAGAGCCGAAGACGATGACACCGATCGGGTCCGACGCCGCCGCACGCAGGCGCTCGGGCACGGCCGTAGGGTCCAGCTGGGCTTGCCTGAAACATTCGCCCAGACCGAGCGAGACCATGCGGTCGTAGTCGGCCAACGCGAGCACCGAGCGCTCATAGTCGCTGATGCTCGACGCAGCCAGCGCCTTCATGGTACGTACCACGGCGCGCAGGTCACTGGCGCCGCTGATCTTGCGCCGAAGCGCCGCGATGCTGTCGCTCATGATGACACTTTCGCCGCAGCCGCTACATCGGGTTTCGGCAAGAAGGTCTTCAGCGCCGCTTCCGCGCTGGCGATGACGGCCTTGCAGTCTTGGTCGTTCAGCTTGTCCGTGCCGAGCATGCGCTCACGCAGTGGCGCATCGAGCTGGGCCGCCGCATCCTGGACAGCACGCTGCGCCTCGGCCATATGCGGCAGCGACACCGTGTCGAACAGACCGGCAGTTAGCGCCAGCAAGATGGCTATCTGGGCCGGCACTACCACGGGCTGGAACTGCGCTTGCTTCAAGCAGGCGCGGATGCGCTGGCCATGCGCGATCGTCTTGCGGGTCGCATCGTCCAGCCGCGCGCCGAAGCGAGAGAACGACTCGAGTTCCTCGAACTGTGCATAGGCGAGCTTGAGGTCACCCGCCACGGCGCGGAAGGGGCCGCGCTGCGCCTTACCGCCGACCCGCGACACCGACTTGCCCACGTCCACCGCCGGTAGCACGCCCAGTTCAAACAACGAAGGTGAGAGATAGATCTGGCCGTCGGTGATCGAGATCAGGTTGGTCGGGATGTAGGCAGAGATGTCCTCGGCCTCGGTCTCGATGATCGGCAGCGCGGTGAGCGATCCGCCGCCGCGCTCCGGGCTCAGGTGGGTTGAGCGTTCGAGCAAGCGCGAATGGATGTAGAAGATGTCGCCGGGGAACGCCTCGCGCCCCGGTGGCCGTCGCAATAGCAAGGAAAGTTCGCGGTAGGCGCGCGCATGCTGTGTCAGATCGTCGTAGACGATCAGCACGTCGCGGCCAGCCTCCATGAAGTATTCGGCGATGCTTGTCGCTGCATACGGCGTGATGTAGGCCAGGCCCGGCGCCTGGTTGCCCTCGGTGACGACGACCACCGTGTAGTCCATCGCGCCCTTGTCGCGCAGCGTGGCCACCGCTTTGGCGACCGCCGACGCGCGCTGCCCGATGGCGCAGTAGACGCAAACCACGTCCTGCCCGCGCTGATTCAGGATGGTGTCGAGCGCGATCGCGGTCTTGCCGGTCTGGCGGTCGCCGAGGATCAGTTCGCGCT
>NZ_JBDTPB010000027.1:0-131594 GCF_039932935.1 Polaromonas sp.
AGGAGGCGGCTTAGTTCTGATGCACCCCGTGGTCCAGCTCGAGGGGTTCACTCCACGCCGCCGGTTGCCTTGTCATCTTTGTGACTCTGTAGCAAAAGCTACAGAACTCTTTTCGGGGCGCGGCTATCTTCGTGTTCGTGCCCGCATTGCGGCATGCAACGAAGAAGGAAACTTATCATGTCCAAGGAAATCTACTGGCTGGCGTTGACCCTGGCCGCTGCGGCGTTGTTCGCCTTGCCTTATGTTTTGAACCGCATCGCCGTGCGGGGCTTGGGCGGTACGCTGGCCAACCCTTCCGCCGCAGAAAAACCCCTGGCCGAGTGGGCCCAGCGTGCTCAACGGGCCCAAGCCAATGTGACCGAAAACCTCGTTGTCTTTGCGCCGGCCGTACTGGCGGTGCAGGTCAGCGGGCGAGCTGATTCGGTGACGGCCGCCGCCTGCGCCATCTACTTTTTTGCGCGGCTCATTCACTACGTGGTTTACACGCTCGGTGTCCCCGTCGCACGCACGCTTGCCTGGGCAGCGGGCTGGGGGGCCACGCTGGTGTTGATTGGGCGCCTGCTGGGGATGCTGTGAGCCGACCTCTCGCTCTTGTCGCGGGTGCCGGAGGCGTACTCGGCGGATCGCTCGCGCGGCAGTTCAGCGGGTCGGGGTACGAGGTGGTGGGCTTGCGGCGAGCAGATTGCGATCTGGCGGACGGTGACGCAGTGGCGCAGGCCATCGCGGCCTTGATCGAGCGCCACGGGCCCGTTGACACGCTGCTGTACAACGCTGGTCATCTGGCAGTTGCTCCTTTTCTTGAACTGGAGGCAAGTGCGCTGCGCGAGTGCCTCGAAGCCGGTCCTGTCGGGGCGGCGCATTGTGCCCGGGCCGTGCTGCCGGGCATGCTGGCTGTGGGGCGCGGCAACCTGCTCTTCACCGGCGCCACGGCTTCGCTGCGCGGGTCGGCCCGCTTTGCGGCCATGGCCACGGGCAAATTTGCCCTTCGCGGGCTTGTACAGTCACTGGCAAGAGAGTTTCACCCGCAGGGCATCCACGTGGCCCACGTCGTGCTGGACGGCATGCTGCGCGGCTCTGTTGCCGCATCCCGTTACGTGGCAGGAGAAGCCCCGGTTATGACCCCCGACGGCGTGGCTGCCAATTTCCTGTGGCTTGCACAGCAGGCGCCTTTCGCGTGGACGCAGGAGCTGGACCTGCGGACCGCGTGGGAGAAGTTCTGATGGAGCCAATGCATCTGAACGCCGACCGCACGGCGCCGGTTCTGGTACGGGCCGGGTCGTTGCCATGGCTGCCGTCGCCGCAACCCGGAGTCGAGCGGCGCATGCTCGAACGTATCGGTGCAGAGGTGGCCGTGGCGACCACGCTTGTCCGCTATGCGGCCGGCAGCCGGTTCGGCGCGCACTCGCATGCGCTGGGTGAAGAATTCCTTGTGCTTTCCGGCGTGTTTGCCGACGAGCACGGCCGGTACGGCCCTGGCACCTATGTGCGCAATCCACCGGGCTCCAGTCACAGGCCGTTCAGCGACGAGGGCTGCACCATCTTCGTCAAACTGCGGCAGATGGACCCCCTCGAACAGCGCCGCGTTGTCATCAGTGCAGCCGACAGGCCCTGGGTGGATGTGGGGATCGCCCGGCATCGGCGTGCATTGTTGTACGCGGATCGCAGGGAGACCGTATTCCTCGAACGGCTGGAGCCGGGGTGTACCATGGCCGCGCAGTACGCGTGGGGTGGCCAGGAAATGCTTGTCGTCGGGGGATCGGTCCGTGTGGTAGCTGGCGACGACGCGGACGTGCGAGCTGCAGATGCGCAGCACCTCGGCCCTATGTGTTGGCTGCGCAGTCCACGCGCCTGGCAGGCCGGGCTGGGAAGTCCTGAAGGCGCCCTGTTGTGGATCAAGCGTGGCCACGTGGCAACGATGGTTTGACGGAGCGTCAGGTCGCCGCGCTGAATGGAGCAACATGCAGGTCTTACGTGAACTTACCCTTTTCGACCCTTTCAGCCGACTGAGCGCCAGCGGCCAGACCCTCTTGACGCGGGGCGCGGTTCCGATGAGTGCGCTGGCAGGGACCGGCATCATTCACAAAGGTCAGCCAGCCTCCGGCGCCTATGTCGTGCTGTCGGGTCGGCTGCGCGTGTACACCATCACACCTGCGGGTAACGAGGCGACGCTCTATCTGGTGGAGCCCGGCGAGACCTGCGTGCTCTCGCTCAACTGCCTGTTCAACGATCTTCTGTATCCTGCCTGGGTTCAGGCCGACAAGGCGACACGTGTCGCCGTCATCCCCGGCCCCTTGTACCGGCAGCTTTTCAAGCAGGAAGCGTGCATACAGGACCTGACGCTGCATGCGCTCTCGACACTCGTTTTCAGGTTGATGGCAGAACTGGATGCCGTTCATTCCTTCAACCACCGGCAACGCCTCGTGCATTTTGTGTTGTTGCATTCCTCGTCCGACGGGGTATTGAAAACGACGCAGCAACAACTGGCCGGGCATCTGGGTACGTCGCGTGAAGTGGTAGCGCGGCTGGTGCAGGGCCTGGTCGCCGAAGGCTACCTGAAAAGCCAGCGCGGCCAGATCATCATCAAGGACCTGTTCGGGCTGCGCAGGCTGCAAAGTCCGCCGGAATCCGGCGTCTGACAGTTTTCTCACTTTTCTCCGGTGATGATTTTCCAATGGTGCGGCTCGACGGGCGTGATTGACAGGCGATTGCCCTTGCGCAGCACCTGCAGGTCTGCCAGTTCTGGCCGTGCACGCAGGGCGGGCAAGGTAATGTTAGGTATCTTGCGCAGCACCTTCACATCCACCAGCTGCCAGCGAGGTTCTTCGCGTTTGGACTTGGCGTCGTAGTAGGGCGACTTCGGATCAAACTGCGTAGGGTCAGGGTAGGGCGTAGACGCCACTTCCGCGATGCCGACGATGCCTGGCTCGGCACAACTGGAGTGATAGAACAGCACCCCGTCTCCGAGCTGCATTCCGTCACGCATGAAGTTGCGCGCCTGGTAGTTGCGCACCCCGACCCAGGGAACCGTGGAATGCTTTGCTGCCAGCGCGTCGTCGACCGAGCATTCTTCGGGTTCGGATTTCATGAGCCAGTAGTTTGTCATGGGATTTTCTTCGGGTTGCGGGCGATGTCGCGATTAGCGAGGCTGAACATTTTCAGTAGCTGCGAAATTGTAGTGATCGCACGGCCGGCCAACCGGTCACGACTTTGGATCGCGCCAGACCAGATAGGGGTTCAGCGGCGTGCCACGCCACCACTGCCGCTCCGGCCCCAGCTTGAAGATCGCGAAGTGCAGGTGCGGCGCATCGGGCGACGCATTGCCGGTACTGCCCACATAGCCGATGACCTGGCCTTTGCGCAGGCTGGCGCCTTCGACGAGGCCGTCGGCGTAGCGGTCAAGATGGGCGTAGTAATAGGCGTAGTTGCTTGCGGGGTCGAACTGGTAAATCGTGATGCCGCCCGGCTTGCTCAAAAACAGCTTGGCCACCTTGCCATCTTCAACAGCAAACACGGGCGTGCCGCGCGCGGCCATGATGTCGATGGCCTCATGCGGCGTGCCTGCTGCACGCGCCTGGGTGTAGGTGTCGGTCAGCTGGCTGGCGCTGACGCCTTGCACGGGAAGGGTGAGGGCGCGCGGTCGCAGCAGGGAGATGTCGGCGTCGCCTGCCACCGGTCCGGTGGGCGCGGCTTCAGGCGCGGAGGCGGTGGTAGACGGAGCGACTTTTTCAATCAGCGCCTGCAGGGGATCGCCCGGGTCGCTTTGCGTTGCTGGCGGTGCAGATGCGGCAACCAGCGCAGATTGGGCCGTCGGCGTAGCCGGGGCCTGGACCGCGGGCGTTGGGGAAACCACTTGCGTGGAAGTCTGCAGGCGGCTGCCATACATCACGCCAAGCGCTACCAAAAGCAGCGCGCCCACGGCGAGTGCGGCCCGCTTCATTGATGCAGATGCAGAAGTCATCAGGCTTTGACGTTGACCTTGAACCCGGCCTTCGCCAGGGTCGAGAGGCGTTCGGCATCCCAATTCGTCATGTGGATGCAGCCATTGGTTTCGGAGTGGCCCACGTTGGAGGGGTTGGGTGTGCCGTGAATGCCCCAATGCGGTTTGCTCAGACCCAGCCAGATGCTGCCCACGGGGTTGTTGGGGCCGGCCGCGATGTCGACTTTTTGCGCATCCTTGGGCGCATTCTTGAGCAGGACGGGGTTGTAGGTAAAGCCCGGGTTCTTCACCTCGTTTTTGATGGCCATCGTGCCCAGCGGCAGCGGGTCGTTCTTTTCATTGCCGATGCTGATGGGAAAGCCCGCCACCAGGCGCTGCGCGGTGTCCAGCACATAAAGCACGCGCTCGGACTTGTCGATCTCTATGGAGGCTGCATTGACGGGCGTGGCGCTGGCCGCGACATTGGGCACGGTGATCTGTTTACCGGCTTCCATGGTGCTGCCGCCGTTGAGCTGCTTGAGGTAGCCGGTGCTGGTATGAAATTTTTCCGCCAGCGCTTCATCGAGCGACTCATAGACCAGCGCCTTCATCCTGGCGCGTTCGTCCATGGCGACGGGCGTTTTCTCAAAGGGGCCGGCGGCGTCTTTGTCGGTCACGGTATAGCCCGTCAGCAGTGGCGCGCCGTCTTTGCGCAGCGAAGTCCAGGTTTCGGCCGTGACCGTACCGGTCACTTTCAGGTCGTGCGCGGTCTGGTAGGCCTTGACCATGCGCTGCATATTGGTGGCAAAGCGCCCGTCGATTTCGCCGCAGGAGAACCACGCCCGGTCCAGCATGATCTGCGCGCGCGCCACGGCCGCGCCCTGGCTACCGTTGCGCAGCAAGGGCGCATCGGTCGCGTTGTTGAAGGTTTCCATGTCAACGGCCTGGTTGCCCGTGGTTTTGTTTTTTTTCTTGGCCGCCCAGGCGCTGTGGCTTGCAAAGCCCGCCCCGGTAAAACATAGCGCGAGGACAAGCCTGCGGCGGGAAAAACGGGCGGTGGAGGGCGAGGAGTTGAAGGACATGGGCGCGCTTTCGGTGTTGTCGCGCCAGTGTGCGGCTGTTTTCGCCCTCAGGCTGTCAGCAGATACGCCTGACTATGGTCAGGTTTATGGGACGGTGGGCTGGCGGCCACGCCGTGCTTCTAGTTGCACCGACCGGGGAGCTTCAGACACAGCGCTTTACGCCAGCACAAGCAACAGCAGGCATATCAGGATCATCCCCATCTCGAGCCATTCCTGGGAGGTCAGGCTGAGCATGCGGCGGGCAGTCAGCGTTACCACCGGGACCAGCAGGGCGAGGCCTATCCAGCGGTCCAGCGGCATAAGGCAAACGCGCGCCAGCGCCCACAGCCAGGCGCAATGCGCCAGGAAGCCCCAAAACTCGGCCCGGCTTGTTTTTGCGGTGACGTTCAGCGTGTGGCGCCAGCCAGTGGCGACCGTCTGCCACCATTCCATCTCTTCGTTGTCCAGCACCCTGTGCAGGCCGTGCAGGGCCACCACGCCCAGTACCACCGGCCCGACGTAGCCCGCCCATAGGGCAAGGCCCACATAAAAGGGATGGCTGTAGCCCGTGCCGCCGCCGCCTAGTTTGATGGTGGCCAGCACCCACATGCCACCCACCGCCAGTACTGTCACCACGGCAATGGCGCCTTGCGGAACGCCCGCGCTGCGCGCCATGCGGCCCCCGGCAAACAGGCCGAGCGCTATCACGGTGGCGCCGAGGAAGGTAGCCAGCAGTGAGACAGTAGCCTCCCATCCGTGATGCGGCGCAGCCGTCAAGCTGCCCGACTCAGGTGGGTCCAGTGTGTTTTTGGCGGGAGACCACTGGCGGTACGGCTCATGCCGGGCCTTCAGCAGACGTTGGCTCCAGCTGGCTGTCCGTGGTGATGCATTCGCGAACGCCAGCTCGGTGTGGTACAGGCGCTGGGCACTGTCGAGGTCATGCGGTACCAGTACGGTCTGCAGGCCTGCCTTGCCGTTGGCAGCCTGCAGCGCAACCAATTGGTCGCGCCAGTATCCGGCCACCGGAGGGGCCTCGCACGCCAGCGGCTCGGACTCGGCACCGGGCTGCAGCAAGGTGACTTCGTTGGCTCGCATGACGCTTTGCGGTGCCCGCACCCGGTCCCAGCTGCAGGTAAAGCGCAGCGTGCCTTGCAGAACGATATCAGGCTGGTAGAGGGGCAGGGGAACGGAACTGGTGTTGGCCAGGCGCATTGACAGCATCAGGCGTACCTGGCCTCCAGCAGAAGGCGCGGCCCAGATGCCGGGCGCGATGGGCTGCATGTCGCGCATCTCCAGGGTGAAGAGCGGCACGCGCGCGGCGCCGGATTCCCAGCGAGGGGTCAACGCCTGGTTGAAGGCCGCCTGCCAGGTAGCGCGGAAAGCGGAGCCCATCACGTCCTCGCGCTGCCGGCCGCGCGCGATGGCCGTGGCCACATCGTCTTCCCGCGCCTTCGCACCGCCCGGCAACCGGCGCAGGAATGATTTCCATGCGCTGGTCTTGGGCTCGGGTACAGGTACGGCCGGCGGTGGCGCCGCACCGGTGATCTGTGCCACATAGCTATGCAGCAGTTCGCCGCGCAAGGCGTCAATGTCCGCCTTGGGCGCTTCGGCGCTGCGCAAGACATTCACGAGGAAGTAGGCCTGCGCGGCATTATTGCCCACCGGTGTTTCGTACAGCGCAGTGGTGAAAGGGGTCGGCACAGACGAAGGGTTGGCCGCAAAAGCCCAGCCCTGAAGCAGCAACATGCTGCAGAGAATGACGCGCAGGATTCGTGTCATGGTTTTCTCGCTGCCGGGCAGTACGAGTCAGCGTGTTCCTCGTCGGCGGCAAGGCCAAGGCAAAAAAAACAGAACCCGCCCGCGTGATTTTTAGGGCCCGGCTCTCTTGCGTGGGTATTCGCTGTTTTCACGTATCGGTCTCCCTCCGATGAAAGGCGGCTTGCGTAGCAAGCTTGTTTTTGGTGATCGTGCCGATCTTATATTCAAGCCAGCTCATTTGGCTCGCGCCCCCGCTTCAGGAGTCGAAGCTCCGCCGCGCCGACGCCCATGCCCTCAGCAAGCACTGGAACGCCCATGGGATTCAGCAATCCTGTGCCCGAGCCGGCGTGGTCACGATCTGGCCTGTACGAAGCGGCTGGCCGTGCTTGCGAGGAAACTAGCGCTTCTTCATCCATGCGGCCATTGTGTCCAGCAGTTCCTCACCCACCTGCACATCGGTGCGGCCTGAGCGCACCAACACGTGAAAAGCGTGGTCGGCGCCGTCCACGACGTGCAGGGTTGCCCTTTTTCCGAGGCTTGCTACGGTCTGCGTGATCAGGCCCAGGTCGGCGAGGGCGTCGCGTGTACCTTGCAGAAAAAGCAGGGGCAGTTTGACGCCATCCAGGTGCGCAGCGCGTTCGGTGGAAGGCTTGCCGGTCGGGTGCAGAGGAAAGCCCACCAGCACGATGCCGTCGACGCCAGGCAAGGCCTCGCCCGCCTGCGCCTGCGTGGTCATACGCCCGCCATAGGACTTGCCACCGGCAAACAGCGGCACACCAGGCATGCGCCGCGCCGCCTCGGCAACCGCCGCCCGAATCGCTGCATGCGCAACGGCGGGTGGGTCGGGGCGTTTTGAGCCCTGCGCCATGAATGGAAAGTTGAAGCGCAAGCTGGCGATGCCGCGCTCTACGAGCCCCTGTGCCATCGCGACCATAAAGACATGCTCCATGCCCGCACCTGCGCCGTGGGCAAACACATAACAGGCTTTGGCGTTGGCTGGCGCCTGCAGCAGGCCGGGAACGGTGCCGCCGGCGAGGAGCGGTATGAGTAGTGACAGGGGCCGTGTCGACATCAATAAAAGCCCGTGCTGAATTTATCGGCCCATGACAGCGATCGCCTATCGCTGCGCGGCGGGCTTTTCCTCGGGATCGGCGATCCCGGGCGGCAGGCGATTCAGCAACCAGCGGATCGCCAGGGGCACCAGCACCAGGTCATCCATCACGCCAAAGAAGGGAATGACATCGGGGATAAGGTCAATGGGTGACACCAGGTAAAGCGCAACCAATGCAGTGCCCCATTTCAGCCAGCCCGGCGCATCAGGATGGCGCAAGGCTTTCCACAGCCGCCTCGCATCGCCGCGTACCAGTACCCAAAGCATCGTGAGGCGTTTGAACATGAAAGCTCCTTGCGTGAAGTGGGCAACCCGGCGGGCTGACTGGAGGAACATGGTGCTGCTTGGCTGGGGTACAAGAGCTTGCGCGGGACGTTACATTCTTCGCCGGTACCGGCTCTTCCCGGCGCTTTCGGTCAGTGACTGAGGTTGGCCACCAGCTTGTCTGCCGCCTGAACGGCTTCTTCGCGTGTGAGCCAGCTCCTGTCGCTGTCGTGCAGGGGCGGCAGCGATTCAACGTGTATGACATCGATGTACCAGGGACCGTCAGGGAGATGGCACAGCCTGGCCATGTAATGCCGGCCGTTGGCGACGCCAGGGACGTATTCCTCAATCGGCTCCGTTTCGTCTTCTGGTGCTTCGTCTGGTGCGTCTGTTTCCATCGGGTTTCTTTCCAAATCCCGATTATCCGCAACCCGCCTTGCTTCGCTGGAGGTGCGATGGGTACAGCTCAGTCCTTGAGTTCCACCCCAAGAGCCGCCAGATTTTTGGCGTACGCATCCCTGCGTTTTGCGGCTTTGTCTGCGGTCTCGATGGCCATCTGGATCGCCCTGGGGCCTTTGGCTGCAGCCGCCTTGATCAGGCCAGACTTGTGGGCAGCCTCTGCCTCGGCCCTTTTAAAAGTGGCGATGAGGTCGGCATTGGCGATGGGTGAATTCACAGGATTCGATCTCAATTCATGAAGCGGGTGGCGGGCGGGCGATTCGGCAACTGCAAGGCCGCCACAACTTCGGGCGTCTCAGCCAGCAGCACCCCCTTCTTCCACACCTTCAACCGATTCGCCCGCAACCTGATCGCCTCAATCTTGTCCCGCGCCTGCAGCAGCACAAAGCTGGCGTCGCAGCCCACGTCCAGCCCATAGCCCTTGAGGTGCATCACTTTGGCGGCGTTGACCGTCACGGCGTCAAAGCAGTCGCGTATGCCTTTCTGGCTGGTCATTTGCGCCACGTGCAGGCCCATGTGGGCGACTTCGAGCATGTCGGCGCTGCCCATGCCGTACCAGGGGTCCATCACGCAGTCGTGGCCGAAGGCGACGTTCACACCGGCGGCCATCAGTTCGGGCACGCGCGTCATGCCGCGGCGCTTCGGGTAGGTGTCGTGGCGGCCTTGCAGGGTGATGTTGATGAGCGGGTTAGCGATCACGCTGACGCCGCTCTCGGCGATCAGGGGCAGCAGCTTGCTGACGTAATAGTTGTCCATGCTGTGCATGGAGGTGCAGTGGCTTCCGTTGACACGGCCCTGCAGGCCCAGTCGCTGGGTTTCATCGGCCAGGGTTTCGATGTGGCGTGAGAGCGGATCGTCGGACTCGTCGCAGTGCATGTCGACCAGCAGGCCGCGTTCGGCCGCAATTTCGCACAGCAGCTTCACGCTGGCGGCGCCGTCGGCCATGGTGCGCTCAAAGTGGGGAATTCCGCCGACCACGTCCACGCCCTTGTCGAGTGCACGCTCCAGGTTGCTGATGCCGCCTTTGGTTCGCAACACGCCGTCTTGCGGAAAGGCCACCAGTTGCAGGTCGATGTACGGCGCGACCTTTTTTTTGACTTCAAGCAATGCGTTGACTGCCAGCAGGCTGGGGTCACTGGTGTCCACGTGGCTGCGAATGGCCAGCAGGCCTTTGGCCACGGCCCAGTCGCAGTAGGTGAGGGCGCGTTCGATGATGGCGTCGGCTTTCAGCGTGGGCTTGAGTTCGCCCCACACGGCAATGCCTTCGAGCAGGGTGCCACTTTCATTGATACGCGGCAGGCCGTAGCTGAGCGTGGCGTCCATGTGGAAGTGTGGGTCCACAAAGTGCGGGCTCAGCAGGTAGCCCTGACAGTCCACCTCTTGCGCGCCAGTCCCCTGCAGATGCGACTCGACCGCGATGATGCGACCGTCTGTCACGGCGACGTCCTGATTGGTTCGTCCGTCGGGCAAATTGGTATGGCGAAGGATTAGATCAGGACTTGGCATCGGATTGCTCCACTTGTTTTGGTGCGCCATTGCTCAGATGGTCGATCAACATCGCTCGAAAAGCCGGCGCCGCCATGGCCTCTCTTGCTGTCATCAAATCGTGCGCCCATTCCCTCAGTGTGGTGTAGGCCGCATCCAAAGTTTGACGGCATTCCTCCAGATGAGACAGCGCTGCCCGGCATCCCTCCACGCTGAAAATATCAAACTGCTCTATGAGGTGATGGACCAGGTCGTTTCTCAGGGTGACCAACTTTCTCAAGTCTTCTTCCAGAGTGGCAGCGTTGTTTTCAGTCAACTGTATGGTCCAGCGCGCACGAAAAACAACCTTGCTGGGGTGAGGGCAAAGGTCGTCATCGTCTGGAAGAGGTCCGGTCCGCAGGAATGTCGTTTTTGTTTCCTTGACCAGGGTACCCAAGGTCATGGCCCTATATTTTTCCACGCGGGCGTTTCTTGAAGCGGGTACGGAATCAATGGTGCCCGCGATTTCAGACTCGACCAAAAGTGTTTTGAGTAATTTCTCATACTGCTGGATCTGAATCAGCAACCGGCCCATCCTCCGCTGAACTTTGGGCTGGATATATTTGACCGCGGGGTTCGGCTCAAGCGGCGCAATCATCAGCGTTCTCCCTTGCGGTATGGCTTCATCAAGGCCTGAGGATACGCCGCCTTGCGCGCCACCAGCACCAGCGCGAGGATGGAGAGGGCGTACGGCAGCATCAAATACACCTGGTAAGGCACATTGACGATGCCCGAGGTTTGCAGACGCAGCTGCAGCGCGTCGAAAAAGGCAAACAGCAAGGCCCCCAGCAGCGCCTTGCCGGGCCGCCACGATGCAAACACCACCAGTGCCACACACACCCAGCCGCGGCCGTTGACCATGTTGAAGAAAAAGGCGTTAAACGCCGACAGCGTGAGGAAAGAGCCCGCCATGCCCATGAGCGCCGAGCCGGCCACGATGGCAGCGCTGCGGGTGGCCGCGACGGAGACGCCCTGGCCTTCCGCGGCTTGGGGGTTCTCGCCGACCATGCGGATGGCCAGGCCTGCCGGTGTGCGGTACAGCAGCCAGGCGATCAGCGGCACCAGCAACAGCGCCAGCAGCGTAAGCGAGGTTTGCGCGGCCAGCACGTTGAGCCCGCCGCCGGGAAAACCGTCGAGCCAATGCATGGGGGCGAAAGGTGTGATGGTGGGTGGCGCATCGACCTTCGGGAAGTTCACACGGTAGCCGTAGTAGCTGAGCGAGGTGGCCAGCAGGGTAATGCCGAGCCCGGACACGTGCTGCGACAGCGCCAGGCCGACTGTGAGAAAGGCGTGCAGCAGGCCAAACACCGTACCGGTAAGCGCCGCCACGCCGACGCCTACCCACAGCGGCGCGCCGCCGTACACGGCCAGCCAGCCGCTGAAGGCGCCGGCGACCATGATGCCTTCGATGCCCAGGTTGAGCACGCCGGCACGCTCACACAGCAGCACGCCCAGCGTGCCGAGGATCAGCGGTGTGGCGATGCGCAGCACGGCGATCCAGAAGGGCGCCGCGGCGAGGATATCGAGCATTTCAGCCATGCAGGACGCCTTCTCGCGTTGGTATGCAGACTGTTGGCGCTATTAATTTAATAGCTGCTTGCGCTCGTCTGTATTGGCTTGTGGCTATTAGTTTCTTAAGAACTGTGCGCGCAGCTTCAGCCCTGTCGGCAGTGGCTGCATGGGTTGGCAAGGCGCTGGCGCTGAAGAAATTCATGCGGCCCGGCCTTTTTCTTTTACTACCACCCGGTATTGCGTCATCAACGTGGCCACCAGCACCGAAATCAGCGAAGCCGCCACGATCACGTCGGCAATATAGGTAGGCACGCCCACCGCCCGGCTCATGGTGTCGGCGCCGACCAGCACGCCGGCGACAAATACCCCTGCCGCCAGAACGCCCATGGGATTGAGCGCGGCCAGCATGGCGATCACGATGCCGGTGTAGCCGTAGCCGGGCGACATGTCGAGCGTGACATAGCTGGTGCGTCCTGCCACCTCAATGGCGCCGGCCAGGCCCGCCAGCGCGCCTGACAACAGGGCAACCAGTACGACGGTGCGGGTAACGGGCACGCCGGCGAATGCTGCGGCTTTGGCGTTGGCGCCAACGGCGCGTATGTCAAAGCCCAGCACGGTGTATTTCAGCAAGGCCCACAGCGCCACAGCCAGGGCGGCAGCCCATAGCAGGCCGGTGTGGATGCGGGTCTGGGCGACGAGCTTGGAAAGTTCCAGTTCACTTTGCAGTGCCACGCTTTGCGGCCAGCCCATGGCGGTCGGGTCTTTCATCGGGCCGTCGAGCATCATGGACACGAACAGCAGCATGATGAAATTGAGCAGCAGGGTGGTGACGACTTCATCCACACCCAGCTGGGCCTTCAGCAGCGCCGGGCCCAGCAGCAGCAGCGCACCGGCAATGGCTGCGGCCAGCATCATCAGGCCGAAGAGCAGCCAGAAGGGCAGCTCAAAACC
Organism: Polaromonas sp.; assembly: GCF_039932935.1. Taxonomy (GTDB): domain Bacteria; phylum Pseudomonadota; class Gammaproteobacteria; order Burkholderiales; family Burkholderiaceae_C; genus Polaromonas. The sequence goes on from NZ_JBDTPB010000027.1 coordinate 12,557, forward strand.
CGTACCGCCGTGCATTCCGCCGACAGCCACGGCGGCCAACGCGCCGGCATAAAGCTGGCCTTCGGCGCCGATGTTGAATAGCCGGGCCTTGAAGGCCACGGTAGCGGCCAGGCCGGTCAGGACGAGCGGCACCGCACGGGTGAAGGTTTCGCTGAGGGCAAAGACCGAGCCAAAGCCGCCCTTGAACAGCAGTGCGTAGGTTTGGCCCAGCGGTGCGCCGGCCCACAGCACCAGCAGTGCGCTGACCAGCAGGGTGAACGCTATGGCGCCTATGGGGGCCAACACCAGGGCCCAGCGCGAGATTTCAGTGCGCTTTTCGAGCCTCACGCCGCCACTCCCGGCGCCGACTCGGCGTTGATCCCGGCCATGGCTAGACCGATCGCTTCCCGCGTCCAGGCCTCGGCGGGCAGGGCCTTCGTCAGCTGGCCCGCGTGCATCACCGCCACGCGGTCGCCGAGCGCCATCACTTCGTCCAGGTCGTCAGAGATGACCAGCACAGCCGCGCCAGCGTCTCGCGCGGCAATGAGCTGCTGCTGTACATAGGCGACGGCGCCGATGTCCAGGCCCCAGGTGGGTTGGTGGGCAATGATGAGGGATATGGCCCCCACGCTCTCCGCTTCGCGTGATTCGCTGCCCCCCGAGGGGGCTGCCTCGCCTTGGGGCGGCCCGGCGGCGAGGCGAGGTGCCGTGATCTTGCCCTCGGCCTGCTCTGGCACCAGCAGGGCCCGGCCGAGGATGAGCTTTTGCATGTTGCCGCCCGACAGCGACCGCGCCACTGCATGGGCTCCGCCGCCGCGCACGTCAAACTCGCGCATGATGCGGGCCGCATGGGCCTGCGCGGCCTTGCGTTTGACCCACAGCGCTTTGGAAAACGCTGGGCTGCGCAGGCGCTCTGACACCGCGTTTTCCCAGACGCTGAGGTCGCCCACTACGCCGACGGCATGCCGGTCTTCGGGGATACGGGCCACGCCTTTTGTGACCAGCCAGGCCGGGGAGGCCTTCATGGGCTGGCCCAGAAATGTCACGGAGCCCCGGCTGGCGGCGCGGGTGCCGCACAGCAGCTCGGCCAGGGCCAGCTGGCCGTTGCCCGATACGCCTGCAATCGAGACGATTTCACCGGCCTTGAGTTCGAGTGAAACGCCGTCCAGGCGGTCTTGTCCTGCATCGGCGGTGCTGACACCGTCCAGTGTGCAGACCGGCAGGCCGATTGACGGCGCGGGGTGGCGCTGCGTGGCGGTGACGGCATGGCCCACCATCCACTGCGCCAGCTGCGCCTGGCTGGTGCCGGCGGCAGGCGCTTCGGCCACCAGCTTGCCGCCGCGCAGCACAGCCACGCGGTGCGACACACGCAGCACCTCACCGAGCTTGTGGCTGATGAAAATGATGGACAAACCCTGCGCCACCATCTGGCCCAGAGTGTCAAAGAGCGCTTCGCTTTCCTGCGGTGTCAGCACGGCAGTGGGTTCGTCCAGGATCAGGATGCGGGCGCCACGGTACAGCGCTTTCAGGATCTCGACCCGCTGGCGCTCGCCGACCGAAAGGCTGCCCACCTTGGCATCGGGCGCCACAGGCAGGCCAAAGCGCTGGGCAACCTCCAGCAGCCTGGCCCGGGCGGCGCTGCGGCGTGAGAAAAGCTGCCATAGCGGCTCGCCGCCCAGCATGATGTTGTCGAGCACGCTCAGGTTATCTGCCAGCGTGAAATGCTGGTGCACCATGCCCACGCCCGCGGCCAGCGCGGCCCTGGGGTTGCCGGGCGCAAGCGGCTGGCCATGAATTTCGATGTGGCCTTCGTCGGCCGTGTAGTGGCCGAAGAGGATGGACACCAGCGTTGACTTGCCTGCGCCGTTTTCGCCCAACAACGCAAGGATTTCGCCGCTGTGCAGTTCGAGCGAAATCGCGTCATTGGCGACCAGCGGGCCGAAGCGTTTGGTGATGCCGCGGAGCCGCAGCATCGGCGGCTGCGAATGTTCAGCCGAGGGATGCCCAGTGGTCATGCCGGTCGCGCCGCTCCTGGCGGTAGTTGGTGATCTCCAGACGAAGGCCGTCGGGGTCGGAGAAGAAGGTGGCCCAGTAGTCGGGGGCGTATTCGCCGTGGTTGTGCGGCTCGCTGGCGTTGATGCCGGAGGCCTGCAACAGCCGCGCGCATTCGGCTACGTCTTTCACAGTATCTACGCGCAGGCAGAAGTGGTGAAGGCCGGGCGAATAGGCCTCGTGCCCGGTTTGCGAACGGGCCGGCCGCAGGACATAACCGAAGTGGCGGTTGTAGTACTGGATATGTGGGTCGCCGCCGATTTCGAAGGTGTTTTTGCGGCAGCTGAGTGCCTTGAGCATGAGCTTGTCGTAGAAAGCTTCCGATTGCGCCATGTTGCTCACGGCAATGTAGATGTGGTCAATGCCGGTGAGTTCAGGCATGTTATTTCCACGCAGATAGGAATGCCAATAGCACCTTGGCCGAGTTGTCGGCGGCGATGTTCATGAAGGTGACCATTTCATTGGCGGCTTCACCGCCGCCGGCCAGGTCGCTGAGTGAGCGGAAGGCGATATAAGGCACGCTGTTGCTGTAGGCCACCATGCCCACAGCGGCGGTTTCCATGTCGAGCACGTTGGCCTGGAATGTTTTGAAGGCGTATTCGCGGAAGGCGGCGTTGTCGACAAAGGCCTGGCCCGAAACACCGTTGCCGCCCACCATCAGCTGCGGTTTGTGCGTGAGGCACACACCCGCGTTGCAGGCGCCGAGGTCGATGTTACCCATGCCCCTGGCAACCTCGAGCATCCTGGGGTCGACTTCAAACCAGAACTTGCGTACGGGCGCCGGGCTGGCGGCCGTGCGTGTTTCGACCGGGCGCGGGTACAGCATGCCGAAAGGCGGCAGGGTCTGGCCCGCCATGCGCGGCGGAACGGTGAACCGGCCCGGCGCGGTTTCCCGCGCCATCAACACCTCCAGGTACTGGCTCCACTGGGCTGGTACGCTGACGTCGCCGATATGCAGGGCCGGGTTGACGCCCCCGGCGATGCCGCTGAAGACGATGTGGGTGATGTTGAAACGGTCGAGCACCAGTTGCGTGTTCATGGACGCGTTGACCATGCTGATGCCGGAAAGAAACAGCACGACCGGCTTGCCCTGCAGGGTGCCGGTGGTGAAGTCAACCCCGTTGATGCGGTGTCTGGCAGGCCCTTGCAACCGGTTGAGCAGCAGGGTCAACTCGGGCTCAAAAGCCGACATCACCGCGATGCGGGGCGTGGCGTCAAGCCGGACGGAGACGCCGGCAACTGCGCCAGGCGGATGGGACGGGGCAGGCGCCGGGCCCGCACACCCCAGGAGGCCGAATGCCGAGAAGGCCAACGACGCCGCGGCCCGCCAGCCAAAGCGTGAGCGGAAAGAAAAACGCCGCAGGCAAAACAGGGAATGCATACGGCGCTTTCAGGTGGGGCGGTGGAACGCCGGCTTATTTGGCGGTGGACTTGGGCTGGCCGTCGTCGACCTTGACGGTGAACTTGCCGGCCAGGATGTCGGCCTCTTTGGCCTTGACCTTGGCGACGACGTCGGCAGGCACCTTTTTCTCGAAGGTGCCCAGCGGGGCGAGCTCGGAACCCTTGTACTTCATCATCGAATAGGGGCCGTAGTCTTCGGCCTTGAATTTGCCTTCCTTGACGGCCTTGATGGCGCGGTCGATGCTGGGCTCCATGTTCCAAAGGGCTGACGCCACCACGGTGTCGGGATATTTGTCTTGCGTATTGATCACGTTCCCGATGGCCAGCTTGCCTTTTTCCTTGGCGGCGTCGCTCACGCCGAAACGCTCGGCGTACATCACGTCGGCGCCCTTGTCGATCATGGCAAAAGCTGCTTCCTTGGCTTTGGGCGGGTCAAACCAGCTGTTGATGAAGCTCACGCTGAACTCGACCTTGGGGTTGGTTTCCTTGGCGCCGGCCATGAAGGCGTTCATCAGGCGATTGACCTCAGGAATCGGGAAGCCGCCCACCATGCCGATCTTGTTGGACTTGGTCACGCCGCCGGCGATCATCCCGCTCAGGTAGGCGGGCTCCTGGATGTAGTTGTCGAACACCGAAAAGTTGGGCGCCTGAACCTTGCCCGACGAACCCATAAGGAAAGACACTTTTGGGAAGTCCTTGGCGACCTTGCGGGCCGCGGCTTCCACCGCAAAAGCCTCGCCGACGATGAGCGCGTTGCCGGCCGTGGCGTATTCGCGCATGACGCGTTCGTAGTCGGCATTGGCGACATTTTCAGTTGCCTTGTATTCGATTTCGCCGCGCGCTTCGGCGGCTTTGAGCGCCTTGTGCAGCCGGCTGACCCATTGCTGCTCAAACGGCACGGTGTAGATGGCTGCTACCTTGGGTTTGGCCTGGGCAAGGGCAAAGCCGGGCAGGGCGACGGCGAGGGCAGCAGCCAATAGAACGAGCTGGCGGCGCTTGAAGGTCTGGGGCATGTGACTCTCCGGTTGGGTTTTCAGGTGGGTTGGCGGTGTCTGGAAACTGCTATCAATTCGGGAGCTTCTTGCGCTCGTCCATAAAGGGCTGGAGGCTTATTTGGTTCCAAAAATACGGTCACCGGCGTCGCCCAGGCCCGGCAGGATATAGCCATGGCTGTTGAGTTCGCGGTCGATCGCGGCGGTGTAGATGGGCACGTCCGGGTGCGCGGTTTGCAGGGCCTTGATGCCTTCGGGGCAGGTCAGCAGGCAGACGAACTTGATGGACTTGGGGTTGAGCTCTTTGAGCCGCTCGACTGCCGCGATAGCCGAGTTGCCGGTGGCAAGCATCGGGTCAACCACGACGATGTCGCGCTCCTCCATGTCGTGCGGCATCTTGAAGTAGTACTCGACCGCCGTCAGCGTTTTGGGGTCACGGTACAGGCCCACGTGACCGACGCGGGCGCCCGGCACCACGCTGAGCATGCCTTCAAGAATGCCGTTGCCGGCACGCAGGATGGAAACAAACACCAGCTTCTTGCCGTCAATGACTTTGGAGGTGGTGGTTTCGAGCGGCGTCTCGATTTCGATGTCCTGCATGGGCATGTCGCGCGTGACCTCATAGGCCATCAGCATGCTGAGTTCGTTGAGCAGGGTGCGAAAGGTATTGGTAGAGGCGTCCTTGCGGCGCATCAGGGTGAGCTTGTGCTGCACCAGGGGGTGGTCGATCAGGTGGACTTTGCTGCTTGGGATGGTCATGTGCTTGTGTGCCTCTTTGTTTTTGTGTTTTGCCGGATTCTCAGAAAACAGTGCCGTCGCTTTCGATGTTCAGAGGCGGCAAGCCTTGATGCAATTGCTGTGCCAGTGCGCGCCCAGCGGCCCAGGTGCCGCCTTCAAGTACGCAGGCCAGCGGCATCTGCTCGGCGGTCAATCCTAACTGCTCGCGCACCAGTGGCGCGAGCTCGTCGAGAAGGGCCACGGTGAGCGCGCGCCACTCCACGATCAGCTCGTCGCCTGCGGCATGCAGCTTGTCGGCTTGAGCCGGGTCCTTCAGCATCAACACACCGGCATCGAGAAACAAGCCGCCGTTGCGGTATTCAGGTAACCCGGTCAGGGCATCAAGCCCGTTGACCTGCACGCCAGCCCATTCAAACGGTTCCAGCAGCGAATAGGTGAGCCACTGCGACAGCTTGTGAAACGGCATCCAGCCCTGGCTGGGCCCGGCTTTTTCCGACTCACCGTCGCCTGCCGCGCTGTGTTGCCAGCAGTCGCCCAGGGGAATCGTGCCCAGGATATTTTGGGCCGGCCAGATGGCGGAGAGGCTGGTCAGCAGCACCGACAACAGCTCATGCGCTTCAATGGCGCTTTGCCCGGGTTGGACCAGGGCCTCAAACAAATGGCCGGGGCGGCCGCGTTGCCCAAAGAGCGCAGGCTGGTCCTGCAGCGCCTGGCCGAGGCGCCGCAACAGCGCGGCGCGGCCTTCGAGGCCGATCAACGGGTTATCGGGTGTGACCTGGAAGGCCTTGGCCAGCTGGTCCGCGGTGATGGCTTTGAGCCCGAGGGCATCGGCTTGCAGCGGCTGCTGTGGATCGCTGGAAAAGAGTCCGGCCATAAAGGCGTGAAAACTTGCCACGCCCAGGCCTTCGGAACGGCTGTATTCACTGCAGGGATGCTCTCCCTGGGCGGCTTCGAGGTAGTGCCACCGGGCGCCGGCGCCGGCGTCCAGCAGCACGCTGATAAGTGCAAGGTCAATCTGGGCGCGTGCACGCCCGGCAGGCGTGGCGGATGCCAGCGCTGCGTTGAGCAGACCCGGGCGGTCAATGCCGCCCGCTTCAAAATGCCGCCAGCGGCTGTGGTATGGGATGTCCAGGTCCGGGTAGCGGGCTCGGGTGATTTCAGCAACCAGCGCGGCGGCGGTGGCCATGGCGCCGTCGTTGACGGTAAACCAGGCCGATTCGCCGCGGCGGGCACGGGCCAGAAGCGCGTTGGCGCGTGTGCGTATGGTTCTGGTGGAGCGCAATTCTGCGGCGGCGCTGATGCCGCGCAGATTTCCGGCGATGGTGTAGGCGGCGTTGGCGGGGTTACTGGGACTGTTGGAACTGTCAGGAGGCGGCTTGGTTTTAGACATCCAGCCCCCGGCCCTTGGCTTTTTTCAGTTCTTCGGCGTCGGGCACCGCGCCGGGGGTGAAATAGCCTGCGGCCATCTTGGCGTCCATTTCAACCTGGGCGTCGGCCGGGATCATGTGTTGGGGAATGTTGATGCGCTCGACCACCTCGATGCCCGCGCGGGTGATGGCGTCGTACTTCATGTTGCTCATGGAGACGAGGCGGTGGATTTTGCGGATGCCCAGCCAGTTGAGCACGTCGGGCATGAGTTCCTGAAAGCGCATGTCCTGCACACCGGCCACGCATTCCGTGCGGTTGAAGTACTGGTCGGCGGTGTCGCCGCCCACTTGGCGCTTGCGGGCGTTGTAGACCAGGAACTTGGTGACTTCGCCCAGCGCCCGGCCTTCCTTGCGGAAATATGACACCAGCCCCACACCGCCGCGCTGCGCACCCTGGATGCATTCTTCAATGGCGTGCGTGAGGTAAGGGCGGCATGTACAGATGTCGGAGCCGAAGACGTCGGAACCGTTGCATTCGTCGTGCACCCGGGCCGTGAGTTCAACGTCGGGGTTGGCTAGGTCGCGCGGCTTGCCGAAGATATAAGCCGTGAGGCCGCCGATGGGTGGCAGGAACACCTCCAGGTCGCTTCGGGTCACGAGCTCGGGGTACATGCCGCCGGTTTCTTCAAACAGCACGCGGCGCAAATCGGTTTCGCTGCAGCCAAAGCGGCGGGCAATTTCGGGCAGGTACCACACCGGCTCGACGGCGACCTTGGTCACCATGGCCGCGCCGCCAGCTGTCAAATACTTGCCGTCGGCCTTGAGGCGGCCGGACTGCAGGGCTTCGATCACCTCGGGCAGGATCACGTGGGCCTGGGTAACCGCGATGGTGGGCCGGATGTCGTAGCCCGCTGCCAGCTCATTGGAAAAAACGTCAGCCACCATGGCACCCCAAGGGTCCATGGCCACGATGCGGCCCGGCTCGCTCCATTGGGGATAGGGCCCTATCAGATCAGTTGGTGAGGTGTTGGTAAGGTCGGCTTTGTGGCTGGCTTTCAGCGCTCCGGAAGCCACGGCGAGCGCGCGGTAGACACTATAGGAGCCGCTGTGTGTGCCGATGACGTTGCGATGGCTGCGTTTGGTGGTTGTGCCCACCACGGGGCCGCGTTCGGCGGCCGTGGCGGCAGCCCAGCGTATGGGCAGGGCGCCGTAACCTCCTGCATGAGAGGTCAAACGGATGTGGGAGGTTGCAGGGCTGGCCGGGGTCGTGGAGGCGGCAGAAGTGGGGACCGGAGCGGAGACGGGCGCAGGGACAGCCGGCCTCGGATCAAGGGACTTGGCGGCAACTTCAGCAGGCATTGCGGATCCTTCAAAAAATCCAATGTACCGACGCGTGCCGGGATTGACAAGTCCGGCGGTTTTGCCGGGTCGTTAATTTGCGACAGGCCCGGCTGAACGCACCGGGTCTGCGCGCAAGCTCAGCGTTTTTTGCCGCCGAAGATGCTGCCCAGCACGCCGCGAATGATCTCGCGGCCCACGGCCGAGCCCATGGTGCGTACGGCGGACTTGGCCATGCTTTGCGCCAGGCCGTCATGCTTGCCGCCGCGCGGGCCCGTCGTGCCGAACAGCACGTCGTTAAGGCCGCCCATGATGCCGCCCGAGTCGGTGGTGCCAGCAGCACCGCCTTGGGGTGCCTTTGCGGCTTCAGCGGCTGCAGCCTCGGCGCGGCCGTTGATCTTTTCGTAGGCGGATTCGCGATCCACGGTTTTTTCATAGACGCCCGCCACCAGCGAGCCCTGAATCAAGGCCTGGCGTTGCGGCGGCGTAATGGGGCCGATCTGGCTGCCTGGCGGTAGCACGTACACGCGCTCGGTGATGCCGGGCCGGCCCTTCGCGTCCAGCAGGCTGACCAGCGCCTCACCCACGGCCAACTCGGTAATGGCGGCTTCGATGTCCAGGCCCGGCTTTTGCCGCATGGTCTGCGCCGTGGCTTTGACGGCCTTCTGATCGCGCGGTGTGAAGGCTCGCAGGGCGTGCTGCACACGGTTGCCCAGCTGCGCCAGTACCGAGTCGGGAATGTCGAGCGGGTTTTGCGTCACGAAATAGACACCGACGCCCTTGGAGCGCACCAGGCGCACCACCAGCTCAATGCGTTCGACGAGCACCTTGGGCGCTTCGTTGAAGAGTAAATGCGCTTCGTCGAAGAAGAAGACGAGCTTGGGTTTTTCAGGGTCGCCAATTTCGGGCAGCTGTTCGAACAGCTCGGACAGCATCCACAGCAGGAAGGTGGCATACAGGCGAGGCGCGTTCATGAGCTTGTCAGCGGCCAGGATGTTGATCACGCCCATCTGCACCGACGGGCCGCCCCTGGGTGCAGATGCGCCCCCTGAGGGGGCCGACGCCGAAGGCGTCTGGGGGCTCACATTAACATCCACCGTCTGCATGAAGTCGTTGATATTGAGCATGGGCTCGCCGAAAAACTTGTCGCCGCCCTGGCTTTCGACCTGCAGCAGTCCGCGCTGGATGGCGCCCACACTGGCGGCACTGACGTTGCCGTACTTGGTGGTGAACTCGCTGGCGTTGTCGCCCACGTACTGCAGTATGGCGCGCAGGTCTTTCAGGTCGAGCAGCAGCATGCCGTTGTCATCGGCGAACTTGAACACCAGGTTGAGCACGCCAGCCTGCGTCTCGTTGAGGTTGAGCATGCGGCCCAGCAGCAGCGGCCCCATGTCGGACACGGTGGCGCGCACCGGATGGCCTTGTTCGCCGAAGACGTCCCACAGCGTGGCCGGGCAGGCCAGCGATTCGGGAATATCAATGCCGCGTTCCTTGAGAATGCCGGCCATCTTGTCGCCGATGTGGCCGGCCTGGCTGATACCGGTCAGGTCGCCCTTGACGTCGGCCATAAAGACCGGAACGCCGATTTTGGAAAAGTTTTCTGCCATGGTTTGCAGCGTGACCGTCTTGCCGGTGCCGGTGGCGCCGGTGATCAGACCATGGCGATTTGCCAGGCCGGGTAGCAGTTCGCACTGCGTGTTGGCGTTACGGGCGATGAGCAGGGGGAGGGCGGTGGTTTCGGCCATGGGGGTGTGAGTGGGTGAAAAAGTAAAATGCGCTTTGTAGATTAAATCAATTAATCAGTGAAAAGCATCGAAAAAAGGGGTTTCTGTCGTGGCTGGTCATAGTAAATGGGCGAATATTCAACACCGAAAGGGCCGACAGGACGAAAAACGCCAGCGTATCTGGACGCGTGTGATGCGCGAAATCATGGTCGCAGCCCGTATGGGCGGCGGCGACTTGGGCATCAACCCGCGCCTGCGGCTGGCGGTTGACAAGGCCAAAGCGGCCAACATGCCCAATGAAAACGTCAAATATGGCATTGCCAAGGCAACCGGCAGCCTGGAGGGCGTGCAGTATGAAGAGGTGCGCTACGAGGGCTACGGCGTAGGCGGCGCGGCCATCATCGTTGACTGCATGACTGACAACAAGGTGCGCACCGTGGCGGAAGTTCGCCATGCATTTTCAAAGCACGGCGGAAATATGGGCACCGAGGGCTCGGTAGCCTTCCAGTTCAAGCACTGCGGCCAGTTGATTTTTGCGCCCGGTACCAGCGAAGACAAAATCATGGAAGTGGCGCTGGAGTCGGGCGCTGACGACGTCATCACGCACGAAGACGGCGCCATCGAGGTGCTGACACCCTATACGGGCTTCGAGACCGTCAAGAATGCGCTGGAGGCGGCAGGCATCACGCCTGAGCTGGCTGAAGTCACCATGCGTGCCGAGAACACGATTGAATTGACGGGTGACGATGCCCGGAAGATGCAAAAGCTCCTGGATGTACTGGAAGACCTGGATGACACCCAGGATGTTTTTCACAATGCCGCGCTCTCCGAAGCCGAGTAAACAAACAACAATGAAAGCAGCAGCATGAAAGTTCTCGTAGTGGGCGGTGGTGGCCGTGAACACGCTCTGGCGTGGAAACTGGCGCAGTCTCCCAAAGTTCAGGCCGTGTATGTCGCGCCGGGCAACGGCGGCACCGTGCTGGACTCCCGCCTGGAAAACATCGCTATCACCGACGTAAAGGCCTTGCGTGAATGGGCAACGGCCGAAAAAATCGCCTTGACCGTGGTGGGACCCGAGCAACCGCTGGCGGCCGGCATCGTGGATGAATTTCGCGCCCACGGTTTAAGGGTTTTCGGCCCAACCAAAGCCGCGGCGCAGCTGGAAAGCTCCAAGGCCTTTTCCAAGGCCTTCATGAAGCGCCATGGGATTCCCACGGCCGAGTACGAAAGCTTTACCGATGCGGCCGCGGCCCACGCCTATGTGGACGAAAAGGGCGCACCTATCGTCGTCAAGGCCGATGGCCTGGCCGCCGGCAAGGGTGTGGTGGTGGCCATGACGCTGCATGAAGCGCATGAGGCCATCGAATTCATGCTCGCACCCAATCCGGAGTTCAATCCGCTGGGCGTCACGCATAACGAAGGCGGCGCGCGCGTGGTGATTGAAGAATTTTTGCAGGGCGAGGAAGCCAGCTTCATCGTGATGTGCGACGGTAAGAACGTGGCCGTCATGGCTACCAGCCAGGATCACAAACGCCTGCTCGACGGCGACGAAGGTCCCAACACCGGCGGCATGGGCGCGTATTCGCCGGCCCCGGTGGTCACGCCGGAAGTGCACGGCCGCGCCATGCGCGAGATCATCCTGCCGACCATCAAGGGCATGGAAAAAGACGGCATTCCCTTCACGGGTTTTCTGTACGCGGGCCTGATGATCGACGCCGAAGGCAAGCCCAAGACGCTGGAATTCAACTGCCGCATGGGCGACCCTGAAACCCAGCCGATCATGATGCGGCTGAAAACTGATTTGTACGACGTGATGATGGCGGCCACCTCAGGCACGCTCGACCAGATCGAGCTCGAATGGGATCGCAGGCCGGCTTTGGGCGTGGTGATGGCCGCACATGGCTATCCGCTGAACCCTCGCAAGGGGGATGCCATCAGGGGCCTTGTTAAGGGCACCGAAATGCCCGAAGACGCCATGGTGTTTCATGCCGGCACGCGCAAGGAAGCAGACGGGACAGTGACCTCGGGCGGCCGTGTGCTGTGCGTAACGGCGCTGGGCAGCACCGTCAAGGCTGCGCAGCAACGCGCTTACGAAATCGCGCAGGGCATTGCTTTTGACGGTGCGCAGTACCGCAAGGACATCGGCTGGCGCGCGGTCAAGTCCTGATCACACCATGAGCGCTGGTTTCCCGCCCCCGCACCCCGTTCAGTTCCGGGGAAGCAGGGTGGCTCGGGCATTGCTCCGGTGGGCCGGATGGCAGGCTGATTTTGCGGGATTGCCGGCGTTGCAAGGCGTTCTGCTGGTTTATCCGCACACATCCAACTGGGACTTTGTCATCGGAATACTCCTCAAGTGGGCGTTGGGGGTTCCGGTGCAGTTCTGGAGCAAAGACACCTTATTTCGCATCCCTGTTTTTGGCGCCTGGCTGCGCTGGTTGGGCGGTGTACCTGTCAGCCGCAGCGCGCCTGGTGCCATCGTTGACCAGATGGTGAGCCTGATCGGGCAGAAGAAACTGAGCGGCGACTATTTTTGGCTGGCTTTGTCGCCCGAAGGGACGCGCAAATACACGCCGGGGTGGCGCAGCGGGTTTTATCGGGTGGCGCTGGGGGCGGACGTGCCGGTGGGCATTGCCGCGCTGGACTACGCGAAAAAGCGTTTGGTGCTCCGTACCTTTATCCGGCTGACAGGCGACAAAGCGCTGGATATGGCGTGTATTGCCACGGCGCTTCATTGCAGTAGCGGGCGTGTCCCGACTGGTGCCGCGCCGATCAGGCTGCTGGATGCTGACGCACGCCGAGCCGATACCATTGTGAAACCCGGATAACCAAGCATGACCGATATCTCTGCCGTTAGAACTTTTTTGCTGGCGCTGCAAAAGCGCATCACGGATGCGGTGTCTGAAATCGACGGCCAGGCTTTTACGGTAGATCACTGGCAAAAGGAACCCGGGGAGATGCTGCAGGGCAGCGGCACCACCATGATCCTCGAGCAGGGCACGGTGTTTGAGCGCGCGGGTTGTGGTTTTTCGCATGTGCGGGGACCGAAATTGCCTCCATCGGCCACGCAGCACCGTCCCGAGCTGGCAGGCGCGCCCTTTGAAGCGCTGGGTGTTTCCCTGGTGTTTCACCCACGAAACCCCTATGTGCCGACGGTCCACCTGAATGTGCGCATGCTCGCTGCGACGCCAGTGCAGGGTACGGGCGAGCCGATCTGCTGGTTTGGCGGCGGCATGGACCTGACGCCTTATTACGGCTTTGAAGAAGACGCGGTGCATTTTCATCAGACCTGCAAAGAAGCACTGGACCCGTTTGGCGACGACAAATATCCGCGCTTCAAGAAATGGTGTGACGAGTACTTTCACCTAAAACACCGGCAGGAGCAACGTGGAATCGGGGGTATCTTTTTTGACGACTTCCAGGAGCTCGGCCCCGACCGGAGCTTTGCCATGATGAAAAGCGTAGCGGATTCGTTTGTATCGGCTTACCTGCCGATCGTGGCACGCCGTAAAGACACACCGTATGGTGAACGCGAGCGCGAGTTTCAGCTTTACCGGCGCGGCCGCTATGTGGAGTTCAACCTGGTGTGGGACCGCGGCACGCACTTTGGCTTGCAGTCGGGCGGGCGCACCGAGTCGATTTTGATGTCCATGCCGCCACTGGCAAGCTGGTCATATCAGCGCGGCGTCGACGTGGGCAGCCCCGAAGAGCGCCTGTACACAGATTTTTTGCCAAGACGGGACTGGGTTTGATGGAAACGCTGCCGCCGGTAAAAAAACGCATCGGCATGTTTGGCGGTGCGTTTGACCCACCCCACAGCGCGCACGTCGCGCTGGTGCACGAAGCCATTCGGCAATTTGAGCTGGATACCTTGTGCGTGGTCCCGACGGGTCACGCCTGGCATAAGTCGCGTGCTTTAAGCGCCCCCGCGCATCGGCTGGCAATGGCCAGGTTGGCGTTTGGCGATATTCCCGGTGTTCAGGTCGATGAGCGCGAAGTGCAGCGCGCCGGGCCGACTTTCACGATTGACACGCTTTTGGCGCTTCAGGAGGAGAATCCGGGCGCACAGTTGTACCTGTTCATTGGTGCGGACCAGTTTGCTGTGTTCAGGCAATGGCACCGGTGGCGGGAGATTCTTGACCTTGCTATAATTTGTATAGCTGATCGCGCACAATCCACGCTGGCTGGAGCCCAATTTGACTCTTACGGAAGCCGCGGTAACCGATTTGCTGTGCTCAAGCTCCCCCTGATGCCCGTCAGCGCCACCGAAATCCGCCAGTTAATGGCCTCTGGCGCTGCAACGGCAGGCAGAATGGCCGAATTGGTCCCTGAAGCCGTTGCGCGTTATATTTCGCTTCATCAGCTGTACGGTTCCCATTAATTTCTCACTTATCGAAGCAAGACACTGCATGACATCCACCACCGTCAAACCCTCCGCCGCCGCCGACAAAAAGGACGTGCAGAAGCTGCAGCGTGCCATCATTGACGGTCTGGAAGACGTCAAGGCGCAGGACATCCAGGTGTTTGACACGGAGCACATCACGTCCTTGTTCGAGCGCGTGATCATCGCTTCCGGAAGCTCCAATCGCCAGACCAAAGCACTCGCCGCCAGCGTGCGGGACGCCGTGCGGGATGCTGGCTTTGCCAAGCCGCGTATTGAAGGCGAAGAGAACGGCGAATGGATCATCGTGGACTGCGGCGCGGCAGTGGCGCACATCATGCAGCCGACCATTCGCCAGTACTACCACCTCGAGGAGCTCTGGGGTGACAAACCCATCAAGCTCAAGCTGGGAGCTCCTGCGCCGCTGGTGAAAGCGGCCAAACCTGAAGCGCAGATTGAAGCCAAACCGGCGGCCAAGCCCAAGGCACCTCGGTCCGGCGCAAAGTCTGCGACGAAGCCGACCGCCAAGACGCCGTCAAAAACGCCGGCAAAGGCACCGACGGCTCCCGACTCAAGCTACGTGGGCCGCGTCGGCAAGACCAACGACTGGACTGCCAAGCGCAATGCGGCAGAGCCGGCTGCGGAGCCCGCCACGCGATCGGCAAAGACGGCTGCCAAGGGCGCTCCTGCCAGATCAGCGGCGAAGCCAGCTGTCAAAACGCCAATTATTAAAGTGCCTGTGGCCAAGAAAGTCGCAGCCAAGAAGACGGCCGCCAAGACTGCCGCCAAGACCGCGGGCCGCAAACCTGCTGCGAAAAAGACGCCCTCCCGGAGCAAATGAAGCTCACGATCGTGGCGGTCGGCCAAAAAGTGCCCGACTGGGCGCAGACCGCTTATGACGACTACGCCAAGCGCTTTCCGCCTGAGCTGAAGGTGGAGCTTAAGGCCGTCAAGACCGAGCCCCGCGCGTCAAAAACCCTTGAAAACCTGCTTTCTGCTGAACGCGGCCGTATTGAAAGCAGCATTACCCGCGGAACCCGCGTGGTGGCGCTCGATGAACGCGGCACCGCCGTCACCACTGTGGCGCTGGCTGAAAGGCTCAAAGCCTGGCAACTGTCGGGTGATGATGTTGCCATCGTGATCGGCGGACCTGACGGGCTGGACCCCGGTTTCAAGCAGGCCGCGCACGAGCGATTGCGTCTCTCCGACCTGACTTTGCCTCACGCCATGGTGCGTGTGCTGCTGATTGAGCAGCTGTACCGTGCATGGAGCATCACGATCAATCACCCGTACCACAGAGAGTGATGAGCCCCCACGCTCCCCACTTCGTGTGGTTCGCTGCCCCCCGAGGGGGCGCTGCGCCTGCAGTCTGGCAAAGCCAGTCCCGCGCCCCTGCTGGTTTAGAACTCGCAGGGCTGCCTGTTAAGCCTCGTTTTTATGCATGAATTTATTTATCTTGCGTCCCAAAGCCCCCGGCGGCGGCAACTGCTTGAGCAGCTTGGTGTGCGGCACGAACTGTTGTTGCCGGACATGGATGAAGACGCCGAGTCGCTGGAGGCCGTGTTCAAGAACGAAGCGCCAACAGCCTACGTTCAACGTGTCACCGGCCTGAAGCTCGACGCAGCAGTCGCGCGCATGAAGCGGCGAAAACTGCCTCCGGCCCCCATCCTTTGCTCGGACACTACCGTGGCGATGGGTAGTCTCATCTACGGCAAGCCGGACGACGCGAAAGACGCGGCTCGCATGCTGCGCGAGTTGTCGGGTGCCACGCACCGGGTGCTGACCGCTGTGGCCGTGCAGGCCGGACGCCGCCGTTTCGAGGCGCTGAGCACCTCGCGTGTGAGCTTTGACGAGCTGACACGCGCCGAAATCCGGGCCTATATTGCCAGCGGCGAACCCATGGGCAAGGCCGGCGCTTATGCCGTGCAGGGCAGGGTGGCGATGCACATCAGCCGCATTGACGGGTCCTACAGTGGCATCATGGGGCTTCCGCTAAGGGAGGCCGCCCAGCTGCTGCGGGCCGCGGGTCTTCGCTTCTAGCCATTGAATCTTCAGAAAAAAACATGCAACAAGACATCCTGATCAACTGGTCGCCCCAGGAAACCCGGGTAGCGGTGGTCGAACACGGCGCGGTGCAGGAGCTTCACGTCGAACGCACCCTGGAACGCGGTCTGGTCGGCAATGTGTACCTGGGCAAGGTTGCCCGCGTGCTGCCCGGTATGCAGTCGGCTTTTATCGACATCGGCCTGGACCGTGCGGCCTTTCTGCATGTGGCCGATTTGATGAGCAGCATCAATAGCCGCCACGCGGAAGCGGAGGGGCCGAATGCAGGTGGATCGACGACCGCGCCCTCACCGCAGCCGATTGAAAAGCAGCTGTTTGAAGGGCAAGCGGTGATGGTGCAGGTCCTTAAAGACCCCATAGGCAGCAAAGGAGCCCGGCTGACGGCGCAAATCAGTATTGCCGGCCGGTTGCTGGTCTTTCTGCCGCAGGACAACCACATCGGCGTGTCGCAAAAAATACCCCCCAAACAGCGCGAAGAACTTCGCCAAAGGGTACAGGCGCTCACCAGTGACATGGGCGGCGGGTTCATTCTGCGGACCAATGGTGAAGACGCAAGTGATGCAGAGCTGGCGGAGGACATCACCTACCTGCGCAAGACCTGGGCGCGAATCAAAGATGCTTCTTTGCGCTTGCCGCCCGCTTCAGTGCTGCACCAGGATCTCAATCTGCTTCAACGTGTGCTGCGTGACCTGGTGGTTGAAGACACGCAAACGATCCGCATCGATTCACGGGAGCAGTTTCAAAGCCTGAAAGCCTTCGCCGTGGAGTTTATGCCGGCAACCGAGCCCAAGCTCCAGCACTACAGCGGCGAACGGCCCATCTTTGACCTGTTCAACATTGACGAGGAAATTGCAAAAGCGCTGGGCCGGCGAGTTGACCTCAAATCGGGTGGCTACCTGATCATTGATCAAACGGAAGCTCTCACAACCGTCGACGTCAATACGGGCGGATTTGTCGGGGCCCGTAACTTCGACGACACCATTTTCAAGACCAACCTGGAGGCCTCCCAGGCGATTGCACGCCAGCTGCGCCTGCGCAACCTTGGGGGCATCGTGATTGTCGACTTCATCGACATGATCAAGGAAAACCACCGTGACGCGGTGCTGACGGAATTCCAGAAACAGTTGTCGCGCGACCGCATCAAAACCACGGTCAATGGATTTTCCGCGCTGGGCCTGCTGGAGATGACACGCAAGCGCACGCGCGAGTCACTGGCCCATCAGTTGTGTGAACCTTGCAGTGCCTGCATGGGCAAGGGTGTGGTTAAAACCGCGCGCAGCGTGACCTACGACATCCTGCGCGAAATCCTGCGCGAAGCCCGGCAGTTCAACCCGCGTGAATTCAGGGTGGTGGCATCGCCCAAAGTGATCGAGCTTTTCCTGGACGAAGAAAGCCAGCATCTGGCCAGCCTGAGCGACTTTATTGGGAAGCCTATTTCCCTGCAGGCGGAGGCCGCGATGGCGCAGGAGCAATATGACATTGTCTTGTTGTGATCTTCAGGGCCGACGACTGCAGGCTAGCGCATTCCCATGACGACACTGACGCTTAACCGCCATCCCATTCCCATTCTGGTGTATCACCAGATCGCCACCGCGCCGCTCAAAGGCAGCCCGTTTCGCAGCCTGCATGTTGCGCCAGAGGCTTTCTCGAGGCAAATGGCGTGGCTCAAACGCCTGGGTTACAAGGGCCTGTCGATGAGCGGCCTGCAGCCCTATCTGGCTGGTGAGCGTACTGGCAAGGTCGTAGGCATCACCTTTGATGACGGCTACCAGAACAATCTCACCCATGCCTTGCCGGCGTTGGTGAAGCAGGGCTTTTCATCTACGTGCTATGCCGTGAGCGGGCTTCTCGGAAAAACCAATGTATGGGACGAGAGCCTGGGCATTGCGCAGACACCTTTGATGGACGAGTCAGAGATTCGCCAATGGGTTGCCGCCGGGCAGGAGATTGGTTCGCACACGCGCGGGCATGTTAATTTGCCGGAGACCGATGAAGCCGGTTGCCGCGCTGAAATTTTGCAGGGCAAGGTCGAACTGGAATCCGTAATCGGACAGTCAGTGAGCCATTTTTGCTACCCTTATGGCCGCTATGAGGCCATGCACGTGGCATTGGCGGCCGAATTGGGCTTTGCTACGGCTACGACCACTGAGCGCAGCCGATGCCATGCCCAAATGGATCTGCTGCAGTTGCCGCGGGTGCCCGTGCTGCGCTCCACCAGTCTGCCGGTCTTTTGGCTCAAAGTCGCCACTGCTTACGAAGATCGGCGAAAAAAATGAACGTGCAGTCGTTAGCAGGGCACTCAGCGGCGCCGCCCAGAAAACTCCGCATCGCCGTCTTCAACCGTACCTTCTCACCGACAGGCGGCGGCGCAGAGCGCTATTCCATCGCCTTGGTAGAGCAACTGTCCGCCAGGCACGAAATGCACGTGTTCGCGCAGGAGGCAGACCACCACTGGCCTGGAGTGACCTATCACAGGGTTTCAACCCCCATGCGCAAACCCCGTTGGGTCAACCAACTGTGGTTTGCCACGGTAACCTGGTGGGCAACGCGCCGCGGATTTGATGTAGTGCATTCCCATGAAAACACCTGGCATGGCGAGGTACAGACGGTGCATGTGCTGCCGGTCAAATACAACCTGTTCCATGCGCGCAGCGGCGTGCGCCTCGTTCTGCGCTGGATCAAGGTCGTGACCAGTCCGCGGCTCCTGGCCTACCTGGGGCTGGAGCGCGCGCGTTATGCGACCCGACCGGGACGGCAAGTGGTGGTGACCTCTGAGAGCCTGCGACCCATCATGGCCCAGAGTTATCCTGGGTGTGCTGCGGCCGTGTCCGTCATCACGCCGGGAATCACAATGCCCGATCTGCCGGTGAGCGTTGCGCAAAAACGCGCTGCGAGGATCGGGCTGGGTCTTCCGATGGAGGGCACCTGCCTGCTTTTCGTTGGCAATGACTATCGCAAGAAGGGCCTGGAGGCTTTGCTGCATGCGCTGGTGAAGCTACCCGATGATGTTGTGCTGGCGGTGGTAGGCAATGCGGCCCATGTCGCCGAATTTCGGGCGATGGCCGTAACTTTGGGGGTGGATGGACGGGTCTTCTTTTTGGGGGCCCTCAAGGACGTGAGGCCTGCTTACGAAGCGGCGAATTGCCTGATTCACCCGACACTTGAGGATACTTTTGCCATGGTCGTTCTGGAGGCCATGGCCCATGGTCTGCCGGTAGTCGTGAGCGGGCCGCGATATTGCGGAATTTCCGGAATGCTGCAAGACGGCATCGACGCGTTGATTCTGGATGCCCCCCGGGACGCAAATCGTCTGGCAGAGGTGCTGCAGGTTCTGCTTGAACAAAAATCGCTTCAAAATACCCTGTCGCAGGGTGCCGCATCTTTTGCGATGAACTACCAATGGCGTGAAATCGCGCTGCAGCAGGAGGCAGTGTATTTCTCGGCGATTACAGCCAAGGAAAAGGCGGCATAGCCGACGTAACCCATGCTAGAGGAGTGACTCAAGCCACCAGCTTGAAATGCTTGCGGCTGAAGTCCAGTCCGGTCAGCGTTTCCACCTGCCGCATAAAGTGGTATTTGTTTTCTTTGGGGGTTGGCTTGTAGTTGGGGTCGATGTTCAACACCGGCTCCGCTTCAGTGGCAAGCCATCCCCGCACCGCTTCCGGATGGGTACCCGTGAACGGTGCCAGAGCGCGGCGGTCAAACTGGCTGTAGGTGATTTGCGCTGCTGCTGCTTCGCCCCAGTATTTGCTGACCTGGTCCAGTTTTTTCTGCATTTCCTCGTTGCGCCGTATCCAGCCGTAATGGTAAATGTGCGCTTTGGCGAGGGCGGCCTGGGGGTTACGTCCCCTTTTGTGTTGGGTGGTGACCAGCCAGTATTGGCCATCGGGTGCGTAACTGCGAATGGTGTTGCG
Organism: Polaromonas sp.; assembly: GCF_039932935.1. Lineage (GTDB taxonomy): Bacteria > Pseudomonadota > Gammaproteobacteria > Burkholderiales > Burkholderiaceae_C > Polaromonas. The sequence continues at coordinate 32,504 of NZ_JBDTPB010000027.1, forward strand.
GATCAAACGGCATTCCCGGCGGTACCAGCCCGGGCTGATGGATATCCAGTCGGGCGATCCGTAGAAGTGGTGATAGTCAAACACCAATGCCTCAACGGCGGGATTGGCATGGTGGCGTTCAACGCTCGCGCGTATCGCTGCAAGCTCACCTTCATGCACTACCTCATCGCCCTCAAGATAAAAGGCCCAGTCGCCGGTGCAGGAGTACTGGGCAATCATCTTTTGCTGCGCGTACACAAAGCCGCGGTCTGCCATACGCTCATTCCATAGCGTTTCGACAATCCGGATTTTGGGGTCGTCAATTGCGGCAACACGCGCCAACGTCTCGTCTTCGCCTCGTCCGACCGCGACAACGAATTCATCCACAAGCGGCAGGAGGGAACGGATAGACGCTTCGAACGGAAAGCCGAGGCTGACGCCATTGCGTATAAACGTAAAACCGCTGATTGAAACACTCATCGCAACGAACTTTCGGGTAAATAACGGGGCGGCTTGGCACCGCAATGGAAGGTCAGGAAATTCAAAACCTGGGCCAACCTCATTTCATGCAGCGGGTTGAAAACCGAGGCGGTAGAGGTGCGCGTAGGCCCCATTTTTCGCCAGCAATTCAACATGGGTACCTGACTCAATGATTTGGCCAGCCTCCATCATGATGATGCGGTCCGCATGCTGAATGGTGGACAGACGGTGTGCGATGACCAGTGAGGTGCGGTTCGACGTCAGGCGGCGGACGGCTTCCTGAACTGCCAGCTCTGACTCGGTATCCAGCGCGGAAGTGGCCTCGTCCAGTATCAAAATAGGGGCGTCTTTATACAGGGCTCGCGCAATGGCCAGCCGCTGACGCTGCCCGCCTGACAATTGCATGGCATTGTGACCCAGCACGGTGTCCAGCCCATCAGGCAGCTCCGCCAGCAGTGTCGACAAGTTGGCGGCCACAAGGCATGCCATGGCCTTGTCACGATCAACGGCTTGGCCCAGTGCGACGTTTTCTGCAATGCTGCTGTTGAGCATGACCACATGCTGGCTGACAAGGGAAAACTGGGTTCTGAGCGATTGCAGGTTCCAGTTCCGGATTTCCTGCCCGTCCAGGTAGATGTCTCCTGCCGTTGCATCGACAAATCGCGGCAGCAAATTAACGAGCGTGGTTTTCCCGGAGCCGGATGCGCCTACGACTGCCAGCGTTTCGCCGGCTTTCACCGAAAGGTTCAGCATGTTGATGGCCGGTGGCCCATCGGTCTTATAGGTTACGCTCACCCCGACAAATTCGATATCACCTCGTACACGCGCCAGGACAAAATCGCCACCGCTTTCATCCTCGGTCAAATTCATCAGGTCCAGTCCCCGCTCCAGTGCGGCGAGTCCCCGCGTGACCGGCGTGGCTGCATCGGAGAGACTTTTGACTGGCGCAATCAGCAACAGCATGGCGGTCACAAAGGCTACAAAGCCACCGACGCTCGTAGTGTTTTCTGCACTTTGAAGCAAGGCCACGGAAATGACGGCCGAGAGCGCCATGGCCGCCAGTACCTGCGTGATGGCACTCATTCCAGCATACGCTGCCGTCGACTTCATGGACAGTCGCCGAAGGGTGTGGCTGAGGATTTCAAATCGGCCCGCCTGGCTTTTCTGGGCGCCATGCAGGCGGACGTCGCGATGCGCCAGCACATTTTCTTCAACAACATAAGCCAGATCGTCGGTTGCGGCCTGGCTTTCCTTCGTCAACCTGTAGAGCCGTTTCGAAAGAATCTGGATCACGAAAGCGACCGCTGGAAAAAGCAGGGCAACGATTAGCATCAGCTTCCAGTTCAGGAAAACCAGGTAGCCGATCAACGCAACGAGCGTCAGAACGTCCCGCGCGAGCTTCATCACGGCGTTGATCAGCATGGATGAACCGTTAAAGACCTCGTACACCACGGTGTTTGCTATCGCACTCGAACTCTGGTCCGCGAACAGGTTGAGCCTTGCGCTCAGCAGTTTGCCGAACATGGCTCCGCGCAATCGCGTTAAGCCATCATTGGTGACTTTTGCGAGCGCAAACTGAGCCAGAAAGCCTGAAAGCCCGCGCAGCGTAAACAGAATAATGAGGGCAAGCGGTACCAACCACAGGTTGAAGCCCTCACGCTGAAAGCCCCGGTCCAACAGTGGTTTGAGCAATGCAGGTACCAGCGGCTCGGTCGCCGATGCGACGATGGTCGCCCCGACAGCCAGAGCCCAGCCCGCCTTTGAATCCTTGAAATAAGGCCATACGCGCGCGATTCTGCGCGTCAGCGAAAGCCTGGGAGCCGTTGTTGCAGCCGCGACAGAGGGCGCGCTCAAGCCGGGCTCCCTCGCGAGGTATTTGGTACGGCCGCATCGGCGGGCTTGCTCAGGCCGGCAGCAAGCAGCAAGCCCAGGCAGACACAGAAGAAGTCGCCGATGAGTGCGTCATACAGCGACGAGTTGAAAAGACACGCGACGGCCAACCCGGCTAGCACGGACAGCGTGGCACGTGCATAGATTTTTTCCATTCGCCGGGCATCCCATAGCACTGCCCCCATCAAGGCGAACAGAAAGGCCACACCAGGAACCCCGAGCTGGAGGCCCCACAGGAGATATTCCTGGTGCGGATTCCCATTGCCGCCAATATCGAGGTGAGCCGGATTTTGCGATCTTTCCAGGCGGTTGTATTCGGTGCTCCAGCTGCCGACGCCAGCACCCAATACTGGCTTTTCCTTCATCATTTCAAGCGCGCGGTGCCAAAAAGCAAGGCGTACCCCAGACGAAGTTGTCGACACGCCCTTTGCCGAATAAGATTGGACTTCGTGGCCGACCTGCGTCAGTCGGTCACGGACCTTTGTCGAGCTGGCAAACAAGCCCAGGGCAATAAGGAAGGGCAATACCACCACGGAGGCGCGGTATTTCTTGGGCAGCTCCCACATGATCGCCAGCGAAAGAAGTGCAATCGCGACCACATGCCCGCTACGTCCACTGAGCACAAAAAAGACATTGCCTAACGCGACCACTGCGGCAGCGATTGCGACCTGTTTGCCGAACCTGCCAGGCACCAGTTCTCGCAGATGCCAGCAAAGGGCCGCAAACACGCCAGTCATGATGCCCTGATCGAGGTAGCTGGAGAAGACCGCGCGCTCCGTTAACGCCATGTTGGAGGTTGCCCAAGGGACGGGCACGCCGAAAAAAAGCGCCCAGGAACTGACCAGAAGAAATAGCTGCGCGGCGGCAAATGCGCCTAGGGCATAGAGGGCTTCACGACGGTCACGAATGAGCATCATGATCAGGATAGGCAAGAGCAATTTGCCGTATTTGGCAAGGGATCCGAACGCATCGGCCGCAGGTGCGACCGTCCAGGCCAGACTCAGGGTGAATGCCGCTAGCGCTGAGAATATCGCGATGACGGTGTAGCGGCCTTTAAGTTCAACGGCTTCTTGGGTTCTTGCCAAGGCAATCAGGCCGACCGTCAAAGCAAAGAGAAAAATCAACAGCTTGGACAGGCTGATAATTGCCATGGACAGCCCGACCGACGCCGCCATCGTGCAGACCACAACCAGCCGGAAATTGATGTTCTTGTGGGGCAAAATGTTGGTGCGCTCACTTGTGGAAAGCCTGCATTATCGGCGATTCCCGCCCCTTCAAGTACGAAGGCGGCATGGGTTGTCTGCTATGCTGTCCGCGCAACGCGCAGCGCTCGTTTCACTGGCGAAATCCTCTTCGCATTCGCAAAAAAGGCATTCTTTGGCCAGCTTGTCCGTCATCGTCATCACCCACAACGAAGCCCGCAATATTGAAGCCTGCCTTCGCTCGGTGAGTTTTGCAGATCAACTCGCGGTACTGGATTCTGGCAGTACGGACGAGACGCTGAAAATCGCTGTCTCGCTGGGTGCCGAGGTCACCATTGCTTCGGAGTGGCGTGGGTTCGGCATCCAGAAAAATCGGGCGCTTGCCATGGCGACCTCCGAGTGGGTGCTTTCGCTGGATGCCGACGAACGTATTACTCCCCAGTTGCAGGCCGAGATTCTGCAATGCCTCGCCGCTCCGGCTTTTGATGTGTACTCGTTTCCGAGGCTTTCGGGCTATTGCGGTCAGTACATGCGCCATTCGGGCTGGTATCCGGACCGGGTGACGCGCCTGTTTCGGCGTAGCGCGGCCCGCTTTAGCGAAGACCTGGTGCACGAAAGATTGGTAACGTCCCTGCCGGTAGGGCAACTGCAGTCGCCGCTGATGCATGAAAGCTTCCGCAATTTCGAAGCTGTGCTCGAAAAAGTCAATCGCTACTCTTCAGCCGGCGCGCAGGTCCTGCGTGACAAAGGCAAGTCTGCCTCCATCAGCAAGGCGGTGGGGCATGGGGTATGGGCCTTTCTTCGCACCTATTTCCTGCGGCTTGGTTTTCTCGATGGTCGAATGGGTTTTGTGCTGGCCGTTTCGAATGCGGAAGGCACGTACTACCGCTACCTGAAATTGTGGTTGTTGCAGCGCCAAAGTCCCGAGGGGCGCAACGCGGGTGGCACGCCATGAAAATCAGCTTCATTGTCCTGACCTATAACCGGACGGATGCACTGTTGCCCGTGTTGCGTTCGCTCTCAAGCCAATGCGGGGAGGATGACGAGGTGGTGATTGCCGACGATGGCTCCCAGCCGGAGCAGGTGGCCATGCTGCTCAATGCCTGTCCTGCGTTCAAATGCTCCGTGCGTCATGTGTGGCATCCGGATGTGGGTTTCACCGCCGCACGGGCGCGCAACCTCGGTGCCAGCCTCGCCACGGCTGACTATCTTGTGTTTCTGGATGGTGACTGCGTTCCCGGCCCGCATTTCGTGGTACAGCACGCCCGACTGGCTGAGCCGGGTTGTTTTGTCAATGGAAGCAGGGTACTTATCAGCCAACGTCTTACAGAACGTGTAGTCAACGGCGCTATTGATTTACCCAGCCGTCCGGTATGGTTCTGGATTCGTGCCCGGTTGGTTGGAGACAGCAACAAATTATTGCACCTCCTTCGCTGGCCGCGGCGTCTATTAAGGGTAAAACAAGGGTTTCAGTGGCACGGTATCCGCAGTTGCAACCTCGGGGTCTGGCGAAGCGACTTTGCCAGCGTCAACGGCTTTGACGAGACTTTTCAAGGATGGGGTCATGAAGACGCTGACCTGGTGTTGCGGCTTAGTCATAAAGGGATCCGGCGCAAAAATGGTTTTATGGGCACGGAGGTTTTTCATCTTTGGCACCGGGAGAACAAGCGCGACCAGGAGTCCATCAACAAGAAGCGCGTGTTCGAACGCATGAAAACGGCGGTCACTCAGGCGGAAATAGGCCTGAATCAAATGACAGCCGAAACGTCCCTCAAAATAACGCATTTGTACTGACCCTAAAAAAATGAGCATCACACCTTTTATTCGCCGTCGTACGGCCGTTGCTGCGCTGCTGGCCGCATCCACATTGCCAGTGCTGGCGCAATTTCGCGTTGAGGTTTCAGGCGTTGGCTTGACCCAGCTACCCATCGCCATCGCGGCGTTTCGCGGAGAGGCCCAGGCACCCCAAAAAATTGGCGCCATAGTTCGGGCTGATCTTGAGCGCAGCGGAATGTTTCGTTCAGTCGATACCACCGGGATCATTGCGGATGAAAATACGCGCCCGGATCTGGTGGCCTGGCGGCAAAAAGGCGCTGATTCGATGGTCACTGGCAGCGTTTCTCCGCTGGCGGACGGCCGTTTCGACGTTCGTCTTCGCCTGTGGGACATCGTGCGGGGCCAGGATCTCGGTGGCCAGAGCTACACGGTAGGGGCAGCCGACCTGCGGCTGTCCGCGCATCGCATTTCAGATTTTGTGTATGAAAAGCTCACCGGCGAAAAAGGCGTTTTTTCTACGCGGATTGCCTACGTCACCAAGGCCGCGCAAAAGTACAACCTCTGGGTCGCGGATTCGGATGGCGAAGGCGCCCAATCCGCGCTGACCAGTCCCGAGCCCATTATTTCGCCGTCCTGGTCGCCGAATGGCTCTCAACTGGCTTATGTGTCGTTTGAGTCACGCAAGCCCGTCATTTATTCGCATGATGTAGCAACCGGCAAGCGGCGCCTGCTCGCCAATTTCCGGGGCTCGAACAGTGCACCCGCGTGGTCTCCGGATGGCAAGCAGCTAGTCGCAACACTCAGCCGTGACGGCGGTTCGCAGTTGTATGCCGTGGGCTTGAATGGAGGGGAGCCCCGAAGACTGACCCAGTCTTCCAGTATTGATACCGAGCCGGCATATTCGCCAGATGGTCGATTCATCTACTTCGTCAGTGACCGCGGAGGTGCGCCGCAGATTTACCGGATGAGTCCTGGCGGTGGCAACCCCGACCGGGTGACATTCACTGGTAGCTACAACATATCCCCGGCGGTCAGTCCGGATGGGCGCTGGCTCGCCTACATTTCCCGCGTGGGTGGTGCGTTCAAGCTGCACCTCATGGAACTCGCCAGCGGAACGGTCACCTCGATCACCGATACTTCGGCCGACGAGAGTCCGAGTTTTGCGCCCAACAGCCGATTGATTGTGTACGCGACGCAGCAGCAGGGCAGGGAAGCCCTGATGACAACGACGCTGGACGGCAAGATCAAAGCCAGGCTCTCCGGTGCGAGTGGCGATATCCGTGAACCGGACTGGGGCCCGTTCCAACGATAGCGATTTTTTTAATTCAGATCATATTTTTTCTTTGTAGAGGTACCTCATGAAGCGTGTTCTTTCATCCCTTCTTTCGTCCGTGATACTCGCCGCCACGTTGGCTGCGTGTGGCTCCAATGTCAAGCTTAACGATGTGCCGGTCGAAGACCGCACCGCATCGACCTCAAAAAATGACACGACGGGGGCGACCGGCAGGGGCGTGGCTCCAGTGGAAATTCAGGGAAATGATGCATCCCTTGCGGGTCCAGCCAACACAACCAAGGTTATTTATTTCGACTTTGACAGCTATGTGGTCAAGCCGGAGTTCCAGGGCGCCATCGAGTCCCACGCCAAATACCTGACCGCCAACAAAAGCCGCAAAATGGCCATTGAAGGGCATACCGACGAGCGCGGCGGCCGTGAATACAACCTGGCATTGGGCCAAAAACGCGCTGAAGCCGTTCGCCGCGCGTTGGGGTTGCTGGGTGTTGCCGACGCGCAGGTGGAAGCTGTGAGTTTCGGCAAGGAAAAACCGGCGGCTGCGGGCTCTGACGAAGAGTCCATGGCGAAGAATCGCCGCGCTGAACTCAACTACCGCTGAGCAGGCTCGAACCGTGAATATGTTTCGGTATGCCGCAGTGGCCGCGGTCTGCATGGTGGCGCTTCAGGCAAACGCGGGCCTGTTTGAAGACGATGAGGCGCGCAGGGCCATACTCGATTTGCGACAGAAGGTGGATGCGTCGCAGCTGAAGATGGGCGACGACGTGCGAAAAAGCACTGAAGACAATGCGCAGTTGCGCCGCAGTGTGCTTGATCTGTCCAACCAGATCGAGGCATTGCGCAACGAACTCGCCAATCTGCGGGGGCAAAACGAAAACCTTACGCGCAGCGTCACCGAAATGCAGCGCACCCAGAAAGATCTGACCCAGGGCGTCGATGAACGCCTGCGCAAATTCGAACCCGGCAAGGTATCGGTAGACGGCAAGGAGTTTGTGGCCGACCCCGCTGAAAAGCAGGAGTTCGAATCCGCGCTGGCGACGCTGCGCAAAGGTGACTTCGCGGCCGCGCAGACCAGCTTTGTCACGTTCCTGAAGCGCTACCCGCAAACCGGCTACAGGACCTCGGCCCTCTTCTGGTTGGGCAACGCGCAGTACGCGCTTCGCAATTACCGGGACGCAGTGACGAATTTCCGCTCGCTGGTGGCAGCCGAGCCCGACCATTTACGCGCACCGGAAGCGCTTTTGTCATTGGCCAATTGCCAGGTTGAACTCAAGGACCCCAAATCAGCCCGCAAGACGCTGGAGGATCTTGTCAAAGCCTATCCCCAGGCTGAGGCGGCCTCGGTGGCCAAGGAACGGCTTGCCAAGCTGAAGTAAAGGTTTCGACGGGTATGGGTCTGCGACCCATACCCGTCGAAGCCAAGCCTCTATTCCCAACTAAAATTGGGCAATGGACATCTCCGCACTCAACAGTCTCACGGCCCAGGTTCTCTGGGCCGGTTTTATTCTTGCCATGATTTTTGGGGCAATTGCCCAGCGTACGCATTTCTGCACCATGGGCGCCGTCAGCGACATCGTGAACATGGGCGACTGGACCCGCATGCGCATGTGGGGCATGGCGATCGGCGTCGCCATGATCGGTTTTTTCACCATGGCCGCAGCCGGAGTCATTGATCCCGGCAAAACCTTGTACGCCTCCAACCGGTTTATCTGGCTCTCCGCGCTGGTCGGAGGGGCAATGTTCGGCTTTGGAATGGTGCTGGCTTCTGGCTGCGGCAGCAAAACACTGGTCCGCATCGGGGGGGGCAGCCTCAAATCGGTGGTGGTGTTCGCCGTGATGGGTATCGCTGCATTTGCAACGCTCAAAGGCATCACCGCCGTGGTTCGCGTGGCGACAGTGGACAAGGTGGCTGTGGACTTCGCAGTCAACGCTACTTTGCCGAACTGGGTTGCCGGTGCTGTCGGTATTTCACCTGCAGCCGCCGGAATTGGCCTGGCTGTATTGATCGGTCTGGGCCTTATTGTCTGGGCATTGTTTGGAGAGGATTTTCGGCGCTTTGACAACCTGCTTGCCGGCCTGGGCATAGGCGCTGTTGTAGCGGCCATGTGGTGGGTCAGTGGAAGGCTGGGCTATGTGGCCGAGCACCCTGAAACCTTGCAGGAAGCTTTTCTCGCCACCAACTCAGGCAGGGCCGAGGCATTGAGTTTTGTCTCACCCGTGGCCTATACCGTGGACTGGCTCATGTTTTTCAGTGACAAGAGCAAGGTCCTCACGCTCGGCATCGTGTCAGTGTTTGGTGTGGTGGCCGGCTCGGCCGTCTATGCGGTGCTCTCACGCAACTTCCGCTGGGAAGGTTTTCGTGACGCTGAGGACACTGCCAATCACCTGGTGGGGGCCACGCTGATGGGCATAGGCGGCGTATGTGCGATGGGCTGCACCATTGGGCAGGGACTTTCCGGCATCTCGACTTTGAGTGCCACCAGCTTTGTTGCCGTGGCAGCCATTCTGGCGGGCTGCGTGGCCGGGCTGAAGTACCAGATCTGGCGACTTGAGCGTGCGGCCTGAAGCAGACGGCTTTCGTTGATCATGACCTTCATTGCAAAAGACCTTCCGGCTGATCTGGATCGCCGTTTTGGCGGCCTTGTGCGGCTGTATGGTGCTGCGGGTGCACAGCGGATTCGCCGGGCGCACATTGTGGTGGTCGGTTTGGGCGGCGTGGGTTCGTGGGCCGCCGAGGCCGCCGCGCGCAGTGGTGTGGCCCGATTGACGCTGGTGGATCTTGACCACATTGCCGAGTCCAACATCAACCGGCAAGTTCATGCGCTCGACAGCACCGTGGGACAAGCCAAGGTGCAAGCCATGAAGGAACGCATCGCACAAATACATCCGGAGTGCCGCGTGGACTGTATCGAGGAATTTGTCGATGCAACCAACTGGCCTGGCGTTCTTGGCTTCGAGAACGATTTCAACTTCAGGCAGGTCACGGTAATCGATGCGTGTGACCAGGTAAAAGCCAAAACAACCATGGCCGCGTGGGCCGTCGCCAATAAAGTGAATCTGGTTAGCGTGGGCGCTGCCGGCGGCAAGCGACTCGCGCATCGGGTTGACATCGACGACCTTGCGCTGGTCACGCATGATCCCTTGCTGGCACAGCTGCGTTACCGGTTGCGTAAAGAGCACGGTGCGGCACGCAAGGGCAGGATTGGCGTCGCCTGCGTTTTCAGCCGAGAACCTGTGTTGCAGCCCGGTGGGGATGCACAGGGTGACGGCAGCCTGAACTGCCACGGTTATGGATCGGTTGTGAGCGTAACCTCGACATTCGGTTTGTGTGCAGCTGGCTGGGCCCTCGACAAAATTGCTGCTTGAGGTTTGTGGCGAGGTAAAAAACCACGCTATAATTCAAGGCTTTGCTGCCCTCAAAGCAGTAAAACAGGGATGTATTGAGAAATACAACCTGGGACCATAGCTCAGTTGGTAGAGCAGCGGACTTTTAATCCGTTTGTCGTGGGTTCGACCCCCGCTGGTCCCACCAGAATTTCCGGGTTCTTAGCTCAGTTGGTAGAGCAGCGGACTCTTAATCCGTAGGTCGACAGTTCGAATCTGTCAGAACCCACCAAGCTTCAAAAGGACTTGGCCGAAAGGTCAAGTCCTTTTGTTTTTGTGGACGCCAAAATGCAGAGCCCCGCATTTCCGACGCAGGCGTTGTGGCTGTTCTGAATCAGGCCGCGTAATCCAGCCTCGGGACATCGAGTTCTGCCTGCTTCGCCACCCGGATGCAATCCTTCATGTGCTCCTCGCCGAAGTAGCGGATGGCCGCATAGCCGACAGCGGCCGAGACGATTTGGCCTGCCAAAGGCACATACTTGGCCACCTGCTTGGTGGTAAGGCGCACGCCGATCTTGGTTGCCGCCTTGATGACCAGATCGCGGCTGATGAACTTGCCGATGAGCACTGAGCCCACCATCGTGACGGCCTTCTGAACCTGGTCGCGCTTCTTGGGTTCAAGCCGGTCCAGCTGCTGAGGCGTGAGGCCGAATTCCTTGTTGATCTCGGGAATCAGTTTTGACAGCATGGCTGCGTCCACCATCCAGTCCAGGCCGGGCACCGGCACGGCGCTGGCTGCGGCCGCCACCATGGCACGCTTGTTCAGCAGTTTTCGGCTGCGTTTGACGGCGGCTTCAAGTGCCGCGTTGTCTGCGGCCATGTGCAAAGCGGTAGGCATCGGTCAAGCCCTTTCAAGATGGTAGCCCCGCGGGCAGGTGCAGGCAGGGTTTCACGTCACTCTACACCGCGGCGGTGTCGATTTGCTCGGTCAGCTCAAGCCACCGTTCTTCCAGCATGTCTATTTCGCCTTCAATGGCCTTGAGGCGCTTGCCGGTCTGTGCAATTTCCGTCGATGCTGTGGTGGTGGTGGTCAGCAGGGCCTGAAGGCTGTCGCGCTCGGCGGTGAGCGCCTTCATGCGCAGGTCGATTTTCTCGATTTCCTTGCGCAACGGTTTGGTGGCTTCGGACTGTTGCTGGCGGCGCTGCGCGTCAAGCTTGCGTTGCTCGGGAGTGTCGCGCGGTACGGTTTTTTTCTCTTCAACCGCAGCGGTCTTGACGGCAGGGGCTGGCGCCGCGCCGCCGGCTTTTTTGGCTTCTTCTCGCTGGCGCTTGGCGTGGTCCAGCAGGTATTTCTGGTAATCGTCCAGATCGCCGTCAAAGGGCGCGACGCCGCCTTGCGACACCATCCAGAATTCGTCGCAGACAGCGCGCAGCAGCGCACGGTCATGGCTCACCAGCATGACGGTGCCTTCAAACTCATTGAGCGCCATCGACAAGGCTTCACGCGTGGCCAGGTCCAGGTGATTGGTTGGCTCGTCAAGAAGCAGCAGATTGGGACGCTGCCAGACGATCATGCACAGCACCAGGCGGGCTTTTTCGCCGCCGCTCATGCTGCCCACGGCCTGCTTGACCATGTCGCCGCCGAAGTTGAAGTTGCCCAGAAAGCTGCGCAGGTCCTGCTCGCGCGTGGGCTGGCTGCCCATCTTGCCGGCGGCGGTCACTTCCTTGACCAGGCGGATCATGTGCTCCAGCGGGTTGTCGGCCGGGCGCAGCACGTCGAGCTCCTGTTGGGCGAAGTAACCGATGTTCAGCCCTTTACCCTCAATCATTTCTCCTTCGATAGGTGTGAGCGCGCGTGCCACGGTTTTCACCAGCGTGGATTTGCCCTGGCCATTGGCTCCCAGGATGCCGATGCGCTGACCGGCCAGTACTGATTTACTGACGTTTCGCACGATCACTGTGGGCGGCGTGCCGTCGGGAGAGCCTTCTAGTGGCGGGTAGCCAAAGTAGGCGTTCTGCATCGACAGCATGGGATTGGGCAGGTTGGCCGGTTCCTTGAACTCGAAGGTGAAATCGGCTTCGGCCAGCAACGGCGCGATCTTCTCCATGCGGTCCAGGGCCTTGACACGGCTTTGCGCCTGTTTGGCCTTGCTGGCCTTTGCCTTGAAGCGGGCAATGAACTTCTGCAGGTGGGCAATCTTGTCTTGCTGCTTGCTGAAAGCGGTTTGCTGCAGCGCCATCTGCTCGGAGCGCAAGTCCTCGAACTTGCTGTAGTTGCCGCCGTAGCGGGTCAGCTTGGCGCTTTCGATGTGCACCGTCACGTCGGTCACCGCATCCAAAAATTCGCGGTCATGGCTGATGACCAGCATGGTGCCCTGGTAGCGCTTGAGCCAGGCTTCCAGCCAGACCAGCGCGTCCAGGTCCAGGTGATTGGTGGGTTCGTCAAGCAGCAGCAGATCAGAAGGGCACATCAGCGCGCGCGCCAGCTGCAGCCGCATGCGCCAGCCGCCGGAAAAGCTGTTGACCGGGTTGTCGAGTTCGCTGACCTTGAAGCCCAAGCCCAGGATCAAAGCCTGTGCGCGCGCCTGCGAGTCATGCGCGCCGGAGTCATACAGCTCCATGTAGGCGTGCGCCATGCGGTCGCCGTCGCCACTGGCTTCAGCAGCGGCCACCTCGGCCTGCGCGGCCATCAGCACCACATCGCCTTCGATGACGTAGTCGGTGGCGCTTTGCTCGGTTTCGGGCATGTCCTGCGCCACTTGCGCCATGCGCCACTGCGCGGGGATGTAAAACTCGCCCCCGTCTTCATGCAGCGTGCCATTGAGCATCGCGAACAGCGAGGACTTGCCCGCGCCGTTGCGCCCCACCAGGCCGACGTTCTCACCGGGGTTGAGGGTGACGGACGCACTGTCCAGAATCACTTTGGCGCCGCGGCGCAGCACGACGTTTTTGAGGGTAATCATTGAATCAAACTTAAGAAAGATATTCGGGAGGCGGCGAGGGCGACGCACCGCTTGCCATGCAAGCATCGCGCCGGCCATTCAGGACGCGGACAACGCGTCGGCTCAGGCCAGTTGTTCGCGCGTCAGCAGCAAGACCTGGTCAGCGCCGGAGCTGGTTTCGAACCACAAGGGTTTAAGCGTCGGGAAGGCACGCTCAAAATTCTCGCGTTCATTGCCGATTTCCAGCACCAGCACAGCATTTTCGCTCATATGGCTGGCCACTCGCTTAAAAAGGACTCGAATGAAGTCCATGCCATCTGTGCCGCCCAGGTGATTACCGTCCAGTGCCATTGCCGGCTCCGCCCTGAACTCGGCGGGAAGGGCCGCCATGCTGGCGGCATTGACATAGGGCGGATTGCACAAAATCAGGTCATAAAGGCCGGCACAAGCAGCCAGACCGTCAGACTCCACCAGCGTGATCCGGCCGTCCAGCTGGTGGCGGTCCACATTGATCCGGGCCACTTCCAGTGCATCCAGACTGATGTCGACGGCCTCGACGGTCACGTCCGGGTAGGTCATGGCTGCCAGCACGGCCAGGCTGCCATTGCCGGTGCAGAGGTCGAGCACGCGGTGGGTGTGCTCGCCCAGCCACGGGTCTATGCTCGCGTCGGCCAGCAGCTCGGCAATCAGGGAGCGGGGGATAATCACGCGCTCGTCCACATAAAAGGGCACACCCATCAGCCAGGCTTCATTGGTGAGGTAGGCAGCCGGCTTTCGGGTGCTGATGCGTGCTTCCAAAAGCATAGCTGCTTGCGCCCGTTCCTCTTGGGTTACAGGCCGATTCTCTACTGAATCGAGGTCGTCCAGCCGCAAACCGAGCTTCCAGAGCACAAGCCAGGCGGCCTCATCAAACGCATTGGTGGTGCCTTGCCCGAAGCCGTCGGAAAAACTCAGGCCCGCAGCTTCCAGCCGGGCCGCCATCTGCTCGACCAGCGCTAGCACCGTCAGGGGTGCGGCAGGGATTTCGGGAGGGGCCGGGTTCGTCATGCGGCCGCCAGCCGTTCCAGAACACCTTTGTAGATGTTTTTGAGCGGATCGAGCGAGTTCACCAGGACGTGCTCGTTGATCTTGTGAATGGTGGCGTTGATGGGGCCGAACTCAATGACTTGCGGGCAGATCTTGGCGATGAAACGGCCGTCACTGGTGCCGCCGGTGGTGGACAGCTCGGTTTTGAGACCGGTTTCGGCCTGGATGGCACCGCGCACCGCATCGACCAGTGTGCCCGGGGTGGTCAGAAAGGGAAGGCCGCCCAAGGTCCACTTCAGGTCGTATTCGAGCTGGTGCCGGCTAAGCACCGCCTGTAGCCGCTGCTGCAGACTTTCGGGGGTCGATTCGGTACAGAAGCGGAAATTGAAGTCCACCATCAGCTCACCGGGAATGACATTGGAAGCGCCGGTACCGCCGTGGATGTTGGAGACCTGCCAGCTGGTGGCCGGGAAGAAGTCATTGCCTTTGTCCCATTGGGTGGCCACCAGTTCAGCCAGTGCCGGTGCAAACAGGTGAATCGGGTTTTTGGCCAGGTGCGGATAGGCGATATGACCCTGCACGCCCTTGACGGTGAGCTTGCCGCTCATGGTGCCGCGGCGGCCGTTCTTGATCATGTCGCCGAGCTTGTCGACCGAGGTCGGTTCGCCCACGATGCAGTAGTCCAGAACCTCGCCGCGCGCCTTGAGTTGCTCGCAGACAAGGACCGTACCGTCCACAGCCGGTCCCTCCTCGTCGCTGGTGACCAGAAAGGCAATCGACAAGGCCGGATCGGGGTGGACTGCCAGGAATTCTTCTACCGCCACCACCATGGCCGCGATCGACGTTTTCATGTCGGCGGTGCCGCGCCCGTACATTTTTCCGTCGCGGTGGCTGGGGGTGAAGGGGTGGCTGTGCCACTGGTCGAGCGGGCCGGTGGGCACCACATCGGTATGGCCGGCGAAGACCAGCGTCTTGGCCTGTACTGGAGCCGCTGAGGCGTCACCGCCATCTGCTATTAATTCAGGAGCTGCTTGCGCTTGTTCTGCCTGGGCTGCAGGCCTAAAACCCTTGAATTTCCCCTCTCGCTTGGCCCATAGATTGGTGACCCGGAAGTCTTCAGGGCCGCTGACGATGGTCTCGCACTGAAATCCCAAAGGCGCCAGCCGCGCGATCAGCATGGCCTGGCAGTCGGCGTCGTCAGGCGTGACGGAAGGGCGGGAAATGAGCTGTTCGGCGAGAAGCAGGGTTCGGGACATGTCGTTCAATCGGGTTCAAGTCGGCCCGAAAACGAGCGCGGCCGTGTTTAGTGTTTCACGTCCAGCGTGATTTCGGTGAAGGACGGTTCGTCATCCGGATCCTCTTCCGGTTCCAACGCCTTGGCCTTGACGGCAAAGTCGTTTTCCAGCCGCCACATCAGGTTGGTGGGCGAGTCGGCGTACAGAACGCCTTCCTTGCGCGTGACGGTGCCGTCCACGATCAGTTTGGCGATGTCCTGCTCAAACGTCTGCGAGCCTTCGGCCATGGATTTTTCCATCGCTTCCTTGACGCCCGAGAAGTCGCCTTTTTCAATCAGCTCGGAAATCAGCTTGGTGTTGAGCATGACCTCGACCGCAGGGGTCCGGCCGCCATCTTGCGTGCGCAGCAGGCGCTGCGACACGATGGCCCTGAGCGCGGCACCGAGGTCGCCCAGCATGGTGCTGCGTACTTCGACCGGGTAGAAGCTCAAAATCCGGTTCAGCGCCTGGTAGCTGTTGTTGGCGTGCATGGTGGCCAGGCACAAATGGCCCGACTGCGCATAGGCAATGGCGGCTGACATGGTTTCACGGTCGCGGATTTCACCGATCAGGATGACGTCGGGCGCCTGGCGCAGTGCATTCTTCAGTGCCACTTGCAGCGACTGCGTGTCGCTACCGACTTCGCGCTGGTTGACCACCGATTTCTTGTTGGTAAACAAAAATTCGACCGGGTCTTCAATCGTGAGGATGTGGCCCAGCGTCGACTCATTGCGGTGGTCGATCATGGAGGCCAGCGTGGTGCTTTTGCCGGCGCCGGTGGAGCCCACCATCAGCAGCAAGCCGCGTTTTTCCATGATCAGGTCGGCCAGGATGGGCGGCACATTCAGGCTGGCCAGTGGAGGGATTTCACTGGGGATGTAGCGGATCACCGCGGCATAGGTGCTGCGCTGCTTGAAGCCGCTGATACGAAAGTTGCCGAGCCCGGCAATGGGAAGCGCCATGTTGAGCTCGCCAATTTCCTCCATCTCTTCGATACGCTCGGGCGGCAGCACCTCAGCCAGCAGGTTGCGCGGTGCATCAGGCGGCAGGATCTGCGCATTGATGGGAATGGCCTGGCCATTGATTTTGATCAGGGCAGGGGAGTGGGCCGACAGGTAAACGTCCGACGCTTTTTTTTCCACCATCAAACGCAGGATTCTTTCCATCGTGCTCATAGTCCACCACCCTCTTTATAGAAATTGCACAAAACCCTCACCACTGGTGACCACGGCCGCAGCGCCGGGCCGCCCCAAGCAAGGCCAGCCCCCTCGGGGGGCAGCGTACTACGCGAAGCGAGGAGCGTGGGGGCCATATATTCAATCGCGGAGCAGGTCGTTCAGGCTGGTGGTGGAGCGTGTTTTCGCATCCACCCGCTTGACGATCACCGCGCAGTACATGCTGTACTTGCCGCCGGCTTTAGGCAAGTTGCCCGACACCACAACGGAACCCGCAGGGATGCGGCCATAGGACACGGTGTCGGCTTCACGGTCGTAAATCGGCGTGCTCTGGCCGATGTAGACGCCCATCGAGATCACCGAGTTTTCCTCGACGATCACGCCTTCGACTACTTCGGAGCGTGCGCCGATAAAGCAGTTGTCTTCAATGATGGTGGGGTTGGCCTGCAAAGGCTCCAGCACGCCGCCCAGGCCCACGCCACCTGAAAGGTGCACGTTGTTGCCGACCTGCGCACAGCTGCCCACGGTAGCCCAGGTGTCGACCATGGTGCCTTCGCCAACCCAGGCGCCGATGTTGACGTAGCTGGGCATCAGGATCGCGCCCTTGGCAATGAAGCTGCCGCGGCGCGCCACGGCCGGCGGTACCACGCGCACGCCGGTTTCACGCATTTCGGCTTCGCTCAGGTGTGCAAACTTGGTTTTAACCTTGTCGAAAAAGCCCAGGTCGCCAGCGCGCATGAGTTCGTTGTCCTTCAGGCGAAAGCTCAGCAGCACAGCTTTTTTGATCCACTGGTGCGTCGTCCACACGCCCACGCTTTCACGGGTGGCCACGCGCAGGGAGCCATTGTTCAGCTGCGAAATCGTTTGCTCCACCGCCTCCAGGATGTCCTTGGGCGCCGCCTTGGGCGACAGCTTGGCGCGGTCTTCCCAGGCGGCGTCAATGGTTTGCTGAAGTGCTTGCAGGTTGTCTTGAGTCATGAGAATGGTTTTTCAGTGAACTTTGGATTGGATGAACTGGACGATGCGCTCTGCGGCCTCTACGCATTCGGCAGTTTCTGCCACCAGCGCCATGCGGATTCTGCCGGCGCCGGGGTTGTGCCCCTGCGCATCGCGTGCCAGGTAACTGCCCGGCAACACCACGACATTGTAAAGAGCGAGCAGCTCGCGTGAAAACGCGGTGTCCGAGCCCTTGAAGACTTCGGGAATTGCGGCCCATAGATAGAAGCCGGCGTCAGGCAAAGCAACGTCCATCACAGCCGACAGCATGGGGGTGACTTTGGCGAATTTCTCGCGGTACATGGCGCGGTTGTCCATCACGTGCTGCTCATCATTCCAGGCGGCCACGCTGGCTGCCTGCACGATGGGGCTCATGGCGCTGCCATGGTAGGTGCGGTAGAGCAAAAAGGGCTTGATCAGCGCCGCATCACCGGCCACGAAGCCGCTGCGCAGGCCAGGTACATTGCTGCGTTTTGAGAGGCTGGTGAGTGAAATCAGGTTCTTGAAATCATGCCGGCCCAGCTGTGCGGCCGCCTGCAAGCCGCCCAGAGGCGCTTCGTCGCGGAAGTAAATCTCGCTATAGCACTCGTCCGAAGCAATCACAAAGCCGTAACGGTCGCTGAGCTCGAACAACAGTTTCCATTCGGGCAAGGACATCACGGCTCCGGTCGGGTTGCCGGGCGAGCAGACAAACACCAGCTGGGTTTTGGCCCAGACGGCCTCGGGCACACCGGCCCAGTCGACGCCAAAGTTGCGCGCCGGGTCGCTCGGGGCAAACCAGGTCTGGGCGCCGGCCAGCAGGGCCGCACCCTCGTAGATTTGATAAAACGGGTTCGGGCAGACCACAGTGGCACCCGGCTTGCTGGCATTCAGGACGGTTTGCGCCAATGAAAACAAGGCCTCGCGCGAGCCGTTCACCGGCAGGATCTGCGTGGCCGGGTCGAGCTTCAGGCCATAACGCCGGGCCAGCCAGTCGGCCATGGCCTGGCGCAATGTGGGCTCACCCAGGGTACCGGGATAACTGGCCAAACCTCCCAGGCTGGCCGTCAGGGCGTCTTTGACCAGTTGCGGCGTGGCGTGGCGAGGTTCGCCAATGCCCAGGCTGATGGGTTTGCAGGCGGGGTTGGGTCTGACATCGGCGTGCAGTTGGCGCAGCCGCTCAAAAGGGTAGGGCTGAAGGCGTGAAAGCAGGGGATTCATAGCGGGGATTATCCAGCCTTGCCCTGCGGCCCCTCCGCTGGCTTGGGTCGGCACTTGCGGAGGCTGACCCCGAATGCTATGAAATTTATAGCTGGTCGCGCACGTCCTTATTGGGCTGGGCGCTGATTTCATCTGAATTTCGCTTGTCCCAGAGCCATTTTTGAGCAGCGCGGGGCAGAAATCTCCGGTCAGGCCGCTGCGGCGCGAAGCAAAGTGTTTCACCGCCAAGCGCTAAAGGGGCTTTTTCCCTGCAAAAACGATGTCCTGCTCGGGTAACATGACGGGCCGTGCGCTAACGAAAGTGGTACGCGGTGTGTGCCAGCGTTTTGCCGTAACGCTATAAAAATCAACGAGTTAGGCTCAAAAAAACAGGGACAGCCGTGCGTCTCAATTCGATCAAGCTATCAGGTTTCAAGTCTTTCGCGGAACCCACCAATTTCGTCTTGCCCGGCCAACTGGTGGGGGTGGTGGGCCCCAACGGTTGCGGCAAGTCCAACATCATGGACGCAGTGCGCTGGGTACTGGGCGAAAGCAAGGCCTCCGAACTGCGCGGCGAGTCCATGCAGGACGTCATCTTCAACGGCACCACCACGCGCAAGCCCGCCAGCCGCTCCAGCGTCGAGCTGGTGTTTGACAACGCCGACCACCGCGCGGGCGGCCAATGGGGCCAGTTTGTTGAAATCGCCGTCAAGCGCGTGCTGACGCGTGACGGCACCTCCAGCTACTACATCAATAACCAGCCGGTGCGCCGCCGCGACGTGCAGGACGTGTTCCTGGGCACGGGCCTGGGCCCGCGCGCCTACGCCATCATCGGCCAGGGCACCATCAGCCGCATCATCGAATCCAAGCCCGAAGAGCTGCGTCTCTTTCTCGAAGAAGCCGCCGGTGTTTCCAAGTACAAAGAGCGCCGCCGCGAGACGGCCAACCGCCTGTCGGACACGCGCGAAAACCTGACCCGTGTCGAAGACATCCTTCGCGAACTCAATGCCAACCTGGACCGGCTTGAAAAGCAGGCCGAGGTGGCCACGCGCTACAACGCGCTGCATGCCGACGCCAGCCTGAAGCAGCACCAGCTGTGGTTCTTGAAGCGTGCCGAAAGCGAAGCCGACCAGTCCAAGGTCAAGGCCGACGCTGAAAAAGCCGTGAACGACCTGGAAAGCCGCGTAGCCGACTTACGCCATATCGAGGCCGACCTTGAAACCATTCGCCAGGCGCATTACTCAGCCGGCGACCAGGTCAACCAAGCGCAGGGCAAGCTTTATGAGGCCAGCGCCGAAGTTGGCCGCCTCGAAGCCGAGATCCGCTTTGTGGTCGACGGCCGTCAGCGTGTCGAGCAACGCCTGGCCCAGCTCAAGGAACAAACCGCTCAATGGGCCAACCGCAAGGAAGACGCCGCTGTTGAGACGGAAAACCTGGCCGCACAAGCCATCGAAGCCGAAGAAAAAGCCGAGCTGCTGGCTGCGCAGACGGAAGAGCACCAGACGCAGTTGCCGGCGCTGGAAGACGCACTGCGCCAGGCCCAGGCCAAGGCCAACGAGCAACGCGCCAGCGTGGGCCAGGTGCAGCAGCAAATCCAGGTGCTGGCCGCCGACCAGCGCAACATCGAAGAGCAGTCGCGCACGCTGAATCTGCGCCTTGAAAAACTCACGGCAGACCGTAACGCACTGAATGCGCCCGACGAAGCACGCCTTGCCAACCTCACAACGCAATTCACCAGCGCGCAGGAAGCGCAGGAACTCGCTGAAGCCCGCCTGCACGAATTAACCGACAGCGTGCCGCAGCTCGATGAAGAGCGCCGCACGCTGCAGCACACCGTCAACACCGAATCCGCCAAACGGGCCGATTTGTCGGCGCGCATGGAAGCGCTCAAGGCCCTGCAGGAAAAGGTCAAGACCGACGGCAAGCTCAAGCCCTGGCTGGCCAAGCACGGCCTGGACGGCCTGCAAGGCCTGTGGAGCCGTATCCACATCGAGCAGGGCTGGGAAAACGCGCTCGAAGCCGCGCTGCGCGAGCGCCTGGGGGCGCTCGAAGTCAGCCGGCTGGACATGGTGCGCGGCTTTGCAGGCACCGACGGGCGCGATACGCCGCCGGCCAAGCTCTCGTTCTATTCACCGCCGAGCGCGGCTGCCCCCGCGCGCACCAATGTCGCGATCAGCCTCAAGCCCTTGACTGAGCTGCTGCGCCTGAACGACGCCGGCCAATCCGCGTTGCTGGGCGACTGGCTGCAGGGCTGCTACACGGCCCAGGACCTGGACGACGCCCTGGCCGCACGCGACAAGCTGCAGGCCGGCGAAGTGATTTACGTGCAAAGCGGCCATGCCGTCACGCACCACAGCGTGAGTTTTTACGCCCAGGATTCCGAGCAGGCCGGCTTGCTGGCCCGCGCCCAGGAGATCGAAAACCTCGACAAGCAGCTCAAGGCCCAGGCCCTGATCAGTGAAGAGGCCCGCTCCGCGCTGATACGCGCCGAAGCCGCTTACGCCGATGCCGCCCAGCGCCTGGCCACAGCGCGCCGCGAGACCGCCGAAGGCCAGAGTCGCACCCATGAGTTGCAGGTCGAAGTGCTGCGGCTCACGCAGCTGGCCGAGCAGACGCGCGCGCGTAGCGAGCAGATTCAGGCCGACATGGGCGAAATTGAAGCCCAGCTCGGCGAGCTGCAGGAGCGCAAGATCACGGCCGAAGGCCGATTTGAAGAGCTCGACATGCAGCTGGCTGACAGCCAGGAGCGCCATGCCCAGCTGGATGACCGCGTGATTGAAACCGAACGCAAGCTGGGCGAATCACGTGAGCAGCAACGCACACTCGAACGGCAAGCGCAGGAAGCCACGTTTGCATTGCGCAGCCTGGCGTCCCGCCGCGAAGAGCTGACCCGCTCCATCGACATTGCCGCCCAGCAAGCCAGCTCCATCGCCAGCGAAGAAGCGCAAGCCCGCGAAGAACTCACGCGCCTGACGGACGCCGCCGCGCAGGCCGGCCTGCAAAGCGCGCTGAGCGTGAAGCTGGAGCGCGAGGCCGACCTGGGCGCCAAGCGCAGCCAGTACGATGACCTGACCAACAAGCTGCGCGCCAGCGACGAGCGGCGCCTGCAGCTTGAGCGCGAGCTTGACCCACTGCGCCAGCGCATCACCGAGTTCCAGCTGAAAGAGCAGGCAGCCCGCCTGGGCTTTGAGCAATATGCGCAATTGCTGGCCGACGCGCAGGCCGATCTCGCCGCGGTGGAGCAATCCATCCAGTCCGGCAATGTGCGCCTGACCGGCCTGCAAGGCGAGATCGACCGCATCAACCGCGAAATCCAGTCGCTGGGCGCTGTCAATCTGGCCGCGCTGGACGAGCTGAGCACGGCGCGCGAACGCAAGCAGTTCCTGGATGCGCAATCGGCCGACCTGAACGAAGCCATGACCACGCTGGAAGATGCGATCAAGAAGATCGACATCGAAACGCGCGACCTGCTCTCCAGCACGTTTGAAACCGTCAACGGCCATTTCGGCCGCATGTTCCCAGAGCTCTTCGGCGGCGGTAACGCCAAGCTGATGATGACGGGCGAGGAAATCCTCGACGCCGGCGTGCAGGTGATCGCCCAGCCGCCTGGCAAGAAGAACCAGACCATTCACCTTCTGTCCGGCGGGGAAAAAGCGCTTACGGCCATCGCGCTGGTGTTTGCCATCTTCCAGCTCAACCCCGCGCCGTTCTGCCTGCTCGATGAGGTCGACGCGCCGCTGGACGACGCCAATACCGAGCGCTACGCCAAGCTGGTGCGCTCCATGAGCAAGGAAACGCAGTTCCTGTTCATCAGCCACAACAAGATCGCCATGGAGATGGCCGAACAACTGATCGGCGTGACCATGCAGGAGCAGGGCGTTTCGCGCATCGTGGCGGTGGACATGGAAGCCGCCATCGGTTTCGCCGAAGCAGCGTGATTCAAAACTATCCGATGAGTACCTTGCAAATCAGTTTGGCGGTGGTGGGCGGCCTGGTATTGGCCGGCGTTGTAGCTCACAGCACCTGGTCCTCACGCAGAAGCCTGCCCAAGCAAGCCACGCCAGAAGCCGTTCCGGTCGCGGAAGTCCCCGCGCCCCTCGGTGCCGGTGACAACGCGGGTGAGCGGCAGGAACCCAGCTTCGATGTCGATTCAGGCCTGGCGTCGCTCGCGTCGCTGACCTCCATGACCACACCCGACAGGAAGCCGGGCCTTGACATTTTGATTGACGCTATGGCGCCCGTAGCGGTCGACTCGATGGTGTCCGGCGAGGCTGCGCTGGCGGCCATGCCCAGCACACGCCGGGCTGGCAGCAAGCCGTTTGGCGTGGAAGGCTTGAGCGGCATTACCGGTGAATGGGAATTTCCTACAGCCGGGCATCGCTACAGCGCTTTTCAGTGCGGCGTGCAGCTGGCCAACCGCACCGGTGCGCTCAACCAGATCGAATACTCTGAATTCGTGATGAAAGCGCAGGCGTTTGCCGACGCGGTGGGTGGCGAGCCGGAGTTTCCGGAAATGCTGGATGAAGTGGCGCGAGCCCGTGAACTCGACCAGTTTGCCAGCGGCCACGATGCGCAGCTCAGCTTTACCCTGCGCGCCGTCAATACCGCGTGGAGCCCTGGCTACGTGCAGCAAAGTGCGGCGCGGCTGGGGTTTGTCGCCGGCTCCATCCCCGGGCGCATGGTGTTGCCAGCCAGCCAATCGGGTCAGGCGCCCATTCTTGGCCTGGCCTTCGACACGCAGGCCGCCATGGCGGAAGACCCGGAGCAAACGGCGCTACGCGAACTGACCCTGTCACTCGACGTGCCGCAGGTTTCGCGTACCGAAAAGCCGTTCGCACGCATGTGCGAAGCCGCGCTGTCCCTGGCCGCCAACATGGACGGCGTGATCATCGACGACAACGGCAACCTGATCCGACCCGAGGCGATGGAAGTCATCCACGCCGATCTGGAACAGCTTTACGACACGCTGGACAGCCGTGATTTGTCGGCGGGGTCTGTGCTGGGCCGGCGCCTTTTTTCCTGAATTCCCCGGGGCCTGCCGCCCGCTTCTGATTTTTTCCATGGCCACCAAAGACCTGTTTGCGCAGTCCGACCCCTCGCTGCAACCGACCTCCGTTGCAGCGCGTGTCGCGGCGTTACGCGCCGAGCTGCATCTGCACGCGCACCGCTACTACGTGCTTGATGAGCCGACGATTCCCGACAGTGAATACGACAAGCTGTTCAAAGAGTTGCAGGCGCTTGAGGTCGCTCATCCCGAACTGCAGACAGCGGATTCACCAACCCAGCGCGTGGGCGGCAAGCCGCTCGACCAGTTCGCGAGCGTGCGTCACAAGGTGCCCATGCTCAGCATTCGCACCGAAACCGACACCGAAGCCACCGGCGCGCAAAATTTTGACACCCGTGTGCGCAAGGAGCTCGGCCTGGCCGAGTCCGAACCGCCGGTTGAATACGTGGCCGAACTGAAATTCGACGGCCTGGCCATGAGCTTGCGCTATGAAAACGGCATTCTGGTGCAGGCTGCTACGCGCGGCGACGGCGAAGTCGGTGAAGACGTGACGCAAAACATCCGGACCATCAACCAAATCCCACTTCGCTTGCCCGCCGACGCTCCGCCGGTCATGGAAGTGCGGGGTGAGGTCTACATGCGCCGTGCTGACTTCGAGGCACTCAATGAAAAGCAGCGCGAGAAGATCGCACAAGGCGCCAAGGGTGAGAAAACCTTCGTCAATCCGCGCAATGCGGCGGCTGGCGGCGTGCGTCAACTGGATCCGGCGCTGGCCGCGCGGCGGCGCCTGAGCTTTTTTGCCTACGGCGTCGGCGAGGTCACGCCGGCGGAAGAGGGCGGCCCGGTGTTTGATACCCATTTTCAGCTTCTTCTGACCCTTAAATCATGGGGTTTTCCGGTCGCAACCCAGACGCAGCTTGCGCAAGGCGCTCCTGAATTAATAGCGTTTCATCAGGCCATAGGCAAGCAGCGCGACAGCCTTCCTTACGACATTGATGGCGTGGTCTACAAGGTCAACAGCCTGGCGCTGCAGAAAAAAATGGGCTTTGTCACGCGGGAGCCGCGCTGGGCCGTGGCGCACAAATACCCGGCGCAAGAACAGCTCACCACGGTGCTGGCGATTGAAGTGCAAGTCGGTCGCACCGGCAAGCTGACGCCTGTGGCCAAGCTGGCAGCGGTGTTTGTGGGCGGGGTCACGGTGACGAATGCCACGCTGCACAACGAAGATGAAGCGCGCCGCAAAGACGTGCGCGTGGGCGACACCGTCATCGTGCGCCGCGCGGGCGATGTGATCCCGGAGGTTGTCAGCGTGCTGCCGGACAAACGCGTGCAGGACGCGCCGCAGTTCACCATGCCGCGCAAATGCCCCGTTTGCGGATCGGACGCCGTGCGCGAAGAAGGCGAAGCCGACTACCGCTGTACCGGAGGCCTTTTTTGCGGCGCCCAGCGCAAAGAGGCCATCCTGCATTACGCGCATCGCCGCGCCGTGGAAGTCGAAGGCCTGGGTGACAAGCTGGTCGAGCAACTGGTGGACGCCAACGTCATCCGCACTTTGCCTGACCTGTACAAACTCGGCCTGACCGCACTGGCCAGCCTGGACCGCATGGCAGAAAAATCGGCCAACAACCTGCTGGAGGCGCTCGAAAAATCCAAGCAGACGACGCTGCCACGCTTCCTGTTTGGCTTGGGCATACGCCATGTAGGCGAAGCCACTGCCAAGGAATTGGCCCGCCATTTCGGCAAGCTGGATGCCGTCATGGACGCCACCGAGGAACAGCTGCTGGAAGTCAGCGACGTCGGCCCCATCGTCGCGCGAAGCATTCGCACCTTCTTTGAGCAGCCGCACAACCGCGAAGTGGTCGAGCAGCTGCGCGCTTGCGGCGTGACCTGGAAGGAGGGCGAGCCGGCCGCCAGGGCGCCGCAGCCACTGTCGGGCAAAACCTTTGTCATTACGGGCACCTTGCCCACCTTGAGCCGCGACGAGGCCAAGGACAAGGTCGAGGCCGCGGGCGGCAAGGTGGCCGACTCGGTCAGCAAAAAGACCGACTACGTCGTGGCGGGCGAGGAGGCCGGCAGCAAGCTGGTCAAGGCGCATGCGCTGGGAGTGCCAGTGATTGACGAGGCAGCCCTGCTGGCCATGCTGGCGAGTGAATAAGGATGGCGGCGGAAAAGCCTTTGCCGGGCGCCGACATCGCTGATAGCCTAGCCCGCCTGCGGCGCCAGCGGCTTTTTGAGTGGTACATGGGCTTGACCATTGGCATGGTGATGCTGGCGGTGGCTTTCGGCAGCAAGTTCACCACGCCCGTTTACACGACATTTTTGGGCGGATGGTCGTTTTTGCCCCTGGCTGGCTGGGGAATCAAGTGTCTCGTAGCCGGCGCTTTCACCGGCATTGTTTCCGCCGTGCTCGAGCGGGTGCGCAGGGCGGGCAGTGACATCGGCAAGCTTGCGGCGGGGTCTTTGCTGTTCAGCGGAGTTTGCTTGTGCTGCGCCCAGGCCATCGTGGAAGGCGCCAACGTGCACTTTGATTCGTCCCCTGCGATCAGGGTCACCACGCAGATTGTCCGGATAGTGCCTTCCCAGCCAGGGAGCAGGCGGGGGGCGACCTTGCATCTCGCGCACTGGGGTGCCGACAATTCAGGAAAAGTCGTGAAGGCAAGGCAGGACGTGCGGATCTTTCACACGGATCTGGATCAAAAATTCGCCACGTTCTATGTGCGCAGGGGGTTCTTTGGCGTGCCCTATGCCGCTGAGATGCCATAGGCGATCAACTCATCGACAGCGCAACGTGATGTCTGAGGGGGCTGGGCTCCTCAGTACGATCGGACAGCACCCCGGTATCCATCTGCCTGCGACTTACATGACGTTACCGGAGTTTGCACGCCAGATGTCAGGCTAGTGGCCCGGTCAGGCGTTGGAAAGACCTGTACACACAGGAGCTTTTCATGAACTGCAAGCGTTTATCTGCCGTAGTGGCCGTGGCCGGCCTGGCTGCTTTGGTGTCGGGTTGCATCGTGGCGCCCATAGCGCCACGCCCAGTGGCGGTTTATCCAGCGCGTCCCGTCTATGTCGAACCTGCGCCCGTCGTGGTGGTGCCTGCGCCGGGCTATTACCGGGGCTACAGGCATTGGCGTTAAGGCATATCCCAAACCGGTCGTGCGCCTCGATAATGGCGCATGACCATTCGCGAAATTCTCAAAATGGGCGATCCGCGCCTGCTGCGCATCGCAGCGCCCGTTACCGAATTCGACACCGATGAAATCCATCTGCTGGTGTCCGACATGTTCGACACCATGCGTTCTGTCAACGGCGCCGGCTTGGCCGCGCCGCAGATCGGCGTCGACCTGCAGCTGGTGATCTTTGGCACCGACGCGGTCAACCCGCGTTATCCGGACGCGCCGTTGGTGCCGCGCACTGTGTTGCTCAACCCGGTGATCACGCCGCTTTCGCACGAAGAAGAAGACGGATGGGAAGGCTGCCTGTCGGTGCCCGGCCTGCGTGGCGTGGTGCCGCGTTTTTCACGCATCCGTTACACCGGTTTCGACCCCTATGGCGACCCGATTGACCGAACGGTGGACGGCTTTCATGCCCGGGTGGTGCAGCACGAGTGCGACCATCTGATTGGCAAGCTCTATCCGATGCGCATTCGCGACTTCACGCAGTTTGGCTTCACCGAGGTACTATTTCCCGGCCTGGGTGACGCCGACGACTGAGAACAATAGCGATCGCGTTGCGGGTTGATCCAGGAAATTCACCGAAACATTGCCGACGTGTTGCGTAGCACCGGTTCCTGCACCGCGGGTCTGGTGACGACTGCAGAGGGCTTGATGGCTGGAAACTGAATTTGAAGGGGTTGAACTGGACGGGCCGCGCCAAGGACCTGGACAGCCAGATTTCTGGATGCGTCGGCAACGCCGACACCATAGCCCACGACCGGGGCCAGGTCCTCAAGGTTCTTGCGATCGATCCCGCCATGATTTCCGAGTTCAAGGCCATTTATTGGGCCGTGGCGCCATGGACAGCCTGGATGAGTCCATCCAGTTAATGGGCCGCCATCAACGGGGCCGCGAAATCCCGCCAGGAGACCGCAAGAACACCGAGGCATTCCTGAAAAGCCTGCTGGAAAAATCCTGAATCGGGCGCCTGGAGGCGGCGAGTGCTTTCAACGGTCCGACCTTGGTGACGGTTCAAACGGTCGATGCACGCGCCAACATTGATGACAATTTACTTTAAAAATAACGCGTAATAAATTGATTTATATGATAAATATGTTGATTAATACTTGAAGCCTGGATGCGCATCAGAGTCGTCACACAGCCAGCGCTTCGAGAATCTCGGTCTCAATGGCGATTTGCGCCTTGTTATGTTGCAGCTCTGGGCCGTCGATCAGGAAGGTATCTTCCACGCGCTCACCCAGCGTGCTGACCTTGGCCAGTTGAAGGTTGATCCGGTGCCGGGCCAGCACGCGGGCAATGCGGTACAGGAGGCCGGCACGGTCGCTGGCCGAGACGCTGAGCAACCAGCGCTGGGCTTTTTCGTCGGGACGCAGGTCCACGCGCGGCGCAATCGGGAAACTCTTGACGCGCCGTGATACGCGGCCTTTGCTGGGGGGAGGCAGCGGGCCTGGGTTCTCGATCGTGCGGTCCAGCTCGGCCTCCACCATGGCCGCCAACTCGCGGTAGTGGTCGGCCAGCGTGGGACTGACCACCTGAAATGTGTCCAGTGCATAGCCATTTTTGGCCGTGTGGATCTTGGCGTCCAGGATGCTGAAGCCGGCTTCGTCAAAGTAGCCGCAGATCCGGGCAAAAAGGTCGGGCGCATCAGGCGTATAGACCAGCACCTGCATGCCTTCGCCCGCCGACGAACGGCGCGCCCGGACAATCGCCTTGGCCTTGCCCACGTGGCGCGAGAGCTGCCGCGCATGCCAGGCGATGTCGGCGGCTTCATGACGCATGAAATAACTGACGTCCAGCGTGTCCCACAGCGCCTTGTGCGCCTCGAAAGGTTCGGCGTGCAGGGCCAGCGTGGTCAGCGCTTCGCGCTTGCGGGCTTCCACTTCGGCGTCGGCATCCGGCGCGCGGCCGCCCAGCACGCGCAGTGTGTAACGGTACAAGTCTTCGAGCAGTTTGCCCTTCCAGGCGTTCCAGACTTTGGGGCTGGTACCGCGGATATCGGCCACCGTCAGCAGGTACAGCGCCGTCAGGTAACGCTCATTGCCCACCCGTTTGGCAAATGCTGCAATCACTTCCGGGTCGCTCAGGTCTTCCTTCTGGGCGATGCGGCTCATGCTGAGATGTTCGCCCACCAGGAATTCGATGAGCTTTGAATCTTCGGTGCCAATGCCGTGCTGGCGGCAGAACACGCGCACATCCTTGCAGCCCAGCTCCGAGTGGTCGCCGCCGCGGCCCTTGGCGATGTCGTGGAACAGCGCGGCAATATACAAAATCCAGGGCTTGTCCCAGCCGGCTGCCAGCTGGGAGCACATCGGGTACTCGTGCGAATGCTCGGCCATGAAAAAGCGCCGCACATTGCGCAGCACCATCAAGATGTGCTGGTCCACCGTATAGACGTGGAACAGGTCGTGCTGCATTTGCCCGACGATCTTGCGGAAAATCCAGAGGTAGCGGCCCAGCACCGAAGTCTGGTTCATCAGCCGCATGGCATGTGTGATGCCTTCGGGCTGCTGCAAGAGGCGGCGGAAGGTGTCGCGGTTGACGGGGTCGCTCCGGAACTTGCTGTTCATCAGCCCGCGGGCGTTGTAGAGCGCGCGCAGCGTGCGCGCCGACAGCCCCTTGATGCCCACGGTGGTTTCGTAGAGCAGGAAGGTTTCGAGGATGGCGTGCGGCTCGCGTACATACAGGTCGTCGCTGGCGACCTCGAGCATGCCGGCCTTGTCGTAAAAGCGCTCGTTGATGGGATGGAGCGGATAGGTGTTCGGGTTCAGGCGCTCTTCAATGTTGAGCAGCAAAATCTGGTTAAGCTGGGTCACAGCCTTGGCCGCCCAGTAATAGCGCTTCATCACGGCCTCGCTGGCCCGGCGCGGCAGTTTGCTGCCATCGTCTGCCTCGGCGGAATAACCGAACGATTCGGCCACGGCGGTCTGCAGATCGAATACCAACCGATCTTCGCGCCGGCCCGCAATCAGGTGCAGGCGGGCGCGAATGAGGCTCAAAAGCGCCTCATTGGCTTTGATCTGGCGCACCTCGAAGGGGGTGGCCAGTCCGTTGCGGGAAAGGTCGTCCCAGGATTTACCCAGGCCCGCAGCACGCGCCACCCACAAGATCACCTGCAGGTCCCGCAGGCCGCCCGGGGACTCCTTGCAGTTGGGTTCGAGCGAGTAGGGCGTGTTCTCGAATTTATTGTGGCGCTGGCGCATCTCGAGGGTTTTGGCCACATAAAACGCCTGGGGGTCCAGCACGGCGTCGAGTTGCTGTTTGAGATGCTGGAATTGCTTCTTGGAGCCGGCAATCAGGCGGGCTTCCAGCAGCGATGTTTGAACGGTGACGTCCTTGGAAGCTTCTTCCACGCAATCGGACGCCGTCCGCACACTCGAGCCGATTTCCAGACCGACATCCCAGCAACCGCCGATAAAGCCTTCGACCTTGGCCTTGAGGGCCGGGTCGGCATCCACGTGGGCATCGTCCGGCAACAGCAGCAATACGTCCACATCTGAATGAGGGAACAGTTCGCCGCGGCCGAATCCTCCCGCAGCCACCAGGCAGGCAGAGGCCGGAAAGTCGGCCCGCTGCCAGAGAAGCTGCAAGGTTGCATCGGCGTGGCGAGCCAGCTTTTGAAGCAGGCTGTGAATGCCGCGTGAAGAAGCGCCGCTGGCGGCCAACGAAGCGAGCAGCGCGGCTTTCCCTGCTTTGTATTGTTCGCGGACCTGGGCGAGCTCGATCATGGCAGCGCTGGCCGGTTCATGAGGTGCGCGTGGCGACAAACGCCTGCTCAGGCACTGACAGCGGCTAGGGCAGGGCTGTTTTGGGGGACGAACGCCGGAATTGGCGGGCTGCCGGCGGACAGGGTCAGCACCTCATAACCGGTTTCGGTCACAAGGATGGTGTGTTCCCACTGGGCGGACAAGGAGTGGTCGCGCGTCACGATGCTCCAGCCGTCCTTTTCGGGGCCGTCCTTGATGTCGCGCTTGCCGGCGTTGATCATGGGTTCGATGGTGAATGTCATACCCGGCGTGAGTTCTTCCAGAGTGCCGGGGCGGCCATAGTGAAGAACCTGCGGCTCTTCATGGAAGTTCTTACCAATCCCGTGGCCGCAGAACTCGCGAACCACCGAAAACCCCTGCTTTTCCGCAAAGGTCTGGATCGCAAAACCGATGTCGCCCAGCCTGACGCCGGGTTTGACGCGCATGATGCCCTGCCACATGGCTTCGAAGGTGACATGGCACAGCCGCTTGGCCGCAATGGAAGTCTCGCCGACCAGATACATGCGGCTGTTGTCCCCGTGCCAACCGTCCTTGGTGATCACGGTGACGTCAATGTTGACGATGTCGCCTTTTTTCATCGGCTTGTCGTTGGGAATGCCGTGGCACACCTGGTGGTTGACGGAAGTGCAGAGCGATTTGGGGTAAGGGATGTAGCCCGGAGGGCCATAACCCAGCGTCGCGGGGATGGTGCCCTGGACCTGGGTCATGTAGTCATGGGCCAGCCGGTCGATTTCGTTGGTGGTGACGCCGGGTTTTACGAAGGGGGTGAGGTAATCCAACACCTCGGAAGCCAGCCGTCCGGCCAGGCGCATGCCTTCAATTCCTGCCGCATCTTTGTAAGTAATACTCATGACCCCGATTATCCCACTGCTCCCAAGCACATGCATTTTCAGCATGAAGGGCAGGGCTTTTGGTTTTTGGCCTGAACGAATCGGGAAAGTGCCCGTCGCCGGCGCTCGCGAAACCCGGCGGGCATCCAGTCACTGATAAAATTGCGGGTTAACGCGTACCCCGCAGGGCCCGGCCCGATCAGGCACTTGCAGGCGGTGTTAATCCCTAAGAACCTGTTCTAAACAGCCATGAGCTGCCTACTTCCCATTACAAGGCCACCACTACCGTGACCCTGCACCTGACGACTTTTGAGGGCGAACCCCACGGGATCAGCGCCCTCAGCGACTTCCGCGTCCAGCAACTCCTTCCTCGCCTGCAAGCCATCCACGACAAGATCGCGGGCATCAGCGCCCGGTTTGTGCACCTCGTGGCGACCGAGGCACCGCCTTCGGACACGGTCAAAAGCCAGCTCGCAGCACTGCTCACGTATGGCGAGCCCTCCTCTGTAGTCACCGGCAAGGCCGATGAGGCCCTGGTTTTTATTGTTTCCCCGCGCTTTGGCACTGTGTCGCCCTGGGCCTCCAAAGCCACCGACATCGCCCACAACTGCGGGCTGGCGGTCAAGCGCGTTGAGCGCATCACCGAATACCGCGTTACGCTGAAATCCGGCTTTTTCAGCAAGACGGCATTGACTGATGCCCAACGCGAGCAGGTCGCCGGCCTGCTGCACGACCGCATGACCGAGAGCGTGATGTTTGATCGTGCGCAAGCCGCCGGTCTTTTCACCGAATTGCAGGGCGCACCCTTGCAAACCATTGGCGTGCTGACGGGCGGCAAAGCAGCGCTCGAAAAAGCCAACGTCGAGTTCGGCCTGGCGCTGGCCGCCGATGAAATCGACTACCTCGTCAACGCCTTCACCCAGCTCAAGCGTAACCCCACCGACGTCGAGTTGATGATGTTCGCCCAGGCCAACAGCGAGCATTGCCGCCACAAGATCTTCAACGCCGACTTCACGATTGACGGCGAGGCCCAGGAAAAAAGCCTGTTCGGCATGATCCGCAACACCGAGAAGCTGCACCCCCAGCACACGGTGGTGGCCTACTCTGACAACGCGTCGGTCATGGAAGGCTACAAAACCCAGCGTTTTTATGCCAAATCGGCCTCCAGCCCAGGAGGGGCCAGCGCAAGCAGCTATCAAACTTATAGCGCTACCGACGACGTGCAGATGCATGTCCTGATGAAGGTCGAGACGCATAACCATCCCACGGCGATTTCTCCCTTCCCCGGCGCCTCGACCGGCGCAGGCGGCGAGATCCGCGACGAAGGCGCGACCGGCCGCGGTTCCAAGCCCAAGGCGGGCCTGACAGGTTTCACGGTATCCAAATTGTTTGACGGCGCCTACGGCAAGCCTGAGCACATCGCCAGCCCGCTGCAGATCATGACCGAAGGCCCGCTGGGCGGCGCAGCCTTTAACAATGAATTCGGTCGGCCGAACCTGGCTGGCTATTTTCGCGAATATGAACAGACGGTAGGCGGCCAGCGTTGGGGCTACCACAAGCCCATCATGATCGCGGGCGGCGTCGGCACGATTGATGCGGCGCTGACCAAGAAGATTCTGTTCCCGGCGGGCACCTTGCTGATCCAGCTGGGCGGCCCCGGCATGCGCATCGGCATGGGCGGCAGCGCCGCCAGCTCCATGGCCTCGGGCGCCAATGCGGCCCAGCTCGACTTTGACTCGGTGCAGCGCGGCAACCCCGAAATCGAGCGCCGTGCCCAGGAAGTCATCAACCAGTGTGCCCAGCTGGGCGTCGCCAACCCGATCCTGGCGATCCATGACGTGGGCGCCGGTGGTTTGTCCAATGCTTTCCCTGAGCTGGTGAACGACGCCGGGCGAGGCGCGAAGTTTGACCTGCGTGCCGTGCCACTGGAAGAAAGCGGCCTCTCGCCCAAGGAAATCTGGAGCAACGAGAGCCAGGAGCGCTATGTCATGGCGATCGCGCCCGAGTCGCTGCCGCAGTTCCAGGCTTTTTGCGAACGCGAGCGTTGCCCGTTTGCCGTGATAGGCGTGGCCACGGAAGAACGAGAGCTGATCCTCACAGATGAAGCAAGCTCAGGGCTTCCCTACCAGCCGGGGCCGCGGAACCGGCTTAGCCGGGCCGAAGGCGCAGCGGCCCCCTCGGGGGGCAGCGAACCACACGAAGTGGGGAGCTTGGGGGCTCCAGTTCATATGCCGATGAATGTGCTGCTGGGCAAGCCGCCCAAGATGCACCGCGACGTCAAGTCCGTCAAGCAGGCGATCAAGCCCATAGACCTGACCGGCGTCGACTTGCAGAAAAGCGCGATCGCCGTGCTCAGCCACCCGACGGTGGCTTCCAAGCGTTTCTTGATCACCATCGGCGACCGCACCGTGAGCGGCCTCACGCACCGCGACCAGATGGTCGGCCCCTGGCAGGTGCCGGTGGCCGACTGCGCCGTCACGCTGGCCGACTACAACGGGTTTGCCGGCGAAGCGATGAGCATGGGCGAACGCACGCCGCTGGCCACCGTCAATGCCGCCGCATCCGGCCGCATGGCGGTCGCTGAGGCCATCACCAACCTGCTGGCCGCCCCGATCGAGTTGCCGCGCGTCAAGCTGTCGGCCAACTGGATGGCCGCCTGCGGTGAGCCCGGCCAGGATGCCGCGCTGTATGAAACCGTCAA
The DNA here is from genome assembly GCF_039932935.1 of Polaromonas sp. Taxonomy (GTDB): domain Bacteria; phylum Pseudomonadota; class Gammaproteobacteria; order Burkholderiales; family Burkholderiaceae_C; genus Polaromonas. The sequence continues at coordinate 66,514 of NZ_JBDTPB010000027.1, forward strand.
AGCTGTGGGGATGGAACTCTGCCCGGCGCTGGGCGTGTCAATCCCCGTCGGCAAGGATTCGCTCTCCATGCGTACCGTGTGGAGTGAGGGCGCTGACAGCAAAAAGGTGACCTCACCCGTGTCGCTGATCGTGACCGCCTTCGCCACGTTGCCTGACGTGCGCGGCACGCTAACGCCGCAGCTCAACGGCGATGAGGCCGACAGCACGCTGATCCTGATTGACCTGGGCAAAGGCCAGAACCGCATGGGCGGCTCCATCCTGGCGCAAACGCTGGACAAGGAAGAAGGCGACGTGCCCGATCTGGACGACCCGAAAGACCTGGTCAATCTCGTCAATGCCGTCAATGCGCTGCGCAAGGAAGGCAAGCTCATGGCCTATCACGACCGCAGTGATGGCGGCCTCTTTGCCGCCGTGTGTGAAATGGGCTTTGCCGGCAACGTCGGCGTGTCACTCAACATCGACATGCTGCTGGTCGAAGGCGATGGCATTTCCGACAGCCGCATGGACACCGGCGACAGCAAGAACTGGGCAAGCCAGGTCGGCGCGCGCCGCGAAGAACTCACGCTGAAGGCGTTGTTCAATGAAGAGCTGGGTGCCGTCATCCAGGTGGCGACCTCCGCGCGCAACGAGGTGATGCAAACCCTGCGCGAGCACGGCCTTTCAAAATTCAGCCACTTCATCGGCAAGACCCGCCCACAGCATGCTTCGCTCGAAGTGGGCAAGGGCGAGGTCCAGGTCTGGCGCGACACCAAGTCCGTGTTCTCGGCCAAGCTGCAAGACCTGCATCAGGTCTGGGATTCGGTCAGCTGGAAGATCTGCCAACAACGCGACAACCCTGACTGCGCTAACGCCGAACATGCGTCCACCGGCAATCCGATCGATCCGGGTCTGCACGTGCAACTCACGTTTGATCCCGTCAAGGCACCCGCAGCCCCTGCGCTGAACCTCTCGGCGAGGCCCCGCGTGGCGGTGCTGCGTGAGCAGGGCGTCAACTCGCACGTGGAAATGGCTTATGTCTTCACGCAGGCAGGTTTTGAGGCCTGCGACGTGCACATGACCGACCTGCAGACCGGCCGCGCCAAGCTGGCCGATTTCAAGGGCATCGTGGCCTGCGGCGGCTTCAGCTACGGCGACACCCTGGGGGCCGGCATAGGCTGGGCGCGCTCTGTCACGTTCAATCCGGTGCTGTCCGAAGAGTTCAAGGCCTTCTTCGCGCGCCAGGACACCTTCGGTCTGGGCGTATGCAATGGCTGCCAGATGTTTGCCGAACTCGCCGACATCATTCCGGGCGCAGAAGCCTGGCCGCGCTTCACCACCAACCGTAGCGAACGCTTTGAGGCGCGCCTGAGCATGGTCGAGGTGCTGGAATCACCCAGCATCTTCCTGCAGGGCATGGCCGGCAGCCGCCTGCCGATCGCGGTCGCTCATGGTGAGGGATACGCCAATTTCGCGTTCCGGGGCGATGCCGCCAAGGTGATCCCCGCGATGCGGTTTACCGACAACCTCGGCAAACCTACGGAAGCCTACCCGGCCAATCCCAACGGCAGCGCCGGTGGCCTCACTGCCGTGACCACGGCCGACGGTCGATTCACAGCCATGATGCCGCATCCCGAACGCGTCTTCCGCAACATCCAGAAGAGCTGGACTTCAGGACACCCCAGCGAGCTAAGCCCGTGGATGAGCCTTTGGCATAACGCGCGCAAGTGGGTGGGTTGAGTCTTCTTTTTTAGGGGGACGAAGGCGGTGCTACCGCAGCGCCTTCAATGCCATGGCGCGCAAGCTCAGTCGCGACAAAACCCGAAGCTTTCATTTCTTCGATAAAGGCCGTCAGGTAACGGACGACAGCTTCACGCCCCCTGGGCAGGCCCATGGCATGGTTGATCACCATAAACGCCCCGGCAGCAGGCGCATGCCCGGCACGCGTTTGGCGTCAGCCTCCAGCTGTTGCTTGACGCCGGCCGCCACCATGACATCCGTCACCGCCGGTGAGGTGGGCGCCTTGACCGGCCTGGCTGCCTTCAGCTCAACTCCACCGGCACGCCCAGCCGCCTGCCGAGTTCACGCGAGAGATTCACCGACACGCCGCGCGGCTCGCCGCCGGCGGTGTCTTTCACCGCCAGAATGGGATTGCCGACATTGATGGCTGCCTTGCGCTTGCCCGAAGGCGTCAGTTCGGCAACCGGAGCCGATGGCGTAAAGGCGCAACCCAGCAGCACAAAAGCAGCCAGCGCCAGCACGGCCAGCGCGACAAGCCGTTTGTGCCGCGCACCTGGCCCGGGGACAGCCCGTCGCTCGCGCGCGGTCCCGCGCTCGGACCCCGGCTCGTGCCTGTGCTCGCGGCATCCACCACATCCTTGGCTTCACTGAGGCCCAGGCCCGTCAGGCTCCGCAAGCGCCGTACAGCCTCTATCTTGTTGCCCTGGTCCAGCGCCTCTTGCACCTGCGCGGGCAGGGGTGCCTCTGCGGACAATGCCTTGGGTGCAAAACCCGGGGCTGGCGGTTCGCCGCGCATATAGGCTTCCAGCGCGTCCTTGGTTTCCTTCAGGCCCAGGCCCGTGTCGGCGCGCATCAGCTTGATGGCTTCGACCAGGTTACCGCGCTGCAAGGCGTCCTGCACCGGTTGGGGAAGGGTAGGGGCGGGAGCGCCACCGGGAGGAGCGGGAACAGGATTGGGGTTGTTCATACGCCCCTCGACTGTGCGGCGGGAGACAGGGGAAAAGCAAGGTGCTTGGGCATGGGACCTCCAGAAAAGTGTGGGCCATTTGATCGGTGCCAGCCGTTCCAGTCAACCGGAAACCCCCTGCTTTTGAGGCGGACCTGCGGCGGCCATAAAAATGAAGCTGAAACAAAAATGCGGCCCATGGGCCGCATTTTTGCCGGGTCGGCTGCTTATTCGACCTTGGCTTTTTTGCGCAGGTCTTCCTGGAACGCTGCCAGCTTTTGCTGCTGCATCTGCTGGGCGATCTGGGGTTTGACTTCCTCGAAGGAGGGGAGCTGGGCCGTACGGATGTCGTCTACACGAATGATGTGATAGCCGAACTGGGTTTTCACAGGGGTCTCGGTGGTCTGGCCCTTGTTGAGCTTGACCAGCGCCTCTGTGAACTCAGGCACATAGCTGGAAGGATTGGCCCAGTCCAGGTCGCCGCCCTTGGCGCCAGATCCGGGGTCCTTGGATTTCTTCTTGGCGATGTCGTCGAATTTGCCGCCTTTTTTCAGGCTGGCGATGATGTCTTTGGCTTCCGATTCCTTCTCGACCAGGATATGACGGGCTTTGTATTCCTTGCCGCCATTGGCTGCCGCAAACTTGTCGTATTCGGCCTTCAACTCGACGTCGGTGACCGGATTTTTCTTCTGATAGTCGGCAAACAGCTCACGGATCAGGATGGTCTGGCGGGCCAGTTCCATTTGCACCTTGACGTCATCGGTGGCGCCCAGGCCGCGCTTCTCCGCTTCCTGCATAAACACTTCACGCGCGATCACTTCTTCACGAAGCTGGACTTCCATGTCGGGCGTCACCGGGCGGCCGGACTTGGCGACCTGCTGTGCCAGTGCATCCATACGCGATTTGGGAACGGCCTTGCCATTGACGATGGCCAGGTTCTGCGCCATGACGCCTTGTGCGCCCAATGCCAGCAGCGCCGCTACCGCCGTGCTGAGTAACAGATGTTTCTTCATGATGTTTTTGTAGTCCTATTGGTAATGGTCGAAAACGGTTGGCGCTGGAGATATGCCGACTGGCTCTGATTCAGCGAGCGTCTGGGGGCAAACAGCGCAATTCAGGGTGATTCGATGATTTCAATGGCCAGGGCATGAAGCCCCTGATCGATGAAATTTTGCATTGCATCATACACAAGGCGGTGACGCGCGACGCGGCTCTTGCCCGCAAACGCCGGGCTCGCGATGCGTACACGGAAATGGGTACCGAAGCCTTGCTCATTGGCCCCCGCATGACCCGCATGCGCCGCGCTTTCGTCCAGCACCTCCAGCTGGGTGGGCTGAAGACTGGCTTGCAGTTGTTGCTCTATCTCGCGGAGAAGAACAGGGCGCGGTGCAGCTGTGGACATGACTGCCTTCAAGGCGTGGCGCCCGGTTTGATATGTTTGTTCAGATAAACCGCTTGCACCAGCACAAACACCACCATCAGGCCCAAGCCGCCAAACAGCTTGAAATTCACCCAGGTACTCGTTGGAAAGGTGAAGGCCACCCAGAGGTTGAGCAGGCCCATCACGGCGAAAAACCCCACCCAGCTGAAATTGACCACGCGCCAGATCGGATCAGGCAGGTTCATCTGCGCGCCCATCAGAGATTTGATGCCGTTTTTCTTCCACACCAGCTGCCCCAGCAGCAATGCACCGCCCATCACCCAGTACAGGACTGTCGGCTTCCATTTGATAAAGCTTTCGCTGTGGAAGTAGATGGTGGCGCCGCCGAGTACGGTGACCAGCCCCAGGCTGATCCACAGCATGGTGTCAACCTTCTTGCCGCTGACCTTGAGCCAGAGGATCTGACCGAGCGTGGCGACAATCACCACCACCGTGGCCAGCAGCACCGGAGCCTCGGAAGCACCCACCACACCGCCGGAAACCATGAAACCCAGCCACTCGGTCGCTGTCGCGGCGGCCCAGTCCTTGTTGCCTTCAGCGTACTTGAACATGCCGAAGAAGAGGGCGATTGGCAAAAAGTCAAAAAGAATTTTCATGGGCTGATTATCGGGGGCAAAGAAAGAAAAACAGCAGGCTTGACCGGGGTCTCGGGTCCTGCAAGCAGGGGCCGCGGGACTGGCTTCGCCAGACCGCAGGCGCAGCGGCCCCTCGGGGGCAGGGAGCTACACGAAGTGAGCGACCGTGGGGGCCCTATTTTTGTTTGAAATCCAGCGAAGCCGAGTTCATGCAGTAGCGCAGGCCGGTAGGGCTGGGTCCGTCAGGAAAGACGTGACCCAAGTGCGCGCCGCAACTGGCGCACACAGTTTCGGTTCGAACCATGCCGTGCTTGCGGTCCACAATTTCTTCGATGGTGCCTGGCACGGCTTCTTCGGAAAAACTGGGCCAGCCGCAACCTGCGTCAAATTTGGTTTCAGACTCGAACAGCTTGGCACCGCAGCAGATGCAGTGGTAGCTGCCGTCGGCCCACACGGCTTCGTATTTGCCGGTGTAAGGCCGTTCGGTAGCGGCGTGGCGCGTGACTTCAAAGGCCGCAGGCTCGGCTCCTTTTTCGGCCAGCAGGGCTTTCCACTCGGCGTCGGTCTTCTGGATTTTGGTGCTCATCTCGGGTCCTGCTAAGTTGATGTTACGAACTGCAACTGATCTCAATGGATGCCGCCCAATCAGGCGGAAAGCCGGCAAAGCTGTCATAACCGGCATGCTCATCAAATGGGGCCTGCAGAAGGGCAAGCAAGGTGTCGACCCCTGAAAAGTCTTTTAGTTTCGCAGCACGTATGGCTTCTTCGCCCAAATGGTTGCGCAGCACGAACCTGGGATTGCTTTTGAGCATCAAATCGGCCCGCAGCCCTTGATCCACGTGCGCAAGGCGCTCTGAATACTGTAGCGCCCAGGCATTGAAGGATTCCCGGTCAAAAAACAGGTCGCGCAGAGGTTCATGGCCGCTTTGCGCCGTGAAACCGTTCAGGCGCCGCCAGAAGATGGTGTAGTCCACCTTGTTGCTGGCCAACAGTTTGAACGTGCTTTCCACCAGCGCCTTGTCGTCGGCGCGTACATCCGGCAGCCCGAGCTTGGCCAGCATGCGGGCCTGCAATGCTTCGGGAAACAGGGTTTTGTAGGGTTCCAAAGCGGCGAGAGCCTGTTCCTGGTTTTCAATCAGCGGCAGCAAGGCCTGCCCCAAGCAAAACAGGTTCCAGTAGGCCATATTGGGTTGCTTGTTGTAGGCGTAGCGGCCCTGGGCGTCTGAGTGGTTGCAAATGTGACCGGGGTCAAAAGCATCCAGAAACTGGAACGGGCCATAGTCGATGGTCAGCCCCAGGATGCTCATGTTGTCGGTGTTCATGACGCCGTGGCAAAAGCCCACGGACTGCCAGGCGGCCATCAGGTGGGCCGTCTTTTCGCTGACAGCCTCCAGCAAGGCCGCATAAGGTTGCGGCGCTTCGCGGCAATCTGGATAAAACCGGTCGATGACATAGTCGGCCAGCACCTTCAGCTGCGCATGCTGGCCGTTATAGCTGAAATGCTCGAAATGACCGAAGCGGATGAAGCTGGGCGCGGCGCGGGCTACCACGGCGGCGGTTTCGATTTCTTCGCGCCGTACGGCTGCGTTTGAGCCCGTGACGCACAGTGCCCGTGTGGTCGGAATGCCCAGGCCGTGCATGGCTTCGGAGCACAAAAACTCCCGGATCGAACTGCGCAGTACGGCCCGGCCGTCGCCCATTCGGGAATAGGGCGTTTTACCCGCACCCTTGAGCTGGATTTCCTGGAGACCGTGCGGGGTACTGATATCGCCCAGCAACAATGCGCGCCCGTCTCCCAGTTGCCCGGCCCAGACACCAAACTGGTGGCCGCTGTAAACACTGGCCAACGGATCGGAGCCGGGCAGGACACTATTGCCGGTCAAAGCGTCAAGGGCCGCTTGCGATTCAAACCATTCTGCATCCAGCCCCAGTTCGCGCGCCACGCTGCGGCTGCGGCCAACCCAATAGGGAGCCGGCAGAGGCTGTGGCCGCAAACGTGTGGAAAAGTCGCCACCCAGTTGGGCGAAGCTGTTGTTCCAGGTCAGCGTGATACCGGTAGAGGGGCCTGCACCATCGGGCGCCGAAAGGTTTGCAGAGGTCATCGGCAAATTGTCTCCTACCTGACATGAACCCGTGAATTCACGGGCAATCCCGCATGACCACCCTGATGCGCTCCGGCATGATGACCGCCTGCGACCACTATTCAACCAATGGGAGACTTTTCGATGCTTGGGTTAATGCAAAGCCAGCCGCTGCTGATTTCCGGCCTGATCGGATTCGCGGAGCGCCACCACGGCGATGCCGAGATCGTGTCGCGCCGGGTGGAGGGCGACCTGCATCGCTACACCTACCGGGACGTCGGCCAACGGGCACGCCAGGTGGCCAATGCGCTGGACGGTCTGAAGCTGGCCTTCAGTGATCGTGTTGCCACGCTGGCGTGGAACGGCTACCGCCATCTGGAGCTTTATTACGGCGTGAGCGGCTCCGGCCGCGTGTTGCACACCATCAACCCGCGCCTGCACCCTGACCAGATCGCCTGGATCGCCAACCACGCCGAAGACCAGGTGCTCTGCTTTGACCTCAGCTTTCTTCCGCTGGTGCAAGCCGTGCACGCCCGGTGCCCCACCATCAAGCACTACATTGCGCTGTGCGACGCCGACAAGCTGCCGGCGGATTCGGGCATTCCCAACCTGCAAAGCTATGAAAGCTGTGTGAGTGCACAGACTTCAGACTACGCCTGGCCCAGCTTTGACGAGAACACGGCCTCCAGCATGTGCTACACCAGCGGCACCACGGGCAACCCCAAAGCCGCGCTGTACAGCCACCGCTCCAGCACGCTGCATGCCTATGCGGCCGCGCTACCCGATGTGATGTGCGTTTCTGCACGCGACGCCATTCTGCCGGTCGTTCCCATGTTCCACGTCAACGCCTGGGGTATCCCGTACTCGGCTGCGCTCACCGGTGCCAAGCTGGTGTTTCCGGGGCCCGCGCTGGACGGCAAGTCGATCTATGAATTGATCGAAGCCGAGAAAGTCACCTACGCAGCCGGCGTGCCCACGGTGTGGCAGATGATGCTGACCCACATGAAACCCGGGGGCTTGAAGTTCTCGACCCTGCGCCGCACGGTCATCGGGGGTTCGGCCTGTCCGCCAGCCATGATCCACGCCTTTCGCGAAGACTATGGCGTGGAAGTACTGCACGCCTGGGGCATGACTGAAATGAGCCCGCTGGGCACCTTGTGCACGCTCAAGAACAAGCACGATGCGCTGCCCGAGGCGGAGAAAATGAAAATCCGCCTCAAACAGGGGCGCGCCATCTACGGCGTCGACATGAAAATTGTTGACCCGGACGGCAAGGAGCTGCCGTGGGACGGCAAGACTTTTGGCGACCTGTATGTCAAAGGGCCGTGGGTCGTGCGCGAATACTTCAAGGGCGAGGGCGGAGACCCGCTGGTTGACGGCTGGTTCCCCACGGGCGACGTCGGCACGATAGACCCGGACGCCTATTTGCAGATCACCGACCGCAGCAAGGACGTCATCAAGTCGGGTGGAGAGTGGATCAGCTCCATCGACGTCGAGAACATCGCCGTCGCGCACCCGGCCGTGGCCATGGCCGCCTGTATTGGCGTGGCGCATCCGAAGTGGGACGAGCGGCCCATCATTGCCGTGGTCAAGAAGCCCGGCATGGACGTCACGCGCGATGAGCTGATCCGTTTCTACGACGGAAAAACCGCGAAATGGCAGATTCCCGATGACGTCGTATTTGTCGACGCCATCCCCCTGGGCGCCACCGGCAAGATGCTGAAGACAAAACTCCGAGAGCTGCTCAAAGATTACAAATTGCCACCGACCTAAGCACGGCCATAGGGTGGGGGTATTCAATCAAGCCGGGCCGCGGGGCTGGCTTTGCCAGACTTCGAAGCTTTTTTGGCCTCCAGCGCCTGATGTATAAGCGTTTATGGCTATCAAAAAAAGAGCGTGACCAAAGCGCCTTCGGTCCGACCATCCCGTCACTACGCAGACCTCCGACCAATGACCTCCGCCCCCTGGCCAGCACTTCATGACGGCTCCTGCACTGCGCACCGCTGTGCCGGGCGCACGCCCTGGCGGGCCGTGCTGGCGCTGTCATGTCTAGTGCTAGCAGCTTGCGGGCCGGAGTTGCAGGGGTCGCCCACACCCCCCAAGGGATTCGGCCCTCTGCAGAGCACCTGGTTTGGCTGCCCTTCGTTGCAAGGGGTGTACGCCTGGCCGCCGGTGGAGGAGAGCGGCGTGCACGGCAACAGGCCCTCCAACCGCAGGATAAGAGAGGGCGGGTTGCCGTTTTACGTGAACGGGCCAGAGATGCAAATATGGGTGCAGCAAGCGGGTGGCGCGACCACCCTGCGCACGCGCACCGTCAATCGCGCACGCAATGTGCGTTCGCCGCTGACCCGGCAATGGAGTCTGGTCACCTATGGACGTGCGCAGGCCCACTGCACCTCCGGCATGCTCGACGTAGCGGCCACGAATGTGCCAAGCGACAACCCGGGCGGGGGCGCGCGCGTTCTCCCGGGCTTTCGCCTGGCGCTGCTGAAGGATGGTGCGCTGGCCGTGGGCACTCGCACTCTCTCCACCGGGAACAAGGGCTCGTACTTTTCCTGGGGCGGACAATCCTACGGCAGCTACGACGCACCCGACGTAGAGACGTGGTCCTGGTCCAAGCTGGCCCGCATAGCGCAGGGCGACCAGGAACCCGCGGTGGTCGATGCCTATGTGCCGGGGGCGACTGCGCCGTAGCCTCTCGCCCCTTCTTCCCAGCTGACACTGTGGAAGCCGGAGCGAACCTTGCGCAAAGAAACGCCACCGCCTGCGGGCCGGAGCCGACAGACATCAAGAAAATTGCAGGTGATCTTGCGCCCCATGGCCCACGCAATCACCGGCATGTCGTGGTCGCTGATGGACACCAGCCTGAACTCCAGCTTCGTCAGTAGGGGCCGGATGGGCGCCTCTTGCGCGTTCACTACGCCAACCATAGCGAAGAGCCTGATTTCCCCGCTCGGGCTGAGGTATCGAAGCCTTTTAGGCAATAGCCCTTCGATACCTCAGGGGGAACGGGGACGGAGAGTCCGCCAATAGCATGGCCAATGCACTGCGCGAGCGAGAAGGGCGAGGGTCACATCTGTGACATCGGCTAGGGCATTCCCTGACGCAGTGCACCATTTTTTAACCTAACCTTTGTCGGTTCCCCCGTGAGATTTCGTTCGTAAATTCATAAATTTTCAGGAGACAAGGGATGACAACCCAGACCCGATTTTTCGCAAGGCATGCAGGCATCGCCCTGGCGGTGTCTTCCATGCTCTACAGCGGCATGACGCTGGCCCAGGCGCCCGCCAAAGCTGCTGCGCCGGCCAAGGCTGCCACAGCGGCACCGGCACCAGGCGCCGTCAATCTGAACCAGACCGTCAAGATCGCCTGGCTCGACCCGCTGTCCGGCCTGATGGCGGCCGTCGGCACCAACCAGCTTAGGGGCTTCCAGTTCCTGGCCGAGCAGTTCAGCAAAAAGAACAAGGCCGGCGTGAAGTTCGAAATCATCGGCATCGACAACAAGCTGAGCCCTCAGGAAACCACCAATGCGCTCAAGTCGGCGATCGACCAGGGCGCGCGCTACGTGGTGCAGGGCAATGGCTCCGGCCCTGCGCTGGCCATTATGGATGCGCTGTCCAAGTACAACGAGCGCAATCCCGGCAAGGAAGTCGTCTACCTCAACTACGCCGCTGTGGACCCGGACCTGACCAACAGCAAGTGCGATTACTGGCACTTCCGGCTTGATGCCGACACCTCCATGAAGATGGAGGCCTTGACAGCCTTCATGAAGGACCAGTCGGACATCAAGAAGGTCTACCTGATCAACCAGAACTACTCGCACGGCCAGCAGGTCGCCAAGTTTGCCAAGGCCAATCTTTCAGCCAAGCGCCCCGACATCCAGATCGTCGGTGAAGACCTGCACCCGCTGGCCCAGGTTCGCGACTTCGCACCCTACATCGCCAAGATCAAGCAATCAGGTGCCGACACCGTGATCACCGGCAACTGGGGTTCCGACCTCTCGCTGCTGGTGAAAGCCGCCAACGAGGCGGGCCTGAACAACGTCAAGTTCTACACCTATTACGCCGGCGTCACCGGCACGCCAACCGCGCTGGGCGCAGCCTCCGCAGGCCGTGTCTACATGGTGTCGTATAACCATCTCAACATGGGCGGCGAGATCCAGCGGATCCAGGCCGAGTACAAGAAGAAGTTCAACGACGACTTCTACACCGGCGCGATCTACCACGCCTTCACCATCTTGACCGAAGCCATGGCGAAAACCAAGTCAACCGAGCCGGCCGTGGTGGCCAAGGCCATGGAAGGCATGCGCTTCAAGAGTTTCAATGGCGATGTCGAGATGCGCAAGACCGACCACCAGCTGCAGCAAGGCCTTTACATCGACAAGTGGGAAAAAGCCGGCGGCAAGTACCCCTACGATGCGGAGAATACCGGCTACACCTTTGTGCCTGTCAAATACTACGAGCCCTATGTCGCCAGCACGCCTACCTCGTGCCAGATGAAGCGCCCGGGCTAATACCTGAGGAGCGCCCAATCCGGCGAAGGCCCGACCCTCAACTCGGGCCTTTTTTCTTTATCCGGGCAGGTCTCCTGCTTGTGTCCATTTATCTTCCAGCTTCTGGCGGCCACTGATGAATTTGGAATTTTTCACCATCTCGCTTTTGAACGGCCTGAGCTACGGCTTGCTGCTGTTCATGCTCAGCTCCGGGCTCACGCTGATTTTCAGCATGATGGGCGTGCTCAATTTTGCGCACGCTTCCTTTTACATGGTCGGCGCCTACATTGCCTACAGCACTTCGCAGGTGATCGGCTTTTGGTGGTCGCTGCTGGTGGCGCCGCTGCTGGTGTTTGTGATCGGCGCGGCCTTTGAGCGCTTTTGCCTGCGCAAAGTGCACAAGTTCGGCCATGTACCCGAGCTGCTGGTCACCTTTGGCCTGTCCTACCTGTTGCTGGAACTGGTCCAACTGGTGTGGGGCCGCTCGGCCGTCAACTACGTGCTGCCCGAAGGCTTGCAAGGTCCGCTCTTCACGGTGTTCGGCACTAATTTTCCCAAGTCGCGCGCGTTCATCATGTTTATTTCGCTGGCCATGCTGGCCGGCATCTGGCTGCTGCTGACACGCACGCGCATTGGCCTGGTCATCCAGGCTGCGCTGACCCATCCGGAAACGGTGGAGGCGCTGGGCCACAACGTGCCCCGCGTTTTCATGCTGGTCTTCGGCGGCGGTGCAGCGCTGGCAGGCCTTGCCGGCGTCATAGGCGGCAATACCTTTGTGACCGAACCCGCCATGGCAGGCTCGGTCGGCGCCATCATCTTTGTCGTGGTGGTGGTGGGCGGTATGGGTTCGCTCAGCGGGGCCTTCCTGGCGTCCTTGCTGATCGGGCTGATCCAGACCTTTGCGGTGGCCATGGACCAATCGCTCATGACGCTGCTGGCCAAATTCAGCTACACGGTAACGCCCGAAACTCTGGGCTACCCGCTGCTCAAGCTCACGATCTCGCAGGTCGCGCCCATATTGCCATTCCTGTTCCTGGTGCTGATTCTGATCTTCAGACCCAAGGGGCTTCTGGGAACCCGCGAAGGCTAGGCCGGGCGATCAACATGACCAAACAGTTTTACGAATTCAAACCCTACAATATCGGACGATGGATCGTGTGGACGCTGTACGCGCTGCTTCTGATCGTCGCACCCATGATGTTCAAAAGCAGCCTGGCGCTGACCATGCTGTCCCAGGCCGGCTACCTAGTCATCATCTGCCTGAGCTACAACATTCTGCTGGGGCAGGGCGGCATGCTCAGTTTCGGCCATGCGGTGTACGCCGGGCTGGGCTCTTTTCTCGCCGTGCATGCGATGAATCTGGCGGCCAAAGGCACGTTTTATATTCCGCTGCCGCTGATCCCGCTGGTGGGCGGTCTTTCCGGCCTTTTCTTTGCCATTTTGCTCGGCTATGTCACCACCAAAAAGGCCGGAACCACTTTCGCCATGATCACTTTGGGTGTCGGTGAGCTGGTGTTTGCCATGTCGCTGATGTTCCCGGAGTTTTTTGGCGGAGAGGGCGGCATCACCACCAATCGGGCTTATGGCAAACCGGTCTTCGGCATCAGTTTTGGGCCGCAAATCCAGGTGTATTACCTGATCGCTTTTTATTGCTTTATCTGCACGGCGGCGATGTTTGCCTTTACCCGCACACCGCTGGGCCGTATTTTGAACGCCGTGCGCGACAACCCCGAGCGCGTGGAGTTCATCGGCTACAACACCCAACGCGTGCGCTACTACGCCTTCATCATTGCCGGCTTCTTTGCCGGCATAGGCGGCGGGCTGGCCGCCATCAACTCGGAAATCGTCACAGCTGAAGTCGTGAGTGGCGTGCGATCGGGCAGCCTGCTGCTGTTCACCTTCCTGGGCGGTGCCACCTTCTTTTTCGGCCCCATCATCGGCGCCGGTCTGCTGGTGCTGGCGCTCATCCTGCTCTCCGAGTTGTCGATGGCCTGGCTGCTTTACGTAGGCCTGATCTTTCTCTTTATGGTGATGTATGCGCCGGGCGGCATCGCCAGCCTCATCATGATGAACCTGCGCATCGCCTCCTTCGGCAAGCTCAAGGAGCTGTGGGTCGGCTATCTGGGCCTGGCGCTCACCGCGCTGACGGCGCTGGCAGGCGCGGCCGCCATGGTCGAGATGATTTACCACCTGCAGCTCAACGCGGCGTTGGGCCCCGAACTCGGCTTCATGGGTGTGCGGCTCAACGCCACCAACCTCAACAGCTGGCTGGGCGCGGGCTTTGTGTTGGCCACCGGCCTGGGCCTGTTCGAGCTCACACGCCGGCAGTTCCTAACGCAGTGGGGCGAGATACAAAATGAGATTGAAAAAGAGATCAAGCGGAGGGAGTTATTGTGAGCCCCCACGCTAATTCACTTCGTGTAAACGCTGCCCCCCCGGGGGGCGCTGCGCCTGCGGCCCGGCAAAGCCGGTTCCGCGGCCCCTGCTGGCCGGGAATGTGCGCCCATCTCGTGATGAACGGCGCTCTGATTCGGCAGGAAAAATCATGACGTACTCACTTGAACTGAAAGACCTGCGCAAGAGCTTCGGCAAAACCGAAATCATCCGCGGTACCAACCTGCAGGTGCATGCCGGCGAACGCGTTGCCATCATCGGCCCCAACGGGGCAGGAAAATCCACGCTGTTCAATCTCATCAGCGGACGCTTTGAGCCCACCAGCGGCCAGGTGCTTCTCAACGGCCAGCGCATCGACGGCAAAAAACCGTTTGAAATCAACCGGCTGGGTTTATCGCGCAGCTTCCAGATCACCAACATCTTCCCCAAGCTCAGCGTGTTTGAAAATCTGCGCTGCGGTGTGCTGTGGAGCCTGGGCTACAAGTACACCGTCTTCCGCTTCCTGGCCGACCTGGACGATGCCAACCAGCGCGCCGATGAACTGATGGCCATGATCAAGCTCGACAAAAAGCGCGACGTGCTGGCCATTAACCTGACCTACGCCGAGCAGCGCGCGCTGGAAATCGGCATCACGATTGCCGGCGGCGCCAACGTTATCCTGCTGGACGAACCTACCGCCGGCATGAGCCGGTCAGAGACCAGCCGCTTCATCAACCTGATCAAGGAAGTCACTGTGGGCAAGACCTTGCTGACGGTCGAGCATGACATGGGCGTGGTGTTTGGCCTGGCTGACAAGATTGCGGTGGTGGTTTACGGCGAAATCATTGCCTACGACACGCCTGAGGCTGTCAGGGCGGACCAGCGCGTGCAGGAAGCCTACCTGGGTTCTTCAGTCGCCGATGCCCAGGCAGGAGAAAGAGCATGAGCCCCCACGTTCGGCACTGCGTGTCCTCTCTGCCCCCCGAGGGAGCGTTGGCCTCCTTGGGGCGGCCCGTCGGAGTCCTTTGATGCTTCACATTAAAAACCTCCACGCCTTCTACGGCAAAAGCCACGTACTGCACGGCGTGAGTTTCGACGTGCTGCCCGGCCAGATCGTTGCCTTGCTGGGCCGCAACGGCTCAGGACGCTCGACCACGGCCAAGGCCATCATGGGCCTGGTCGACTGCCAGGGATCCATCCTCTGGGAAAAGCAGGAAATCGTCGGCAAGAAGGCCTACCAGATCGCCCATCTCGGCATCGGCTATGTGCCCGAGAACCGCGACATCTTCCCCAAACTCACAGTGCACCAGAACCTGCTGCTCGGCCAAAAGGGCTCGGGCAAAGGCTCGCGCTGGTCGTTCGAAGATATGTACCAGATGTTCCCGCGGTTGCGGGAACGCCAGCACACCGAAGCCGGTGTGCTCTCGGGCGGCGAGCAGCAGATGCTGACGCTGTGCCGCACGCTGATGGGCGATCCCGACCTCATCATCATTGACGAACCCACGGAAGGCCTGGCACCCAAGATCGTGGAGCTGGTGGGCCAATACCTGCAGACGCTTAAGGCCAAGGGCATTTCGGTGCTGCTGATCGAGCAGAAGCTCACGATTGCCATGGCGATTTCCGACCGCGCGCTGGTCATGGGACACGGCAGCATCGTGTTTGACGGCACGCCCGACAGCTTGCGGGCCGACGCCTACATCCGCAAAGAGTGGCT
Organism: Polaromonas sp.; assembly: GCF_039932935.1. GTDB lineage: Bacteria > Pseudomonadota > Gammaproteobacteria > Burkholderiales > Burkholderiaceae_C > Polaromonas. The sequence continues at coordinate 81,853 of NZ_JBDTPB010000027.1, forward strand.
GGAAGTGTAAAACACCGTGAACACGGCCCGGCCTTGTCACCGCAGGGACAACAATCGCCCAAACAGCCCGCCTTGGGCCTTGTTCTGTCAAAAACCCGCCCTACAATAGAAAAAGAACGGTCGTACTATTTTTGTATGGCCATCCAGGGCTTGCAAGGCCGCAGCGCCAGCCGAGACAACTGAAACTCCATCAAGGAAAGAAGCATCGCAATGACCACCCTTTACGAAGTTCACGGCAGCGTTGCCGTCATTACCCTGAGCAATCCGCCCGTCAACGGCCTGGGCCACGCCACGCGCTTGAGCCTGACCGACAACATCCAGAAGGCCAATGACGATGCCGCCATCAAGGCCATCGTGGTCACCGGCGCGGGCAAGGCTTTTTCAGGCGGCGCCGACATCAAGGAGTTCGGCACGCCCAAGGCGCTGACCGAACCTAACCTGCTGAGCGTGATCCGCGCGGTCGAAAACTCGGCCAAACCCGTCGTCGCCGCGGTTCATTCAGTCTGCATGGGTGGCGGCCTCGAATTGGCCATGGGTTGCCACTACCGCATTGCCGCGCCCGGCACCAACATCGCATTGCCTGAAGTCAAGCTGGGCCTGCTGCCCGGCGCCGGCGGCACGCAGCGCCTGCCGCGCGTACTCGGCGTGGAAGCCGCCCTGAACATGATCGTGAGCGGCGAACCCGTCAAGAGCGAATTGCTCGCGCAAATCCCCGGCCAGAAGCTGTTCGACAAGCTGGCCGCTTCGCCCGAATCGCTGCTCCAGGAGGCGCTGGCCTTCGCGCAGTCGATTTCCGACACCCGCCCGCTGCCGCTGGTACGCGAGTTGCGCGCCAAACACCCCAATGGCGACGCTTACTTCCAGTTTGCCCGCAACATGGTCAAGGGCATGGCCAAGAACTTCCCCGCGCCGCTCAAATGCGTGGACGCTGTGGAAGCCGCTACCAAGAAGAAATTCGAAGACGGCATGGCTTTTGAACGCGAGCTCTTCATCAACCTGATGTGGACGCCCGAAAGCCGCGCACTGCGCCATATTTTCATGGCCGAGCGGGCCGCCTCCAAAATTCCCGATGTGCCGGAAGACACGCCCAAGCGTGAGATCAAGTCCGTCGCCATCATCGGCGCGGGCACCATGGGCGGCGGTATTGCGATGAACTTCCTCAACGCCGGCATCCCCGTGAAAATGCTGGAGATGAAGCAGGAGGCGCTGGACAAAGGTATTGGCATCATCAAGAAGAACTACGAAGGCCAGCTCAAGAAGGGCAAACTCAAGCAGGACAAATACGAGCAGCGCATGAGCCTCTTGAGCACCACGCTGAGCTACGACGACCTCAAGGACGCAGACATGGTGATCGAGGCCGTGTTCGAAGAAATGGGCGTCAAGGAAAAAGTCTTCAAGGAGCTGGACCGCGTGATGAAGCCGGGTGCCATTCTGGCGTCCAACACTTCCACGCTGGATGTCAACCAGATTGCGGCCTTCACCAAGCGTCCGCAGGACGTGGTCGGCATGCATTTCTTCAGCCCGGCCAACGTGATGAAGCTGCTGGAAGTCATTCGCGGCGAAAAGACGGCCAAGGACGTGCTCGCTACCGTGATGGCCGCGGGCAAGAAGATCAAGAAGACGGCGGTGGTTTCGGGCGTTTGCGATGGCTTTATCGGCAACCGCATGATCGAGCAGTACGGCCGCCAGGGCGGTTTCCTGCTGGACGAAGGCTGCACACCCGAGCAGGTCGACAAGGCGGTCGAGAAATTCGGCTTTGCCATGGGACCCTTCCGCATGGGCGACCTGGCCGGCAACGACATCGGCTGGGCCATTCGCAAGCGCCGCTACACCGAAAAACCCGACATGAAATACAGCAAGACGGCCGACCTGCTGTGTGAGAAAGGCCGCTTCGGCCAGAAGACCGGCGCCGGCTGGTACGACTACGTGCCCGGCAAGCGCGACGCCATCCCGAATGCCGAGGTCGTCAAGATGATTGAGGACCACCGCAAGACCCTGGGCATCACACCGCGCAAGATCTCCGACGAAGAAATCGTGCAGCGCCTTGTGTACTCGCTGGTCAATGAAGCCGCGCACATCCTGGAGGAGGGCATTGCCTCCAAGGCCAGCGACATCGACATGGTCTACATCATGGGCTATGGCTTCCCGGTCTACCGTGGCGGCCCCATGCTGTACGCCGACCAGGTCGGCCTCTTCAACGTGGTGCAAAGCATGAACCGCTTTGCGCAAAACCCGCTGGACGACGCCAAATTCTGGAAGCCTGCGCCCCTGCTGGCCAAACTGGCGGCTGAAGGCAAGACCTTCAACCTGTCGACCTAAGCCCAGCAGACCGCACAGATCAACGCCCCAGATTCCGGAGAATTTCATGACTTCAGCAGTAATCGTTTCAACCGCACGCACCCCCCTGGCCAAAAGCTGGAAGGGCTCTTTCAACATGACGCACGGCGCGACCCTGGGCGGCCACGCCGTCGAGCACGCCATAAAGCGCGCCGGCATTGAAGCCGGTGAAGTCGACGACGTCATCATGGGCTGCGCCACGCCAGAAGGCGCAACCGGCGCCAACATCGCGCGCCAGATCGCGCTGCGCGCCGGCTGCCCCGTCACCGTATCCGGCATGACGGTCAACCGCTTTTGTTCGTCCGGCCTGCAGACCATCGCCATCGCGGCCCAGCGCGTCATCGCCGGTGAAGCCGACATCTATGTGGCCGGTGGCGTCGAAAGCATCTCCTGTGTGCAGCAGGAAATGAACACCCACATGCTCCAGGAAAGCTGGCTCATGAAAAACAAGCCCGAGATTTACTGGAACATGCTGCAGACGGCCGAACAGGTTGCCAAGCGCTACAACATCTCGCGTGATCGCATGGACGAGTACGGCGCGCTGAGCCAGCAGAAAGCCACGGCCGCGCTGGCTGCGGGCCTCTTTGAAGCCGAGATCGCACCGATCACCGTGACCGCCGGCGTGGCCGACAAGGTCATGGGCCTGACCACCAAAGAAGTCACTGTCAGCAAGGACGAAGGCATTCGCGAAGGCACCACCAAGGAAGGCATCAGCGGCATCAAGCCCGCCATTCCCGGCGGCGTGATCGCGGCCGGCAACGCCAGCCAGTTCTCGGACGGTGGCGGAGCTGTTGTTGTCATGAGCGAAACCGTGGCCCAGAAAAAAGGCCTCAAGCCGCTAGGCCGCTTTCTCGGCTTTGCCGTCGCGGGCTGCGAGCCTGACGAGATGGGCATTGGCCCCGTCTTTGCCATTCCCAAAGTGCTGGCCAAGCTGGGTCTGAAGGTCGATGACATCGACTTGTGGGAACTCAACGAAGCCTTTGCCGTGCAGGTGCTGTACTGCGCCGACAAGCTCGGCATTCCCATGGACAAACTCAACGTCAATGGCGGCGCCATTGCCGTCGGCCACCCCTACGGCGTGACCGGCCAACGACTGACCGGGCACGCGCTGATCGAAGGCAAGCGCCGCGGCGCCAAGCGGGTCTGCGTGACCATGTGCATTGGAGGCGGCATGGGTGCGGCCGGTATTTACGAAGTACTCTAACCGGCTGTCGCGATGAATGAAACCCTGCTCCTTCAGAAAGGGCAGGTGTTTGCTGCCCTGCCGTCTTTGCCTTCCTTTTTCTGTATGGCGGGGAGCTCGTCATGAGCTTCAGGCCTACCCTCGACTTTCTGCTTTACCACTGGCTGGATGCCGAATCGCTGAAACAGCGAGACCGCTTCGCCGACCATTCGCGCGAAACCTTTGATGCGGTGTTTGACACCTGCGAGCGCATCGCACGTGAAAAATACGCACCGTTCAACCGCATTGTTGACACGCAGGAGCCGCACTTCGACGGCGAAAAAGTCATCTTGCCGCAGGCCACGCATGATGCCCACAAAGCCTATGCAGCCTCCGGCATGCTTAGCGCCGCGCAGGATTACGAAGTAGGTGGCATGCAATTGCCCTATACCGTGGAGGCTGCGGCCAATGCCTTCTTTGCAATGGCATCGGTCAGCATTGGTTCGGGCCTTTTGACCACCGGCAACGCCAATCTGCTGATGGTGCACGGCACCGAGATGCAAAAAGAAGTCTTCGCCAAAAATGAATTCTCCGGCCGCTTCTCCGGCACCATGTGTTTGTCGGAGCCGCAGGCCGGCTCGTCGCTCAGCGATGTCATGACACGCGCCGTGCCGGACGGCGACGGCTTTGAGGCGGACCCGCTGGGCCCGCGCTATCGCCTCACGGGCAACAAGATGTGGATTTCGTCCGGCGAGCACGAGCTGACCGACAACATCATCCACCTGGTGCTGGCCAAGATACCGGGGCCGGACGGCAAGCTGATTGCCGGCACGCGCGGCATTTCGCTGTTCATCGTCCCCAAGAAAATGGTCGATACGCATGGCGCGCTCACCGGAGTACGCAACGACGTGGCGCTGGCGGGCCTGAACCACAAGCTGGGCTGGCGCGGCACCACCAACACGCTGCTCAATTTCGGCGAAGGCAAATACCCGGTCCCTTCGACAGGCTCAGGACAGGCGGTTTCGGGCGCCGTGGGCTATCTCGTCGGCAAACCGCACGAAGGCCTGCGCTGCATGTTCCACATGATGAACGAGGCGCGTATCGGCGTCGGCACGGCCGCCACCATGCTGGGCATGGCCGGCTACTACGCCAGCCTGGATTACGCAAAAAACCGTCCACAGGGCAGACCGGTCGGCGGCGGATCGAAAAACGGCACGGGCGCCGTGGGCAAGGATGCCTCCCAGCCGCAGGTCCGCATCATCGAGCACGCCGACGTCAAGCGCATGCTGCTGGCGCAAAAAGCGTATTGCGAAGGCGCGCTGGCGCTGGAGCTGTACTGCGCGCGCCTGGTCGATGAACATCACACCGCTGACGCGCAGGCCGCCGACGATGCACGCCTGCTGCTCGAGGTGCTGACACCCATTGCCAAAAGCTGGCCCAGCGAGTGGTGCCTGGAAGCGAACTCGCTGGCTATCCAGGTGCACGGCGGCTACGGCTACACACGCGACTTCCCGGTAGAGCAGTATTGGCGCGACAACCGCCTGAACATGATCCATGAAGGCACGCATGGCATCCAGGCCATGGACTTGCTGGGCCGCAAGGTGCTGATGGAAGGGGGCAGGGGACTGCAACTGCTGGCCGCGCGCATCAATGCCACCGTGGAAAAAGCCACTCAGGCGCCCGAACTGGCAGAGCATGCCAATGCACTGGCCAAGGCCCTGCAGCAGGTCGGTAGCGCTACCAAGGCTGCCTGGGCCACCGGTGAGCCCGGCCAGGCACTGGCCAATGCGGTACCCTATATGCAGGCGTTCGGCCATACCGTACTGGCGTGGGTCTGGCTGGATGTAGCGCTGGCAAGCCTCTCGGCGCAGAAATCCGCTATTCATTCGATAGCTGCTCACGCAGGACGGATGGGCGCCACACGCTATTTTTACCGCTACGAATTACCCAAGATCGGCGCCTGGCTCAAGGTGGTTGAAACCCGCGATCTGACCTGCGCCGATTTGCCCGAGGAGGCGTTTTAATGGCTTTTTTCAAACCGTCCGCAGACCCTGTTTCCAACAAAAATGTGGCGCGTCTTCAGACGCTGATCTGGGTTCTGCTTTATGGCGGGCTTTTGACACTGGTGTTGGGCCTGTCGGTCCAGCGCCAGGACGATGCCATCGGCTGGTCCATGGTCGTGCTGGGCGCCGTTGTGGCGGCGATCGGTGCGGCGCTGATTTACGTGCGCTCCCGCATCAACGTGAGCCCCTGATAGTCCAGTCACCACCACGACAGCACTGGCTGCAAAAGCGTTGATGTTGTGCCAATATGGCAGACCGCTGCATCGCAGCAAAGCCGTACAACCCAGTACTTCGCAAGCTACCCCCGGCGGATGTCCCGATGCGGCGCCGCCATCCCATACACCTTCAGGAGACCGTTTTCATGACCCGTACCATCCAGCAACTGTTCGATCTGACCGGCAAGACCGCACTCGTCACCGGCGGCTCACGCGGCCTGGGCCTGCAGCTGGCTCATGCCCTGGGCGAAGCCGGCGCCAAAGTCATCCTGAGCTCGCGCAAAGCCGAAGACCTGATCGAGTCCGCTGCGGAATTGAAAGCCGCCGGCATTGACGTCGACTGGATCGCCGCCGACTGTTCCAAAGAAGAGGACATTCGCGCGCTTGCCGACGAAGCCATCAAGCGGCTGGGTCACGTCGACATCCTCGTTAACAACGCCGGTGCCGCCTGGGGCGCCCCCGCCGAGGACCACCCGGTGGAAGCCTGGGACAAGGTCATGAACCTCAACATCCGAGGCTATTTCATCCTGAGCCAGCACATCGCCAAACACAGCATGATCAACCGGCGCTATGGCCGCATCATCAATGTCGCGTCCATCGCCGGCCTGGGAGGCAATCCGCGCGAGATGACCACCGTGGCCTACAACACGTCAAAGGGCGCCGTCGTCAATTTCACCCGCGCGCTGGGCTGCGAATGGGGCAAGTACAACATCACCGTCAACGCCATTTGCCCGGGCTTTTTCCCGAGCCGGATGACCGTCGGCACCCTCAAGGCACTGGGCGAGGAAAAGCTCGCCTCGCACGCGCCACTGGGTCGCCTGGGTGACGACGAGGATCTGAAAGGCCTGTGTGTTCTGTACGCATCAGACGCGGGCAAGCACATTACCGGCCAGTGGCTGGCGGTGGACGGCGGTGTATCAGTAGTAACCGGTGGTTGATATGGCGTTCGCGCTCTCCGCTGCGATCTTCTTCCCGTTCGTCCTCAGGTATCGAAGGACTCTTGCCAGGGAACTCAATCTTCCGATCGTCCTGAGGTATCGAAGGGTGGGGCGGCCCGGCGGAAAAGCCTGGCCCCCACGTTCGCTCGCTGCGCGTAGCTCTCTGCCCCCCGAGGGGGCGCTGCGCCTGCGGCCCGGCCCTTCGACAAGCTCAGGACGGGCCAAAGCCGGCTCCGCGGCCCCGGCTTGTGAAGAGGGCGGCTCCACGCTTGTCACTTTTACTGCGCCGGGCCCGCAGGATATATACATATGAACTTCGGCGCGGACATCCCTTTCGTCAACCACCTTGGGTTCGAGCTCGAACTGTTCGAAGGTGGTGCCTCGGCCATTGGCTACGCGCCCAGGCCCGAGCATCTCAACTCCTTCGCCGTCACGCACGGCGGCGCCATCATGACGCTGCTGGACGTGACCATGGCCACCGCAGCGCGCAGCGTCCAAAAAGACATGGGTGTGGTCACCATCGAGATGAAAACCAGCTTCATGCGGCCGGCTCCCGGCGATGGCAGCCGGCTGACCGGCAAAGGACGCCTGATACACCGTACCGCCACGATGGCGTTTACCGAAGCCACGCTGTATGACGCTGAAGGCCGAGCTTGCGCGCATGCCACCGGCACCTTCAAATACGTCAGGCGCCTGGCGACCGGACCAAAAAGTGTCAATGCACTGAACGCGCCGGAAGGCGGAATTTCAACGGATTAAAGCCATTCCCGGCGGGAAAAGCCGAATTTTTAAGTAAAAACACGCGGCAGCCCAATTAGGATGTGCGCCACCAGCTATCAAATCAATAGCAACAACCACCCATTGAAGGAGACCTCCATGCCCGTCAACCAGCAAATACTTCTCGACAACCGTCCCACCGGCGAAGCCACTGCAGACAATTTCATGCTGGTGTCCAGCGACACGCCCGCGCTGCAGGATGGCCAGGTTCTGGTCCGCCATCATTACCTGAGCCTGGACCCCTACATGCGTGGCCGCATGAACGACGCGAAGAGCTATGCCGCGCCGCAGCCGCTGGGTCAGGTGATGCAGGGCGGCACGGCCGGCGAAGTGGTGGAAAGCCGTTCGCCCAAATTCCAGCCCGGCGACAAGGTGGTCGGCATGGGCGGCTGGCAGCAGTACAGCGTGGTCAACGTCGAGCAGCCCGGCGCCTTGCGCAAGGTCGACACTACCCATGTGCCGCTGTCGCATTACCTTGGCGCTGTGGGCATGCCCGGGGTCACCGCCTGGTATGGCCTGGTGAAGATCATCGAACCCCAGGCCGGCCAGACCGTGGTGGTCAGCGCCGCCACGGGGGCAGTGGGCAGTGCCTTTGGCGCACTCGCCAAGGCGCGCGGATGCCGCGCGGTCGGTATCGCGGGCGGACCCGACAAATGCCGGTACGCGGTTGAAGAGCTCGGCTTTGACGCCTGCATCGACTACAAGGTGCATGCTGATGCCGCATCGCTCTCCAAGGCCCTCAAAGACGCCTGCCCGGACGGCATTGACGGCTACTTTGAAAACGTGGGCGGCATGGTGCTGGACGCCGTGCTGACGCGCATGAACGCTTTCGGCCGCATCGCGCTGTGCGGCATGATCGCCGGCTACGACGGCAAGCCCATGCCGCTGACCTACCCGGCGCTGATCTTGACCAACCGCCTGAAGGTGCAGGGCTTCATCGTGAGCGAACACATGGAAGTCTGGCCCGAGGCGCTCAAGGAACTTGGCACATTGGTGGGCACCGGCAAGCTGCGCCCGCGTGAAAGCGTGGCGCAGGGCATTGACGCTGCGCCCGAGGCTTTCCTGGGGCTTCTTAAAGGCAAAAATTTCGGCAAACAGTTGGTCAAGCTGATTTAGCTCTGCACCCTGTAGATCAGGAGGTTTGCCATGAGCCCCACCCATGAGGTTTTCAACCAGCCCGCGCCGCTGGCGGACTACAACCTGTTTGAGACCAACCGGCCGCTACGCGATGCGCTGAAATTCAACGCACCCATGCTGGACACGGCCGAGTTGAGCCGGTTGGGCGGCACCCTGGGCAGCAGCGCCATGCAGACGCATGCGCGCTTGGCGAATGTCCACGGGCCAGTGCTGCACAGCCATGACCGTTTCGGCCGGCGTGTGGACCAGGTGGAGTTTCATCCCAGCTATCACGAGCTCATGAAGTTGGCGACGGGTGCTGGCCTGCACGGCACGCCCTGGTCTGACGAGGATCCATCACCCCACGTCCGGCGGGCAGCGGGTTTCATGCTTTTCACAGAGCTCGAGCCCTCCACCTTGTGCCCCATCTCCATGAGCTATGCGGCCACCCCGGCGCTGCGCGGCAACACTGCTATTTATGCCGATTGGGGACCCAGGCTCGCCAGCCGCGCCTATGACCCTGAACTCAAGCTCTGGCAAGCGAAGGCCGGCCTCACCATGGGCATGGGCATGACGGAAAAGCAGGGTGGCTCGGACGTCCGGGCCAACACCACGCGGGCCGAACCCGCAGGCCGCGACGGCTGGGGCGAACGCTATGCCATCACCGGCCACAAATGGTTTTTCTCGGCGCCCATGTGCGACGCCTTCCTCGTGCTGGCCCAGACGCAAAGCGGTCTCTCCTGCTTTTTCCTGCCGCGCGTGCTGCCTGATGGCGGCCTCAATGCCATCCGCATCCAGCGCCTGAAAGACAAGCTCGGCAACAAGGCCAACGCCAGCTCGGAGGTCGAATTCGAAGGCGCCCAGGCCTGGCTGGTTGGACAAGAGGGCCGCGGCATTGCACAGATCCTCGAAATGGGCACCATGACCCGGCTGGATTGCGCATTGGGCACCAGCGGCCTGATGCGGCAGGCGCTGTCCCTGGCACTGAACCACACCTCGCAGCGCAAGGCCTTCGGCAAGCTGCTGATCGAACAGCCGCTCATGCGCAACGTGCTGGCCGACCTGGCGCTGGAATCAGAAGCCGCCACGGCGCTGGCGATGCGCTTGGCGCGCGCCTTTGACCGCCAGGGTGATGCGCATGAGACGGCCATGGCGCGCCTCTTGACGCCGGTCGCCAAATTCTGGATCTGCAAGCGCGGCAGCCACTTCGCGCAGGAAGCCATGGAATGCCTGGGCGGCAACGGCTATGTTGAGGAGGGCGGCGAAGGCATCATGGCCCGCATCTACCGCGAAATGCCGCTCAACTCGATCTGGGAAGGCGCGGGCAACATCATGGCCCTGGACCTGCTGCGCGCCCTGCGCAAGGCCGATGCCGTGGCCGCGCTGGCACAGGAGTTGGCCGCCGCCAAAGGCGCGCACCCCGCGCTGGACAAACTGGCCGCCGCCTTGCCCACGCGCATCGAAGACATGGCGACCGAAATAGAAGCACGCCGCCTCGCGCAGGACGTCGCGCTCGCGGTGCAGGCCGCGCTGCTGCTGCAGACCGCGCCCGCGGCCGTCTTCAACGCCTTTTGCGATTCGCGCCTGACCGGAAACTGGGGCCAGTCCTTTGGCACGCTGGGCTCCGGCACGGATTTCGACACCATCATCGACCGCGCCATGCCCGGTTGAATTTCACCCCTGCACAAACACCTGGAGACACCCATGAGCGAGCTGATTCTTCACCACTACCCCTCGTCGCCCTTTGCCGAAAAAACGCGCCTGATACTGGGCTACAAAAACCTGCCCTGGAAGTCCGTCATCATCCCGATGATCATGCCCAAGCCCGACGTGGTCGCGCTGACCGGCGGCTACCGAAAGACGCCAATTTTGCAGATAGGCGCCGACATTTACTGCGACACGGCGCTGATCAGCGATGTGCTGGAACACCTGCAGCCCGAACCCTCTGTGTACCCTGAGCCCAGCAAGGGCATGGCACGCACGCTGGCGCACTGGGCCGACAGCACGCTGTTCTGGACTGCCATGGCGTACAACGCGCAGCCCAAGGGCATCGCCCAGATTTTCGCGAAAGCACCGCCTGAAGCCGCCCGCGCGTTCGGCGAAGACCGCAAGGCCATGAGCGCCGGCATGCCGCGCCTGCGCCCCAGCGACGCCACCGCCGCCTACAAGTCCTACCTGAGGCGCATTTCCGACATGCTGGACGACCGTCCCTTCCTGCTGGGTGAGGTCCCCTGTATTGCCGACTTTGCGATGTACCACCCGCTGTGGTTCACGCGGACCCAAACCCCGGTGCTGGCAGACATCTTCAAGATCACGCCCGCTGTGCTCGAGTGGATGGACCGCATGGCCGCCATCGGCCATGGCGACGTGGAAAAGTTCAGCTCGGCCGAAGCCGTGGCGGTGGCCGCGGCGTGCTCACCGGCGCCGCTGCATGACGACCTTTTCCAGGACGAGCACGGCATTGCGCTGGGCAGCCACGTGCTGGTCAGCGGTGAGAGTTTTGGCCCGGAGCCGACCGAAGGCGAGCTGATCGCCGCTACCCGCATGCACTACACGCTGCGCCGCACCGACGCGCGCGCCGGCACCGTGCATGTGCACTTCCCGCGCATCGGCTACACCCTGAAGGCAGCAACCCCGGCATGAGCAGCAACCCCGGCATTTCCTGGCGTTTTCTTTCCTTTGACGCGCTGACCCCACCAGAGCTCTACGCGGTGCTGCAGCTGCGCAGCGAAGTGTTTGTGGTCGAGCAAGCTTGCATTTTTCAGGACATGGACGGCGCTGACGCGCAGGCCATGCATTTGCTGGGAACAAGGCGAGGGCAGCTGGTGGCCTATGCGCGCTGCTTTGCCGCAGGCGTGAAGTTCGCCGAGGCCAGCATAGGCCGTGTGGTCACGCACGCATCGGCGCGCGGCGGCGGCATCGGCCATCACTTGATGAAAGAAGCCGTTGGCCGCTTGCAGCAGCAATGGGGTTCGCAGCCCATTCGCATAGGCGCGCAGGCACGGCTTGAGCAGTTTTACCTGCAACACGGTTTTGCCAACACCGGCCAGCCCTACATCGAAGACGGCATACCGCACATCGAAATGCTGCGAGTTGCCTGAGCGACAGCCACAGCGGCGCGCCTCATCGACAATTTTCCATTCAAGCATCAAGCATCAAGCATCAAGGACCACGAACAATGATCACGGACTTCAAGGGTAAAACGGCGGTGCTGACCGGCGCGGGCTCAGGCTTTGGCCTGGAATGCGCCCGCCTGGGCGCCAAACTGGGCATGAACCTGGTGCTGGTCGACGTGCAACAAGATGCGCTCGACAAAGCCAGTGAAGAGGTGAAAGCCGCAGGCGCTCAGGTGCTGTCATTCAAGCTCGACGTGGCCAACGCCGCGCAAATGGAAGCCATGGGCCAGGCGGTGTTCGAGCGCTTCGGCGCGCCGCACTTCGTCTTTAACAATGCCGGCGTCGGCTCGGGCGGCCTGATCTGGGAAAACAGCGTCAAGGACTGGGAGTGGGTGCTGGGCGTCAACGTCATGGGCGTGGTGCACGGGGTGCGCATCTTCACACCCATGATGCTCGCAGCCGCCGCGAAAGACCCGGCCTGGCAAGGCCACATCGTCAACACCGCCAGCATGGCCGGGTTGTTGAACCCGCCCAACATGGGGGTCTACAACGTCAGCAAGCACGCCGTGGTGGCGTTGAGCGAAACCCTGTACCAGGACCTGGGCCTCGTGACTGACCAGATCGGTGCCTCAGTCTTATGCCCGTTTTTTGTGGCCACCGGCATCGGCATGAGCCACCGCAATCGCCCGGCCGACCTGGCCAGCGACAAGCCGACCAAGAGCCAGATCATCCAGCAAGCCATGACGGGCAAGGCGGTTGGTTCGGGCAAGGTGACCGCCGCCGATGTGGCGCAGCTGGTGTTTGACGCCATTGCAGCCAACCAGTTTTACATCTACAGCCACCCCAAGGCCATCCATTCGGTGCAGACCCGGCTGGAAGATGTGCTGCAGGCGCGCAACCCGACAGATCCGTTTGCCGACAAGCCCGAAATTGGCCAGCAATTGAAGGCCGCATTGCGCGGAGCCTGATGCGGCGCAGTTTGGGTGTGGCAGCCGGGCTGTTGCTGGCCTGCTCGCCGTGGATGGCTGCGTGGGCCCAGCAACCCGCATGCTCTGACGGCAAGACGGCGGATGGCGTGGTGCGGGCTGGAAACAACCGGCATTGCCTGGTGGTTCGCAAGCTCACGCCGGGCACGGCTCCCGAACGCATCGCGGCCAAGGTGTTGGTGGTCTTCCTCCACGGCGACAACGGCGGGCGCACCGACCTGAAAGCGGACAGCGGCACCGCCGCGATGCTCGCGGAAAAACTCCAGGCCGTCACCATCGATATGCAAAGCCCGGGCTACCGAAGCGATCTGGGCACGTCCGACGGACAGGCCGGCGCGAACGGTGATGACTACACCGCCCGAAATGTTGAAATCGTTGCCGGCGCACTCGACAGCCTGCGCATCCTGAACCCGGGCAAGAAAATACTGCTGGTGGGCCACTCAGGCGCCGCCGCCATGGCCGCCTTGGTGGCCGGCCGGTTTCCCGGCAGCGCCGACGCTTACCTTCTGGCCGGCTGTCCCTGCGACGCACCGGCATGGCGCAAGTGGCGCAATGTCCCGGCGGGCAGGGCAGGCGCGCCGGACAGCAGCCTGTCTCCGCTGACCGAGGTGGAAAAAATCGGTTCGGCGGCGCTCATCAGCGTCGTGGTCGGCAACAAGGACGAAAACGCCTTGCCCCAGTTCAGCGAAACCTATGTGAGGGCGCTGCAGGCGCGCGGCGTCAAAACCCGCGTTACGTACGCGATGAACGCCACGCACGTGTCGGTGCAGCGCGCACCGGAGTTCTTCATGCTGGCCGGGGAATTGGCCGGCAAGCTGTCAAAGTAGCGCCGCTGCGCTATCCTTGCCGCTCCTTCATTCACGGCTTTTGATGATGTCCAAACTCCTGTCCCGCCTTTCCCTGGCCGCCGTTCTGGCGGCCGCCTTGCTGCTTGCCGGCTGCAACGACGCACCGGGCACCGCAGCCGGCAGCCCGCCCGTAAAGGCGGCTACCGAACCGGTATCCGTGGCCGCCATCGAAGCCGGCGCCAAAGGCTTTTCGGCCGGTGCCTTGATGAGCAAGCGCACGGTGTACGTGTTTTTTGACGCGCAATGCCCGCATTGCGGAGCGCTGTGGGAAGCGGCAAAACCGCTGAAATCCCAGGCCCGGTTTGTCTGGATTCCCGTCGGTTTGCTCAACGCCGCCAGTACCTCTCAAGGGGCAACCCTGCTGGCGGCCAGCGACCCGGTGGCCGCCATGGATGAGCATGAAACCTCGCTGCAGGCCCGGCGCGGCGGCATCAGTGCCGCCAGCAATATTGACGCGCAAAAAGAAGCCGTCACCAAAAACACCGAGCTCATGACCAAGCTCGGCTTTGCTTCCATTCCAACCATTGTGGGGACCCACGCGCAGACCGGCGCCACGGTGTCGCAAGAAGGTTCATTGCCCACCGCAGCGCTTGCCACCTTGCTCGGTCTGCAGGTTCCGCCGGCGCAGTAGGTTTGGCGTTTTCTTGAAGGAAAAGTGGCTGCAGCCCAATAAGGAAGAGCGCAAGCAGCTACTTAATTAATAGCGCTTGCGCCCTGTGCGCTCAGCCCTGGTTCAAAACAGAACCCGGCTTCGGATGGTTCCCGGCACCTCGGCCAGCTTGGCCAGCGCGATGTCGGAGTGCGCTGCATCAATGTCGATCACCACATAACCCACAGCCTCGTTGGTTTGCAGGTACTGGGAGGCGATGTTGATGCCGTTGGCCGCAAACACCTTGTTGATTTCGGACAGAACGCCCGGCACGTTGCGGTGAATGTGCAGCAGGCGGTGCTTGCCCGGGTGAGCCGGCAGCGCCACTTCGGGGAAATTGACAGACGAGGTGGATGTACCGTTGTCGCTGTACTTCACCAGTTTTTCGGCGACTTCAATGCCGATGTTTTCCTGCGCTTCCATGGTTGAGCCGCCCACGTGTGGCGTCAGGATCACGTTGTCCAGGCCGCGCAGGGGGGACTCAAAAGTGTCCTTGTTGCTGCGAGGTTCGACCGGAAACACATCAATTGCCGCGCCCAGCAGCCGTTTTTGCTTGAGAGCTTCGGCCAGGGGTTCGATCTCGACCACCGTGCCGCGCGAGGCGTTGATCAGCACGCTGCCAGGCTTCATGGCGGCGATCTCGGCCGCACCCAGCATCCATTGGGTGGCCTGGGTTTCAGGCACGTGCAGGCTGACCACATCCGACTGCGCCAGCAGGTCCTTGAGCTGCGGCACCTGGCGGGCGTTGCCCAGCGGCAGCTTGGTCACCACATCAAAAAACACCACGTGCATGCCCAGCGCTTCGGCTAGCACCGACAGCTGCGTGCCGATGGAGCCGTAGCCCACAATGCCGAGCGTCTTGCCGCGGATTTCGTAGGCGTTTTCGGCCGACTTGAGCCAGCCGCCGCGGTGTGCCACGGCACTTTTCTCGGGCACGCCGCGCAGCAGCAAAATGGCCTCGGCCAGCACCAGCTCGGCCACGGAGCGGGTGTTGGAAAAAGGCGCGTTGAACACCGCAATGCCGCGCTCGCGTGCGGCGTTCAGGTCGACCTGGTTGGTGCCGATGCAAAAGCAGCCCACCGCCGCCAGCTTGCCGGCCTGGGTAAACACCTCGGCCGTGAGCTGGGTGCGGGAGCGGATGCCGACAAAATGCGTGTCGGCGATTTTGGCCTTGAGCTCGTCGTCCGGCAGCGCGCCGGCCAGGCTTTCAATGTTGGAGTAGCCCGCGGCCTTGAGAACCTCTATCGCAGAGGGGTGAATCCCCTCCAGCAGCAGGAATTTGATTTTTTGCTTGTCGACCGAGGTTTTGTTCATGGAGAGCCGCTGCACCAAAAAGTGGATGAAGAACAAGTATGCGGGAAGCGAAATACCCGTGCTGGTGCGCGGTTGGGCGGCAGACACCGAGACATTGAAAGTATGGAAAATAGGGCCGCAGGCGTTGCTGGCCGTGCGCAAGCAGCTATCAAATCAATAGCGGTTGGATTTGAGGCTCCCGGTCGGGGCCGGCGGGTTCACAGACAACAGCATCACCCACGCGCAGCAAGCCGCCCTGCAGCACACGCGCCGTCAGCCCGCCGTGGCCGCGCATGGCGTTGTAACCGCCGGCACCCAGCACTTCCTCCATGCGCGAACAGGGCTCGCATGGGCCGGTGATTTCCAGCACCACGCCGCCAATGCGCAGCACCATGGCCTGGTCCTTGAAAAGCGATTTTGCCGCCAGCAGGTTCAGGCCCGACACCACCAGGTTGCGCCGCAGGCTCGCGGCATCCACCGTGCCCAACCGGGCCAGTGCAGCCAGCACGGGCAGGTGCTCGGCCTGAATCAGCGTGACCTGGCGTTTGCTGCCGCCCGCGGGAACTGCAACTGCCGCCGCGCTGCGGTCGCCTTCCAGCCCGCGGCCGGCCAGCGCCGTCACGGTGGCAATGCGCTGCACCGGGCTGCGGCGGGCGGGCCTCAGCAAAATTTGCTCAAGCCGCCCTTCGTTGGGAAATTGCCGCGTGAGCGCGCGCAGGTCGCCGGTGCCCACGTTGGCCGCGAGTGTCATTCCAGAACCTGCCCTGTGGAGGGGTAGTTGCGTGACAGCACCTGTTCGTCTGTCAATTCAGGGCCTTGCCATAGGGTGACTTCTGAAGCGCCGGCTCCCAGGGCCATTTCATGAAAGGCGCGTATTTCCACCTGGGTAAATCCACCCGCGGGTTCGCCCAGAAGATGGAAAACCATGCGCGGCGCGGGAGACAGCACATGATTGGCTTGAAGTTTCCGGACGAAGGCCTTCAATACCTGCTGACCGTGGATGAAGTCGGACACCATGGAGCGTGGGTGGCTGAACGGATTGATGACCTGTGCGGACTTGCTCGATTTGTGCGGCGCAGCCTCGTCGCCCGCGCCCAGTACCTTGGGCTTGAGGCCGCGAGAGACCGCAATTTCTGGCACTTCGGAAATGAAAGCGCCCGACTTCACATTGCGCACCGTCAACCGGTAGGGCGACAAGCGTATGTACAGCGGTGGCTTGATGAAATCGAACATTTTTAACGGCGGCAGTTGGATGCCGTGGGCTTGGCTGTCATGACAACGCGGCTTTCAGCGCGGCCAGGAAGCGCGCACCCGCGAGCTTGATCCGCATCTTGAAACGGCGGGCCGTGCGCCAGGGCCAGGACGCACGAGCCTGGGCCATGATTTTGTCTTTCCAGGCTTTCCACGGGGTGTACAGCCGCGCAAACCATGGCATTTGCATGAGAGCAGGCTGGGTCAGCTGAAAGAGGCGCGCGGCCAGCGCGGTGCCGGTGAGCTTCGCCGCCAGGATCAACGCCAGGCCGACAGTGACATGGCCAAGGCCGAACAGGTAAAGCGCCAGCAGCTTCACCGGAATCAGCGCAAGCACCGGCACGCCGAAGGCGAGCAGGGCGGCCCAGGGCGGCAAGCGGGTGATCCAACGCTCCAGCCGCCCCCACCAGGGCAGGCGCCCCAGGGCCGCAAAGGCGGCGGCCAGCGGTTCCCAGCCCCATTCTTCGAATAGCAGGAACAAAGCGACGGGCGCAAGAAGGACCGCCCGGAGCACTTTTTTAAATCTGTTCATGCCCGCCATCCTAAAGCGAAGAAGGGTAGGCGCGGCTCCAGCCCATCAGCAAGGCGCCGGCTGCAAGCCCCCATGCCAGGGTGGCGCACGCCAGCGTCATGGTCAGCGTGGCGCGTACGCTGAGCCAGTACACCACCAGCAGGTAAACCGCATAGGGAATAAGGGACCACAGGCCAAACAGCGCCGTGGTGCGCAGGTCAGCCGCGGAGCGCTCATTGCCCACGATGTAATGCGCGATCAGTGCGAAGGTCGGAAACAGCGGCACCAGCCCGGCGATGTAAAAGCTGCGTGAGCGGGAAAGAAGGGCGATGACCAGCACGGCCAACGCGCCCAGCAGGCATTTAAGAAATAGCGACAGCATCGTGGAGATGAAAGAACTGCAAGGCGCAATCGCCGCAGCAATGCACGCCAGTTTATCGAAGAGCGATGAGCCGAGGCTCAGGAAGAGGGGAACTGTACGACGCCGCCCGCTTCCCTTCGCATGGAAAAGATGCGGTCATTCGAAAGACCTGGCACCGCCGAAAACCCCAGGTTTTGGTAAATCGCAAGAGCAGGAAGGTTGTCTCGGTAAACACGCAGCGTGAAAGCCCGGGCTCCTGTTTCGCAGGTCGCCTGGGCCATCAGCAGGGTGCACAAGGTTGAGCCCAGACCTTGCCCACGCGCACTGGGCGCCAGAATGATGCGGGCCAGGTGGGCAACGCCCGCCTCACGCACCCAGAACTGCCCGAATCCCAATGCTTCTGCCGACCCACCGGCCAGTACAAAGCTGAAGGCGCCCGGCTCAGCCAGCAGTGCCGGCAGCCGCTCAGGCGCAAATGGAAACTTCAGTTTGGGACCGGCCCAGCGCAGGCAGCTGTCAGCGTCGGCGACCCACATACCCAGCGCCGCGTAGTCAGCGGCCTCAGGCGTCCGCAAGAACGGAGGAGGGGGGACTGGATGCGGCGATTGCACGGAGGCCATCGAATGATTGTGCGGCAAACCCGTAGTCGCTCCTGATGCGGCGCGCGCAGCGGGATTTGCACGAAGGTTAGGGCTTCAGGCCGCGCATTGCAGGCTCACGGCTTGCAGGGTTTTGCCGGTCTGTGAATCAAACACCACCAGGTTCACCTGCCGCGCATGCCCCGGGGTCGCGGCAATGCTGCGCAAGGACAGTTTCTGCGCGGTGGTTTCGCCACTTTTGTACTCGCCTGCCTGGGTGTATTGGCGCACGACGAAATCATGCTGCAGAAATTCTCCGGCGTTTTCGCCGTTTTTCACCTTCGAGTTGTGCCCATGTTCGGTGATGGTCCAGTAGGCCGACCAGGACGGTGGCGCCTGCGACGCAGGCACCGGGGAGACGCTGGCTTCAAACTGGTCCGGCCCGAGCTGCTTGAGCACGATGTGGGCGCGCGCAGGCTCTTTGCTGTCGGGCGGGCTGCTGCCCCAGCGGGGCCAGTCCTTGCCGTTGAGCACAGCCTGCGGTGTATAGATGCCGCGCAAATTATTCCTGGACGCTATTTCGCGCTGCCGGTTGGTATAGGCCGGCGCGGCAAATCGGTCTACCCAGCCGATGTAGTCCCAATAGCCCACATGAAAAGCCTGCACCACAGCTGCGCTGCCCTTCAGGGAGGAGACCCACTTGTCGGCGGGTGGACAGGAGCTGCAGCCTTCCGAGGTGTACAGCTCGACCACCGGGGTGATGGTGGCTCCGGAACTGACGGAGCAGGGGTTTTGCGCGGAAAAAACGCTGGACGCAGTCATGAAAAGGGCGGTTGCCGTGGCGAGCGGCCTGGCGAACCGGAAAAGCGATGGAATGACAGCTGGCACCATAAAAATCCCCGTGTAATTGCAGACTTCCATTGGTCGGCCCACGCCACAGGTTCTTACAAAGGCATGTTTATCCCGTCCGGGTGCGCCAGCGCCAGGTCACGCGCTACACAAGGGGCATGGTTTCGGAATCTTTTTCAAGGTGGATCACCCGGTCACGTCGCTCCATCCTGTCTTCAAGCTGGCCCATGTATGCAGCCAACGCGTTGTCCGACTGCTCCAGCCGCGCCAGCAATGCCTGTTGCTGCTGGGAGAACCGCTCAGCCATTACAGTGGCCGCGGCCGCTTCGCGGTGTTGCGCGGCCAGGACCTGCACTTCCAGGTAGCTGCGCAACTCGGTAAATCGCGAGGCCTCGGCCTTGTCGGCGAGTTCACGCTGTGTGTTCAGCTCACGCGCATAGCGGCGGGTTTCCAGCAGGTTGCTGCTTTGTATGTAGAGCGTGCTGGCCAGAAACACCACGGTGGACACCACCAGCAAAAGCAGCATGACCAGGCCTATCGACGCCTCGACCGTCGTGAAGCCAAGGCTGAGCAGGCTCACGCGGCTGAACTCATCGAAATTAAGGGCTACAAACCCCGCCAGCAGCAGCAGCGCCACTACCAAAAAAATCGTGCGAATTCGCATGACGGTCTCCCTTGAAAATGTAAAAAATTGCTATCGATCCAGACCATTATCAGAAGCAAAACAGCGGCAGGGCTGTGGGACAATGCCGACCCTTGGCGTCAGTTTCTCCTCGACGCAAGATTTACGGCGTTTTGCAGCGAGCCGGCACGTCTTTTGGGTATCTGCCCCCTTCATTTTTTTGTTTCTTACGAGCTCTTTTGAACATTTCTTTCAATATGCAGAAAATCATCCGCCAGATCGCGGCAGAAATCAAAGTCCAGGAACACCAGATCAAGACCGCAGTGGAGCTGCTCGATGGCGGCGCCACCGTGCCCTTCATCGCGCGATACCGCAAGGAAGCCACCGGCGGGCTCGACGACATCCAGCTGCGCGAACTGGAGTACCGGCTGGGTTACCTGCGCGAGCTGGAAGAACGCCGCGAAGCGGTGCTCAAAAGCATTGAAGAGCAGGGAAAGCTCACGCCTGAACTGCGCGCGGCAGTGGAATTTGCCGCCACCAAGCAGGACCTGGAAGATATTTACCTGCCTTTCAAGCCGAGACGCCGCACCAAAGGCCAGATTGCGCGTGAAGCCGGCATTGAGCCGCTGGCCGACAAGCTGTTTGCCGACCCTTCGCTGGTGCCCGCCGATGAAGCTGCCGCCTTTGTGAAGGCCGAAAAGAACGAAAGCGGCGACGACTTCACCACAGTGCAGGCCGTGCTCGACGGCGTACGCGACATCCTTTCCGAGCGCTGGGCAGAAGATGCCGGCCTGGTGCAGTCGCTGCGCAACTGGCTCTGGAGTGAAGGGCTGTTCAGCTCCAAGCTGGTCACCGGCAAAGACGAAAACCACGCCGACAACAGCAAGTTCCGCGACTACTTCGACTACGACGAGCCGATTGGCCGCGTGCCTTCGCACCGTGCGCTGGCCGTGTTTCGAGGCCGCGGGCTTGAGATTCTGGACGCCAAGCTGGTGCTGCCCGAACAGGCCGAGCCCGGCAAACCGAGCATCGCTGAAGGCAAGATTGCATTGCACCTGGGCTGGAGCCACAAGGCCCGGCCGGCAGACGACTTGATCCGCAAGGCCGTGGCGTGGACCTGGCGCGTCAAGCTCAGCCTTTCGCTGGAGCGCGATCTCTTCACCCGCTTGCGCGAAGAAGCCGAAAAAGTCGCCATCAAGGTGTTTGCCGACAACCTGCGCGACCTGCTGCTGGCCGCGCCCGCCGGCCCGCGCGTGGTGATGGGCCTGGACCCGGGCATCCGCACTGGCGTGAAGGTGGCGGTGGTTGATGCCACCGGCAAGCTGGTCGAAACCTCCACCGTCTATCCGCACGAGCCGCGCAAGGACTGGGAAGGATCGCTGCACACCCTGGCCAAGCTTTGCGAAAAGCACGGCGTCAACCTCATCGCCATCGGCAACGGCACGGCCAGCCGCGAAACCGACAAGCTCGCCGCCGACCTGATCAAAGGCATGGCCAAGGTTGAGCAGGTGATGGAGAAAGTGGTCGTCAGTGAAGCCGGCGCTTCCGTGTATTCAGCCAGTGAATTTGCCAGCCAGGAAATGCCCGACGTGGACGTCAGCCTGCGCGGGGCGGCCAGCATTGCGCGCCGCCTGCAAGACCCGCTGGCCGAGCTCGTCAAGATCGACCCGAAGTCGATTGGCGTGGGCCAGTACCAGCATGATGTGAACCAGAGCGATCTGGCGCGCAGCCTGGACACCGTGGTCGAAGATTGTGTGAACAGCGTCGGCGTGGACCTGAACACCGCCAGCGTGCCGCTTTTGGCCCGCGTTTCGGGCCTGTCGCAAACGGTCGCCAAGTCGGTGGTGCGCTGGCGCGATGCCAACGGCGCCTTTGCCAGCCGTGCCGATTTGCTCAAGGTGACCGGCCTGGGCGCCAAGACCTTTGAGCAAAGCGCCGGCTTTTTGCGCCTGCGCAGCAGCAGCAACCCGCTGGACATGACCGGCGTGCACCCTGAAACCTACGCGGTGGTTGAAAAAATCATGGCCCACACCGGCAAGCCCGTGGCTGAGCTGATGGGCCGCGCCGAGATGCTCAAGACCCTCAAACCTGAGCTGTTTGCCAATGAGCAGTTCGGCGTGATCACCGTCAAGGACATCATTACTGAACTGGAAAAGCCCGGCCGCGACCCGCGCCCCGACTTCAAGGTGGCACGCTTTAACGACGGCGTGGAAGACATCAAGGACCTGAAAGAGGGCATGACGCTGGAAGGCACTGTCAGCAATGTGGCCGCCTTTGGCGCCTTCATCGATATCGGCGTGCACCAGGACGGCCTAGTCCACGTGAGCCAGCTGGCCAACAAGTTTGTGACCGACGCGCGCGAAGTCGTCAAGACGGGCGACATCGTGAAAGTGCGCGTGACCGAGGTTGATGTGGCGCGTAAGCGTATCGGCCTCACGATGAAGCTGGACGCCGCACCGGCCCGCAAAGACGGTCCGCGCGACAACCGCTTTGAAAGCGCGAGGCCCGGTGGGCAGAGCCGCGGCGGTGGCAACTACGGCGGTAACTTCGGCGGCGGGCGCGGTGGCGCGCCGCAACCGGCCACGGCCACAGCAATGGAGTCGGCATTCAGCAAGCTGTCGGCGCTAAAGAAATAAGGCTCGCAATCAACAATGGGCCACCAGAGAGATGCGAATTGATCATTTTTAGGGTTAAATCACGCTCTGGCGCTTGACTGACGGGCGCAACCAGCTATCAAAATAATAGCAATAATCCAACCTCATGCAAGCCCTCCGCATTTACGCCGGCCCCAAGGCGCGCCGGCATATCGAGCAAAACGGTCTCAACCCCGCGGACATTTCCGTGGTCCCAGGTGCGGCCGGCGGGCCGAAGGGCTTGATTCTCGGTGCGCTTGACCGTTTCATTTTTGGCGCCTGGCTGGCGCAAAGTAGCCAGCCGGTGGACCTGATCGGCGCATCGATAGGTGCCTGGCGCATGGCCACGGCCTGCCTGAACAACCCGGTGGCCGGGTTCCAGCGTCTCGAAAGCGATTACGTCCACCAGCACTATGAGCTCAAGCCTGGGCAGAAGCGGCCCACCGCCGATGTTGTCAGTGAACAGTTTGGCAGGAACCTGAAGGAATTTTACGGAGACCGGGTGCGGGAGGTGATTGGGAACCCGCGCTATCGGCTGCACATCGTCACCTCACGAGGGCGCCACATGCTGGGCCGGGAACACAAGGTGGCCACGCCCCTGGGCTACCTGGGAGCCTTCCTTGCCAACAGCGTGCATCGCAAAGCGATGGGGGCGTGGCTGGAGCGTGTGGTGTTCTCCGCCCGGAATGCACCTTTGCCGTTTGCCACTGCCGACTACCGCACGCGGCAGGTTCCGATGGACGAAGCGAATTTTCAGCCGGCATTGCAGGCCAGCTGTTCCATCCCGTTTGTGCTCCGCTCCGTTCGCAACATTCCCGGTGCACCGCCCGGTGCGTACTGGGACGGCGGCATCACCGACTACCACCTGCACCTGAACTACCACCGCGCTGAAATGACTCAGGCGTCAGGCGCATCGCCTGGCTTGGTGCTGTACCCGCATTTTCAAAAGGCGGTCGTGCCCGGCTGGCTCGACAAAGGTTTGAAATGGCGCCACGGTGCCACCCATTTCCTGGACAACATGGTGCTGCTGGCGCCGGATCCCCAATGGATCAAGACCTTGCCAGCCGGCAAACTGCCAGACCGTGAAGACTTTCTTCGCTACAGCCACGACACCCCGTCACGCGTACGCGCCTGGTCTGCCGCCACATCGAAAGCCGGGCAGCTCGCGGAAGAATATGCCCAATGGCTGCGCCGCCCCGATATGAATCAGGTCCATCCTTTATGAAGTTGCCCGGACGTGTGCTTGGGTGGAGAGGCTAGGGCGCCGCAACAAAAAAGCCGCATGACAGGCTGTCATGCGGCTCCTTTCGGCGCGTGGCCGAATTCAAACTGACGCAATGCGCTCAGAACACGTGCGCAATACCTGCGTATATCGAACTAGGACTCTGGCCCACGCTGCTAAGCGCCAGCCCTGCCGAACTTCCACCGCCGCCGCTGATGGTGTAGCCCGCATTGGCGTTGTTGCTGATTTTGGTGGCGCCGCCATAAAGGGTGGTTCGCTTGGACAGGGGGTAGTCGTAGCGGATGCCGAATGCCTTGGAATCCGCGTTGGCGGTTGTCTTGTTCTTGAGCTGGCCGTAGGTGGCAATCAGTTTGCCCACACCGACGGGTGCCGAAGCGCCGATCTGGTAAGCATCAATGGCTGGAGCGCCGGTCATGTCGCCCCGGCGGCGCACAAAGATGGCGGAAGGCTTGATAAAGCCGAAATCATAGGAAATCGAAAAATCGGTGTATTTGTCGGTATTGCCGATGAGATACACGGTCTTCTCGGTCAGGTAACTGACTTGGGCAGCCAGGGCGCTGCCGTTGTACTGACCCGAGATATTGAAGAGGTTACCGGTCGACTTGGGTTGGCCCACACCTGTTGACTCGCCCAGGGCATAGAAGATGTTTGCCTTGAAGCCACCCATGACGGGGGTCGTGTACTGGATGGAGTTGTCGCGGCGGGTGGTGGCGTCAGCCAGGCTGCCACCGTTGATGCCTGCACCCGGGCCCGCATAGTAGTTCAGGGCGCCTGACATGGTGAATCCCGTGGGGTCAAACGCCGCCATGGCGCCAAAGTGCGGTGTGTACTGGCGGCCGATATTGACCGCGCCGAAGCTGCCACTCAAGCCCACGGTGGCCAGCCGTTGAAACATGTAATTGCTACCGGTAGGCACCGTGCTGGTGGGGACCGTCGCCGTGCCTGTGCCCGCGCCCGTGTCTGTCAGAAAGCCGGCCTCCAGCACGAAGTTCGCCTTCAGGCCACCCCCAAGGTCTTCCGAACCACGAAATCCGAAACGCGACCCCATCATCCCGCCGCTGGAGACGCGCGTCACATTGCCATTGCCTGCGGATGCAACCTCTACATAGGAATCAACCGCGCCGTAGAGCGTGACGGAACTTTGGGCCTGAGCGGCGCAACATGCGACCGACAGCACGGAAAGTGCAAACAATTTGGTTTTCATCAGGTCTCCTGAAGGTTGTTGATATAAGTGTGCCTATCGACCTGACGCCTCCACCCCCAATCGGTCTCCCGCCGCACCGCTCGCCGATGCCAACATTGCGTGAAATCGCTAGTCACAGGTGCAAGATTAGTGGTTTTTTAGTTATAAAAAATAAGTAAATAGTCTCTTGCCAGTTGCCTGGTTTATGGTTATAAAAAGTAATTAAATGCGGTCCGGCAGGCCAGATCGTCCTGCTGACCACCGGCAGCAAGCACATGGACAGAATGGACTCCGTAGCCCGCCTCGATAGACGGAGTGGGCCGGTTGTGTCGCCACAACCGAAGTTGCGACGAGCGGTACTCGAGCGTCCTGAATTGCCTACAACGAGGTTCCCAGCATCTCTTCGTATTCCTGCGCCGTTGCAATGCGCGGATTCGTCTTGTGGCAATGGTCCGCCAGTGCACCAGTGATGATTTGGCTGAATTGATTGCGCTGAACCCCCATAGCCGACAGGCCTGCGGGCAGCTCGAGACGGGCATTCATGTCCTTGATGGCCTCGGGAATGTCGCTGCCTGAAGCCAGCCCCATGGCGCGCGCCATGCGGTTCAGACGGTTGTCTTTTTGCACGGATTCAGCAGCGGCATTAAAGCGCACGACCGCCGGCAGAAACATGGCGTTCAGCGTGCCGTGGTGCAGACGCGGGTCGACGCCGCCCAGGCTGTGGCTTAGCGAATGTACGCAGCCCAGGCCCTTCTGGAAAGCCATGGCGCCCTGCATCGAGGCACTCATCAAATTAAAACGTGCATCGCGGTCGCTGCCGTCGCGGGTAGCGCGCTCGATATGGGCCCAGCCGCGCTCCAGGCCGTCCAGCGCAATGCCGTCTGCGGGCGGGTTGAAGGCGGCCGACATAAACGTCTCCATGCAATGCGCGATGGCGTCCATGCCGGTGGCCGCTGTCAGTTTGGCGGGCAGGCCCAGCGTGAGTTCGGGATCGCAAATGGCTGTTTTGGGCACCAGGTGCCATGAATGAAAGCCCAACTTGCGGTGGTCGTCCACAATGATGATGGCGCCGCGTGCGACTTCGCTGCCCGTGCCGCTGGTGGTGGGCACGGCAATCAGCGGGGCCGCCTTGTCTGTAATGAGCGGGGAGCCGCCTTCAATCGTGGCGTAGCGGGTGAGCGGGCCTTCATGCGTGGCGGCAATCGCCACGCCCTTGGCGCAGTCGATCGCCGAGCCACCCCCCACGGCGATCAGGCCGTCGCAGCCGGCGGACTTGTACAGCGCCGCAGCTGCGCGAACAGCTGCCTCGGTAGGGTTGGAAGGGGTTTGGTCAAACACCGCCACCTGCAGGCCAGGCAGTGCGTCAAGCGCTTTTTGCAGAATGCCTGCAGCTTTGACACCGGGGTCGGTGACGATGAGCGGGCGGGTGATGCCGACACGCTCACATTCCTGTTTGAGCAGCTTGATGGCGCCAAACTCAAACTGGATCTGGGTGACGTAATAGATAAAGGCCATGGTTTTGCTGTCTTTCGCGTTGTACGATGCTGGGCGGTTTTCCCGTGCCGTCCATCTTGCCGCAATCGGCTTGACCTTACTTTAATAGCTGGAGATGTCCATGAATTGCAAGCAAACCCTGATGCTGGTCACCTTGGCGATAGCGGGCCTGCAAGCCCGCGCCGAATGCCTCAGCGACATACAGGTCAGCGACATGGCAGAAAAGATGGCGGCCAGATTGCCTGCGAGCAACCCGGAAGGCCTTAATGAAGCCGATGGCGCCTGCACCCGCGCCAAACTGAATGCGCTGCTTGAAAAACGTTACGGCAAAGTGGTCGGCTACAAGGCGGGCTTGACGAATCCGGCGGTGCAAAAACGCTTTAACTATGACCAGCCCGTGTGGGGCAAGCTTTACGAAGGCATGGTGTTGCCCAGCGGCTCGGCGGTCGAGGCGGCATTTGGCGCCCGTCCGCTGTTTGAGGCCGACATGCTGGTGCGCGTCAAGAGCGCGACCATCAATCAGGCCAAAACCCCGATGGACGTGCTTGAAGCGATCGATCAGGTGATTCCCTTCATCGAGCTGCCTGACCTGGTGGTACAGGCGCCGCCCAAACTTAGCGGCCCGGCGGTCAGCGCCATCAATGTCGGTGCGCGCTTAGGTGTGGCCGGTATACCTTTGGCCGTGCCCGCAACCCGGGCAGAGCGCTTTTCCATGCTGAGTGCCCTCGAGAACATGACCGTTGTGCTTGCAGACGGCAGCGGTGTGGAGCTGGGCAAAGGCAAGGGCAGCGATATCCTCGGGCATCCACTCAACGTCGTGGTCTGGCTGGCCGGCGCGCTGGCCAAAGAGGGCCTGGCCATGAAA
The DNA here is from genome assembly GCF_039932935.1 of Polaromonas sp. Classification (GTDB taxonomy): domain Bacteria; phylum Pseudomonadota; class Gammaproteobacteria; order Burkholderiales; family Burkholderiaceae_C; genus Polaromonas. The sequence continues at coordinate 108,943 of NZ_JBDTPB010000027.1, forward strand.
CCGGGCGACCTGATCAGCCTGGGATCGTTCTCGCCGCTGCTGCCGCCCAAGGCCGGCCTCACCGCCACCGCAACCTATCAGGGTCTGGCGGGCGCGCAGCCCGTATCGGTGTCTTTTAAATAATGGCGGTCCGCTCTGCAGAGGCGTTGCTGACGCCTGCGATGCGAGACGTGCTCAGCCGCATGGCGCGTGCCAACCGACCGCCGTTTCATTCGCTCACGCCAACTGAGGCGAAGGCCGCCTATCAAGCCGGCGCGGGCGTGCTGGAGATTCCCAAACCCGCGCTGCGGCGGGTTGAAGAGCTGCGCATTCCGGCGCGGGACGTCCATGCCTTGCCCGCACGCCTTTACGCGCCTTCGTTAGACAAACTGCCGGTGCTGATGTACTTTCACGGCGGCGGTTTCAATATAGGCAGCGTGGCCACGCACGATGTGCTGTGCCGCCAGCTCAGCCATTTGTCGGGCTGTGCCGTGGTGTCAGTGGACTACCGGCTGGCACCGAACCACAAGTTCCCCGTGGCAGCCAATGACGCCTGGGATGCCATGCAGTGGTTGCCATCCCAGGCTGCGGGCCTGGGCCTGGACGGCACGCGGCTGGCCGTGGGCGGTGACAGCGCGGGCGGCACGCTGGCCGCCATGTGCGCCATCCTGGCCCGCGATGTGGGCCTGCCGCTGGCGCTGCAGCTACTGTTTTACCCCGGCTGTGCGGCCCACCAGGACACGCCGTCACACCGGATTTTTGCCAGGGGCTTTGTGCTGGAAGAAACTGATATCACCTGGTTCTTCAATCACTATGTGCGAAGCCCTGCAGACCGCGATGACTGGCGCTTTGCGCCGCTTAACGCCCCCGATGTCGATGGCGTGGCGCCGGCCTGGGTGGGCCTGGCAGAGTGCGATCCACTGGTCGACGAAGGCGTCATGTACGCTGACAAGCTGCGCACGGCCGGCGTCGCCGTGGACCTTGAAATCTACCGCGGCGTGACACACGAGTTCATCAAAATGGGGCGCATCATCCCCGAAGCGCGGCAGGCCCATGCCGACGCGGCGCGGGCCCTGCGCCTGGCGTTCAACCTCCATCCAGACTCCTCCACGGCGTAACCATGAAACGACATGACTTCCGGTTTTTTCACCGTCTGCGGGTCCGCTGGGCTGAAGTGGACATGCAAAAAATCGTGTTCAACGCGCATTACCTGATGTACTTTGACACCGCCATCACCGACTACTGGCGCGACCTGGCCTTGCCCTACGAGGAATCCATGCATCAGCTGGGAGGAGACCTGTATGTCAAGAAAGCGAGCGTGGAGTACCACGGCTCGGCACGGTTTGACGATCGGCTTGACGTGGCGCTTCGGTGTGCGCGCATCGGCAATTCCTCGATGACGTTTACCGGCGCAATTTTCAGGGACGAACAGTTGCTGATTGGCTGTGAGCTGATCTATGTGTTTGCGGACCCCGTCACGCAAACGTCGAGAACGCTGCCTGATGCGTTGCGCCACCTGCTAACCCGCTTTGAGGCCGGCGAGAGCATGGTTCAGATCCGAAAAGGCGACTGGGCTACCCTGGGCAGCGACGCGGCCCGGATCCGCACGACTGTGTTTGTGCAGGAACAGGGCATTCCCATGGAAATGGCGTGCGATGAAGCGGACCGCACGGCTGTGCATGCCGTCGCTTACAACGGCCTGGGGCAGGGCATCGCGACGGGGCGACTGGTGCGGCAAGCTGACGGCACAGCGAAGATCGGGCGCCTGGCGGTGCATCGTGCGCTGCGTGGCGCCCATGTCGGTCAGGATCTGTTGCTGGCGCTCATGGAGGATGCCCGCGAGAGCGGACATCGGGAGGTCATGCTTCACGCCCAGCGTAGCGCTGAGGGTTTTTACAGCCGCCTTGGCTTCAACGTTCGCGGCCAACCGTTCGACGAAGCCGGCATTTCCCACATCGAAATGGCCAGAACGGCGTAACAGCATCGCAACAGCCCTGCAACGGCAAGCCCACAAAGACGACAATCATGGCTTCGCCGGTCGTGGGAGAGCATCCTGCCGGCTTCAAAGATTGAGAAAGCTGACCGATTTTCATGGCCAAGAAAAAGAATCGCCCCGACAAGCAGGACCACGCCACAAACGCCCACGCGGCAATCGGGCCGGATCATGCCGGTTCAGTTCGCCCAGATCTGGGAAACGCATTGCCCGAAGAGGTCACCCAGGGAAACTGGGTCGCCATCCTGCTTGCGTGCATGATGTTTCTTACCCCCGCCCTTGGCGTTCCCCACGAAGAAATGCTGCAGGACACGCTGAAATCCATGGTGGTGTCGTTTTCGGCGATCGGTGCGGGCCTGATTTTCTTCTGGCAGCAGCGCCACCGGCAGGAACCCCTGCGCTGGCATGCCCTCATGTGGCTGCCTCTGGCGCTGATGTTTTATGCCATGGCAAGCATGCTGTGGTCACATGCCTACCTCGGCGGGGTGGAGGCAATCAGGTGGTTCGTCTTCAGCCTGTTGCTGTGGCTGGGGCTCAATACCCTGTCAAGGGACCGGCTGCCTCATTTGGCCCTGGGGATTCATGCGGGCGCCCTCATCGCTTCACTGTGGACCGCACTTCAGTTCTGGTTTGATTTCACTTATTTTCCGCAAGGCCCGAATCCGGGATCCACCTTTGTCAATCGCAACTTCTTTGCCGAATTTGCGGTCTGCACCATTCCTTTTTCCTTCTACCTGCTGATGCGGGCGCGGGACTCGCTGCAAATCTCCCTGCTGTCCTTGACCAACGGCTTTGTCATTGTGGCGCTCATGATGACGGGGACCCGCGGGGCGCTCATGGCGTTATGGCTCCTGCTGTTTTTCTTGCTGCCGCTCATTGCAACGCTTTATCGCCGGCAATTGCCAATCGCTTCGTGGCGCCTGAATCAAAAAGCGCTGGCATGCGGGTTTTTTGTCACAACTGTGCTGGCTTTGGGTCTCAGCCATACGGGAAATCCCAAACTGATTGAAGAAGCACGGGGCATCACACCATTCGAGCGGGCTTTTAAACGAACCGCCACGATCTCCATGGATGACAGCTCACTGGGCGTGCGCTTTGTGATGTGGAAGGCGACGTCCCGGATCATCCAGGCCCATCCGCTAAAAGGCATTGGCGCCGGCGCCTGGGAGGTGGATATTCCCCTGTACCAGGTTGACGGCACCCAGCTTGAAACCGACTATTACGTTCACAACGAAATTCTTCAATTGCTGGCCGAATATGGCCTGGTGGGCTGGATTTTCCTGCTGGCCCTTTTTGGCTATCTGAGCCTGGCTGCCTGGAAAACGTTGAGGAATCGAGGGCCCGCGTGGTTGCAGGAAGCGCCGGAACGTGCGCTTGTCCTGTCCAGCTTGCTGGCGCTTTTGATCGTCAGCAATATCGGATTTCCATGGCACCTTGCCAGTACCGATGCGATATTTGCGCTCGCGCTGGCGCTTCTGGCCGCTTCCGATTCACGGCTGGGAGTTCAAGGCAAACTCGCTGCCCAAAACATTGCGTGGAAACCCGTATATTCGAAAGTACTTGGTATCACCTTAATGTTTGGCCTGGCGCTGGCGATTTACACATCCCAGCAGGCCGCCGTTGCTGAGCGAAAAATCGTCGTCGCAGTAAAACTGGCCTTGACTATTACGCAATCCCAGGATGTAAATAACCCCCGCTGGGATCCCGCCAAACTGAAAATGCTGGAACTGATCAACGAAGGCATCGACATCAACCCTCATTATCGAAAACTGACCCCCATGGTCGCCGACGAGCTTGCGCGGTGGGGCGATTGGCGAAACGCTGTGTGGATCTGGGAGTCGGTGGTGGCTTCGCGTCCGTACGTAGTGGCATTGATGACCAACATTGCCCGCGGATATGCCCAGATGGGAGCCATGAAGCAAGCCTTTGAATACCTCGATCGCTGCAAAAAACTCCAGCCGACAGCCCTCTCAGTCCGATCGCTGGAGGTCATGCTGCTGAGCCGGACAGGCAAGATGGCCGAGGCCTATACACTGGTCAAGAACTACCTAGCCGAAGGTACTTATGACTATGACCTGCTGAATGCTGCCTGGATACTTGGCGTAAAAAATGGCGACTACGATCTGGCCATCCAGGGCATGGAACTGCGCAACAAGAACTTTCCCGTGCAACAGGTCGATGGGTTAATAAAGCTCGGCTATCTCTACGCGTTCCAGAAAAAAGATGAAGCCAAAGCACTGGAGTTCTACAAGGCGGCTATGACGGCCTCCGCCGAAAAAGACAGGGAAGCGACGCGACAGCACATTCCACCGGACTACCGACCTAAGCTTTAAAGGGCGGGCGCAGGTCTCTGCCATTCAAGGGTAAAACGCCGAGAAACTGCGAACGACGGCTGGGCGGTGAGCTGTTCTGCGGCTCGGTCCGGGTAGGTGCGTTCCTCCAGCTGAACGTTCCAGGCTTGCGACGGGTCAGCAGGGCTTGCGGTCACCACCAGTACTGTGCTGCTGCGGGTGCCGTACGCATGGTCTGGAAAAACCACATAAGCACTGGACAGCGCTTCTTCCAGCGCCAATGGCACACCGGTGGCAGGAAGATGTTCGGGTAGCGCGCGCTGGCGATTGCCTAATGCCAACCATAGCGGCGTCTGAAGGTCCCTCGTTGTCTGCCCCGAGCCAGCTTTCAATGCGGCGAAGAGGGCTTGTTTCAGTTCGACTGTTTTCGGCCAGGGCGTGTCGAGCGCGGCGTTGGACAGTCCATAAATGCCAGGCACCAGCCACTGGACGCGCAGGCCCGAAGCTTCCGCCGCGGGGGGCTTGTTCGTCACCCAAGCCCAGGCGTTTTGCCGAACATCGCCGAGCACCAGGTTAAAGCCCGCATAGTGCTCTCCATCGTTTTCAAGCGTTGCAGCAAAACCTGCGGCGTCGTCACTGCTTTCCAGCCAACGCGTCACCAGTTCCCCCCGCGAGCGGGATCCAGCCTCTGCACGACTCCCGCGCACATTGGTGAGAAAGGCAATCCGACCGCCCGGGGTCATGCCCATCCACGTGCCGCCAGCGCGCAGGTCGCGGCCTGAAAGGATGTCTTGGCCGGAAGCGGTTTGCCAGCGGGCAAGCGGCAGCGTTGGGCGGTCCAGAAATTCATCGCGGTTGGCTGCAACTACCAGGGGCCAGCGTTCTGATGCGCCGATGGCAAACGCGATCAGGCACATGTCATGAGGCCCACATTGGTGCTTCGCCGCCAAGGCCACCAATCTCCCCGGGGGCGATCCGCCTGAAAATTGTCGGCACGCAGCCGCGCATCTCAAATATCCTCTAGCAAAGGGTAGGGCAGGGAAAGCAGGGTCAGGGCTTCACCCGTAGCGCTTCCCAGCGTCAGGCGGCCGCCTTCCGCATCGGCGGCGGCAGAAGTCTGCATGGACACGATGGCATCAAACCCGCCCTCCGGATGGGCCGCGGTGGCAGCGACCAGGCCGCAAGGCTGTTCTGCATCAGAAGCGTGAAACACTTCCTGGCCCACCACCGGCGTGCCGGCGGTATGAACAAGGTAGCCGCGCCGCTTGAGCGTGCCGCGAAACTGGCTGCGCGCCACGATCTCCTGGCCTGGGTAGCAGCCCTTTTTGAAGTTCACGCCCCCGACGGATTCGTAATTCAACATTTGCGGCACAAAAGCTTCAAAGATGGGTTGCGTGATCATCGCAATGCCAGATTGCACATCCAGCCAGTGCCACAAGGCACCGTCGATGCGAGGGCCCTCGGGAGCCGACGAGGCGGCAGGTCCGCACCAGATCGCGCGCGGCAGGCCCGCACCCGGATGCAAAAACACTACATTTGCATCACCAATATCGGCTTTTCCCCATACTGGACGAGCGCCACCAGCTATCGAATCAATAGCAGATCCCACAAGCCCATGCAAGCCGAACTCCGCGCTGGCATCCGTCAATTTGGCTTTGGCGCGCAGCACAAACATCGACAGGCGCTTAAGCGTGGCGGGCAGGATGTCGCGGCTGCACAGCAGTAACACGTCCTCTCCAGCATTGCCTTGGCGTTTGAAGACCACAAAGCTGGCCTGCATGCGGCCCTTGGCGCTGCAAAAAGCCGCTAACCGGGCTTCGCCCGCGCCCATCAAAGCGACGTCCTGGGTCAACTGGCCCTGCAAAAACGTGACCGCGTCTTCGCCTGTCACGCGAATCACGCCAAGGTGCGTTAGTTCGGCAAGGCCGGAAATCGTGGAAGCAGCGGAGGCGGTGGGGGGTAAGGTCATGGAGGCGTTCACAGTCGGTGAGGAGATGGGCTGAATTATCATAGGCCTCGGCTTTTGCGTTCTGTATAGAAAAGGTAGCTGGGTTGTGCGTCGTGTCTTTACAAGTCTGTTGATACTGGTGTTTCTCGCCGCCCTGCTGATATTTGGCGCAGGGCTGTGGTGGTTGCACGAGCCGATTCCCTTGCGGCTGGCGCCCGGCAACCAGGTGGTTGATCTGGAAATTGAGCCCGGTACGCCCGCCAGCGGCGTGGCCGATGTCATTGTGGCCAGCGGCGCGGACGTGCCAGCCGTCTTTCTCCATGCCTGGTTCCGCTTTTCAGGCCAGGCCCGCCTGATCAAGGCCGGCAGTTATGAGCTGGTGCCGGGCACCACGCCGCGCAAGCTGCTCAACATGCTGGTCCGCGGCGAGGAAGCCCTGAAAAGCGTCACACTGGTAGAAGGCTGGACCTTCAATCAGGTGCGCGCCGCGCTACAAAAAGCAGAGCAGCTTGCGCCCGATACGCTTGGCCTGGCGCCCGAAATAATCATGCAAAAACTGGGAAAACCAGGTGTACATCCCGAGGGCCGCTTCTTCCCCGATACCTACACCTACGCCAAGGGCTCCAGCGATCTAGCAGTGCTCAAGCGCGCCGCGCGGGCCATGGACAAACGGCTTGACGCCGCCTGGTCGCTTCGCAGCCCCGACACGCCACTGAAAACCCCTGACGAAGCCTTGATCCTGGCCAGCATTGTTGAAAAGGAAACCGGCAAGCCGTCAGACCGTGCCCAGATCGGTGGTGTTTTCACCAACCGGCTGCGCCTGGGCATGCTGCTGCAGACGGACCCCACCGTGATCTACGGGCTGGGCGACAAATTCGACGGCAACCTGCGCAAACGCGACCTTCTGGCGGACACCCCCTACAACACCTACACCCGCACCGGGCTGCCGCCCACGCCCATTGCGATGCCAGGCAGGGCGGCCTTGCTGGCCGCAGTGCAGCCGGCACCGACCAGGGCCATTTATTTTGTGGCACGCGGCGACGGCACCAGCCACTTCAGCAGCAGCCTGGACGAGCACAACCGCGCCGTCAACAAATACATCCGGGGTCAGTGAATATGACCCCCACGCTTGTCGCTTCGCGTACTACCCTAGCCCCCACGCTTTTCACTGCGTCTTCGACTTCGTGTAATGCGCTGCCCCCCGAGGGGGCGCTGCGCCTGCGGCCCGGCGAAGCCGGTTCCGCGGCCCCTGCTTGCAACGTAATTTCGGCCAGGCATTTGAGCGAACGAGATCATGAGCAATAGACCTCTGAGCGGCCTCTTTATCAGCTTCGAAGGCATCGACGGCGCGGGCAAGTCCACGCACATCGCAGGCCTTGCTGACGCATTCAAGGCTGCGGGCAGGGCGGTGACACTTACACGGGAGCCGGGCGGTACGGCGCTGGCTGAAAAGCTGCGCGCCATGGTCCTCAATGACGCCATGGACCCGCTGACTGAAGCCCTGCTGATTTTTGCCGCGCGGCGGGACCACCTGGTGAATGTGATTGCGCCGGCACTGTTGCGCGGCGACGTGGTGCTGTGTGACCGCTTCACCGATGCCACATTTGCCTACCAGGGGGCAGGGCGGGGTTTTGACCTGAAATTGCTGTCGACGCTGGAGCGCTGGGTCCAGTCCGACGAGGGGCTGCTGGGCGACCCGGCCGGCAACTCGCCCATGAAGCCCGAAGTGGAAACCGTGATCGAGCCGCACCTGACGGTCTGGTTTGACCTGGCCCCCGAGGAGGCCGCGCTGCGGCTGGCCCATGCGCGCGTGCCCGACAAGTTCGAAGCCCAGCCCGTGGAGTTTTTTCGCCGCGTGGCGCAAGGCTATGCGGATCGGCAGCATAACCACCCCGAGCGCTTCGCCCGCATTGACGCATCCCAAGGCCGCGACCAGGTCTGGCTGGCCGTGCAGCAGGTGTTTGTGGCCAAGGGCTGGCTGCCATGAGTGCGGTAGACACCTTGCCTGCTGCGTCCGAATCCAGTAATCCCCGCCTGGCGCCCTGGTTGCAGACCCAGCTTGAAAGCCTGCTGGTGCAGCGCGGCCATGCATGGCTTTTAAGCGGACCTTCCGGCCTGGGACAGTTTGAGCTCGCGCTGGCGCTCGCACGAGCCTGGCTTTGCGAAGATGCGACACCGCAGGGCGCCTGCGGCCACTGCGGCAGCTGTCACGCTATTGACGTGCATACACATGCCGACCTTTGCATGCTGATGCCTGAAACCCTGTCGCTGGCGCTTGGCTGGCCGCTCGACGAAAAGACGCAGGACGACCTGGACAGCAAGAAGCGAAAACCCAGCAAGGAAATCAAGGTTGATGCGGCGCGCGAAGCCGTGTCCTTCACACAGTTCACGCGCTCCCGCGGCACCACCAAGGTCGTGCTGGTGTTCCCCGCCGAGCGCATGAACCATGTCACCGCCAACACCTTGCTCAAAACGCTCGAAGAACCGCCCGGAGCGGTTAAATTCATCCTGGCCACCGAGGCGGCACATCAGTTGCTGCCCACCATCCGCAGCCGCTGCCTGGGCCACACCATGGTGTGGCCGGACTTTGAGCAAGCGCTGGGCTGGCTTCAGCAGGAAATTGCGCTTGCCGGAGACAGCGGCAGCGCCAAAAAAACCACAGCCGCTCCCCAAGCCGCCGACCTGCAAACCCTCCTGATTGCCGCAGGTGGCCGGCCCGCCGATGCATTGGAGTGGGCCAATAGCAATCCACCCGCGCTGGCAGCCCAGCATTGGCAAGCCCTGCCAAAAGCCATGGTGCGCGGCGACGTGAGCGCACTATCGGACTGGGCGCCGGCGCAAGCGGTTGATGCGCTGCAAAAACTTTGCCATGATGTCCTGGCGGTGCGGATGGGTGCTGCGCCGCGGTTTTTCCAGGCGGCGGATCTCCCGCCAACCGGTTCCACCGGGGCGGGAAAAACAGCGAGCAGCCTTTATGCTCTAGCCAGCTGGTCCAAGGAACTGGCGACGACAGCCCGGACCGTGGAGCACCCCTACAACCCGGGGCTGATGCTCGAATCGTTGGTGAGCCGTGCCCGGACAGCCCTGAATGCGAAATAAACCGCGTCTTTTATGCCGCAATTGCGGGCGCCTTCCTGGCCAAACCGATAAACTAACGCCATGAGCACACTACCGCCCGCCAGTTCACCAGCAGCTGCCACCGCCCGCCCCAGCGTGGTCCAGCTGGCCATCAAGGAAAAAGCAGCACTTTACGCCGCCTACATTCCTTTGTTCGCTGAAGGCGGCGTTTTCATTCCGACGGCACGCGATTACAAACTCGGTGACGATGTGTATGTACTCCTGACGCTCCCCGAAGATACGCAACGCTATCCCGTGGCAGGCAAGGTCGCTTGGGTCACGCCCGCCAGGGCGGCCGGAAACCGGACGCAAGGCGTTGGCGTACGGTTTCCGTCTGACGAAAAATCCCGCATTTTGAAACTCAAGATTGAAGAAATCCTGGGCGCGCACCTGGCCTCCGACAGGCCCACACAGACAATTTAGGCCTGGCGAGCGGAGTTCGCTGCAGGTATGCCTGCACACACCGTTGCTATGGTATTTATAGCTGCTGGCGCAAGTCACGCCTGGCCTGCGGTCTGTTTTGACACCTAACTTCTCATCGCATGTTTACTGACTCCCATTGCCACCTGAGCTTTCCGGAGCTTCAGGCGCAATTGCCTCAAATCCGGCTGGCCATGCAAGCCGCACAAGTTGATCGCGCCCTGTGCATCTGCACCACGTTGGAAGAATTCGAAACGGTTCATGGCCTGGCCACGAGCTACGACAACTTCTGGGCGACCGTCGGCGTGCATCCCGACAACGAAGACGTCCAGGAGCCCAGCCTGGACGACCTGCTGGAGCGTGCCCGCCTCCCCAAAGTGGTTGGTATCGGCGAGACCGGACTCGACTACTACCGGCTGGGTGACCGCACCGTGGCTGACATGGAATGGCAGCGCGAGCGGTTTCGCGTGCACATCCGCGCAGCGCGCCAAACCGGCAAGCCCCTGGTTATCCATACCCGCAGCGCCTCCGAAGATACTCTTGCCTTGTTGAAGGAGGAGGGCGGCAGCACCGGCCAGGCCGGCAGCGCCACCGGCGTTTTTCATTGTTTTACCGAAACCCAGGCAGTGGCCCGTGCGGCGCTTGACCTTGGGTTTTACATCTCTTTTTCTGGCATCCTGACCTTCAAGAATGCGTCCGATCTGCGTGAGGTGGCCCGCTTTGTTCCGCTGGACCGTATGCTGATTGAAACCGACAGCCCCTATTTGGCACCCATGCCTCATCGCGGAAAAACCAACAATCCCTCGTTCGTTCCTCTCGTGGCACAGCAGATCGCAGAGCTAACGCAGCAGCCCATCCAGACCATCGCCGAAGCCACCAGCCGTAACTTTGACCAGTTATTTAGCGGGGTAAATAGCGGAGCAAAGTCGTGAAAAAATACTTCATAAATCACTTTAAAAAAACAATTTACCTTATTGTTTTTTATGGATTTTCTTCTGCTTATGCGGGGTCCTACGAAGATTTCTTTGTGGCTGTGAAACGCGACGACGCCCCCACAATCCAGGCATTGCTACAGCGTGGTTTTGACCCCAACACACCCGACCCAACCGGCCAGCACGGACTTTTTCTTGCCTTGAAAGAGCCGTCACCCAACGCGGCGGAGGCCTTGATTAACTGGCCCAAGACCGAGGTCAACAGCCTGGACGGCAAAGGGGAAAGCGCGCTGATGCTGGCTGCGCTGAAGAACCAGCAAGACCTGGCTGAAAAACTGATCAAAAGGGGCGCCGACGTCAACAAGACCGGCTGGACGCCGCTGCATTACGCCGCCACGGGCGGGCACCTGGCCATCATCAGCCTGCTGCTGGAAAACAGCGCCTATATTGATGCCGAGTCTCCCAACGGCACCACGCCGCTGATGATGGCCGCCATGTATGGCACCACAGCAGCAGTGCGTCTTCTCCTGGAGGAGGGCGCCGACCCTCAACTCAAAAACCAGCTGGGTTTGACGGCCTTGCAGTTTGCCCAGCAAGGCAACCGGCCTGATGCAGCAGAAGCGATCGCAGCTGCCATTCGCGTAAAAAGGCCAGCCGGAACCTGGTGAGTTGACATGCCTGGCATCAGATTTCAAGCAGAGGGAGCACGGACGCACCGACAAGGAAGGACTGTCCGGTCAGTACTTACCTAGTGAGTGTGGCGGTGCCGTCCGACTTGACGCAGCCCACACAAGACATATGCTTTGAACTGCGTCTCTGATCCGGAGCGTGCAGGGAGAAACTCATGGTACTTTTGAAATGCGCGGTGGCGCTGTCCTTTTCAGCCTTGGTCGCGCCGGCCATGGCGTGCTACACCGTCTATAACCCCAGCAACCAGGTTGTGTATTCCGGTGAGGCGCCGCCCATAGACATGAGCTACCAGATCCACGAAAAGCTGCCCACAGTCTTTCCCAGTGGCCACCTGATTTTTGACATGAGCAACAATTGCCCGTCGGTAGACGTACGCCGCGCCGCGCCGCAACTCACCAATGTCGCGCTTGTATCGGCCGCACCAGCGCCCAGACGAAAACGTCAGATGACGCGCGCCCAGCGCGAACGCGCGCTCGATTCCCTGACGAAATGAGCATGGGTGGCGCGCCGTTTTAGACTTGACTCCGCCTTGATACCGGCAGCTTGCGATCAGAGTGTTTTAAGGCGCAGATCGGCGAGCAAAGACCGAAAGCGTTTTGTATGCTCCATACGGCCTGCGATTCCCACTTAATGTTCCACGATGTATATTATGTTAAGTAGTTTCCGCTAACCCGGAGTGCCGTAAAACTGCTCTAAGCAGCCTTAATAAACTTCTATACGTTTGTGTCAGAAACTTCTATACGGATTGCCGGAAGTGACCCCGGTATCGCAAGCCGCTGCCCTGCAGGACGACCTGCGCCGAGCCGGCATCGAGCCCTATGCGTGGGTGCTCAACAAGAGCGTGCTGGCGGCCGGTACCACAGACCCCTTGCTGGCGGCGCGGCTTGCGGGTGAGCTCAAGCAGTTTGATTCCTCGCAGCCATTTAAAGCGGGCTCAACTCCTTCGGCCCAAGCACCCGCACCACAAGACCGCCCTGCTCGATCGAAGCTTCAACTTGCAGCAGCATCCCATGCACGGCGACGATGCGCTGCACGATGGACCAGCCAAGCCCGCTGCCGCTTTCGGTGTTGCCGGTCACCCGGAAAAAACGCTCTCCCAGGCGCTGGAGTTCGCCTTCGGTCATGCCCGGGCCGCTGTCTTCCACCCGCAAAACCACCCGCCCATCCTGCTGCTGAACCGACACCTTCACGCACGCCATCCCAGGGCTGTATCTCACCGCGTTGTCTATAAGGTTGCGCACCAGAACGGTCAGCAGGATTTCGTCGCCCTGAAGATGGCAGGATTCCGCGGCGTCCAGCTCCAGCGCTTGGTTTTTGCTGATGGCCTTGGGCGCCAGCTCTGCGACCACGCGCCGCACCAGTGCGCTCACGTTCACTGGCGCAGACGCCGGCGGTGCAACGGCATCCAGCCTCGACAGGGTCAGCAGCTGCTCCACAAGCCGGGCCGCCCGGTCGCAGCCCTCGAGCGTGTTGTGCAGCGCGTGCCTTCGCGGCCCTTCGGCGGTTTCGCCCAGCGCCACCTCGGCTTGTGCCCGGATGGCGGCAATCGGTGTGCGCAATTCGTGGGCGGCGTCGGCGGTAAAGCGCCGTTCGGACTCCAGCAGCGTGGCTATACGCACAAACAGGGCGTTCAGGGCATCAACCATGGGCACCATCTCCGATGGCACGTCGTTCACGGCAAGCGGTAGTACGGCCGCCGGTTGCCGCTCGGCCAGCGCGTGGCCGAGCCGGCGCATGGGTGCAACGCCGCGGTACACGGCCCACCACAGCGCCAGGGCAAGCAAGGGAAGAGCCAACGCCATGGGCCACAGCGTGCTACGCAGCACCGCCAGCAAGATGTCGTCGCGGGAGCCCGTTTGCTCCCCCACATACACCTGCACATCGTCCTCCGCGCCGTAGGTGGCAAACACCCGCCACGCTGAACCGGCCATCTGCACGGTGGTGAACCCGGTTTTGAAATGTTTGCTGCGCTCGATCATTGGCGTGACAGGTGCGTTTGCAGAACGCAGCGTAAGCCGGTTCTCATGAAACACCTGGAACACCACTTTGGGCGCGTAGCGGTGCAGTGTTGGCGTATCAACGCCACGGTCGCCCTCCTCCAGCTCCTGTGCCTGCTGCACCACCAACAGGGCGGCAGCCTGGGCCAGGTGGCCATCAAGCAGTTCGTCAAGCTCATGGCTCGCATCCAGCCATGTCAGCGCCGCAGTTGCCAGCCAGACCGTCAGCACCACGGAAAGCACCATGGCCATCAGGCGGCCCTGCAGGGAGCGCGGCCGCGTCATCACGATTTCTACGCGTCGCGTTGCAACATATAACCGACACCGCGCACCGTATGGATCAGCGTGCTGCCCAGCTTGCGCCGCAGGTTGTGGACATGAACTTCCACGGCGTTGCTCTCCACCTCCTTGCCCCAGCTATAGAGCTGCTGCTCAAGCTGTTCACGGGAAAGGACACGGTTGGCACTGAGCATGAGTGCTTGCAACAGGTCAAATTCTCGGGTAGATAGTGTGATGGACTGACCGGCCTGGTGCACGGAGCGGGCGGCCGGGTCGAGCACGACATCCTGCGCACGCAGGCACTCCTGCGGTTGACCGTGCGCACGGCGCACCAGCGCCCGCAGGCGGGCGGCCAGCTCCTGCATATCGACCGGCTTGACCACATAGTCGTCGGCCCCGACATCAAGCCCGCGTATGCGGTCCGGCACCGCGTCGCGGGCCGTCAGTACCAGCACGGGCGTCACGAAGCCCGCCCGCCGAATGCCGCCCAGAACCTCCAGGCCGTCCTTGCGCGGCAACCCGAGGTCGAGCACGGCAGCGTCATAGACCTGTGCGCGCAACTCGCGTTCTGCGGCCATACCATCGCGAACCCAGTCAACCTGAAAGCCAAGCTGCCTCAAGCCGGACTGCAGGCCGTCACCAAGCAGCGTGTCGTCTTCAGCAAGCAGGATGCGCATGCGGCAATTGTCCCATTTGTTCCACGGGAGCACTCAGTCGTCATCACTATCCAGGCCGGCAGCTTTCGTCGCTGCTGCGGGCCGGTCCATCACGCGGCCGGGGGGAGCGCCTTGCCATTGCAGCCACCAGAAGCCCAGCACCGCCACGAGCATCAGGATGGCCACGCTGCGCCAGGCCCGTGCAACGGCGTCCTGAGGGCGGCCGGTCTTGTAGCCGGTGACCATGGCCCAAACCAGGTTCTCACGGTGCAACCAGCTGGCAGCCAGCACGCCGGCGATATGCAGCCCCACCACCGCCAGCATGGTGTTGGCGGCCAGCTCATGCAGGTCTTCCAGCCGGCCCCCACCAAGGTCGTTGTAGGTGGCCCAGCCCATCGCCGCGATCAGCACGGCCAGCCCCAGGAGCGCCACGATGGCCATCGCGCCGGCCGGATTGTGTCCGATATGGTGCTCCGGCCGGCGGCGCAGCAGGGCACGCAGGTAGCTTGCCACCGCGCGCGGTCTGCGCACAAAGCTGGAGAAGCGCGCGTAACGCGTACCGATCAGACCCCAGAGCACACGAAAAATCACCAAACCGGCCATCGTGTAGCCCAGCGTGACATGCAGCAGTCGCCAGCTTTCGCTTTCGGCGGTGATGTAGGCCCCCGTAAAACTGAGCACCAGCAGCCAGTGGAAAACACGCACCGGTGCGTCCCAGACAAGTACCCTGTCCGCGGCCTGGGCCTGAGCGGGTATTTCAGCCGAAGGGGTGCCAGCCGTGTCAGCGGGGGATGCGGATGTCGCGCTCATTGAATTCTCCTTGGTCAGCTCGTGTATGGCAGGCGACGCAGTTGGCCGCGCTTTTGACCGCCGGCAGTTTCCAGGTGGCGGGTGACACCTCATCGTGTTTGCGAATGAACCACGCGGAACGGGTAATGCGATCCTGCGGCGGCTCTTGCGTCACGCGTTTGTAGGTACCCGCGTGGGCGTCCAGCCAGACGGACAGGTCTTTGACCGTAGCCGCGTCCAGCGAAGCGTCGGTGCCGTAATGGTTCTTCAGGTTGCCCATCACGCGCTGCCACGACGCGGCAGGCAGCATGCCCGGCGGGTAAGCCACATGGCATGCCGCGCATTCCTGCTGGTACTTCGGCAGCAGCGGAACCTGACGCCCGCCATCGGCCAGAGCGGTGTGCGCAACGCCCCCTGCAGCAAGCAGGGCGGCGCAGTATTTGTAGAAGCGGGAACGAAGGCGGCGAACCATGATGTTTTCCTTTCCGGAGATGTGTTGCCGGCGTCAGGGCTTGAGCGTGAGCAGCCAGCTCAGCACATCGGCCTTTTCGGCTGCACTGCATTCGCGGCCCAGCACGTCGTTGCAGTTGCGGCGGAACCATTTTTCGGTTTTCACCGCATCCGTGAAACGCTCAGGGTTGAAGGCCGGCGCCAACGGGCCGATCGATTTTCCGGTGGATGCGTGTTTGCCAGCCTGCGTGGGCACGGCACCGTGGCAAGAGGCGCAACTCCATTCGCGGCCCTGCCGCGTGGTGAACAGCTGCTGGCCCCGGGCCGGCACGGCAGGCGCACCGGCCTGGGCGGTGTAGCTTCCCAGCACCTCCGCCGGCGTGCCCGCCCGGGCGACCTGTGCATATACCGTTCCGGCGAGGCAGGCGGCGGCGATTGCGAGGCAAAGACCCCTGCGGCATGGGGGCGACGACGAAAAATTCATGGGGGACACCTTTTTTTGAATGACTTCATGATGTTGCGCCGTCCTTAGGGTTTTCTTAAGCGGGATACGCTGTGCCGGAAATTGCGGCCGCATGCGGCGCCGACCGTGTTTGACACGCCCGCTTGATCGGAATCAAACGGAATTCTCGGCCCCGGCCTATCCTTTCCCCATGCACATCGCAGACGATGCCCTTCTGTCCGCTCGCGAGCTGGTCCATGCGCTGGCCGGTGTTTTGCATGCGCGGGTGATTGAGACGCACATTTCGTGGGTGCTGCTGGGGCCGGACTTTGCCTGGAAAATCAAGAAGCCTGTTTATCTTCCTTTCGTCAACTACGCCAGCCTGCAGGCCCGGCGGCAGTTCTGCGAAGAAGAAGTCCGCCTGAACCGGCGGCTTGCGCCTTCGCTTTACCTGGGGGTCACACGCATCACGGGAACGCCGCATTCACCCGGGCTCGACGGCGAGGGAACAGTGCTCGAATACGCGGTGCGTATGCGCCGTTTTGCGCCGGGAGCCCTGTTTAGCGAAAAAGCCGACGCGGGCGATCTGGGTGCGGGCGACATGGACGAACTCGCCGCGCTGCTTGCGGGCTTTCATGAAAACGCCCCGCGCGCCGACGCCCTCGCCGATTTCGCGGGCGCACAAGCACGGCGGGCGGCCGCGTTGGCCGCGCTCGACGGCGCCCGGCCGCTGATGGACGAGGCCACGCATGCCGCGCTCAAGGCCTGGCTCGACGCCGAAGCGGCGGCCCTCGCGCCGCTGTGGGCCGCACGGCTGGCGGACGGCCGTGTGCGTGAATGCCACGGCGATCTGCACCTGGCCAACATCGTGCGCCTGAATGACGGCGTGGCCGCCTTCGACGGCATCGAGTTCGACCCGGCCCTGCGCTGGATAGACGTGCTCGACGACATCGCCTTCGTGGTGATGGACCTCGCGGCCCACCGGCGGCAGGACCTGTGTTTTCGCTTTCTCAATGCCTGGCTGGACCGTACGGGCGACCACGGCGGCCTGCCGGCGCTGCGCTTTGCCGTCGTCTACCGGGCGCTGGTGAGGGCCCAGGGGGAACAACTGCGCGGTGCCGGCAGCCCCGCCGTGCGCCGTTACCTGGACACGGCGCTTGCCTGGGCCGCGCCCGGGAATGCCCGCTTGTTCATCACCCATGGCTTGCCGGGTTCCGGCAAGACTTTCGCCTCGCAGCGCGTCGTCGAGCGGGAAGGCGCGATTCGCCTGCGCTCCGACGTTGAACGAAAACGACTGCACGGACTGGGCATGCTGGAGGACTCGCGTGCGAAAGGCGTGGATCTGTACCAGGCCGATGCCACCACTCGCACCTACGCGCACCTTTTTTCCGTGGCGCGCACAGCCCTGCAGGCGGGGTATCCCGTGGTTCTCGACGCCGCTTTCCTGCGCCGCGCCGAGCGCGACCAGGCGCATGCGCTGGCGCTGGCGCTCCAGCTGCCGTTTTGCATCGTAAACTGTGAAGCGCCCCTGGCGGTGTTGCGCGCGCGCTTGCTGGGTCGCCGCGGAGACGCCTCTGAGGCCGACGGCGCCGTGCTGGACCGCTTGCGGAAAACCGCGGAACCGCTGTCCGCGGAGGAGCGCGCTTTCGCGCAGACGCCCGGGGCGGACAGCTCGCCGCCCGCGCCGGGGTGACGCGCCCAGGCCCGGACTTGCGTTTTATCAAGGCCGTCGGTGTTCTCCGCGCCTACAGTGGCGGCAAGGACCGCCATGCAAGAACCTTCCCACGCCCCGATCGCCAACCGTTTGCGCTTGCGCAGGCTGGGCATAGACACTTACCAGGAACCGGTGCTGTACATGCATCGCGACTGTCCTGTCTGCCATTCGGAAGGCTTTGAGGCGCAGTCGCGGGTGGAACTGCGGCTGGACGGCCAAACCATCGTCGCGACGCTCAACGTGGTCAGCGGCGATTTCCTGTCGCCGGATGAGGCCGGCCTTTCCGAAGCCGCCTGGCGCCTTCTCGACGCTCGGCCGGGTGCGGAGGTTTCGCTGCACCATCCCGCGCTGCTCGAATCGCTAGGCCATGTGCGCGCCAAAGTCTATGGAAAGCGCCTGGGCCAGGCGGCCATTGATGCGGTGATCGGGGACGTGGCGGCGGGCCGTTATTCGGACCTGCAGCTTGCGGCCTTCATCACGGCCTGCGCGGGCGACCACCTGGACCTGGACGAAACCATCGCACTCACGCGCGCCATGGTCAAGGCCGGCGAGCGCATGCAATGGGGCGACGGGCTGGTCATGGACAAGCATTGCGTGGGCGGGCTCCCCGGCAACCGGACCACCATGGTCATCGTCCCCATCATCGCGGCCTGTGGATTGCGAATGCCAAAAACCTCGTCGCGCGCCATCACCTCGCCCGCCGGCACGGCCGACACCATGGAGACGCTGGCGCCGGTGGACCTGGACGTGGCGCGGATACGCCGCGTTGTCGACCGCACCGGTGGCTGCATCGTCTGGGGCGGCGCCGTGCGGCTCAGCCCCGCGGACGATATCCTGATCCGCGTCGAGCGCCCCCTGGACCTCGACAGCCAGGGACAGCTCGTCGCCTCCATCCTGTCGAAAAAGGCCGCGGCCGGCGCCACGCATGTGTTGATCGACATGCCCGTCGGGCTGACCGCCAAGGTTCGCAGCGCGCATGCCGCCAATCTGCTTACGCGGCAGCTTGAACAGGTCGGCCGGGCCCTGGGCCTGCAGATGCGCGTGGTGCAAACCGACGGCGTGGCACCCGTGGGCCGCGGCATTGGTCCGGCGCTGGAGGCGCGCGACGTGCTGGCGGTGCTGCGCCGCGAGGATAGCGCACCGGCCGATCTGGCGCAGCGCTCGCTGCATCTGGCCGGGCAGATTCTCGAATTCGGCGGTGCCGCACCCAGCGGCGGCGGCATCGCGCTGGCCACGACCGTTCTGGAGGACGGGCGTGCCTGGAAGAAATTCCAGGAGATTTGCGAAGCGCAGGGCGGCTTGCGCGAACCCCCGGTCGCCCCCTGCCGGCAGCCCGTACCCTCACCGCGCGCCGGCACCGTGATCGCCATCGACAACCGGCGGCTGGCCCGCATCGCCAAACTCGCGGGGGCGCCCACCTCGGCCTGCGCGGGAATAGACATGAATGTGCAACTCGGCGCGATCGTGGAGCGCGGCCAGCCCTTGTTCACCTTGCACGCGGCTTCACCGGGCGAGCTGGCCTATGCGCTGGAATACGCCACCGCGCAGGCCGAGGCGGTGCATGTGATGGAGGACTCGAGATGAGGCGCGAACCACTGCTGGTCATCGCCCTGCCCGGGGAGGCGCAATTGGCCGCGGCGCTCGCGCGCAGCCTGCGTTGCGGCTGGAGCGAGCTGGCGTTGCACCACTTTCCCGACGGCGAAACCGGCGTGCGTATCGACGCCGCAGTCGAGGGTTGCCGCGTCCTGCTGGCCGGCAGCCTGAACCAGCCGGACGGCAAGACCCTGCCCCTGATTTTTGCGGCGGATGCAGCGCGCGAACTCGGTGCTTCGCAGGTCGGTCTGGTGGCGCCCTACCTGGCCTACATGCGGCAGGACAAACGCTTTCGCTCCGGCGAGGCCGTCACGTCGCGCAGCTATGCGCGGCTGCTGTCCGCGTCGCTGGACTTCCTGGTCACCGTCGACCCGCACCTGCACCGCGTGCACAGCCTGGACGAGATCTATCCCATCCGCACGCAGGTCGTGCCGGCCGCCCCCTTGATTGCCCGCTGGCTGCGCGGCCATGTCCCCTCGCCCTGGCTGATCGGGCCCGACCAGGAAAGCGCGCAGTGGGTCGCTGAAGTGGCCAGGCTGGCCGGTGCCCCCTGCACCGTACTGCGCAAAACGCGGCGCGGCGACCGGGACGTCGGTGTCAGGCTGGCCGGCCGCGAACGTTGGCCGGGGCGTGTGCCGGTGCTACTGGACGACATCATTTCCACGGGCGAAACCATGCTCGCCGCGACAAATCTGTTGAAGAAAGCCGGCCTGGGCGCCCCCGTGTGCATCGCCGTGCACGCGCTGTTTGACGGAGAGGGCCACCGCCGTTTGCTCGAAGGCGGCGCGTCGCGGGTGCTGACCTGCGACACGGTCGCGCACCCTTCCAACGCTATCCGCATGGCGCCCCTGCTGGCCCGTGCCGTGCGCCAGATCAGCGCCGGCAAAGGCGCAAGAAGCCGCCCAGCCTGAAACGCCAGACCTCACCAACACCCAAGGAGAGACAGCATGACAACCATAAGCAAATTCGCCCTCGGCTTGATGGGTAAGCTGCGGCCACGCCCCGTGCTGGGTGGTGCGGCCGCCGTGATCGCCCTGCCGCCGCCTGACAGGGTGGGCGGCATGCCTCTGCTGGAGGCCCTGGCCGGACGCCGGTCCCATCGCGAGTACAAACCCGACGCCCTGCCGCTGGCGGTGCTGTCCAACCTGCTGTGGGCAGCCGGCGGCATCAACCGCGACGACGGCGGGCGCACGGTGCCTTCGGCGCTCAACGCGCATGAAATCGATATTTTCGCGGCCTTGCCGGCCGGTGCCTACCGCTACGACCCCGCCGGACATGAATTGCAGCTGGCCGCGGGCGCCGACCTGAGGCGCGTCACCGGCTACCAGGACTTCGTCGACGATGCGCCCCTGGACCTGGTCTATGTCGCCAACCATGCGCGCATGGGTTTCATCCCCGCCGACCGGCGCGAGGCTTACGCCCACGTCGCGGCCGGCGCCATCACGCAAAACGTCTACCTCTATGCCGCCGGCAGCGGCCTGGCCACGGTGATACGCGCGTGGATAGACCGCGCGGCGATCGGCGATGCGCTGGGCCTCACACACGACCAGCAGGTTTTGCTGTCACAGACCGTCGGCTACCCCGCAGCGGCGGCCTGAACCGCGCGGGAGAACGCACCCTCCACCGGACCGGCCCCGCGCACTTTCATAAATGCACCCTGTCTGCGCTATATCAAATACGCCGGTTCGCACAAGGCCTAAGCTGTATGCATGAAGATCCAATTCCTGGGTGCCACCGACACCGTCACCGGTTCCAAATACCTGGTCCGTTATGGCGACGCCGCCGTTCTGGTCGATTGCGGCCTGTTTCAGGGTTACAAGCCGCTGCGTTTACGCAACTGGTCGCCCTTGCCTGTCGCGCCGGCCGATATTGATGCCGTGATCCTCACGCACGCCCATATCGACCACAGTGGTTACCTGCCGCTGCTGGCGCGCCAGGGTTTCAAAGGCAAGATTTTCTGCACACCGGGCACAGCGGACCTGTGCCGCATTCTGTTGCCGGACTCGGGCCATCTCCAGGAGGAAGAGGCCGAATACGCCAACCGGCATAGCCATTCAAAGCACGCGCCGGCATTGCCGCTGTACACGCGCGAAGATGCGCTGCGCTGCCTGAAGTTGCTGCATCCGGTGCCCAGCGGCAAGCACTGGCACCCGGCACCGGGCCTGAACGCCAGCCTGACGCCTTCCGGCCACATGGTGGGCTCGTCGTTTGTGCGGCTCGACAACGGCTCACGTTCCATCCTGTTCTCGGGAGACATAGGCCGGCCCAACGACCTGGTTCTGCAGCCGCCTTCACAGATGGACGGTGCCGACTACCTGGTGGTGGAGTCCACTTACGGTGACCGCCTGCACAAGGATTCCGATCCCGTGCTGGCGCTGGGCGAGGTGATCAATCGTACGGCCGCACGTGGTGGTGTGGTCGTGATCCCGGCTTTTGCAGTGGGGCGCGCGCAAAGCCTGCTGCATTGCATCCAGGTTCTCAAAACCCAAGGCGTCATACAGCGCAAGTTGCCGATCTACCTCAACAGCCCCATGGCGGCTAATGCCACGCAGGTGTACCTGAAGCACCAGGCGGAACTGCGCCTGACATCCGCGGAATGCGAAGCCATGGCGCATACGGCCCATATCGTCGAATCGCCTGAGGAGTCGCGCCTGCTGAACGCCAAGCACGGCCCCATGGTCATCATTGCCGCCAGCGGCATGGCAACGGGCGGGCGTGTGGTTCATCACCTCAAAGCCTTCGCCCCCGACAAACGCAACACAATCCTGTTCGCCGGCTTCCAGTCGGGCGGCACGCGCGGCGCCATCATCGCCGGCGGCGCGTCCACGGTACGAATCCACGGCGAAGACGTCGCGGTGCGCGCCGAAGTGGCGATGCTGGAGGACTTGTCTGCTCATTCGGATGCCGCCGAAATCATGGGCTGGCTGCGCGGTTTCAAGTTCACCCCGAAACAGACTTTCATCACTCACGGCGAGCCTGCCGCGGCCGATGCCATGCGCCAGCGCATCGAACGCGAACTGCACTGGCCCTGCCACCTTCCTTACTATCTCGAATCGGTTTCCCTCAACTGAGCGGCAGGCCAAAGCGACGTCGCCTTGATCCTGGTCAAGCAGGTGACCCGCGGATGCCCCAGACTGGGAAATGCCGAGCGCAACCTCCGGGTCGGCTGGGTAGCCTTTTTTGCCGCCACCTGAGCAAACCGGGTGACCCGTCGGTCCAGGGCATCGAAGACGTCATCGCAAGCACTGGCGCAGGCATGCGGCACGCGAAACGGCCGCCAACAAATGTTTCACTTAACGACAGCAGGGAAACACCATGAGGTTAAAAACCGACCCGGAAAACCGTTACGGCTCGCTCTCCAT
>NZ_JBDTPB010000028.1:0-2597 GCF_039932935.1 Polaromonas sp.
TGATGGTGTTGACCAGATCGGTCAGGCCTTCGAGCGCGAAGTACTCGCACTGCATGGGTACGACCACGCCGTGCGCGCAGCACAGGCCGTTAAGCGTCAGCATGCTAAGCGAAGGCGGGCAATCGATCAGCACAAAATCATATTGGCTGTCGACCTCGGCCAGTGCGAGCTTCAGGCGCTTTTCGCGGCGCTCGACATCGACCAGCTCGACCTCGGCACCGGCCAGTTCGCGGTTCGCGCCCAGCACGTCGTAGCCGCACTTTTCACTGTGCACGCGAGCTTCAGCCACCGAGGCCGATTCGAGCAGCACGTCGTACACCGTCATCTCCAGCTTGCGCTTGTCGACACCCGATCCCATGGTGGCATTGCCCTGCGGATCCAGGTCGATCATGAGCACCCGCTGACCGACTTTGGCCAGACCCGCGGCCAAATTCACCGTCGTTGTTGTCTTCCCTACCCCACCCTTTTGGTTGGCTACGCAGAATATTTTTGCCATGTGTGCTTTTAGTTTTTTTCGGAGGATGCGAAACGCGAGGGGGGCTTACTTGGAGACCGCGAGCTTGAGGCCAAAGCCAATCAGGAATACGCCCGCCAGTTTGTTCAGGACGGAGGTGATTTTGGGGTTGGCGCGAATGCGTTCGGCCAGGTGATAAGTGATCATCACCGAGGTCAGGCCATACAGAAAAGTCAGCCCGGCAATCGTCGCCGCCATGACGGCGAAAGTCTTCAGACCCTGGTGCAGGGCCGGGTCCACGAAGAGCGGGAAAAAGGCCATGTAGAAAACAATCGCTTTAGGGTTCAGCAAGGTGATCATCATCGCCTGCTGAAAGTAGTGGCGCGGCTTGATGTTGAGCAGTGGCGCGTCGCCGGGCTTGGCCATCAGCATCTTGATGCCCAGCCAGGCCAGGTAAGCGGCGCCCGCCCATTGGACGATATGGAAAGCCGTGGGGTACGCCGCCATGATGGCCGACACCCCGGCGACTGCCGCCCAGAGCAAAACCTGGTCGCCGGCGATCACGCCGAAAGTCGCACCCAAGCCACCCGCGATGCCGCCTTTGCTGGTCGAGGTGATCAGCGCCAGGTTGCCCGGGCCGGGGATCAGCAAAAACACAATGATCGCGACGACAAAAGCACCGTAGTCAGCAATACCGACAAATGAGCCCAACATGGAGGTTCTCCGGAAAGTATAGGGAGAGAAGAGAAACGAGAACTGGAGTTTACGACAGGGGTGTGCCGCCTGAAGGCGAAAAGGGGCGGACGAGCCTTGATTCGCATCCACGAGGGTTTCTTTTTGTGCCCGAGCAACGGACGAACAGCGAATACCGCAGCAGGCCGCCCCGCCTCCCACCTCGATTTTCAGCTTTGAATTTCGGATTTCGCCCGCATCCAGACAATGCAACGCTCGGCATTCAGCCCTGGAACCTGCAGTTGTTCCACGTGAAACACGTCGACTCCGGCCGGCAAGGCGGCGATTTCGTCCGCCGGGTGCTTGCCCTTCATCGCCATCCAGGCACCCTGCTGAACCAACGCACCCGTAGACCAATTGGTGAAATCGACCAGCGAAGCAAAGGCCCGGGAGCAAATCACGTCAAACAGGTGAGTGATGGTTTCGACCCGGGCATGCAAACCCGAGAGGTTCGGAAGCTTCAAAGCCAGCGCCGCCTGTTTAATAAAAGCGGCCTTTTTAGCCACTGTGTCGACGCAAGTTACCGCCACACTGGGGCAACAAATGGCAATAACGACACCCGGAAGGCCGGCGCCCGAACCCACGTCCAGCAAACGAACGCCCTGCCCCAATCCGGTTTTTTCCAGATAACGCTGCAGCGGAAGAACTGCCGCCAGACTGTCCAGCAGATGGTGGGTCATCATTTCCGCCGGGTCGCGCACAGCCGTGAGGTTGTAAACCTTGGTCCATTTGCCGATCAGGTCCTGGTAATCCAGCAGTTGGCCGACCTGGGCGTCGCCCAAATCCAGTTGCAACGCCTTGAGGCCGGCGCGCAATTCCCGTTCACCGCTCCGCATCAGGCTTGGGCTTTTTCGGTGGAAGCGTCGGTTGCCTGAAGCGCGACCGTATTTTTCCAGAGGTTTTTCTTCAGGTGCACCAGCAACAAAGATACGGTGGCCGGCGTGATACCCGAGATGCGCGAGGCCAAGCCCAAGGTTTCGGGCCGGTGTTTGGCCAGGGTCTGGCGCGCTTCAAAGCTCAGCGCCGGCACCTGCAGGTAGTCCAGGTCGGTGGGCAGTTTGAGGTTTTCGTAATGCGCCGCCCGCTCGACTTCCGTCTTTTGCAGGTCGATATAGCCCGCGTACTTGGCCGTGATCTCGATCTGCTCGATCACGCTCTTCGTCATTTCCGCCAGATCGTCGCTGGCGGCCGCTTCGGCTGCCAGTTCTGGGTTGGCGTACTTGCCCTCCTCCAGCGACATCAACCCGGCATAGTTCACATCTGGGCGGCGCAGCAAGTCCAGCAGGTTGTACTCGCGTTCGATGGATTTGCCCAGAACGCGTTCGGCTTCGGCCACCGGCAGGTTGTTCGGGTTGACCCAGATCGCCCGAAGCCGGGCTGTTTCACGTGAAACAGTGTCGCGCTTGCGGTT
>NZ_JBDTPB010000029.1:0-11440 GCF_039932935.1 Polaromonas sp.
AACCCATCATCGAGTACATCACCAGCAACATCACGATGCTGAAGTGGATGATCGCTTCGGGTTACTCGGACGTGCGCACCATCAAGCGCCGCATCGCCGCCATGGAAGCCTGGCTGGCCGATCCGCAACTGCTCAAGGGTGACGCTGACGCCGAATACGCGGCTGTGATCGAGATCGACCTGGCCGATATCCATGAGCCTATCGTCGCCTGCCCCAACGATCCCGACGATGTGAAGACCTTGTCGGAAGTTGCCGGCGCCAAGATCGACGAAGTGTTCATCGGCAGCTGCATGACCAACATCGGCCATTTCCGCGCAGCCTCCAAGCTGCTCGAGAACAAGCGCGACATTCCCGTCAAGCTCTGGATGGCGCCGCCCACCAAGATGGACGCCAAGCAATTGACGGAAGAGGGCCACTACGGTGTGCTCGGCTCGGCCGGCGCCCGCATGGAAATGCCGGGTTGCTCGCTGTGCATGGGCAACCAGGCGCAGGTGAAGGAGGGCGCGACGGTGTTCTCCACCTCTACCCGCAACTTCCCGAACCGCCTTGGCAAGAACTCCAACGTCTACCTCGGCTCCGCCGAGCTGGCCGCGATCTGCTCCAAGCTGGGCCGCATCCCCACCAAGGCCGAGTACATGGCCGACATGGGCGTGCTGACCGCGGCCAGTGACAAGATCTACCAATACCTCAACTTCGACCAAGTCAAGGATTACACCGACATGGCCGATACCGTCAAGGACAGCGTTCCGGCTTGAGCTTGACAGCCGGAAGGTGAAATGGAAGGATGAAGTGATGATGAAACCATCACTTTTTTCCTTCCTTTTTTTTGCCCTTTTTTCGGCAACCGGTGCTGGCGCCCAGGAGGCGCGCACCAACGCCTTCAACGATCCCTTCCTTCAGGTCACGTCGGCGCTTACCCCGTGCCCTGTGCCCGAGGCGCCGCTCTATACCGAACAGGAAGTGCGTGAGGTCGCTCACGTGCGCGCCCAGCACGGCGGCAGTTGCTACCGGGTGGGGCGCTGCCGGCTGCCCAATTCGTATTTGTACGACGCCGAAATCATTCCCCGCGTCTCGCAGTACATCAGGCTTGACGGCCGATTCGACGACACCAGCGTGTGGGTGCAGGGCGAGCGCCGGCTGGTATTTCTCAAAGGCTGCGTCAAAACGCGCGAGCAATCGGAGGCGCTCGAAAAGGCGGTTTGGCTGGTCGACGATGTCACGGGCGTGGTGAATTATCTGCGGGTGGGCGAGGAACCCATACGGTATGTGCCGGCGCAGGCGCCGCAGAGGTGAGGGCGGCCAGCCCCAGCATCCAGCCCAATAAAAAGCCCCGCTGTTTTCAGCGGGGCTTTTGTTATCAAGTGCGAGGCTTTATAGCCCTGCCGGCAGCGGGTCCACCACACGCAGTTCCGACCCATCGACAAACTTCACGTACCAGAACTCAGGCGTTTCGGGCAAGTTTGGGCGGATGTGGCTGACAGTGGACGGCAGGATGTACACCGTGCTGGCACCGTCGTCGGGCGGCGGCGCGAGGTAGTGGCGCTTTATCGCCACCAAACCGCCGATTGCCGACACCACAGCGCCTATCGATTCAAGGACGGCATTGACGGTGGTGCCCTGGCCCAGCATGTGGATGGTGGTGTGGCCAACCAGGTCGGGCCGCGAGGCCTCCACATACAGGACCGCCGCAGTGTTGATACGCAGGTCGTCTGGTGCAGCCGGGTCTGTGGCTTTGTTGAAGGAGATAAAAGGCATGGAGTGGGTACCGTTCAGGACAGGTGAAGCTCTTTGTGTTCGCCCAGCCTGGGGGGCGTTTCTCCCGTCAGTGCGGCCTTCGCCATTTTGGCCAGCTGCACCATCTTGCTTTCCTTCACGTCCCAGTATTCGGCGTGGTGGATGTGCACTTGCAGTAAGGCGAGGTCAGGGTCGTTCACGCCGGCCGGAAACCAGGCCCGCGCCACTTGCGACCAAAGCTCTTCCTTTTTGGCCCGGTCTTCGGAAATTGTGGCCTGGCCTGACAGAGACACATAGCTGTCGTCGCCGGGGTCGGCATACGACACATTGACATTGCCGTCCTGCAAAAGGCTCTTCGCCAGCTCGCTCTTGCGCGAGATGAAGAAATACAGCTGCGATCCCTCATCAATGGACTGGTTCTGCGTCGTCAGCGGGTGGGCGTGCATCATGCCGTTGGCATGGCGGTGCGTCAGCATGCCGAATTTGATGTCCTTGATCAGCTCCCAGAGGGTGTCGAGGTCTGATTTGGCTGCGCTCATGAAAACTCCGTGTCTTGGTAGGTTGATCTTTCAAGACTAAGCAGCGCACCACAAAGCGCTCATCAGCGGGTGCCGCGGGCAACTGTCAGCAAGTGCCGACAGCCCTGCCGAGGCCGCAGCCTGTGTAAACCATCGCCCTACAGCGGACCAAATGGGGAACTAATAGCGCGAGCGGTTACCATATAGATGCAAGTAATTCGTATTTGTATTACGAGTTGCTTACAGGATGCGCCGGTCCATGCCGTCGCCGCGTTGGCCTGGCCCACGCGCCGGACTTATCCCTTTCCTAAAGGTTTCTTCATGAAATTGTCTTTCCCGTCCTTTGCCGGCGCTGTTGCGCTGGCCACCGGCCTGGCCGCGTTGCCGCTGGTTTCCCTGGCACAGGCCGTGTTGCCTACGGCCGAAGGCATCGTGGTTTACAACGCCCAGCACGCCAGCCTGACCAAGGCCTGGGCCGAGGCCTTCAGCAAGCAAACCGGCATCAAGGTCACCTTGCGCAACGGCAGCGACACCGAGCTGGGCAACCAGATCGTGCAGGAAGGCAAGGCCTCACCGGCCGACGTGTTCCTGACCGAAAACTCCCCCGCCATGGCATTGGTCGACACCGCGGGGCTGTTTGCACCGCTGGACGCGGCCACGCTGTCGGAAGTGCCTGCCAACTTCCGCCCTGTGCATGGCCGCTGGGTAGGCATTGCCGCACGTAGCACCGTGTTTGTCTACAACAAGGCCAAGCTCCCAGTTGCCCAGGTGCCCGCGTCCATGCTGGACCTGGCCAGCCCCGCCTGGAAAGGCCGCTGGGCCGCCTCGCCTTCGGGCGCCGACTTCCAGGCCATTGTGAGTGCGCTGCTGGAGCTCAAGGGCGAAGCCGCCACCGCCGCCTGGCTCAAGTCCATGAAAGAAAACGCCGTGCCCTACAAAGGCAACGGTACGGTTCTCAAGGCGGTCAATGCCGGCCAGATTGAGGGCGGTCTGATCTACCACTATTACTACTATGGCGACCAGGCCAAGACCGGCGAAAACAGCAACAACACCGGGTTGCATTACTTTCGCCATCAAGACCCGGGCGCTTTCGTCAGCATCTCCGGCGGCGGCGTGCTGGCGTCAAGCAAGCACCAGCAAGAGGCCCAGGCTTTTGTGAAATGGATTGCCGGCAAGGGCGGCCAGGAGATTTTGAAAACCGGCGACGCCTATGAATATGCTGTCGGCGTGGGCGCGCAGTCCCATCCCAAGCTGGTGCCGCTGGCCGAACTGCAGGCGCCCAAGGTCGAGCCTTCCAACCTCAACAGCAAAAAAGTCACCGACCTGATGACCCAGGCCGGTCTGCTGTAAACCCGTCACGCCGCTGTGGCGTGACCTTTTTGATGTGAGTGCAGTTCCCACCATCTCGCCAGTGCCGCTTGAAGCCGGCCTGGCCTTTTCGCCGCGTGCCTTCGCTGGGGGCTCGCGGCGTTTCTCGTGGGTGGGTGCTGCGGCCCTGGTCGTGTCGCTGCTGGCGTTGCTGCCGCTCGCCTTCGTGCTGTGGGTCGGCTTCAACACGGGTTGGGAAACCGCGCGCGCGTTGATTTTTCGCCCGCGCGTGGGCGAGCTGCTGGTCAACACCGCGCTGCTGGTGCTGATCACTGTGCCGCTGTGCATTGCGCTTGCCACCGCGCTGGCCTGGCTCACTGAGCGCAGCGACCTGCCTGGTGCCCGCTATTGGGCCTGGATGGCGGTCGCGCCGCTGGCCGTGCCGGCTTTTGTCCACAGCTATGCCTGGATGACCGCGGCCCCCAGTCTGCATGGCCTGCCGGCCGGCGTGATGGTCTCGGTCATCGCGTATTTTCCTTTTCTGTATTTGCCGGTGGCTGCAGCGTTGCGGCGGCTGGACCCTGGCATGGAAGACAGCGCCGCCTCGCTGGGGCTGGGGCCGTGGGCCGTGTTCTTTCGCGTCGTGCTGCCTCAGTTGCGGCTGGCGATTTGCGGCGGCTCCCTGTTGGTGGGCTTGCACCTGCTGGCCGAATACGGCCTCTACGTGATGATCCGCTTCGACACCTTCACCACCGCCATCGTCGACCAGTTCCAGTCCACCTACAACGGCCCCGCCGCCAACATGCTCTCGGGCGTGCTGGTGGTGTGCTGTTTTGCGCTGCTGGGGTTGGAGTCGCTGGTGCGCGGTGACGCGCGTTACGCCCGTGTCGGCAGCGGCGCGGCCCGCATGCCGGTGCTGCGGCGCCTGGGGGCCTGGCGCTGGATTGCATGTCTGTTGCCGCTCGCGGTGGCGGCGCTGTCGCTGGGTGTGCCGCTGGCCACGCTGGCGCGCTGGCTGGTGGCCGGTGGCACTGGGGTCTGGCGCTGGGACGAGATGGGCCCGGCGCTGTTGCAGACGCTGGGGCTGGCCGGTGCGGGTGCCGTGCTGACAACTGTGGCCGCCGTTCCGATGGCCTGGCTGTCCATCCGTTCGCCTGGCCCCTTGCAGCGCACGCTGGAAGCCTGCAACTACATGGTGGGCTCGCTGCCGGGTGTGGTGATTGCGCTGGCGCTGGTCACTTTCACCGTGCGCATGCCGATCTACCAGACGGCCATCACCGTGCTGCTGGCCTATCTGCTGATGTTTTTGCCCCGCGCCCTGATCAGCCTGCGCGCAGGCATCGCCCAGGCGCCGGTCGAACTGGAGCAAGCCGCGCGCAGCCTGGGCCGCACGCCCGCGCAGGCGCTGTGGTCCGTCACCCTGCGTCTGGCCGCGCCCAGCGCCGCAGCCGGCGCAGCGCTGGTGGGCCTGGGCATCACCAATGAACTCACTGCCACGCTGATGCTCGCGCCCAACGGCACGCGCACGCTGGCCACCACCTTCTGGGCCTACAGCAGCGAGATTGACTACGCCGCTGCCGCGCCCCATGCGCTGATCATGGTGCTGCTCTCGCTGCCCATGACCTGGCTGCTCTATACCCAATCCCGACGCTCGGCAGGACGATGACCACTTCACTTGAACTCACCGGCATCCACAAAAGTTTCGGCACCGCCGAGGTGCTGGGCGGCGTGAGCCTGAAGGCCGCCGCCGGCAGCCGCACCGCCATCGTCGGCCCCTCGGGCTCGGGCAAGACCACCTTGCTGCGCATCATGGCCGGGTTTGAAGTGCCCGACGCCGGCCGCGTCACGCTGGGCGGGCAATTGCTGGCCGACGGCCCTGAGGCCGTGCCCGCGCACCTGCGCGGCATTGGCTTTGTGCCGCAAGACGGCGCACTGTTTCCGCACCTGAGCATTGCCGACAATGTCGGCTTTGGCCTGCCGCGCAACATGCCCGCGCGGGACCACCGTATTGCCGAGCTGATGGACATGGTGTCTCTTGACGTGGCCATGCTCAAGCGTCGCCCGCATGAACTGTCGGGCGGGCAGCAGCAGCGCGTGGCACTGGCACGCGCGCTGGCGCAAAAGCCGCGCCTGATGCTGCTCGACGAGCCTTTCTCGGCGCTGGACACCGGCCTGCGCGCCAGCACGCGCAAGGCGGTGGCCAAACTGCTGGGCGCAGCCGGCATCACCACCATTTTGGTCACGCATGACCAGGCAGAAGCGCTCTCGTTTGCCGACCAGGTTGCCGTGATGCGCGCCGGCCAACTGGTGCAGGCGGGCCGTCCGTCCGAGCTTTATCTGCGTCCCACCGACGCCGCCACCGCCAGCTTTCTCGGCGAAAGCATCGTGCTGTCCGCGCAGCTGTCCGGCGGCTGGGCTGAGTGCGCACTGGGGCGCATCGCCGTCAACGACAACCAGCGCAGCGGCGCGGCGAACATCATGCTGCGGCCCGAGCAGTTGCACGTGACGCAAGTTCCCCTGCCATCGGCCAAGCAAAGCGACGATGGCGCCGCCTGTTATGGCGTCGTGACCGACACCGACTTCGGCGGCGCCGTCTGCGTGCTGTCGGTGCGCTTGTTGCGCCACCGCGTGGACGCCCCCGAAGACGGCATTGCCGGCTGGGATGCGCCGCTGCTGGTGCGCACGCCGGCCCTGCAGGTGCCTGCGATGGGCGCCACGGTGCAGATCACCGTGGCCGGCCAGGCGCATGTGTTTACAGACCCCACGTTCGCTCACTCCGTCTAGCTCTCTGCCCCTCAAGGGGCGCTCCGCCTCGCGCCCGGCAAAGCCGGATCGCGGCTCCTGCTGGGTAAAGCGGGGAAAGTATTTGGGGTGCCTGCAATCGAGCATGTGCCGTCAGCCCTTCAGCGAAGCTGCCACGGGCTCCGTCTCGGCTTTGAGGCTCTTAAAAGCTCTTTCTTGCCCTTTTGGAGCCGTTTTTACCTGCCAAAAAGGCCTGAAGCCAAATAGGGACGTGCGGGACCAGCTATCAATTCAGTAGCATCGATGCAGCGGCGTGGATGCGTCACGCCAGCGCCTGCATCTCCACCGGTATGCCGCTCAACACCGCATTGCCCGACAGCGGGTCGCGCCACTGGTCGTCCAGCAAGGTGTTGAGGTTGGCGCCGGGGCGCTCGGCCGCCAGCGACAGCCGTGTCCCAGGCTGGCCGTGGCCCCATCCATGCGGCAGGCTCACCACGCCGGGCATCATCGTGTCACTCAGTTGCACCTGCGCTTCGATGTGCTGCTGACCGGCCGCGTTGCGGCTGCTGATGCGTGCGATGGCGCCGTCGGCCAGGCCCAGGCGCGCCGCGTCGTGTGGATGGACCAGCGCGGTACAGCGAAAAGGCCCTTTGGCCAAGAGCGGCAGGTTGTGCATCCAGCTGTTGTTGGACCTGACGTCGCGCCGGCCGACGATCACCAGTTCGGGCACGGGGCGCAGCAAGTCGGCGGCGGGGCGGGCCAGGTCGGCCAGCAGCGAAGGCGGCGCCAGTTCAACCTTGCCGGAAGGCGTGCGCAGTATTTCGGGAATACGCGGCGCCAGTTCGCCGAGGTCGATGCCGCCGCTCGCGCCGCTCAGGCTTTTCACCTTGGCCAACGTCAGGCCTTCGGGCTGGCGGCCAAAGCCGTCGCCGTAGGGACCGCTGCGCAGTGCCACGTCCAGCAGGCGGTCGGTGCCTTTGAGGCCGCTGACCGCCTGGACCACTGCGGCGCTGTGCTCACCAAACAGGCGCTGGGCATCCTGCGCAAACTGGGCGTCGTCCAGGTCGGCTGCGCTGGTGCCCACGCCTTTGCCCTGCAGGATGGCGGTCAAGCGTGCGAGGGTTTCCCATTCGTCGGGCTGGCCATTGGCGCGCGCAAAAACGGGCGCACTGTAGCGTGCGTGGTTGCGCCAGGAGAACTGCGTGAAGACCACGTCGTAGTGCATGTCTTCCAGCGGTGAGGGGCCCGGCAAGATCACGTCCGCGTGGCGCGAGGTTTCGTTGAGGTAGATGTCCAGGCTGACCATGAAGTCCAGCTTGCCCAGCGCGCGCGACAGGCGCTCGCCATTGGGCACCGACAGCACGGGGTTGGTGGCAATGCTGATGAAAGCCTTGACCTGGCCGGGGCCGGCGGTTTCGATTTCTTCGGCAAGGCAAGTAGCCGGCAACTCGCCCAGCACCTCGGGAACGCGGCTCACGCGGCTGTGGTGGCGGCCGGTGGCCACACCCTTGCCGCTGCCGGGGCGGCCCGCGGTGTTGGCGGCAAAGGCCGCGGCCTTGGGAAAAAGCACACCGCCAATTTCGTCGAGGTGTCCGGTCGCGGCATTGAGCACATCGATCAGCCAGCTGGCCAGCGTGCCGTACTCCTGTGTACAGGTGCCGATGCGGCCATAGACGGCGGCGCGCGGTGTGCCTGCCAGCGTGCGCGCCAGGCTGCGGATGGTGTCTGCGCCGATGCCGCAGCGCGCGGCCACGGTGTCGGCGTCAAACGGCGCCACCGCTGCTTCGACCTCGGCCAGGCCGTTGAGGTGCTCCGCCAACCGGCCCGGGTTGGCGAGC
Organism: Polaromonas sp.; assembly: GCF_039932935.1. Lineage (GTDB taxonomy): Bacteria > Pseudomonadota > Gammaproteobacteria > Burkholderiales > Burkholderiaceae_C > Polaromonas. The sequence goes on from NZ_JBDTPB010000029.1 coordinate 8,141, forward strand.
TTTTCGGCAAACACGGTGTGCAGCAGGCCCAGCAAGAAAAACACGTCGCCACCGGGGCGGATGAAGTGGTGCGCGTCGGCCATGGCGGCGGTTTCGGTGCGGCGCGGGTCCACCACGACCAGCTTGCCGCCACGCGCCTGCAGTGCCTTGGCCTTGCCCTTGAAGTCGGGCACCGTCCACAGGCTGCCGTTGCTGGCCAGCGGGTTGGCGCCCAGCATCAGCACAAAGTCGCTGCGCGAAATATCAGGCACGGCCACACTGAGCCAGTTGCCGAACATCAGGCCGGTGGCCAGCTGCTTGGGCATCTGGTCCAGCGTGGAGGCCGAATACACATTGCGTGTGCCCAGCGCCCGCACCAGCCGCGGAAAGTAAAGCAGCAAGCCGGCCTTGTGCGAAGTCGGGTTGCCCGCCATCACGGCCACGCTGTCTTTGCCGTGGGCGGCCATCAGCGGCGGCAGGCGGCGGTTGATTTCGTCAAACGCTTCGTCCCAGGTGGCTTCGACAAACACCCCATTGCGCTTGATCAGCGGTGTGCGCAAGCGGTCGGGGTCTTCATGCAGGTCTTTCAGCGCCACGCCTTTGGGGCAAATGTAGCCAGCGCTGAAGACGTCGGCGTCGTGCCCGCGGATGCTGGTGACCTTGCCGGCTTTCACCTTGAGCTCCAGTCCGCAGCAGGCCTCGCACAGCGGGCAGATGCGGTGGTGGGTGGTTTCTTCGTTCGCCTGGACGGCTGTTGATTCGGTCATGCGTGTCTCCGCGGTCTGTGGCTGGTTTGTCCCTTATTACGCGCCAGCGGCGCTGGCTTGCCAATCACGCCGGTGACATGCCTTCGAGGCTTCTGGTCGCTTGTTTCAGTGGGTGAGGGCGATTTTTCGCTGTTTTGGGCGGTTTCAGGCCTGTTTTTTTTGATAAAAAAGGCCTGTAGCCCAATGAGGACGTGCGCCAACAGCTATCAAAAATATAGCAAATACAGCGCAAATAGGCAGTCAGCCCTGCGCCTGCAAGGCCCGCAGCACCTGCAGGGTGGCATCGTCCGCCGGGAAAAACGTCTCCAGCGCCAGTTCCTGCAAGGTCACGTCAACGGGTGTGCCAAACACCGTGGTGGTGCTGATGAAGTTGAGCACGCCCGCTGGCGAGCGAAACTGCAGCGGCATCGCCACACCCAGGTGCTCCCCGTCAAGTTGCGTGTTTTCAGCGCCGGGCGGCAAGGGGTAGGCGCGCAGCTCTTCCAGCAGCGCCGTCAGCCCGGGGTCGGCGGTGGCCATGACCTGCTGGCGCAGCCGTTCAAAGATATGGCTGCGCCACTGCACGATGTTGACGATGGCGGAGGCCAGGCCTTGCGGGTGCAAGCTCAGCCGCAGCACATTGGTCTGGCCCGGCTGCAAGAGGGAAGGGTCGGCGCCTGCCAGCAGGTGCGGCACTATGGCATTGGCCGCCACCAGGTTCCAGTGGCGGTCTACCGCCAGTGCGGGGCACGGCTCGTGGCTTTTCAAAATCAGCTCCACCGCCCGGCGCGCCGAGTCCAGCGCCGGGTCGGCCAGCGGCCTTTCGCGGTACATGGGCGCGTAGCCGGCGGCCACCAGCAACACGTTGCGCTCGCGCAGCGGAATATCCAGCCGCTCCGACAGCCGCAGCACCATCTCGCGGCTGGGCACCGAGCGGCCGGTTTCCACAAAGCTCAGGTGCCGGGTCGAGATGTCGGCCTCATGGGCCAGGTCCAGCTGGCTCAGGCGCCGGTGCTGACGCCAGTGACGCAGATGATCGCCAAAGGGTTGGGGGGTGCGGCGCGCGGCCGGAATGGGGTGGACGCTGGCATTCATGCCGCCATCCTAAAGCCATCACCGCCAGCTTCCCATTACCTCCCAGGTCATCGACGCTGCGCTGCTACCCGGGAATCATGACCGTCATGCGCATCGTCTGGCGGCTGGTCGCGCAAGTTGGCTCAAGCCTTGTTCACCCTGGTTCAACACCTTCACCGGCCACCATCATCCCGTTTTACAAGGAGCTTTTCATGTCTTCAACTTCGCTTTCCCGTTCTGCCTCCTCGGTCATGCTGTCGTCCCCCAACTTCCTGCGCAACGTTCTGCGCGTTGACGCGCTGTCCTGCATTGCCTGCGGCGCACTGCAGGTCGCCTTTCCCGCAGCCATGGCGCGGCTGCTCAACCTGCCTGAACCACTGGTCGCCTACACGGGAGAGTTCCTGCTGGTCTACGCCGCCGTGGTGGCCTTAGTGTCCACCCGCAACCCGCTGCCGCGCAGCGTCATCTGGACGTTGGTGGCAGGCAACCTCGGCTGGGCCGCCTTGTGCGTGTTGCTGCTGACCAGCGGGCGCGTGCAGCCCACGGCGCTGGGCGTGGCCTACGTGGTGATGCAGGCGGTGACGGTGGCGGTGCTGGCGGAGTTGCAGTTTTTTGGTCTGCGGCGGTGGGGCGTGCAGGCGACCTGGTAAACCAAAGCTTGTAAATGCATGCATGCGCCAGGTCACGCATGCTGCATGCACCGTTGTTTTCAGGGCATTCGTTGCCTTGTTTCAAAGCGAATGGCTGTGAGACACTGCTTTGAAATCTGCCGGGTTTCGCAGATTTTTTATACCTGTATAAATCTGTACAAAATTTCAGGAAAACCCAACAGGCATGCCGCTTCCAGGAGGATTTTGATGACCACGTTATATTGCAGCGCCGGTTTTATACCGCGGGTCTTGCGGTCTACATTACGTTAGGTCTCAGATGAAAATCTCTGGATACGCGAATCAAAACGTCGAGCCCGAGCATGTCGTTTCGGAAGAATTGGCTGAGATCACGTTGAGCGCAACGCCAACTGAGCTCCGACGCCTTGGTGAATTTCTCGTTTTCTGTGCGGCGGAGATGGATCGGATGGGCGAGACCTACGATCACATTCACTTGGCAGATCGAATGAAAGAGTTCAATAAGTCGTCGCCGCACCTCGTCGTCTTTAGGGCGGCTGCAGCGTGAGACCTAACCCCTCGTATATGGACTCCCCCTCAACGGCAAGAGGTTGACCGATAGATTGGCTATTGGGGAAGCGCCTGCAGTCGTATATCCGGCATCTGAGGTGGGCTCTGTTGTGGCCCGTGCCGACATGGAATCTGCGTCACCGAAGCGCCAGTCGATACAAGCGGCTGCAAATGAGCCGGAAGAGTTATCGGCGTTAATCGGTGTGGGGTGAACCCGGTTGGCCATGATGGTCGATCAATCTCGTCGCAAGCGTGGATGGATGTTCAATTCTTCTTTGTGTTTGCCCTGGATGGCCGGCCTTCAGGCCGGCATCACAAAGCTCTCC
>NZ_JBDTPB010000030.1:0-25333 GCF_039932935.1 Polaromonas sp.
CATCGGCAAACGTTCTACCCCTCAGCGCCGATGACACAGTTTTGTTAGCCGCTCTAAGTCGCGTGTGTGAATTTTCGCGCTTGTTTGATCCGTCTTTCTATCGAGCGTTGACCCGCGTAGGCGTCGCCAAGGCCTCGAAGATTGGGCGTATTCGGAGGTGGTCACCGGATCAACCGATGAGTGGAAAGACGGGTCAATCTCGCACGGAAATCCACAGCGTGTGCGCCAACAGCGGCAGCATCGACACCGGCACACGCCGCTGGCCCGACTCATAAGCATTGACCGTTTGCTGCGACACCGCCAGCGTCTCGGCCAGTTGCATCTGCGTGATGGCCAGGCGCTTGCGCACCTCGGCAATACGGCTGCCCAGCGCAACAAAAAAATCACGTTCCTCGGAGCTGATGGCCATGGCTGCCTGCGGGGGGGCAGAGTTGAAGCAGCCGCGAGCATAAGGGGTCACTGCCGTCAAACCAACAACAGCCCAGAAAATTATCCCTCGCAAAAAATCCAAGCCCCGTTCGATAATCCTCCCATGCAGATAGAAGAACGCCCCCCAGGAACCCCTCCCTTCGAAACCCCCTACGCCTGGATAGGCGGCGAGGAGCGCGTCAAGGCGTTGGTCGAGCGTTTCTATGACCTGATGGACCTGGAGCCAGGCTACCAAGCATTGCGCGCCGCGCACGGCAGCACGCTTGAGAATGCCCGCCAGCGCCTCTTCTGGTTCTTGTGCGGCTGGCTGGGCGGGCCGCAGTACTACACCGACCGCTTCGGCCACCCGCGCTTGCGCATGCGTCACATGCCGCAATCCACCGGCGGCGGCTCCATTGGCATTGTCGAGCGTGACCAGTGGCTGGCCTGCATGAACCAGGCCATGGTGGAAACCGGTGTGGACGAGGTGCTGCGCACCCGGCTCAACGCCTCGTTCTTCCAGACAGCCGACTGGATGCGGAACCGGGGCGAGTGACAGGGTTGCCCATTTTTTGTGAGTAAGTTGCTATGAAAAATATAGCTGCTTGCGCTCGTCAATAAAGGGCTGCAGCCCTTTATTTATTCAAACGGCGAATTTGTGCCGGCCACGGGGCAGTACGCTGTGCAGCCATGTGCGGTGTTCATGCGGGTGTGAGCGCAGCGCGTTGAAAAGCGCGCCATCGGGCCGGTCCTTGTCGCCGTTGTGCGGAGCCCGTGGCGCCTGGGGGGTGGTTTTCTGTATGAAGTTGGTTTCCCGGAGCACGTGGCCGCCTACGAATTCTCCCTCCTCGTCGATTTCGTCATACCAGTACACCGATGTGACGTGGGTATCGGACGCCTCTACCTTGATGTCTCTCTGTACGATGCGATGGCCGTCTTGAATGCCAAGTTTTTTTCTGTGCAGCGGGTTCATCCAGATCACTCCTCTTTGTTTTTAGTAAGGCGACTCTAACGAGATGCCATGCGCTCTGCGGGCGTCACTCACAACTAAAAGAGAGGTCGGCGGTATATTGCACGCGCCAGTGGTGCACTGCCAACGCAAACGAGCATTTGTTCACATATGCGGGCGAACGGTGTGGCCGCACTACCGCCCCCATACCCCGTGGCTCCCAGCGGGTAGGCGCGCGTAGCCGTAGCAGAATGGGGCCGCGACACACCCGAACGACAAGACCATGCAACACGGCTCTCCACGATTGACCATTCCCCATCGGCCGCTCCGCGGCCCGAATGCTTGCCAAACCTGCCAAACCTGCCAGACGAGCCAAAAGGCGGCGGCGTGAGGCCGGTGTACCTTGCGCTGTCGGGCGGCGGCACGCGCGCCATGGTGTTTCACTGCGGTGTGCTGAGCTTCCTGGCGGAACAGCAGGCGCTGGAGCGGGTCAGCAAGGTCTCAACCGTCTCGGGCGGCAGCTTGCTGGTGGGCCTTTTGCTGCAGCTCAACGCGATGCGCTGGCCGGGCAGCGACGAATGCCTGGAGGTGCTGCTGCCGCGCGTGAAAGCGCTGCTGACCACGACAGACCTGCAGAACGCCGCGATGCGCGCCATGCTGCATCCGCGCAACTGGCGCTTCGCGCTGTCGCGTGCCAACGTGCTGGCATCGGCCATCGGCAGCGCCTGGGGCATCGACGCACTGATGGAGGATGTTCCTGCTTCACCCGCCTGGGTGGTCAACGCCACCACGGCCGAAACCGGCAAACGCGCCAGCATTGAAGGTGACGCGCTGCGCGACTGGATGCTGGGCTCCACGCGCCTGAAGCAGCTGCCGCTGCGTGACGCGATGGCCGTGTCGGCGGCCTTCCCGGGGCTGATCGGCCCTTACGTTCTGCCGACCGACAGCTTTGACTGGAACCTGCCGATGTTCGCCACCGGCGACGAGGCCCGGCCGGCAGAAGACCGCTTTGCCCGCATCCACCTCTACGACGGCGGCGTGTACGACAACCTCGGGCTGGAGCCCTTCTTTGACGCCGGCTTTGGCCCCAAACCGAAAATCGACGGAGTGATCATCGCGTCCGACGCCGGTGCGCCTTTGCCGGTGGGTTTTGCGATGGGCCGCCTCAGCATCTTTCGGCTCAAGCACGTGGCCGACATCATGTCCGACCAGGTCCGCGCGCTGCGCGCCAGGGGGCTCATGGCCTACGCCACCCGCGAGCCGGGGCGCGCCGCCTACCTGCGCATAGGCGCCACCGCCCGGGAGGTGGCCGACCGCATGGGCGGCGACTGCCCGGCCGGCGAATGGCTTGACGGGGACAACGTCAGAGCGGCAGCTGCCTACCCGACCTCATTGAAGAAGGTGCCGGTGCCGATGTATGAGCTGTTGTTCAGGCACGGTTATGAATGCGCCGCTGCCGGGCGGGCGGGGTTTGGGCTTTAAACCGGTTGGCGGATGTTTTCGGGATTTGAATTTACCGCGTAATTGCTATCAAAAATATAGCTGCTCGCGCAGATTCTGATTGGGCTACAGGCACCTTTTACTTTAAAAATGGCTTCCTGATGGCTTCAAACCGGTTTTTTGGTGCCCGCCGGGTAAAAAAAGGCCCGCAGGGACACTTTTTAGTGAATTTCAGGCATCAAATATGCCTCCCGCCCAATCAGAATATGCGCGAGCAGCTATTGAATTAATAGCGAAACATTCCACCCGTAACACTTGCCCGTCCCCAAGCTCCAGCAGGCGCCGTGGAACTGGCTTCGCCAGGCCACAAGTGCCGTCCCCTGCAAGGGGAAAAGACACTACACGCAGTGAGTGTCGATAGGGGTGTACCTGATATCTAGCCTTCCAGCAACACCACCAGCGCCCCCGCGCCGCCCTCGGCCGGCCGCGCCTGCACAAAGGCCAGTACTTCCTGTTTCTGGATCAACCAGCTCTGCACCTTGCCCTTGAGCACGGGCGTCTTGCCGGGCGAGCCCAGCCCTTTGCCGTGCACCACGCGCACGCAGCGCCAACCGACCTTCTGAGCATCCCTGATGAAGTGAGCCAGCGCTTCGCGTGCATCTTCGCTGCGCAGGCCATGCAGGTCCAGCTGGCCCTGGATGCTCCAGCCGCCGCGGCGCAGCTTGCGCACCACGTCGGGCCCCATGCCCGGCCGACGAAAGCTCAGGGCCTCATCGGTGTCCAGCAATGTTTCCACGTCGAACTCATCCGAGATCGCTTCGCGCATCACCGCGAGCTCGTCACGCTGCTGCTGCACCGGGATGGGCGCAGCTTGCGTCACCGGCAATGCCGCCTTGTGGCCGGGCAGGTGTCTGGCCGGGAGAGCCTTGACGGGGCCGACGGCGCGCGAGAAGAGTTCTTTCTCTGCTTTGGCTTTGACCGCAGCGGCAATGCGCGCGGCTTCCTGCTCTTTCTCAAGCTTCGCACGGGCTTCAATGTCCCGCTTGACGGCTTTGAGGTCCTGCAGGCTTTTCAGGGCGGGCGTTTTCATGCACGAACCTTAAAGCAATCCCAGCTCGGCCATCGACACAGCTTGGGAGCTTGTCACCACAAAATGGTCAAGCACGCGTACATCGACCAGCGCGAGCGCGGACTTCAGGGTCTGCGTCAGCGCCTCATCGGCGCGTGAGGGTTTGGCGGTGCCGCTGGGGTGGTTGTGCGCCAGCACGACGCTGGCGGCGTTCAGGGCCAGGGCGCGCACCACCACTTCACGCGGATAAACCGAGGTTTGCGTCAGCGTGCCGCGAAAGAGTTCTTCCAGCACGATCAGCCGGTGCTGGCTGTCGAGGAACAGCACGGCAAAAATCTCGTGCGGGCGGCTGCCCAGTTGCAGCTGCAAGTAGTCGCGAACCGCCTGTGGCGTGTCAAAGAGGGTCTTTTCCTTGAGTTCTTCGGCCAGTGCGCGGCGGGCGAGCTCCAGCACGGCCACAATCTCGGCGCGTTTGGCCGGGCCCAGGCCCTTGATGCTTTTGAGCGCTTCCGGCCCGGTGTGCAGCAAGCCGCTCACACCGCCAAAGGTGCCCAACAGCTCCTGGCCCATCTGCAGCGCATTTTTGCCGGGAAGGCCGGTGCGCAGCAGCAGGGCCAGCAGCTCGGCATCGCTGAGCGCGCCGGGGCCGCGGGCCAGCAGTTTTTCGCGGGGGCGGGCGTCCTCTGGGAGGTCTTTCAGGAGCATGGATGGGCCTGTATCGCTGTGTGAGGGGAAAGCCGGTGCGGGCGAGGGGGAAACCGTATTAGGCCGCACTGAGCCGGATTAAGCCTTGTTTGGCCCGGTCAAGCCGTACTTTCTACAATAGGGGCAGTTTACAAACACTTGCCCGGCGCCGGCCCGGCCGCAGAAAGTCTTATGTCCACCGTGGAATCCCCTGAAGCGACCCTCGTCCAGCAAGGCTCGTTCCTGACCCTGCACTACCGCATGGCCGGGCCCTCCGTGGACGGCAAACCTGGCGCAGACATCATCAACACCTTTGACGGCAAGCCCGCCACCCTGAGTTTGGGCACGGGCGAGCTCTCGCCGGCCATCGAGCAGCGGCTGATTGGCCTGCCCGAAGGCACCCGCACAACGTTTGAGTTGCCCGCAGGCGTTGCCTTTGGCGACCGCAACCCGGAGCTGGTGCAGTGGGTGGCGCGCAAGCTGCTCAACGAGCTGGGCGATCCGGACGAGCAGTACAAGGTCGGCGACGTGGTGCAGTTCCCTACGCCGGATGGCATGGGCCAGTACGCGGGTGCGGTGCAGCAGGTCAAAGAGGGCGGCGATGCGGTGCAGTTTGATTTCAACCACCCGCTGGCCGGCCAGCCGGTGGTGTTTGAAGTGCAAGTGATTGGGGTGTTATGAAAAAAGCCCCCACGCTTGTCGCTTCGCGTACTACGCTGCCCCCCGAGGGGGCTGTTCCACCTAAGGGCGGCCTGTCGGCGGAACGTACCGTTCAACTTCCTCAGGAAATCCTCTTGGCTGAGCCGCGCGGCTTTTGCGCCGGCGTAGACCGCGCGATTGAAATCGTCGAGCGTGCCCTGACGAAATTCGGCAGGCCGATCTACGTGCGCCATGAGATCGTGCACAACACCTACGTCGTCAATGACCTGAAGGAAAAAGGCGCGATCTTTATTGAAGAGCTCGACGACGTGCCGCCGGGCGCGACGCTGGTGTTCAGCGCCCACGGCGTGAGCCAGGCCATCCAGAAAGAGGCTGAGCGCCGCGGCTTCCAGATTTTTGACGCGACCTGCCCGTTGGTGACCAAGGTGCACGTGGAAGTGGCCAAGCTGCACAAGGAAGGCTATGAGTTCATCATGATCGGCCACAAGGGCCACCCCGAGGTCGAAGGCACCATGGGCCAGCTCGACAGCGGCATCCACCTGGTGGAAGACGTGGCCGACGTGTGGCGCATCACCCCCGGCCAGACCGAGCGCCTGGCGGTGGTCACGCAAACCACCCTGAGCGTGGATGACGCGGCCGAGATCAGCGCCGCCGTGAAGGCGCGCTTTCCCAATGTGCGCGCACCGAAGCAACAAGACATCTGCTACGCCACGCAAAACCGGCAGGATGCCGTCAAGGTGCTGAGCCCGCAGGTCGACATCCTGATCGTGGTGGGCAGCCCGACCAGCTCGAACAGCAACCGCCTGCGCGAGCTGGCGGCCAAGCTGGGCACCGAGGCCTATATGGTCGACGATGCCAGCGAGCTGAAAGAAGAATGGTTTGAAGGCAAGAGCCGCGTGGGCCTGACGGCCGGTGCGTCGGCGCCCGAGATTCTGGTGAAGCAGGTGATAGACCGCATCAAGGCACTGGGTGCGGTGTCGGTACGCAAGATGGAAGGCATCGAGGAGACCATCAAGTTCCCGCTGCCCAAGGGCCTCAAGCTCGACGCCCAGGGCCACATGCTCGAAGTCAGCGACAGCCAGCTCCATCAGTTGAGCTGACCCGCCATGACGGATCGCTATCAAATTGAGAGCTGCTTGCGCACGTTCGAAGCGGGCTACAGCCACTTTATTCATAAAACCCCACTGTGGAAGCTGCCCGGCAAAGCGCTGGGCGTGAACTGTGCCGAGGTGTGGCTCAAGCTTGAGCACCTGCAAACCGGCGGCAGCTTCAAGGCGCGCGGCATGCTCAACCGCCTGCTCTCCAACCCCATTCCGGCCAGCGGCGTAATCGTGGCCTCGGGCGGCAATGCCGGCATTGCCACTGCGGCTGCCGCGCGTGAGCTGGGCGTGCGCTGCGAAGTGTTTGTGCCTGAAGTGTCGACCCCTGCCAAGCGCGCCAAGCTGGCCGCACTGGGTGCGCACGTGGTGGTCACAGGCGCCGCGTATGCCGATGCACTGAAGGCGTGCCTGGCCCGCCAGCAGGAAACCGGTGCGCTGCTGACGCATGCCTATGACCAGCCCGAAGTGCTGGCGGGCGCCGGCACCATGGCGGCAGAGATCGAGCAGCAGGGCGGCTTGCCCGATTCCGTCCTCGTCAGCGTGGGCGGCGGTGGCCTGATCGGCGGCGTGGCCGGCTGGTTTGAGCAACGCAGCCGTGTGGTGGCGCTGGAGCCTGAGCTGGCGCCCACCTTGTACAAGGCCCGTGAAGCTGGCGAGCCGGTGGACGTGGCCGTGAGCGGCATCGCCGCCGACTCGCTGGGCGCCAAACGCATCGGCAGCCTGGCCTGGGATGTCACGCAGGCGCATGTGCGTGATGCGTTGTTGCTGACTGACGAATCGATACGCAGCGCGCAGCTTTTCATGTGGAAAGAACTCAAGCTGGCCGTGGAGCCCGCTGCGGCGCTGCCACTGGCCGCGCTGCAAAGCGGCCGCTATACCCCGCGTGCCGATGAAAAGGTCTGCCTCATCATCTGCGGCGCCAACCTGGACCCTGCCAGCCTGAACTGAGCCGTGCAAAGCCACAAAATACAATGACCCCATGCTAGACATCAACCTGCTTCGCAAAGACCTGCCTTCGGCTATTAGTCGGCTGGAAACCCGCAAAACCCCGCAAGCCTTCCTGAATGTGGAGGCCTTCCAGTCGCTGGAGGCTGAACGCAAGGCCTTGCAGATTCGCACTGAGGAACTGCAGAACCAGCGCAACACGCTCTCCAAGCAGATCGGCCAGCTCAAGTCCAAGGGTGAAGACGCCACCGCCGTGATGGCGCAAGTGAGCGCTTCCAAGGCCGAGCTGGAGTCTTCTGCCGCACGGCTGGACCAGATCCAGGCCGACATGCAGGCCCTGCTGCTGGCCGTGCCCAACCTGCCGCATGAGAGCGTGCCGCAGGGCGCGGGCGAGGCCGGTAACGTCGAAGTGCGCAAATGGAGCCCGATTGAAGGCCCTGGCGGCGAACCACCGGCTTTTGCTTTTGAGGTGAAAGACCATGTCGACGTGGGCCAGCCTTTGGGGCTGGACTTTGAGCTCGGCACCAAACTCACCGGTTCGCGTTTTACCGTGATGAAGGGCCCGCTGGCGCGCCTGCACCGTGCGCTGTCGCAGTTCATGCTGGATGTGCAAACACAAGAGCACGGCTACACCGAGTGCTACACGCCGTACATCGTCAACGGCGACTCGCTGCGCGGCACCGGCCAGTTGCCCAAGTTTGAAGAAGACTTGTTCGCCGTCAAAAAAGGCGGGCAAGAAGGCGCAGCCGAAGCCGAAAGCACCGCGCTGTACCTGATCCCGACATCGGAAGTGCCGCTGACCAACTTCGTGCGCGATGAAATCGTTGCCGAGGCCGATTTGCCGCTTCAGTACACCGCGCACACGCCGTGCTTCAGGTCCGAGGCGGGCAGCTACGGGCGCGACACCCGCGGCATGATCCGCCAGCATCAGTTCGACAAGGTCGAGATGGTGCAGATCACGCACCCCGACAAAAGCTACGAAGCACTCGAAGCCATGACAGGCCACGCCGAAGCCATTTTGCAAAAGCTTGGCCTGCCTTACCGCGTCATGCTGCTGTGCACCGGCGACATGGGCTTTGGCGCGACCAAAACCTATGACCTCGAAGTGTGGCTTCCCGCGCAGAACACCTACCGGGAGATCAGCTCCGTCTCCAACTGCGAAGCCTTCCAGGCCCGCCGCCTGCAGGCTCGCTTCAAGAATGCCCAAGGCAAAAACGAGTTTGTGCACACCCTGAACGGCTCAGGCCTGGCCGTAGGCCGCACCCTGGTGGCGGTGCTCGAAAACTACCAGCTGGCCGACGGCTCAGTCGCCGTGCCCGACGCATTGCAGCCCTATATGGGCGGCATCAAGGTGCTGACCCCCACAGGAAAGTAGTTCACTAAGGAGGTCCCAACCCAGCATGAGCCGTGGAACCGGCTTTGCCGGGTCACAGGCGGGCGGCCCCCTCGAGGGGCAGGGAGCTACACGAAGCGAGCGACCGTGGGGGCCACCTTCAGGCTGATAGAATATCGGCTCGACAAAGGAGAGGTGGCAGAGTGGCCGAATGTACCTGACTCGAAATCAGGCGTACCGCAAGGTACCGTGGGTTCGAATCCCACCCTCTCCGCCAAAACCGGGTTCAAGATAGTCTTGGGACATCTCACAAACCCCCTGAAAGCCCCGTAAACCGGGGCTTTTTTGTATGCAGGCTGAATGCACCAAGCCGGGCTCCCCGACACGGAACTGCCCTAGCCGAGCGCAAGCTCCACATTAGTTAGACGGTTCCTTACAAGAGATAACTCTCCATGCGTTTCACAATCATTCTCTCAACATTGCTTCTTTGCTCCGCCTGCAACGAAACATCATCGCAACCCGCTAACGGAATCCCAGCCGTCACACCTGCAGCATCCGCCGCGTCCACGGCGTCCACTGCGCAAGCCGGCACACTCGTATTGCCCGACATCAAAGAGGCCACGCAAGCATTTCTTGAAATGATGGAACTGCAAAAATATAAAGACGCCGAACTAAAACTCGGTACCTGCATTCCAGCTGTTCAGGCCAAACACCCAGGTCAAGTCGCTTGCACGGTGGCGTTGAAGATTGGGGCTGGAACTTCTGAAACCCAGGCGGACTTTTATCGCCAAGGTAACAAGTGGGTGGCTCAGCCGAGCTCGTCGCAAGATTTGCTGCCGTTTCCGGATCCCAAGCTTTAAAAGGCAGGACTAAAAGCGTTCGCTCTCAGCGGATCGCAGGGGTTCCGACCAGGTTTTTTCACGACATTGGTATAATTCACGCTTCCCGGCGTCTGCTTGACCTCGGGACTGCCTGGCCAGGCAAGCCGAATCTCACACCGGCGCGTCGATCAAGAACTCACCAGACGAAAAAAATAATCTGAGTTCCCGCATGTGAATTGCCGTAACGTGGGTCGCGTAAGAGCCCACGTCCAATCTCAAAAGCCAGCCTCCGAGCTGGCTTTTTTACGCCCAGTGAACGCGTCACCTCCATCACGTTCAGCGCCGATGGCCAAATCTCGTCGGCGGTAATTAATTAAGCGTTGCGTCTAGACGGTGGGGCTAAGCTGGTGGGATGCCATTTGCCTATTGCCATTGACTCTGCGACCTCGGCTCTATAAGTCAGTGGATCGGGCGCTTGTTGTGCTCGGCCGGCATGGCGTTCATGATTGCACCATGCACAGGCCGCGACGATGTTCTCAAGGGTGTCAAGACCGCCATTGGTTTGGGCTCGGAGGTGTTCAGCCGTACAGCGAAGGTGCTTGGCCAACCGAATCGGTATGCCAAGTTCTTTGGCGAGCTGTTTCCCGCCTTGCTCCCACATCCGACACTGGCAATAGAAGCACAGGCAGTTTTGGTTCGTGAATGCTTGTCGACGGAGTTGCTGGCGCTTTGTCAGGCTCATAGGGTTTCCTTGATAAATCAAGCAAATCCCCGTTAACAATAACTGCAGCTCGGGCGCCGGCGGTAATCCGATTCGGCGGTGCATAGGCATACGCCTAATGCGGTCAGGTATTGCATGTCCTGAGCGGTATTGACTCTACCGGTACACGTCCCTCTTTGCAATCACTGGCTGCGGCGGTCATTGTGCGGAATATCGTGGTTAGCCGCCAAATCCTGCACTAATGCCCCAGATGCAAAGCATGACCCATAGGGAGCAGAGGACGGCGCGCGACCAGGCCCAGATGCGCTGCAGACAGGTCCACGGACGCATTGGCAGAGGCTTCTGAAACGCCAGTAGCGGAACCAAGCCAGCAAAATAGAGCATTAAAAACACAAAGAGTGCGCTTCCGGGCAGGGGGCCAACAGGATAGACCCGATCCAGAATCGCAGGAATCGAGGCTAGCGCAAGAATGACTCCGCCGAGCTTCCATCGGTAGCGAGCCCAAATCGCCATGGAGCACGCCGCGTAACGGCCATAGAGTGAAGGTGTAGGCATCTGGGAATCAGCGTGGAAATTAGTGGTCGCCGCAGGTGGCACCCTCTCGCGTCGCATGTTGCCACATCATTCATCGTCTCCAGGACCTCCGCCAATCAGTGCAGCGGGCCGCTATCCTTGTAGTTGCTTCACGGTGTGCGCTGCTGCAAAAATTCGCGGTATTTAGAGTTGCTGCACTTCAAGCGACTTCACCCGTCAAAGGGCTGGTGATGGCCTGAACAAACTCCACGCACATCATGCGGATCGGGTGAACCTCGGCTTCGGTCACGCTGGCCTTGGCCATGGCGGCCTTTTCGATATCTTCGTTTTCCAGCTCCACATAAACGCTTTCACCATCGTGGGTGCGCAGATGAACGCTGAGTTTGATCCCTGTGCTGGACAGCAGCATGTGATTCCTTTGTGGTCGGAGTGAATGGAATTCGTATCGGTTTGGATGAGGCAGTCGTCTTGTCAAAGCAGCCGGCATCCGTTTTTCAGGTGTTTCGTACCGGGCAGCCGGGAAATCGTTGACCCGATGCTTTGCCGTTTCATCGAGCGCTTGCAGGCCGCTGCCGGGCTCCAGTCCGGGTGGGATGTTGCAGTCAGGTGTGATGCCGTAGCTGAGCTGGCTTGCCTGGTGGCGGCTTTCCACAAAACCGCGCGCCTCCAGAATGTCCACGGCCTGCTGTACATCATGGGGCTCGCACGTGGGCCGCCAGTGCAGGGCGAGTGTGCGCAAGGTCCACCAGCCGCCGTGTTCGCGCAGCCGCAGCCACAGCGCACGCACGTCGTCAGAAATAGGGTCTTTCATCGGTTACGTTCCTGCAGGGGTGCGCTGGGTGGGGCTTAAGGCCGTTCAGGCTGGGAGCGGGACGGCCCGTCGGTGGAGGCATCGTCGCCGCCTGCAGCCATCGCCGGCTCGTGGCCGGGCTTGCGTGGCGCCGGGTGCGGCATGGTGATTTTGATCTTGCGCGTTTGCTGGAATGCGAGGGCGCGGTCGGCGGGATTGAGGTAGCGCGATGGCCAGAGTTCCTCGGGTCTTTTGTCAAGGGCGTGTGCCACCAGCTGCTCGGCCGCCAGCCAGGGGCTGGTGAGCACGCGCTGTATGTGGCTGTAGCCGTTTGCGATGGCAATTTTGCGGAGGCTGGTCCCGCGCTTTCGGAGGGCAGCAACGACATCGGCGGGGTGCATATCTTCTTGTGCGTCTGTCACTTTAATTGTGCTCATGCCTATGATTTTCAGCACAAATGGATACAAGTCAATCAATTTTTATTGCTAAATTTCCTTTGTGCTACTTTAATTGTAATTATTACCAATTTAATCAGCATCTAGTTTGCCATTTTTGTGCTTGCTGGAACAAAATAGTGTTCATGAGCACAAAAGAAGCAGCGCTGCCCAAAGCGGGCAAAACTGGCTCGCGAGATGAGCCAACAACACCGTATTCCTTCATGACGGCAACGCCACCCAAGGTAGAAGAGCCGGTTGCCTGGTACCTCCATGAGGCTGCCGCAGCAGCCGACAAGGCCGTTATCAAGTCCGTCCGTGCGGAAGCCAGAACGGTTTTCATGCGCCAATTCGGCCAGCGCTGCAAAACAGCCCGCGGAAGCCGTGAAATCAATGATGTGGCGGCGATGGTGGGCGTTCACCGAAACACCATCTGGAACATCGAGCGCGGAGACAGCTTGCCGGACGCGTTCGAGCTGGAAGTGCTCGCCAGGGAATACCAGTTGACGCCCGCGCAACTTCTCGGGCGGGAGCCCCGCCGCGATGCGGCCCAGCCGGAAACGGCCGTTGCCTGTGACGTGCGCGCCGTAGAGTCCGGCGCTTTTGTGTACGCGCCCCTGTTTGAGCTGCGCTCCTTGCCGGGCCGGGATGTTTTCAGCGATATCGGGTCGGTCGTCGCGATGCGACCCTTTGACCTGCAGTTCATCCGCTGCGAACTGGGCATTGACCACAACGACGTGGTCATGTCCACGGTGGCGGGTGCATCCATGGAGCCGTGGCTGCGCTCCAAAGACGCGGTGCTCATTGACCTTCGGGATCGGGATGCCATGACCGAGGGTGTGCATGTGGTGAAGCTTGACGGCGCCCTGCTGGTGAAAAAACTGCAACGGCTTCCCGGAAAGATCTTGCGTGTGAGCAGCTACAACCCGACGTATGAGCCCTTTGACATCCAGGGATACGAAAACAGCGACCGGGATTTTGCGGTGTTGGGCCGTGTGCGCTGGGCCGGCGTAACGTTCAACTGATTTGGGCGGCGTCACCCCGGCGCAACAAAGTGTGCCGCAGGTGTGTGGGGTATCGCTGGCGCGACGTAAACTCGGTTTCCATGGACCACCTCTCAGCGACCAGGCCTGGCACGCAGCGCTCGCCAGATATCTCGCGCGAGGAGTGGGTGGAAATGCGGTTGATCCACACCTTTATGCGGTATGCCCAGCCAGGCCTGCATTCCGCGGTGGTGCTGCTCGTGTCCATGGTGGTCATTCTTTACCGGCATGTCGACCCCTTCAGCCTGTTTCTATGGGCTGCGGCTGTTGCGGCGGTGACCTTGGGACGCTATCGCGTCATCTGGATTTACCAGCGGTCTCTCATCGGGGTTAGCGGCCCCGCACTGCGCGCTTTCATGGCCCGGTACACCTGGACGTGGGCCGCCAGCGCCATGATGTGGGGCGCCTCGATGTGGGTGTACTTCCTCAAGGCGCCGGTGTACGACCAGTTTCTCGGCATGGTTGTGCTCGTTGGCATGGCCGGGTTTGCCGTGGGCACGTTTTCTTCGTGGTTGCCGTGCTTCAAGAGTTATGTGGACGGGCTTGGGTTGTCGGTTCTCGTCGTGATGGTTTACAACCTGCTTGTCGACAACGGGCTTGCAGCAACTTTCAATTCCTCAGGCTTGCTGGTGCTGTTCGCTATTTACTGGCTGGTGATCCGGGTGTCGGGCCAGCGTCTTCACTACGTGCAGCGTGCCTACCTAGAGCTGCAATACGACAACTCCGAGTTGATCCGGTCGCTGACCGAAAAGAGCCGTGCGGCGCTCGAGGCTGTTGAGATCAAGAACCGCTTCATTGCCAGTGCCGCGCACGACCTCAGGCAGCCCGTGCATGCCCTGGACCTGTACGCAGGCTGGCTGGTCGCCGAGCCTGAATTTGTGGCGCAGATAGCACCCAAGATCGTGCGCTCCACCAAGGCGGTGAACGACCTGTTCAATTCCCTCTTTGATCTGGCGGGGCTGGAGTCCAATCCCTTGCGTGTGAATTGGCAGACCGTGGACCTGGCCGGGCTGCTGCAGGACCTGGAGGCGCAATACGCGCCCTTCGCCCGGGAACGCAGCCTGCGCTTTCGGATTCGCGCGGCGACCGGGCAGGTCAGGTCCGATCCGGTGCTGCTTCAGCGTCTGGTCGGCAACCTGCTATCGAATGCGCTTCGCAACACGCATCGCGGCGGTGTGCTGCTGGCGGTGCGCACGCGAGGCGGCGTGCGGCGCATCGAGATATGGGACACCGGGGTAGGCATTGCGAAAGAACACCAACAGGCGATCTTTCAGGAGTTTTACCGAATTCCCCTGCAGGGCACCGAAGAAGGCTTCGGCTTGGGGCTGGCGATTGTTTCCCGCTTGAGTGAGGCGATGGGGCACCCCGTGGGTCTTGCCTCTCGCAGCGGCCGGGGCAGTGTTTTCTGGGTGGAGTTGCGCGAGCCGGGCCGGTAACCGGATGTCACACTGTTACAGCAAACCCTGGGTGCGCGCGAGGTGACTCGCCTGTGAGCGGCTTTTGACATTGAGGCGCCGAAACAGCCGCCACAGATGCACTTTCACCGTGTGTTCGCTGATCTGCAGCTCTTCAGCGATGTCGCGATTGCTCATGCCCTTGTCGAGCATGACCAGCAACTGCTTTTGCCGCTTGGACAATTTCTCCGTCGGGGTGGCCGGCTCCGGGTCGAGCTCTTCGCTCAGGAAGACGCGCAGCACATTCGATATCTCGGTGGCCCCGGCAGACTTCTGAATGTAGGCGTCGGCCCCTGCTTCGATAGACAGGTCCTCGTAGTCCTGCGCCGGCGCCGCCGACAACACCACAAGAGGGACATTGGGGAACTGATGCTTGAGCTCACGCACGCCGGAAACACCATTGGTGTCTGGCAAGCGCAAGTCAAGGCAGATGAGTTCGGGAACACCATGTTGCTGCACAGCCGGCATTACTGCAGCAAGCCTGTCCAGCTCGGTCACAGTGGCCTTGCTGCTCAGGCGGCGAATCAACATGACAACCGCTTCGCGCATAAGCGGATGGTCGTCTATTACAAAAATACTCATTAGTCAGTCTTGAGAATCATTCCTATGAGCTATGAGCATAACTGGTGAAAGTCAACTTTGGGGCCTAAGTAAACTCGAAATTGCGGTATTTTTTCAGGTCTACCATCCCCCAAAACAACAGTAAATAAGTCTTTGGTACCAATGTGGCGACGAACGGTGTCTGTAATGCCTCTTTATTCGAAACGAGCCGGACCGCAGAGAATCCAGCCAGACACTACTTCAGGATGATGAGGTTGTAAAAAATTGCAGCGCGAGTTGCACATCTTCGGCGTCGACGTCGGGCAATGTGTGCAGTTGTTTCTGACCTTGCAGTGCAGCAAAAGCCGCATAGCCTTCTTTCTGCAAGGTCGCGATCATGAGCGCCGCGTCTTTGGGGGACTCGAAGCCCTGGCTTTGCAACAGCGTCTTGCCGTCGGCGTCCTGCAGCTTGAAGTAAAAGCGGCCATCCTTTTCACGGTACTGCTTGAAGGCGGGCGCCGCGGCTTTGGCTGACTTGCCTTTTGAGGGGGCTGCGGGTTTTGTTGCGAGATTGCGCAAGCCCACGGCGCGCCGCAATTCGCCCATGAAAGGCGTAGCTTCCGCACGCGCCTTCTGCGCACCCGCCTGCAAAGTCGCCTCGATTTTTGCCGGATCGCTGATGAGGTCGTGGTAACGCTCACGCATGGGCGCCACCTCGCGGTCAATGCGTTCAAACAGCAATTGTTTGGCGTCGCCCCAGGCAATGCCTTCGGCATAGGCTTTGAGCAGGGCCTGGGTTTCGTCTGCACTGGCAAAGGCCTGGTAAATCTGGAACAGCGCCGAGCCTTCGGTTTCCTTGGGCTCGCCCGGTGCGCACGAATCCGTGACGATGCCGGCGATCAGCTTGCGCATCTGCTCGCGCGGTGTGAACAGCGGTATCGTGTTGTCGTAGCTCTTGCTCATCTTGCGCCCGTCCAGGCCCGGCAGCAGCGCCACCGACTCCTCAATCGCCGCCTCCGGCAACACCAGGTGTTCGCCATACAGGTGGTTGTAGCGCTGCGCCATGTCGCGCGCCATTTCGATGTGCTGGATCTGGTCGCGTCCCACCGGCACCTTGTGGGTTTTGAACAGCAGGATGTCCGCGCCCATGAGCACCGGGTACATGAAAAGGCCTGCCGTCACATCGGCATCCGGGTCGTTGCCGGCCGCTTCGTTCTTGTCGACCGAGGCCTTGTAGGCATGCGCGCGATTGAGCACGCCTTTGCCTGTCACGCAGGTCAGCAGCCAGGTGAGTTCGGGAATCTCGGGGATGTCGGACTGGCGGTAGAAGGTCACCCGTTCCGGGTCCAGCCCGGCGGCCAGCCAGCTGGCGGCGATCTCCAGCGTGGACTGCTGGATGCGCGCGGGTTCGTCGCATTTGATCAGTGCGTGGTAGTCGGCCAGAAAGTAAAAGCTGCGGACATCAGAGCGGAGACTGGCCTGAACGGAAGGCCGGATCGAGCCGACATAGTTGCCCAGGTGGGGCGTGCCGGTGGTGGTGATGCCGGTGAGGAAGCGGGTGGTGGACGTTGCGGCGACGTCGGATTTGGAATTTTGGGTCATCATTTCACCAGCATCGCCAGCGGCGTTAAAACGGTTTGAATCACGGTGTAGGTCACGTCCATCAAGGGGCGCATCCAAAGGTTGCTGATGACGCCCGAAATGACCAGTCCCATCACGACAAAAAAGCCCCAAGGCTCAATGCGTGACACCAGCAATGCCTGCTTGTAAGGCAGAAGACCGACCAACACGCGGCCTCCATCGAGCGGAGGAAGCGGGAACAGATTGAAAACGAACATCACGACGTTGACGAGGATGCCGGCCTGGCACATCTTGATGAAAAACGGCTCGGTCACGCCGGCGCCTGCAAGGAAGTAGAACAGGACACCCCAAAGCAATGCCTGCAACAGGTTAGCGCCCGGCCCGGCAAGCGCCACCCAGATCATGTCGCGCTTGGGGTTGCGCAAATTGCCAAACTGCACCGGCACCGGTTTGGCATAGCCGAACAGGAAAGTGCCCGAGGTGGCGACATACAGCAACAGCGGCATCAGGATGGTACCGACGGGGTCGATGTGCTTGACGGGGTTGAGCGTGACACGGCCCAGCATCCAGGCCGTGTTGTCGCCGAAGTAGCGGGCGACATAGCCGTGCGCGGCTTCGTGTACGGTGATCGCGAACAGCACGGGCAGCGCATAGATCGCGACGGTTTGAATCAGATCGGAGAAGTCCATGCGGCAATTGTCTCAGACGCCCGGTGCGAGCCGGGCGGGGCTGCCTACAGGCCCAGCACCGCCACGTCGCCCCGGCCCTGCCGTACCACCACCGGCTCACCACCATCGCCCATGGGGGTCAGGTCAATCACCGTGGTCGGTTCCTGGTGGCAGGCGCCGGCGTCAATCACTGCGGCCAGCTCGTGCTCCAGCAGTTCACGGATGTCGTGCGCGTCGTTCAGTGGCTCGGTGCCGCCGCGTGGAATCAATGTGGTGGCCAGCAGGGGCGCGCCGTGCAATTCGAGCAACGCCTGCAGTACCTTGTGCTCGGGCACGCGCAGGCCGATGGTTTTGCGCGACGGGTGGCTGAGGCGGCGCGGCACTTCCTTGCTGGCCTCCAAGATGAAGGTGTACGGCCCGGGTGTGGCGGCCTTGAGCAGCCGGAACTGCTTGTTGTCGACGCGCGCGTAGTTGGCCAGCTCGCTCAGGTCGCGGCACAGCAGCGTGAGGTGGTGCTTGTCGTCTACCCCGCGAATACGCCGCAGGCTGTCGGCTGCGGCCTTGTCGTCAAGGTGGCAGACCAGCGCGTAGCTGGAGTCGGTAGGCACCGCCGCAATGCCGCCGCGTTCAAGCAGCGCTACCGCTTGCTTCAGCAGGCGGGTGTGTGGGTTTTCGGGGTGAACTTCAAAAAACTGGGACATGGCAGATCAAATGTTGTCCGGTCGGGCCGAATTCAAGACTCAACCGGTTCTATGACGACCCGGCTGTCGCGTACGGCGAGCCACGCGCCTGTTGCGCCGCAAACGGCGATCATGGCCATTCCGAGTACGGACCAACGGTCGGGCACATGCGAAAACGCCAGCCAGCCGCCGAGCATGGCAAAGCCGATCTGGGCGTACAAGAAGGGTGTGAGCGTCGATACCGGCGCGCGGCCGTAAGCCAGAATCATCATGAAATGGCCCACCGTGCCCATCAAGCCCATGAGGCAAAGGGCGGCCCACAGTGTCCAGGCGCCCAGCCAAGTCCAGACAAACGGCAGGGCCAGCGAAGCCACCAGCGTGCCGATCCAGCCGGTATAAAAATGCATGGTGAAGGGGTCTTCAGTACGTGCCAGCCGGCTGGTGAGGATCTGAAACCAGGCGTTGGTGATCACCAGGCCCAAAGGCAGCAGCATGGGCCAGTTGAAGTCATCTCCGTCGGGCCGGATGATGATCAGCGTTCCGGCAAACCCGCCTATGACCAGTGCCCAACGCAACCATGACACCCGTTCCCCCAGGGTGAGGGAGGCCAGCAGGGTAATGACCAGCGGCGTGATCATGACGATGGCCGTGAATTCGCCGACCGGCATATAACGCAGGCTGAAAAACGCAAGCATGCTGCTGCACAGCAACAGCACACCGCGCAGGCACTGGAATTTCGGGTGCGCCGTGCGCAGCACGGACCAGCCGCGCGACGGGAGGACGGCCACCGTGGTGGCAACGGCCTGGAAGGCATAGCGGAACCACAGCGCCATCAGCAGCGGCACGCTGGCAGAGATGAACTTGGTGGTGGTGTCCAGTACCGCGAAGCAGGCCACTGCGGCTACCAGGAGCGCAATGCCGGTCGGGACGTGAGAGGTGTTGCTTGCGGAACCGGCCATCACTGGATGCGGTCCGCCACCAGCTCCCACACCGGCGTCAGTTCACCGGACAGGTAGGGCAAGGTGCCCAGGTCGGTGTGGCTTTCGTCGGGGCTGTGGAAGTCGCTGCCGCGCGAGGCAGCCAGGCCGAACTCTTTGGCCGTTTCGGCGTATTTGAGGTATTCCTGCGGGGTGTGGCTGCCGGTGACCACCTCCACGCCGCGCCCGCCATGGGACTTGAACTCGGTGAACAAGGCGTATTCCTCGTTGGGGGTGAATTTGTAGCGGCCCGGGTGGGCAATGACGGCAATGCCTTTGGCCTCGGTGATCCAGGTCACGGCGTCGCGCAGGTTGGCCCAGCGGTGCGGCACATAGCCGGGCTTGCCTTCGGTCAGGTATTTGCGAAAGACTTCCGGTGTTTCGCGGCACACGCCCGACTCCACCAGGAAGCGGGCAAAGTGCGTGCGTGAAATCAGCTCGGGGTTGCCGACAAATTTCAGTGCGCCTTCATATGCGCCCTTGATGCCGGCTTTGGCCAGCGAGTCCGACATTTCCATGGCGCGCTGCTCACGGCCGCCGCGCGTGTTGCGCAGGCCTTGCTGCATGGCGGGGTCGTTGGCGTCAAAACCGAGGCCCACGATGTGGACGGTTTGCCCGGCAAAGGTCACAGACACTTCGGTGCCGGTGAGGTAGTGCATGCCCAGGGCCTTGGCGGCAGCGGCAGCGCGATGCTGGCCACCGATTTCGTCGTGGTCTGTCAGGGCCCAGAGTTCGACCCCGTTGGCATTGGCCCGTTCGGCCAGGGCTTCCGGGGTCAGCGTGCCGTCCGACACCACTGAGTGGCAGTGCAAGTCAGCGTTCAGGATCGTTTTAGGCGTCACAGGGTCATTTTAGGCTTTGCGGAGGCACGGGGTGCGGGCATACGCCAATCTCCATGACTTGAGAAGGCTCAGCGCGCCTCACCACGACTCCACGAGGTGTTTTTTGTGCCTCAGGGGTGTTGTTTGATAAGTTTTAGGCCGCCAGCCCAATGCCAACCAGCGCAAGCAGCTATCAATTTAATAGCTGTCGTAATTGCCCGCTGCGCAAAAAGCTCGGCGCCCCCATGCCGCACATCAGCGCGCGTTGGTGCACGGTGTCGCGTGGCGGTAAATGGAAATGGAGAACTGGAAATCAAGATTTAGCTTGCTGGCCCTTATTTAATGGGCGCCACCAGCTATAAAAACAGTAGCGATGACCCGGCTTGGGGTCATCGCTGGAGCGCATGCGGATCAGCGAAAGCCGAAATAGGAGAGGACCGCGCCGATGATGACAACCAGGCCGACGATGTAGATGATGGTGTTCATGATTTCCTCTTGAGGGGGTAAAGGTGAGCAGCGCATCGACATGAGCGCCTTTCGAGCCTGTATGGTCGCTGGGGCGGCTGCCGGGAACTGTAGGCAGCATGACCTTGGGGTCGTCAGACAAGCTCTACACCGGCATTGACGGGCATTAACGGGCATCAACGGGCGCTAACCGGCGGTGGTCAGTACTAGTCGGCGCTAAGGAAGCTCCGCCCCCTCCACCAGAAAGCGCACCCGCCGCACGCCTTGCCATTCATCGGCGTCCAGCCGAAAAGCCAGCTTCACCCGCGCCGGCAAGGCTTCGGTGTGGCCAAACCAGATGCCGTCCACGGCTTGCCCCTGGTGCTTGAGCTTGAGCGCGAGGTGTTTCTCGCCGACCAGCCGCTGCGACACCACCTCGACTTCCTCGCTGAACGTCGGGGCGGCAAAGCCCTGGCCCCAGACTTCCTTGTGCAGCGTGTCAACCAGGTCAGCGCGCCGGTATTCGGGCGCCAGCGGGCCGTCGGTGTCCATGCGGCGCGTCAGCGTGGCGGCGTCCAGCCATTCATGCGCCACCTGCTGCAGCGCCTGCTCAAAGAGCTCAAAGTTTTCTTCGGCGATGGTGCAGCCCGCCGCCATGGCATGGCCGCCAAAGCGCAGCAGCACGCCGGGGTGGCGCTTGGTCACCAGGTCCAGCGCGTCGCGCAAATGAAACCCCGGAATCGAGCGGCCCGAGCCCTTGAGTTCGTGCTCTTTCCCGTCGGCCTGGCTGGCGGCAAAGACAAAAGTAGGGCGGTGCAGCCTGTCTTTGATACGCGAGGCGACGATGCCGACCACGCCCTCATGAAACTCCGGGTCAAAGATGGCGATCGCGGGCGGCGGCTCTTCATCGTCGTCAATCATCGCGTCGGCCGCCAGCTGCGCCTGTTCGCGCATGCCGGCCTCGATGTCACGGCGTTCACGGTTGATGCCGTCCAGCATCTGCGCCAGCTCGTCGGCGCGCGCCGCGTCGTCCGTCAACAGGCATTCGATGCCCAGCGTCATATCGCTGAGGCGGCCTGCGGCATTGATGCGCGGGCCCAGGGCAAACGCAAAGTCAAAAGTGGTGGCCACGGGTGCTTGCCGGCCCGCCGCCTTGAAGAGTGCTGCCAACCCCGCCGGCATGTGGCCTGCGCGCACGCGCTTAAGGCCTTGCGCCACCAGGCGGCGGTTGTTGCCGTCCAGCTTCACCACGTCGGCGACGGTGCCCAGCGCCACCAGCGGCAGCAGTGCATCGAGCTTGGGCTGGGGATTCTTCGCCCCCACGCTTGCCACTTCGTGTCCTGCGCTGCCCCCCGAGGGGGCCTTCCCGCCTTGGGGCGGCCCGGCGGCGGGATCATCAAACACCCCCCGCACGCGCAACTCGGCGCGCAGCGCCAGCAGTACGTAAAACATCACGCCCACACCGGCAATCGATTTGCTTTCAAACGTACAGGCGGGCTGGTTCGGGTTGACGATGACGTCGGCCTCGGGTAGCACCACCTGGCCGTCTTTCAGCGCCGGCAAGTGGTGGTCGGTCACCAGCACCTGCATGCCGAGGGCGCGAGCGCGGGCCACGCCGTCGATGCTGGCGATGCCGTTGTCCACCGTCACCAGCACATCGGCGCCGCCGGCCTTGACGCGCTCGGCAATCGGCGGCGTCAGGCCGTAGCCGTCTGTCACGCGGTCGGGCACCAGGTAGCTCACTTCCAGATTTTTGAATGAAGCGCCCAGCAGTTTGAGGCCGCGCAGCGCCACGGCACAGGCGGTG
Source organism: Polaromonas sp. (assembly GCF_039932935.1). Taxonomy (GTDB): domain Bacteria; phylum Pseudomonadota; class Gammaproteobacteria; order Burkholderiales; family Burkholderiaceae_C; genus Polaromonas. The sequence continues at coordinate 21,904 of NZ_JBDTPB010000030.1, forward strand.
GCGCCATCGCAGTCATAGTCGGCGACGATGCAGATTTTTTTGCCGGCAGCCATGGCGTCGGCCAGCAACTGCGCCGCCTGCTGCACGCCCAGCAGAGAGGTGGGCGGCAGCAAGCGGGCCAGGCCGTCGTCGAGTTCATCGGCTGTGTGCACACCGCGCGCGGCGTAAAGCTGCGCAAGCAGCGGGTGAATGCCGGCCTGCTGCAGCGCCCAGACGCTGCGTGGGGGAACATCGCGTACCTGAATTTTCATGAAGGTTTTACTATCTTTTTTATAGCTGGTGGCGCTCGAACCACGCGGGCTGTGGCACTAAAAGGCTTAAAAGTTTGGCCATGAAGCCGGCGTTGTGGGTTTCAAAGGTTTGCGCGCCGCGCTCACCGCACAGAGTCAGCCGCACCACCTCGCCCGCCTGCTGGCGCGCCAGCAGCTGCGCGATGTCGCCTGCGTCCAGCGCGGCCCAGGCCCCGGCATAGGCCTCCCAATCATCGGCGAACACGGCTTGCGCCAAGATGCGCGGCACGGTGGGCGTGGCTCTGTCTGCAATGGGTGTGGTCGTGAGGGCGCCCGTGCCGCTCAGCCAGAAGGAGTTGACTGGTAGCTGGCGGCGCGCCGCGCGCTCGTCATTCAGCGCATGGGTATAGAGCAGCATCTGCATTTCGTTTTGCAGCAACTTCATCTTGCGGGCCGTGTTGGCACCGCTGGTGTCTTTTTTATTCTGTTTGGGCAGCCAAGGGTCCACATTGCGGCCCAGCACGCGGTCAAGCGAAGCGGTGGGCAGGCGGCGAAACAACTCGCCCTCGGCCAGCCAGCGCGTCGGCCCCAGCGCCGGCACATAGTGAATCGTGATGCCGTCGCCCTCAAAGTAGGGCTGCATGGCCGCCAGCAAGGTGCGGGATTCGCCCTCATTCAGGCCCGGCGCGGCCGGATCGGTCAGCGTGGCGTGCTCGCGACCCATGGCCCAGTGGCAAGGTGTGATCCAGGCCCAGGCCTTACCGTCAGCGTCTGGCAGGTGCTGCGCCGCGTCTTGTGCAGCCCAGGGAATCAGGCCGTCGGGTGCGTCGGGGCCGGCAATGCCCAGCGCCTGCGCCAGGGCGCGCTCATGCGGGGGTGACAGCGTTTGGGTTTGCGCCACATCAGTGCGCACTGACTTCATTCCCTTGAGCAACTGGCGCAGGTTGCGCATGCTGTCCGCCGGCAGGGCCTTCATCGTGGGCAGCCAGGCCTGTGCATCGCTGGCCGCAAAGGGAATCAGCAGTTGCGGTCCGGTGAAGGGGGTGGGGGAATTGGCTGACATGGGGCTATTGTCCGGGATGCCACAATTGACGCCGTACCCGCAACGGTGGTGCGCCGTTCAGGCAATCGCCGGGTATTGAGGTAACGAGTCTAGCGAGAACATCAATGTATAAAAATTCGTCCGGGCAGGCCGCAGGTGGCCAGCCTCGATCGGCAGGTTATTAAGCATGCAAATTCCTTACGAGCTGATTCTGGGCTGGCGCTACACCCGCGCCGGCCGCGCCACCCGGCGCAACGGCTTTATTTCCTTTATCTCGGGCGTGTCCATGCTGGGCATTGCGCTCGGTGTAGCCGCGCTGATCATCGTGCTGAGCGTGATGAACGGCTTCCAGAAAGAAGTACGTGACCGGATGCTGGGCGTGATCTCACACATCGAGGTCTTCGCGCCCAATGGCATGGCCTTGCCCGACCCGGCAAAGACCTTGGCTGAAATCAAGTCCAACCCGCAGGTCACCGGCGCCGCCACCTTCATCGCCGCACAGGCCCTGCTGGCGCGCGGTGAAGACATGAAGGGCACACTGGTGCGCGGCATAGACCCGGCGCTGGAAGGCCAGGTGACCGATCTTGCTGTGACCTCTGGCCCCACCCTGGCGAAACTGGTGCCCGGCAACTTCGGCGTGGTGCTGGGCGGCGAGCTGGCCCGTGCCATGGGCGTGCGTGAGGGCGACACCGTCACCCTGATCGCACCCAGCGGCCAGGTCACTCCGGCCGGCGTGGTGCCGCGCCTCAAGCAAATGACGGTGGTTGGCACCTTTGACTCCGGCCATTTTGAATACGACTCGGCGCTGGTCATGATGCACCAGGACGACGCCGCCAAAATCTTCCGTCTGGAAGGGCCCACCGGCATCCGCATCAAGCTCAAGGACTTGCACCAGGCGCGCGAGGTGGCCGTTGAGCTGTCGCGCAGCCTGAGCGGCGACTTGCTCATACGCGACTGGACGCGGCAGAACAAGACCTGGTTTGCCGCTGTGCAGCTCGAGAAACGCATGATGTTCATCATCCTCACGCTCATCGTCGCGGTGGCGGCATTCAACCTCGTCAGCACATTGGTGATGACAGTGACCGACAAGCGCGCCGACATCGCCATCCTGCGCACGCTGGGCGCCAGCCCAAAAAGCATCATGAAGATCTTCATGGTGCAGGGCGCACTCGTCGGCGTCATCGGCACGCTCTCGGGCTTGTTGTTGGGCCTGGGTATCGCCTTCAACATCGACGTCATCGTGCCGGCGATTGAGCGCGCGCTGAACGCCAGCTTTTTGCCCAAAGACATTTACCTCATCAGCCGCATGCCCAGCGAACCGCAATACGCCGACATCATGCCCATCGTTGTGATCTCCCTGGTGCTGGCCTTTCTCGCCACCATCTACCCCAGCTGGCGCGCCAGCCGCGTGAATCCCGCGGAGGCCCTGCGTTATGAGTGATATGACCCCCACGCTCCCGACTTCGTCTGCCTCCGGCGTTTCGCTGCCCCTTTCACCCGGGGAAGGGACCGCTGCGCCTGCGGTCTGGCAAAGCCAGTCCCGCGGCCCCGGCTTGAATGGGGAGATCGTCCTCACGGCCAAGGGCCTCACCAAGCGCTTCCACGAAGGCCTGATCGATTTGACCGTGCTGCACGGCGTAGACCTGCAGGTCCACGCCGGCGAGACGCTGGCCATCGTCGGCGCCTCAGGCTCCGGAAAAAGCACGCTGCTGCATCTGATGGGCGGCCTCGACGCGCCTACCAGCGGGCAAGTCGAACTCAAAGGCCAGACGCTGTCAGCCCTGTCACCCCAACAACAAGGCGATCTGCGAAACAAGCACCTGGGCTTCGTCTATCAGTTCCACCACCTGCTGCCCGAATTCAGCGCACTCGACAACGTCGCGATGCCACTGTGGATTCGCCGTGAATCGCCCGCAGAATGCGCGCGTGTTGCGACCAGGATGCTGGCCGCCGTAGGCCTTCAAGACCGAATCCACCACCGCCCCGCAGAACTCTCAGGCGGTGAGCGTCAGCGCGTTGCGATTGCACGTGCGCTCGTCACGCAGCCTGCGTGCGTGCTGGCCGATGAGCCGACAGGTAATTTGGATCGTTCTACCGCTGATGGCGTGTTTGAACTGATGCTGCAACTCGCGCGTGATTTCGGCACAGCCTTTGTGCT
>NZ_JBDTPB010000031.1:0-12948 GCF_039932935.1 Polaromonas sp.
ACGTGGGCCCCGGCGAAGTGCTGGCCCGTATCCCGATCGAAGGCCAGAAGACCCGTGACATTACCGGCGGTCTGCCGCGTGTTGCCGAGCTGTTCGAAGCCCGTACGCCAAAAGACAAGGGCACACTGGCCGAAATGACGGGTACCGTGTCCTTCGGTAAAGAGACCAAAGGCAAGGTTCGTCTGCAGATCACCGATCCTGAAGGCAAGGTCTGGGAAGACCTGGTTCCGAAGGAAAAGAACATCCTGGTGCACGAAGGCCAGGTGGTCAACAAGGGCGAAAGCATTGTGGACGGCCCAGCCGACCCGCAAGACATCCTGCGCCTGCTGGGCATGGAAGAGCTGGCCCGCTACATCGTCGACGAAGTGCAGGACGTTTACCGTCTGCAGGGCGTGAAGATCAACGACAAGCACATCGAAGTGATTGTTCGTCAGATGCTGCGCCGTGTTGTCGTCGAGAACGTGGGTGACTCCAGCTACATCGCCGGTGAGCAGGTCGAGCGTTCCGTCATTCTTGATGCGAACGACGCACTGCGCGCCGATGGCAAGATTCCAGCCGTGTTCACCAACCTGTTGCTCGGTATCACCAAGGCGTCGCTGTCGACCGATTCGTTCATCTCTGCGGCTTCCTTCCAGGAAACCACCCGCGTGCTCACCGAGGCTGCCATCATGGGCAAGCGCGACGAGCTGCGTGGCCTGAAAGAGAACGTGATTGTCGGCCGCCTGATCCCTGCCGGCACAGGTATGGCGTACCACGAGGCGCGCAAGGCCAAGGACCAGATGGACGACGCCGAGCGCCGCGCCATTGCTGAAGCCGAAGCGGCTGAGCTGGAAGCCATGCCCGCCGCAGCGGAAGCTGGTAGCGAAGGCGCCGCTTCCGAGTAAGCTGCTCCGCACTCGCGCCCTGACAGGCGCAAGGCCCCATGCCCGCGAGGGTGTGGGGCCTTTTTTATTTCTGCCTGGCCGCGTGGCGTTCGCGTACGTGAGGTGTTTGACTGAATACGGTGTCTGCCCTTTCCGGATGAGCGCAACCAGCTATCAAAAGAATAGCAAAATGCCGACTGACCGGTTTGCATCAGCTTGTCGCCATGGCCTAAAACCAGTTAATCTCGCGGCAGCCGCCTGAGCAGACGTTCGGGCAAGTTGTCAGTCATGTTTGCATCGAGGACTCCCATGCCCCTTAGCACCCTTGTTTTCATCGCCGTGTTTGCCTTGCTGGTTTTTTGGGCCGTGGGCGCCTACAACCGGCTGGTCCGCCTGAAGAACATCATTGCCAATGCGTTCGGCCAAATCGACGTGCAACTCAAACGCCGCTATGACCTGATCCCCAATCTGGTCGAGGCCGCCAAAAAATACCTGCAACATGAGCAGAGCACGCTCGAAGCGGTGATGCTTGCGCGCAATCAGGCGCGCACGGCCAGCGATGCGGTGCGCAGCCGACCCGCCAATGCCGGCGCGGTGGTGGCATTGGCCGCCGCCGAGCAGTCACTGGACGGTAGCCTGGGGCGCCTTTTTGCCGTCGCCGAAGCCTACCCCGAACTCAAGGCCGACCAGACCATCCGTGAACTCAGCGAGGAGCTCACCAGCACTGAAAACAAGGTCGGTTTTGCCCGCCAGGCTTACAACGATGCCGTGCTGGACTACAACAATGCGCAGGGGCAGTTTCCCGCGCTGCTGATTGCCCGCACGTTTGGGTTTGCGCCTTCGGCCATGCTGCGGTCGACGGAAACGCCGGTCGAGCGGCAGGCGGTTCGGATACAGCTCTAGAAATGGGGGCTCCCACGCTTGTCACTGCGTGTACTGCGCGAGGCCTTGCAGGCCGCCGCTCGCCAGAGGCTTCGTTTCTGTCGCCTGTCCAAACCTGCTCAAGCAGGTTCGGAGCCGCAGGCTCCAGCCCCAAGGGGGCCGCTGCGCCTGCGGCCCGGCGAAGCCGGTTCCGCGGCCCTGGCTGGTTTGAACCCTCCGCACGTCTTCCTGAACGCTCTGATGCATCGAAGGCTGAGATGATCCGAGAGATGGCTAATGCGTTTTTTTGAACGGCAGGAAACTGCGCGCGCCCAGACACTCCGTCTGTTGGCGCTACTTGGCCTGACGGTGCTGGGGCTGGTGCTGGCTGTCAATGCGGCGCTGGCGCTTACGTGGCGGCTGGTCGCCCCCGGCTTCAGCGGCTATCCGGCCTACTTCTTTGCGGTCAACACCGGCGTGACCTTACTGTTCGTGTTTGGCGGCTGGTGGCTGGAAACCTCGGTGCTGAAAGGCGGCGGTGAGAAGCTGGCACGCCGTGCTGGAGCCAGAGAAGCCTGGCCGGCCAGCCGCGAGTCCGAGCAAAGGCTGTGCAACATCGTGAGCGAGCTGGCCATTGCCGCCAGCATGCGGCCGCCTCTTGCCATGGTGCTTGACCGCGAAGAATGCATCAACGCTTTTGCTGCCGGCTGGGATGAGGGAGATGCGGTGGTGGCGGTCACTCGCGGCGCGCTCGACTACCTGACCCGCGACGAACTGCAGGGTTTGGTGGCGCATGAGTTCAGCCATCTGCGCGAGGGCGACACGCGGTTGAACATGCGGCTGGCGGGCATGGTGTTCGGGCTTGAAATGATCTTCAACCTTGGGCGCAGCATGTGCGGTCAAGACGGCAACGGCAGGCGTTCTCTCCTCGCCGTGCCGGGCTTTGCCATCATGACCACCGGCTCCCTGGGATGGCTTGCAGGGCGCGCACTGAAAGCTGCGGTGTCACGTCAGCGCGAGTTCCTGGCCGATGCGCGCGCCGTGCAGTTCACGCGCAGCAAAGAAGGCCTGGGCGGCGTGCTGCGCAAGGTCGTGGGCCAGCAGGAGCGGGGGCTTGCGCCGCGCAATGCCCACCCGGCCGTGCAGCACATGTTGCTGGTGGGCACCGGTGTCGACAGCCACTGGTTCGCCAGTCACCCACCGCTGGCCGAGCGAATTCGCTGCATCTATGGCCGTTCGATGGAAGCGCTTCCCACACAACGCGACGATGAAATGCCGACGCGGCCGGACGCCATTTTTTGACGCGCTGTGGCCGAAGATGACTTGCCAATAAGTGCATCGCCAATGGTTTGAACGGGGCGACTCAATCCTTGCCCAAGTACTGGATACTCCCTATAGGGTGCCAGGAGCACCGCGTTAAATTGTCAGCCGAAGCAGGTAGCCCCAAATGACAGGAGAACCCATGAAAACCTCACGCCTTGCCATGCCCGCGGGCTTCAAGCAATTTGCACTGCCTTTGCTCTGCTTCGCGTTCAGCGCCGGAGCGCAGGCGCAGGCGCAGGCGCAGAGCGTCGGAACACAGGAAGCGCTCTATGCCAGAAGCCTGGCGGCCACGTGTGCCAACTGTCACGGCACCGATGGCAAAGCGGCGAAAGGTTCAGCGTTGACTTCGCTGGCCGGCCTCGACAAGGGCTATATCGTCGCGCAAATGAAGGCCTTCAAGGCCGGCACGCGGCCGGCCACTGTGATGCATCAGATCAGCAAAGGTTTCAACGATGCGCAGATCGAATCGCTGGCCACCTACTTTTCTGCCCAAAAGAAGTAAGGAGAAGACACCATGAACACGCCTCTTCGCACCGCCTCGTTGGCGGGCTTCAAACGCCGCTCTTTCCTGCAGTCAAGCGCAGCCCTCGGCCTGCTGGGCATGGCGGGTTGCGCCACAACCTCGATCCCTTCCAAAGCCAAAGTCGTGGTGATAGGCGGCGGCTACGGTGGCGCCACCGCCGCCAAATACGTCCGGCTGCTGTCGGACCACAAGATCGACGTGGTGTTGATCGAACCGCAGGACGCCTTTATTTCCTGCCCCATCTCCAATCTGGTGCTCAGCGGTGGCAAGCAGATGGCAGACCTGACCACGTCGTATGCGGGCTTATCGCGCAACCACGGCATCACGGTGGTGAAGGACTATGCCAGCGCCATCGACACCGCGAAGAAAACCGTCACGCTTGCGGGCGGCGCCACCATCGCCTATGACAAGCTGGTGATTTCACCGGGCGTGGAGCTCATGTTTGGCAGCATCGAAGGGCTCAAGGACGCCAACACCTCCGGCCAGGTACTGCAGGCCTGGAAGGCCGGTGCGGAAACCGTGGCATTGCGCCGCCAGCTCGAGGCCATGCCCGATGGCGGTGTCTACGCCATCACTATTCCGGAAGCGCCTTATCGCTGCCCCCCCGGCCCCTACGAGCGCGCCTCCGTGATCGCGGGCTATTTCAAGGCGGCCAAGCCCCGCAGCAAGGTGCTGATTCTGGATGCCAATCCCGATGTCACCTCCAAAGGGCCGCTTTTCAAAAAGGTGTGGGCCGAGCAATACAAGGGTATCGTCGAATACCGCGGCCAGCACAAGGCCACGTCGGTTGATGCGAAGGCCGGCATTATCAAGTTCGATGTGCAGGACGACGTCAAGGCCAACGTGCTCAATGTGCTGCCCGCCATGCGCGCCGGCACGATTGCCGTGCAGGCGGGCCTGAACAACCAGGCCAACAACCGCTGGTGCGGGGTCAATTACCTGACTTTCGAATCCACCGCCGCAAAAGATGTTCACGTGCTCGGCGACTCCATTCAGGTCGCGCCAGCCATGCCCAAGAGCGGCCACATGGCCAACAACCACGGCAAGGTCGCCGCCGCCGCCATCGTGGCCCAGCTGTCCGGCTGGGACGTCAACCCGGCGCCCATGCTGACCAACACTTGCTACAGCTTTGTCGACAACAAGAGCGTGATTCATGTGGCCAGCGTGCACGAGTACGTAGCAGCCGAGAAAACCTTCAAAGCAGTTGCGGGCTCCGGCGGCGTTAGCACCGGGCCCACCGAACTCGAAGGCGTCTATGCGCTGAACTGGGCCAGCAATATCTGGGCGGATACGCTTAGTTAGCCCCACGGTCGTTCGCTTCGCGTAACTCCCTGCCCCCGAGGGGCCGCTGCGCCTGCGGTCCGGCAAAGCCGGTCCCGCGGCCCCTGCTTGCAATTCGGGGTAAACGGTGAGAGGGCTTGCGGCTGGTCTAATACGGGATAGCCGCCCGTTTTGGGCGACATTCGTGAGCCTAATGCAAGACAACTCGACCCAACAAGTCCCCTTGTGGCGCCAACTTCAGGGCGCTGCTTCCCTTTTAATGGCCGTGCGTGACGGCCAGTCCATGACCGCCGCCCTCGAAGACGTGGATGCTGCGTTGCGGCCCGGCGTCCAGGCGCTGGGTTTTCACACCCTGCGCTGGCTGAGCCGCGCCGAAGCCTTGCGCCAGCAACTGGCCCGCCGCCCGCCGCCGCCTGAGGCCGACGCCTTGCTGTGCGTGGCGCTGGCATTGGCCTGGAATGAAATCGATGTCGGCAGGACGGAGCAGTTTTCCAACGAGCCGCCCCTAGGGAAATCGGCCCCCCCGGGGGCCAGGTACACCGCGCACACCCTTGTGGATCAGGCTGTTGAAGCGGCCAAGCGGGGCGACGCCACGCAGCACCAGGCCAGCTTTATCAACGGCTGCTTGCGTCGGTTCTTACGCGAACGTGACGAGTTGGTGGCGCGCACCGAAAAAAGCCCGCAGGCTGTGTGGAACCATCCACAGTGGTGGATAGACCGGGTGCGCAAGGACCACCCGGAGAATTGGCAAGCCATCTTGCGGGCCAACAACACCCAGGCGTCGCTGATTTTGCGGATTAATGAGCGAAAAACGACTCAGGCCCAATACCAGTGGGCGCTAGCAGCTATCAATATTGAAGCAACCCCTGTCGGCAAACAAGGCGTGATCCTTGCCCATGCGCAGGCCGTGAACTCGCTGCCGGGCTTTGCCGAAGGGCATTTTTCGGTACAGGATGCTGCGGCGCAGCTGGCAGCGCCTCTGCTTCTGGAGGGTTTGAAGGCCGAGGGCGGGGAAACCGGAAGGCTGAAGGTGCTGGATGCGTGTGCTGCCCCGGGCGGCAAAACGGCCCACCTGCTTGAATTCGCCGATTGCGACGTGACAGCGCTGGACATCGACGCTCGCCGCTGTGAGCGCGTCAAGCAGAATCTGCAGCGCCTGGGGCTGCAGGCCGACATCCGCGTCGGGGATGCCGGCCAGCCCGACACTTGGTGGGATGGGCGGGCGTTCGACGCTATCCTGCTGGACGCACCTTGCACGGCCTCAGGCATCGTGCGGCGCCACCCCGATGTGCGCTGGTTGCGCCGGCCGACCGACATCGCGCAACTGGCCGATATTCAGGCCCATTTGCTCAAAATGCTCTGGCCTTTGCTCAAGCCCGGTGGGCGCTTGCTTTACTGCACCTGCTCGGTTTTTCGCGCGGAGGGCGACAACCAGGTGCAAACGTTTCTTACGCACCACACCGATGCCCTATTACGGCCCTCGCCGGGGCATTTGCTGCCTCAAAGTGGCGCCCAAGCGACGGTCTTCCCGGACAATTTGATGCGTGAGCACGACGGTTTTTATTACGCACTCCTTGAAAAACGCGGCAGCTGATTGCCGGCGCGCCGTGGGCGGCGCAGTGCGTGTTCTGCTTGCCCTGTGCCTTTGCCTTGTGCTGGGCGTGCCTGGGCAAGTGTCGGCGACTGAAATCACACAGCTGCGCGTTGAGCGCGGCGATGACGGTGTTCACCTGTCCGCCCTGGTGCGGTTTGAACTTCCCGCAGTGGTGGAAGACGCCCTGCTCAAGGGGATTCCGCTCTTTTTCGTGGTCGAAGCTGACATTTACCGCGACCGCTGGTACTGGACGGACCCGCGTGTCGTTAGCGCGGCGCGCACCATTCGGCTGGCCTACCAGCCCTTGACACGCCGCTGGCGCGTCAACATCGCTTCAGGCCTCATTACCAGCTCTGGAGGCCTGCGTGCCACGTTGAACCAGAATTACGAAACCCTTTCCGAAGCACTTTCAGCCATCCAGCGTGTGGCACGCTGGAAAATCGCCGAGGCAGCCGAGATCGATCCCGAGGCCGTTCACAAGCTCGACTTCAGTTTCAGGCTGGACCTGACACAGCTGCCACGCCCCTTCCAGATCGGTGTAGCGGGCCAGAAAGACTGGACGATTTCCGCGCAGGTCCGGGAGCGGTTGAAGCTGGAGCCCGCCACACCTGCGGCCGCCAGCGTTGAGGGCACCAAGTGAGCCTGACAGTCAGTGGAGGCTCCCTCAGGAGCAGCAAGGCTTTTCGCTGGACTGTCGGTGTGGGTGTCGGGGCCATCGCGGCATTGGGCCTGGTGTTGATGTTCCTGCTGACGCAGGCCACCGGCAACCGGGAGCTTTACGAGCGCAACTACGCGCTCCTCTTCGTGCTCAATGTGGCCGTGGCCGGCCTGTTGCTGCTGGTCATCGGGTGGATCGTGTTGCGCCTTGCGGTGCGGCTGTACCGGGGCCGCTTCGGCAGCCGGCTGCTGGTCAAGCTGGCCGCCATCTTCGCGCTGGTGGGCCTCATGCCGGGGCTGATGATTTACGTGGTGTCGTACCAGTTCGTGTCGCGTTCCATCGAAAGCTGGTTCGACGTCGAAGTCGAAGGCGCATTGGCGGCCGGGCTGAACCTGGGCCGCGCCACGTTGGACACCTTGGCCGCCGACCTTGGCAACAAGACGCGGCAGGCTGCCACCCAAATCGCGGAGACGCCCGAGGCCATGGCGGGCCTGGCGCTGGAACGCCTCCGCGACCAGCTTCAGGCAAGCGACGTGGTGCTCTGGAGCTCCTCAGGCCAGGTGATCGCCAGCGCAGGCGAATCGCGCTTTCTGCTCAAACCCGAACGTCCCTCGGTTCAGCAGCTGCGCACGGCGCGTACGCAGCGTGTCGTGACGCAGATTGAAGGCCTTGATGAGGTGGTGTCGGCCGGCAACGGCGAGCTGACCACGGGCGGCCCGCCGGGCACGGCGCCGGGGTCAACAGCTCGCGTCAAGGCGATTGCGGTGGTGAACAATCCCAATGTGAACGTGCTGGGCGATTCGCGCTTTTTGCAGGTGACCCAGTTGCTGCCTGATAGTCTGGTGGCCAACGCGGTGGCCGTTCAGGAGGCCAATCGCGAGTACCAGGAGCGCGCTCTGGCGCGCGGCGGTCTGCGAAAAATGTACATAGGCACGCTCACGCTCAGCCTTTTTCTCGCCGTGTTCGGTGCTGTGCTGCTGGCCGTTGTGCTGGGCAACCAGCTGGCCAAGCCGCTGCTGGTGCTGGCAGAAGGCGTGCGCCAGGTGGCGCAGGGCGACCTGACACCCAAGGCCGCATTGCAGGGCAAGGACGAACTGGGCGGCCTCACACGTTCATTTGCCGACATGACGCAGCAACTGTCCGATGCCCGCTCGGCCGTGCAGCAAAGCATGAGCCAGGTCGACGCTGCGCGCGCCAATCTGCAAACCATTCTGGACAACCTCACCGCCGGCGTCATCGTGCTCGATGTGCGTGGCCGCATCCAGTCGAGCAACCCGGGCGCCACGCGCATCCTGCGCGCGCCGCTGGCTGTGTACCACGGGAAATCGCTGGGCGAAGTGCCGGGGCTGGGCGGTTTTGCCAAAGACGTGCTGGCCCAGTTTACCGATTACCTCAGCGACGGCGCGCCGCACGGGCTTGAGCATTGGCAGCAGTCTTTTGAACTCAACGCGGCCGTACCGGGCGCACCAGACCATGCCATCACCTTGATCGCACGCGGGGCCAAGATGCCGGGCACCGAAGAGTTTTTACTTGTGTTCGACGACGTGTCTGAAATGGTGTCGGCCCAGCGTGCACAGGCCTGGGGTGAGGTGGCTCGCCGCCTGGCCCACGAGATCAAGAATCCGCTCACACCTATTCAACTGTCGGCAGAGCGCCTTGAGATGAAACTCACCGGAAAGGTCGGAGAGTCGGAGCAGTTGCTGCTCACCAAGTCCGTCAAAACCATCGTGGACCAGGTCGATGCCATGAAGCGGCTTGTCAATGAATTCCGCGACTATGCCAGGCTGCCAGCCGCGGAACTGAAGCCGGTCGACCTGAACGCGCTGGTCAGCGACGTGATGCAGCTCTACCTCAGTGATGGCCACAGCGAACTGCGCAGCGGCAGCGCCGCCGTTCCGGTGGTCGCCGAGCTGGACCCCAATGCACCCAAAATCCAGGGTGACGACCAGCAACTGCGCCAGGTCATTCATAACCTGCTGCAAAACGCCCAGGACGCTCAAGAGGGCAAAGAAGGCGGGCGCGTCACGCTCAAAACAGAGTATTCCGACACGTCAAAGCGCGTACGGTTAACCGTGCGCGACAACGGAACAGGTTTTCCGGAACACATCCTCAAGCGTGCATTCGAGCCCTACGTCACCACCAAGGTCAAAGGCACGGGCCTGGGTCTCGCAGTGGTCAAAAAAATTGCAGATGAGCATGGCGCGCGTGTTGATATTTCCAATCGCGTTACGGATGGTTTGGTGCAGGGTGCGCAAGTGTCGTTATCATTTGCAGTTGTGGCGTAGCAACACATTCAGTAACACTTCGATATCCGCACGGCATCGCAAATAACAGGCAGGCAGCAATTCAATCATGGCAAATATTCTGGTGGTCGACGACGAGCTGGGCATACGCGACCTTCTCTCAGAAATTCTCAATGACGAAGGACATCAGGTCGAGCTCGCCGAGAACGCCGCGCAGGCGCGCGCCGCTCGTGGCCGCTCCAGGCCGGACCTCGTGCTGCTGGACATCTGGATGCCCGACACTGACGGCGTGACACTGCTCAAGGAGTGGTCCTCCAGCGGCCTTCTGACGATGCCCGTCATCATGATGAGCGGTCACGCCACGATCGACACGGCGGTGGAGGCCACCAAGATTGGCGCCATGGCATTTCTGGAAAAGCCCATTACGCTGCAAAAGCTTTTGAAAGCGGTGGAGCAGGGGCTTACCAAGACCGCCCCGCGCAAACCTGCCGCGTTGAGCAACAACAGCCCAGCGACTCATACAGCCGACATGACGGTTGAAGCGGTGATGACGGGCGGGACCTTGCCTGTGCCCGTTGACCTGGGGCCGCAAGCCACACAAAGTTTCCTGCTCGAAAAGCCGCTGCGCGATGCGCGCGACGAATTTGAAAAGGCCTATTTCGAATTTCACCTCGCCAAGGAGGGCGGTTCCATGACCCGCGTGGCGGAAAAAACCGGCCTTGAGCGCACCCACCTCTACCGAAAATTGAAGCAGCTCGGCGTGGATCTCACGCGAGGCAAACGCGGCGCCTGATAGAGGCAGCAGCAAGCCTGCAGGGCACTCCCGAAGCTGATATATAATGTGAGGCTCAGGCCCGGTAGCTCAGTCGGTAGAGCAGAGGATTGAAAATCCTTGTGTCGGTGGTTCGATTCCGCCCCAGGCCACCAGATATGCAAGCCCTTGATTCTTAACGGACTCAAGGGCTTTTTCAATTCCGGAACGTCGCTGGCCCCTTGGTTTGGTACACCAAGTAGGCCACTCTGGCAACTTCGAAACTCCCAAGACTGGGCCGCAAAATCGCCCGCCGCCTTTTATGGCTCAGCCGGCACTCACCCCTCTTCCGGGGTCTATCATTGCTCAATGATGGTATGGGGTTCAGCCTGGTTCCCTGGCGGCCCGTCTTGGAGTCACGGTTGGGGCAGAGCGTGACGGCTGCGGTACGTGGCAATGCCGTGTCCTGGGAGCTTGCAAGGTCCCGGGTGCCAGCGATTTCATGACAGAGCACTGTCTGCCAGGGTGTTGAATTCCATCGAAATCTGACCCATTGGGGGTGCGGATATTAACTTGGACTGGTTTATGCCGTAAGTCCAAGACTCTCTCGGTATTCGATGGGACTAAGAGAGCCAAGAGATATCTTGATCCGCTTCTCGTTGTACCAGCGGATGTATGAGTCTAGTATTTGAATGAACTGCTCAATGGTTGTGGTCCTCCAGTCCCGAGGATAGAACAGTTCCGTTTTCAGCCGTCCGAAGAAGCCCTCGCACGCCGCGTTGTCAGGCGAACACCCCTTGCGCGACATTGATCGAATCAACTTCGCGTCGCCGATCCTCGATAGCCAACCGGGCCAGCGATAGTGTGCTCCACGATCAGAGTGGACGACCGGCCGGTCGTTGGTATCGACCACCGTCTCGATGGCTGCATCCAGCATCGTGTTGACCAGCTCAGCGTCGGGATGTGTCCCAATGGTCCAGCTGATGACCAGGCCATCGAAGCAGTCGATGATGGGCGACAGGTACACCTTGCCGGCCGGGATCTGGAACTCTGTGATGTCGGTGAGCCACTTCTCGTTCGGGGCCGCTGCGTGGAAGTCGCGATTGATGAGGTTCTCGGGCGCTGGGCTGATTTCGCCCAGGTAGGAGCCGTACCGACGCCGCTTGGGCTTGGCAACGACCAGGCTCTCTTGCTTCATCAACCGCTGCACGACCTTCTCGGAGATGGTGACGCACTGCCTGGTCAACGACGCCTGCAGCCTGCGGTAGCCGTAACAGCGGTGGTTCAGCTCGAAGATGTCGGCGAGGGTTTGCCGCACTGCAAGGTACTTGTCTGCCACCTTTGCACGGGCTCGATGGTAGAAGTACGAGCTGCGCGCCAGATCCAACTGAGCCAGGAGCTCTGGCAGGGCATAGCGCTCTTTGAGGGCGTCAACCAGCAATGTCTTCTCCCGGTTGGTCAGGAGTTGCAGATCGACGCCCAGGCCTTTTTTTACGATTTCATTGGCCTTCTTCAAGAGATCGCGTTCGAGCTGCAGTTGCCGGATGTCGCGTTGTAGTGATTCGAGCTGGCGCTCCAGCTCCGCCCGTTCTGGCACTGGCGGTGAGTTGTTGCTGTGTTTCATGGATGCGGGAGCCTCACGGCCAAGTAGCTGGTTCTTCCAGTTGTACAGCGTCGGCCTGCATACGCCTAAGGCAATGCTGATTAAGGTCCACGACGTGCGAAGCTCAAGCGTTACACGACGATGAAACAACAGACCCTTGCCATGGCCGCCGACCAATCGGGCTACGAGCAATACCGTAAGCCCACGCGGCGAGATGAGTTTCTGGCGACCATGGAGGCGATCGTGCCGTGGTCAGCACTGTGCGAAGTCATCGAACCGCACTACCCCAAGGCAGGCAATGGTCGCCCGCCCATAGGCCTGGAGCGCATGCTGCGCATTCATTTCATTCAGCACTGGTTCAACCTGGCAGACCTGTCCTGTGAGGAAGCCCTCTACGACAGCGCCAGCCTGCGCCGCTTTGCAGGCATTGATCTGGGCTGCGAACCTGTGCCCGATGCCACCACGATGCTGAAGTTTCGTAGATTGCTCAATGAACACAAGCTTGGTGAAGCCCTGTTCGCCAAGGTAGGGCAAGAACTTCAGGCCCGGGGCTTCAAGGTCAACACCGGCACTATCGTGGATGCCACCATCATCGGCGCGCCCAGTTCGACCAAGAACGCGGACAAGGCGCGCGATCCCGAGATGCATCAGACTCGCAAGGGCAAGCAATGGTATTTCGGTATGAAGCTGCACATCGGGGTGGACAGCCAGAGCGGGCTGACCCACAGCGCCGTGGTGACGCCAGCCAATGTGCATGACAAGCATCCGTTGCCCGACTTGCTGCACGGCAATGAGCGACGGGTGTACGGTGACTCGGCCTATGCCAGCCAAAAGAAGCTGATCGAAGGCAAGGCGCCCGAAGCCAGGGACTTCACCAACCAGCGCACCAAGCGCAACGGCGTCGTGGACGAGGCAGTCAAAGCGAAGAACCGCAACAAGTCACGCATCCGCGCGCGTGTGGAGCACGTGTTCGGCGTGGTCAAGCGGCTGTGGGGCTTTGGCAAAGTGCGCTACCGGGGGCTGGCCAAGAATGCCACACGTGCATTCACGGCCCTGGCACTGGCCAACATCTACTTGAGCCGATCAAGGCTGATTGCACAGGTGCGCCCATGAGCAAGGCAATCGGTCAGAAAAGCCCAGCAACCAGGCTCGATCGGCCACAGGAAAGGTCGATTGGCGACATGTTGAACCGAAATCGATCCGCATCAACCCGAGCCGGTGCTTTGACGGGCCTTATTCAGCGTAGCC
>NZ_JBDTPB010000032.1:0-3270 GCF_039932935.1 Polaromonas sp.
GTGTCGCTCCCTGCCCCCCGAGGGGGCCGCCCGCCTGCGGCCCGGCAAAGCCGGTTCCGCGGCTCGTGCTGGTGAAGAAGAGCCCTCACGGTCGCGCACTGGGGGTCGCTCCCTGCCCTCGAAGGGGGCCGTCCGCCTGCGGCCCGGCCCTTCGACAGGCTCAGGACAGGCCAAGGCCGGTTCCCGGGCTCATGCTGGTGAGGAAGAGCCCCCACGGTCGCGCACTGGGTGTAGCTTCTTGTGCGCTCAAGAGGGGTCGGGGACATAAGAGAAGCTGCCGGACTGAGGAAAGGGATTGGGGCTGGGGACGCGCGGCACCGGCTCGCGGATCACGCCGCTGGCGATCAGGTTTTCGCGGCTGTCGTAGCGGATACGGATCACCTCATTGGGCTGGGCTTGCAGGCGTGCGAACTGGGTCTGCGACACCACCGAGCTTTCGCGGGCGCCGTGGCCTGTGCCCAGCCTGGGTGCCGGCAGTGTGGAGGCCTGCGTCTTCTTGGTCTGCTGGTCGACGAAGCCCGATGCTTCCGCGCCGCCGGTGATGCGGTCCGCCAGCGCGGATTTGCCGCGGGCGGGTGATTCAGCCACAGGCGCGGGAGCTGTGGGTGAGGGGGGCGAAGCGGGTGGCGTGCCGCGCAGGCTGGTGGGGCCGTCGGCCTCGCGCTCGGCTTGCCTGGAGTAGGCGGGGGCTTGCGCTAACGGCTCGGGCGGTCGTTCCCGGAACAAAGCCACGCCGATCACACCGACGTTGCCCGGTCTGCCGGTGCGGCTGGCGTAGGAATCACCGAGCGCGGAAAACTCAAACGCTGCGACTTCGCTGGCACTTTTACGCCAACCGGTCACCTGGTACTGCTGCCAGGGTGAAAACACATAACCGGTCTGGTCCCACGCGGCGGTTTCGCCGCTCAGGATGTTCACGCCGTCCACCGCGGTGACGGCCAGCACGCGTTCACCCATCTTGTTGCGCAGGGCTATCGCGTACTGCGCGCCGTACTGGCCGGCCACCCAGTATTCGCCGCGGTGGTGGTACAGCGGCAGCGTGGCGCCGGTGCTGCGGTCAATCACGGTTACATCAGCCAGTCTGCCGACCGCGTGCGCGGGCAGGGCGAGGGCAGAGAGGGCCAGCAGGACCGAAGAGGCAAGCAGTGAGGGTTTCATGGAGGCTCCAGAAAAGTGGGTGGAACCTCTTGAAACGAAGGACGCGGGGAAATGGGGTTAAACCCAAGTAACGTCGACCTGAAAATAGTCAAGTCAGGTGCTTTGACGCTATTAATTTGATAGCTGCTTGCGCCCGTTCGGATTGGGCTGAGGCTACTTTTTATTGAAATTGACGGAACTTTTCGCGTGAGCACGAAAAGCCGTACCGGCCGTCATTTGGGAATGAAAAACCTGTCGAACAGCGCCGTCAGGGGCGCGAAGTCCTGCGTGAACCGGGGCCGGTTCACGAAATAAGCCTCGCAGGCCACGGCAAAAAATTCGGCCGGCGACCTGGCGCCATAGTCGTCAAGCCAAGGTGCCTCGGCGCCGAAACGTGTGGCCATGGCGACTTTTTCGCAAAACTCGTCGTAAGCCGGCTGCATGACCGCGTGCCACGCGGTATGCGCGCTGCGAGTGGGCAAGGGCGGGCAACCGTCTGCGGCGCCGTCGCGCATGTCGATCTTGTGGACGAATTCGTGAATCACGACGTTGTGCCCATGCTCGGCGGAGTCGCCCGCGCCAGCTACGTCCTGCCAGCTCAGCGTGACGGGGCCGCCCTGCATGGCCTCGCCCAGCAGGGTTTCGCTGTAGTAGTGCACCACGCCGGCCTGGTCGGTCACCTGGCGGCGCGCCAGCATGGCGCCGGGGTGCACCACGATGCCCTTGAAATCGTCATACCAGCGCAGGCCCAGGTGCAATACCGGCAGGCAGGCCTGGGCGGCAATCGCGACGGCCATTTCATCGGTGACTTTCAGGCCGCGCGCGCCGGTAAATTCCTTTTGCTTCAGGAATTTTTCGGTCAGCGCGTTCAGCTCCTGCAGCTCTGCGATCGGCCGCCGGGCCAGAAAGGGAAACTGCAGCAGGGTATCCATCCACAGGGTTTCGGGGATGGTTTTGGTGAGGGATTTGGAGCCGCCAAGTGTTCGTAACCAGTTCAGCATGAGGTGAAGGTTGTGGTTAAACGAAATGAAACAAGAGTCACAAGTGTCAGCATAGTGCAATCCGTTGCAGCCCGTCTGCGGTCAGGCGCAGCACCTCTGCGCGCGGCACCGGTGCGCCCAGGTCCCAGTCACTGAGCACCACGCGCGAGAGGCCACCGCCCAGGTCATGCACGGCGGGCTTGTGCGTATGGCCGTGAATCAGCGTGCGGGAATGGGCCGCTTGCAGCCAGCGGCGCGCAGCCGGGGCATCTACATCGGCATACTGCGCACCGGATTGCTTGCGCGCCTCGCTTTGCTCGCGCAGTCCGCGGGCGATCGTCTGGCGTTCGGCCAGGGGCTTGGCCAGAAAGGCCTGTTGCCATTGCGGGGTGCGGACCTCGCTGCGAAACTGCATGTAGTCGACATCGTCCAGGCACAGGGCATCGCCGTGCGACAGCAGCCAGCGCCGCTGGGTAGCGGCGGGAAATACCAGCACAGCCGGGTCGTCGAGCAAGGTGGCGTTGCACAGGTCCATCAGGTCCTGGCCCACCAGGAAATCCCGGTTGCCGTGCATGAAAAACAGGGCCAGACGACCGGCGGCGTGGCCCATGGCCTGCACACAGCGCGCATCAAAACCTGCCGCCGGATCCCGCAGGTCGCCGCCCACGGCGTCATCGCCCACCCAGACTTCAAACAGGTCGCCCAGAATGAAGACCGCATCGGCGGGTGTGGTTTCAAGGTAGTGAGCCCAGGCCTCGAAAGTGGCGGGCTCCGCGGCCTGCAGATGCAGGTCGGAAATGAAATCGACCGTGCGCCACAGGGGCGGCGCCAGCAGCTCCGCCATGGGGGGCACGGTCGTGGGTGGGTTCACCGGATCAGCTTCGGTCAACGCGGTCCCGGTGAAGCGTCAGGCCACTGCGACGGCTTTTTCGATAATCACGTCTTGCATCGGCACGTCGTCATGAAAGCCCTTGCGGCCGGTTTTGACAGCCTTGATTTTGTCGACCACGTCGGCACCGGCGACCACCTTGCCGAACACGGCATAACCCCAACCCGACGCGTTGGGCGCAGTGTGGTTCAGAAAGCCGTTGTCGGACACGTTGATGAAGAACTGCGAGCTGGCCGAGTGCGGCGCATTGGTGCGCGCCATGGC
>NZ_JBDTPB010000033.1:0-7104 GCF_039932935.1 Polaromonas sp.
AAACCACGCCCGACAAGATGCTGATCATGAAGTTTGATCCCAAGGCACGCAAGCATGTGGAATACAAGGAAATCAAGCTGAAATAAATAGCTAAAGACCGGTAGGTAGTTAAAACTACCCATCCGGTCAGCTTTATTCAATAAAGGACACTTCGGTGTCCTTTATTTTTTAGGGGCCGACTCGGGCCAGCTCTACGGCCAAGGTCATCGACTGGAATTTATAGGCTGTTTCCAAAAAATAGGGCCAGAAGGTAATGACGCCGATTGCTGCTGCTGCGCAAGCCGCTATGAGCACACTGCCGGCGGCAACATCTTTTGCACATTTGACGGCCAACGAGTATTGCGGCGACACCACATCGCAGAGCGACTCAACTGCTGTGTTCATGGCCTCTGCCATCCACACCATGGCCACCGCGCCAATCAGCCAGCGCCAATCGCTGGCATTCACCCGATACCACACAGCCAATCCCGTCACTAGCGTTGTGGCGATCAGATGCACCCATGCGTTGTGCTGTGTTTTGAGCATCAACGCTATCCCCTCGAAGGCATAACCAAAGCTCTTGAGCCGTGCGGGCAGACTGAATCGCCGCGGCGCGACGGTAAGAGGGACTTCTTTCATTTTTCATCCTTCTTATTCACCAGCCGCCAGGCTTGGGCAGCACATGAACGTCGAACAGTGCACAGCCGCATAGCCTGCAATCCATACACGCAGCCCCATACCGAGGCTATCAAGATACAGCAACCCATCACAGTGCACCGGCCGGCTCTAGCGTCAAGCAAGTGCGCCCAGCAAGTGGAACCTGCAAGCGCACCTCTCCCATGTCGTCAGCCACAACTTGCGTCAGGCTTGCACCTGTTACCCGATAGGGCACTAACGGACGCAAGCCCGACACGCCCAGGCTCTGAATGCCATCGCCGGCTCCGCCGTAAAGCACCGCTTGCAAAGTGCCTCTTGCGGCATCGGCGTGCGCAGCTGCAACCAGCACGTCGGGATAGGACAGGTGTTCCAGCCGAGGACCTTTTGAGGGAAGTGGGTTGCTGATCAGGTCCCGAAAGCTATCGAGCCCTCCAGAACGCGCCATCAGCTCGACACCATGCGCCCATACCGAGGCCTTACTCCTGTGGGCGACCCGATCACTGAAAGTTGTCGGACACGCGTGCTCCAAGGCATCCATGCAGTTTTGATACACACACGCATCGCCCAACTCTGCCGCCGCCAAGGCTGTCGCTGCGAAGGCACTGCCTCTTGAGAAACCATAGTTTCCTGTATCGATGGGCCAAAACGCACTGCGTCGAAATCGCCCATGACTATTGAACAGCTGACGTCTCAGCAACAGCCATTGGCGACGCGCCAAGTCGGGTGCCAGCGCGTTCAAAAAGTAGCAAGGCATCGCCAGCGGCATTGCGCCACCAATGGCGGGCAGGGCCAATCCCGTATACGTAGAACGGCATGGTACGTAGCGGCCCATGCCATCCAGAAACTCCGCGTCCAGATGCCGGCGAAACTCCGATACGCGAGCGGCCCATTTCATCTGACCGTACTGCGCATCGTGGGCACGCAGTGCCGCGGCTCCCATGGTGTTGCACAGGGGATAAACCCAGTTGGGTTCGCAGGCCATCAAATAGAAAGGCGAACGTTCGTATTCCTCCTCCAACCTAGACAGCAAGGACTCGAAGCTGTGTTCGTAGCACTTCCCATTCGGATGCACCAACTTAAAGGCACCTTTTTTTGAAAATTCCTGACTTCCTGCGCTCGCCTGGAATAGGGCCATCTGCAGTGCCACGAAGCCCGTGTACATGATGTTTTCACGGGCGGTTGGGTCGGAATTCCAACGCAAGTTTCCCCACAGATTTTCCAGCGCCCAGTAGGCCCATGTGCGGTGCTGTGTCTGCTTGTGCAGTAGCTTGCTTTGCGCGTCGCGCATGTATCCGCCCAACGCAGGCGTGAATCGTGCCTGCGTCAAGGCAATTCCATAAGCCAGAAAATTGACTTGATACCGCAGCGCCGCCGTCTGAAATTGATCGCGTTGCTCGAACCCGGAGAATTCATTCAAAGGCTGCAGCGCACGATCGAGTGCAAATCTCACCCGCTGCAAATGCTCCAACGACATCTCCGGTTTTTGCCTTGATGGTTTGGCTGCAAGGATGGTGTCCAATCGAGCCGTTTGTCGGACCAAATAATCGTTATCGATGCGCCTTTGTCGGCCTGCAAACGCAAACCAGGCCAGCATCGACAGACAGCCCGCCGCAGCAACCAGCGCGAGCATGCCGTACACGTTGGGGATCACACCTGGCGGAATTGCGCCGTGGTCCATGCTTGCGGCCCAAAGCGCCGAGCCGAACCACACAAACGGAGGCAGCAACACGTTGCCCGTGCCAAACCAGATCAACAGCGCCAACGCCAAGACACCAACCGAAGACAGCCAAGCGGCTATGTGACCTATACCACTGCCTGCGCAGATATCAGCATGCGCCAGAAATCCACCACCCGGCACCATCAACCCCAGGCCGAAGATCTGCAAGGCATCCTGACGCGCGACAAGCAGAAAAGCCGAGCCGACAGTAATCAGCAGCAGATACAGTTTTAGAAGTTGGATGATCTTTCTCGCCGCTACCGGGCCGAAAATTCGTGTGTAAGGCGGAAGAGTAGCGACGCTGTTGATTGAACTCACAAACCGACCTTTCTCCGAAAGGGAAGCACCAGGTTGATGCACTCGGCTTTCGGTGAATGCAGTCTGACGCGCATCTGTGAGGTCTTAATGAGCTGAGTGAAGTTGGTGTGAAGTCGCCTGCTAGACGACCACTTACGCGGCGAAGCATTAGCCCGACAACTCGTTTTGAGTTGAGGGTGCGTGGATCTGCATCAACGTGTGCCGCTACTCCCGCGACTTTCTTGCTTCGATTGCCAGCCAAGCGGCCAGCTTCTCGACGAAAGAACTCGAGCACCAATCACCTGTCGTTGACAGAACTTGGCTCACGAGTTCGGCGCGACAGCCACCTGTTGAGCGTAGAGGCGGCGCTTCACTTCAAGAGTGAATCAGACTTCAGCGCAGCTCAACAAGAAAAACCGTATGTGGCGCGAATGAGCGCACCCGGGATACTTTGACCGAACAATAAAAAAAAACCGCTCCCAGATTTCTCTGGAGCGGTCCTCGAAGAGGCATCGACCTGAGACCAGGCCGTAAGTAACGCTAGTTCAAGCGCGAGCTGCCCGCAGCTTCATGGAGAATTCGCGCAGCGCAGCAATGCCGCTTTCTTCTGCGCGGTGGCACCAAGCCTGCAGATCTGACGCAAGCTGCTCGCGAGAGGCCGAAGTGGTCAGCCACATCTGGCGAAGCTCTTCGCGCATGGTGACCATCTTGTCGAGCACGGGGTGCTCAGCGCGGACTTGGGCAATTTGCGGCTTGGCGGCAGCTGGCACCTTGTCGTCGTCGCGGTGCAGCCAGCGGTTGGCAGCGCGCAGAACCGACACATCGGCCTTTTTCGCCTTGAGCACTTCGATTTCGGCCTTGCCGGCGCGACGCAGTTCACGTGCAAAACCGGCCATGACTTCGTAGCGGTGGGCAATCAGCGCTTCCAGCGTTTTTTCATCCGCCACAGGCTGGATGGAGCCGAGCTGAAGCTTGGGCGGGACCTTCTTGACGGAAGCCAGGCCGACCTTTTCCAGGGCGCGAATGTAGATCCAGCCAATGTCGAATTCGTAAGGCTTGACCGAGAACTTGGCCGACGTGGGATAGGTGTGGTGATTGTTGTGCAGCTCTTCACCGCCGATCATGATGCCCCATGGAGAAATGTTGGTGCTCGCATCAGGCGCTTCAAAGTTGCGGTAGCCCCAGTAGTGCCCAATGCCATTGATGATGCCGGCCGCCGTCACGGGGATCCAGGCCATTTGCACTGCCCAGACAGCCAGGCCCGCCACGCCGAAGAGTGCCAGGTCGATGATCATCATCAGGCCAACGCCCTGCCAGCTGTAGCGGGTGTAGACATTGCGTTCAACCCAGTCGTTAGGCGTTCCGTGGCCGAATTTGGCCATGGTTTCCTTGTTTTTGCTTTCAGCGCGGTACAGCTCGGCGCCTTGCCAGAACACCTTCTTGATGCCGTGGGCCTGGGGGCTGTGCGGATCTTCAATCGTTTCGCATTTGGCGTGGTGCTTGCGGTGAATGGATACCCACTCCTTGGTCACCTGGCCGGTGCCCAGCCAGAGCCAGAGCCGGAAAAAATGCGAAGGAATGGCATGCAGGTCCATCGCGCGATGGGCCTGATGACGGTGCAGGTAGATGGTGACGCTGGCAATGGTGATATGGGTGGTCACCAGCGTGTACAACACAATTTGCCACCAGCTGGCGGCGAGCAACCCATTGGCAAGCCAGTCGAGGGCCGCATCAAACAAGATCATAAAAGTCCTTTAAACATCTACTGCAGCCGCCTGGTCAAAAACCTGTCTCCGGGGCTGTATCAAAACAGTGTTTATTGTAAGGCGCTCGCTGTAAAACACCAAGCCACTTTGCCGTAGTTAACAGAAGGCCAATTAACGAGAAATATCACACATAAATATGTAACATCGGCCTACTTGTCGTCAAATTACGCGAAAAATATCACGCCTTTTGCCAAACAGCAGCGAAAAACCCATCTGTTTTATGCAGGTATGGCCAAAGCCGCAAATAAGGGCCGCGGCACAACTTTTCCGCGTTTTCAACCCCTAGATGGGTCAACAATGAGCCGGCTTCAAGGACGTTGAACTCTTTATTGGCCTCACCAAAGGCTTCCGCAATGGCCTCATTTTCTTCACGCAACACGCTGCAGGTTGCGTAAACCAGCCGGCCACCAGGCTTTAGCAGTCGGGCAGCACTCTGCAAAATCGCGGTTTGTTTGGCTCTCAGCTCTTCGATCGCCTTGGGCGTCTGCCGCCATTTGAGGTCGGGATTGCGCCGCAAAGTGCCCAAACCCGAGCAAGGCGCATCCACCAGCACCCGGTCGATCTTCCCGGCAAGGCGCTTGATGCGGTCATCACGTTCATGGGCGATGGCCACCGGATGCACGTTGGACAGGCCGCTGCGCGCCAGCCGCGGCTTGAGCGCGTCCAGCCGGTGTCCCGAGGTGTCAAAGGCGTACAGACGCCCGGTGTTGCGCATGGAGGCACCCAAGGCCAGCGTTTTGCCACCCGCACCCGCACAGAAATCGACCACCATCTCACCCCGCTTGGCATCGACCAGCAGGGCCAGCAACTGCGAGCCTTCGTCCTGCACTTCAATGGCGCCGCGCGTGAAAGCGTCCAGCTTCGCCAGCTGGGGCTTGTCCGCGATCCGCAGGCCCCACGGCGAATACGGCGTGGCGACCGTTTTAATCGCCGCTTTCGCCAGCTCCTTCTGGATTTCGGCCCGTTTGTCTTTGAGCGTGTTGACGCGCAGGTCGAGCCCGGCCGGAGCGTTCAGGCTTTCCACTAGCGGCCAGAAATCGTCGCCCAGCTGCTCCTTAAGCGGCTCCACCAGCCATTGCGGCAAGTTGTGCCGGTGCAGCTCCATCAGATCCGCCGGCTTGACCTGGTCACAGCGCGCCAGCCAGTCTTTTTCCTGATCGGTGAGCGCGCCCAAAAGAAAATCGCGGTCTGCCGCAAAACCGAGGATGGCCAGACGCCGCTCCGGCGCGCCGCTGCCATGCTGGGCCAGATAGGTGTATAGATTTTTCTTGCGCAAAACGCCGTAAATCGTCTCAGCCACGGTGGCACGCTCACGGGGACCGAGGCGATAGTCGCGAAAATACCGCGACACCACCATGTCGGCGGGATGATCAAATTTGAGGACCTGCTTGAGAAGCTCGGAACAACTGTCGAGTAAGGCTTTAGGATGCATAGCCCCCATTGTCCCACCGCGGTCATGACGCAAGTTTTTTAAAGCCCCTTACAACCCAACGCACCATGCCCAACATCCCTGCAGAAGCACTGCCGCCCCTGATCGAAACCTCGCCTGGCCTTTATCGCCACTACAAAGATAAGCTCTATGAGGTGATCGGGACCGTCCGTCACAGCGAGACCCTGGAGCCGATGACGCTGTACCGCGTGCTCGGCGAAGAAAACCTGTGGGTTCGCCCCGCAGCCATGTTCAATGAAGAAGTCGTGATCGACGGCGTGCGCCAGCCGCGCTTTGCCCGGCAACCCGACTAGGTATCGCGTAGCTTCAACAGGAAACGGCGGCCGCAGCGCCGGGCCGCCCCAAGCAAGGCCAGCCCCCTCGGGGGGCAGCGCATTACGCGAAGCGACAAGCGTGGGGGCCATCTCACCGATAATCGTGGGTTATGTCCGAATCCACCGAAATCGAAAAACAGGTCAAGCGCCGCCGCACGTTTGCCATCATCTCCCACCCCGATGCGGGTAAAACCACGCTGACTGAAAAGCTGTTGCTGTTCTCGGGCGCGATCCAGATCGCCGGCAGCGTCAAGGCCCGCAAGGCGGCGCGCCACGCCACCTCCGACTGGATGGAAATCGAAAAGCAACGGGGAATCTCCGTGGCCAGCTCGGTCATGCAGATGGAATACCGCGACTGCGTGATCAATTTGCTCGACACGCCCGGCCACCAGGACTTCTCGGAAGACACCTACCGCGTGCTGACCGCCGTGGACGCGGCGCTGATGGTGATCGACGCGGCAAACGGCGTGGAGCCGCAAACCCGCCGCCTGCTGCAGGTCTGCCGCGCGCGCAACACACCCATCCTGACCTTCGTCAACAAGATGGATCGTGAGGTGCAAGACCCGATGAGCGTGATGGACGAGATCGAGCGCGAGCTCGGCATGACGGTCATCCCGTTCACCTGGCCCGTCGGCATGGGCAAGCTTTTTCACGGCGTCTATGACCGTCGCGAGGACCGCATGCGCGTTTTCAGCCCCGGCGAAGAAAAAGCCGGCGGCGACGATGAAATCCTGGCCGGCCTGGACAACGCCGAAGCCGCCAAGCGCTTTGGCGCCGAATACACGCAGGCCCAGGGCGAGATCGAACTGGTCGCCGGCGCCACGCCCGAGTTCAACCGCGCCGAATTCCTGGCCGGCAAGCAGACGCCGATGTTCTTCGGCTCGGCCATCAACAACTTCGGCGTGCAGGAAGTGCTGGACGCGC
>NZ_JBDTPB010000034.1:0-239064 GCF_039932935.1 Polaromonas sp.
CATCGGCAAACGTTCTACCCCTCAGCGCCGATGACACAGTTTTGTTAGCCGCTCTTAGGGCAGCCATGGTTGCAAATTGGGTGCTCAGACGAAGTCAGGATTCAAAAGGTCGATTCCTGCACCTTTGCACTTGATCCACGGGCCAGATGGATGTCCGCGACCATCCCACGCTTGAAGAGCAGTCTGTGCGTCTGCCCGATGCTCGTAGCAATATCGCCTTTGATAACTTAGACCATCCAGCCCAACTACCAAAGCGGTTGTGAAGTTGAACTTCTTTACCGCACATGTTTGGCCCATAAGGCGACGCAAATCCGTGAATCCATCCCCTGTAAGTGTATTTGTCAACACAGGGCTGGCTACACAGCCATGATCTGCCTGCGAAGCACAAGGATTGAGCATGCGGGTGATTTGGGCGCCGGACGACATGGTGGTATTTTGACTCGTCTTAACCCTGTACGGAAATAGAATGGCCTTGCCGCAACCGTTACGTCAAATGTGATTTGAACCGACGGTGACCGCAGCCAGCTGGTTTAGGGTGTATATGCGCCTATTTTCAGACCTTTGATTTCAGGGCATCTAATCAGATTACTAAAAAGGAAACACCAATGATTTTTCGAAGTATGAAATTAGCCGGCATCATAGTTGGAGTAGTCGTGGTTGCGGCACTTCTGGTGCGCGGCACGGTGCTTGATTGGACGATCATTCCCCCAGGCTACACCGGGATCAAGGTCAATCGCCTCGTCAACCGCGGAATTACCCGTGAAGATGTCGTCACAGGTTTCGTGTTCTTCAACCCCATTCAGTCCACAGTCATTGTTTATCCGACATTCGTTCAGCGAGTGATCTGGACGCATGACTTGAAAGAGGGTAATCCTGTCAATGAGGAATTGACCTTCAACACAAAGGACTCAGTGCCTGTGAATCTTGATGTTGCTGTTTCCTATCTTCTGGACGCCGAGAAAGTACCTGAGTTTTATACAAAATTTCGTGCTGACCGCATTGAGTCTTTCACGCATGGCTTTCTGCGAGATACCGCGCGCAACGCTGTAGTAATGATCGGCTCCGAATACGCGTTCGACGATATCAACGGGTCCAAGAAAGAGGAGTTTCTGAATCGATTAGCCAAAGAGTTGGGCAGTCGCGTAAGTCCAATCGGCGTCACCATCCAACAATTTGGTCTTATTGGTGCGCTCCGGCCACCGCCTGCGTTGCTGGACGCAGTTAACGCCAAAACACGGGCCATCCAAGACTCGATTAAAGTCGAAAACGAATTGCGTTCTTCACAGGCAGAAGCAAAAAAGAAGATTGCGTTAGCAGAGGGAGAAGCTGCGGCGAATCGCGCGCTCGCATCGTCAATCGATGACCGTCTGCTGGCGTGGGAACGGATCAAACTGCAAAAAGACGCAATAGCCAAGTGGAACGGGCAAATGCCGTCGGTTATGAGTGGCGAGAGTGGAGGGATGCTGTTTAACGTTCCCACGCCGATTGCTCCTGCGGTACGCAAATAGCTCTGGAAAAGGTCTGCGTCGTCGTGCGGCTGATACGGACCAAGTGCAGAGAGACAGACCGCAAAATCAGAGCGGTAGTTGGCCGACCCGACAGACTCATCCGCTTGGCGGATGTTCTTGGATTCCATGGCAACCCGGAATTCGCGGACAAGCACTGCCTGGGTATTTAAGTCGAAGGCGTAATTATGATTTTTTAAAAATAAGGGAGATTGCAATGGGTCGGTTTTTGAAAGTGTTACTGGTTTCTGCATTCATGGTTTTTTGCGGATGCGCCACAAAAATTGATCCCAAAGCCACGTCGGTCGACTGGAGCAAAGGATCGGTATTACTCATGAGCGTGAGCATGACGAATGAATTGAAGCCCAACTATGGGCCCGAACGCCTGGGGGTCATGTTGGCTAAATTGGACAAAAAATCTGAGCAGCAACGCATGCCTATGACGGAAGATGTAACTCCGTGGACCAATTCGGTCCTCGTTCACGTCCAGGTGCCACCAGGCTCATACGCCGTGAGCAGACTCTTCAGCACCGCCGGGACTTTTCCCATCAGAGGAGCTATTGACTTTGCTGTGAACGCACCTTTCGTTGTGCCTCCAAAGACAGTTCTTTATCTTGGCCATATTGATATGGTCAATACGGCCAAAACTACCAAGGATGATCAGGCAAGCGGCTTTGCAACACCTCTGATCGATCAGGCCGTTACGGGCTTCAGTTAGGGAACCTTGAGAGTTTCCCTAAGGGATGATTATGGAAGTGACGTTGCTCAATTCAAGAGCGCATATCCGGTAATGAAAGACCAAAGTGTGACGAATATCGCGATGCAGAAGATGACCCTTGAGCGTGCAACGGGGAGTAGTGCACCGGCTCTTGTCGTCACGCGATAAGTGTCTGGCCGAGTGGTGATCAGCATGTGGGTGCCGTGCGGTAGCTTTTAGTGACGTTTCGCCATCCACGTTCTCACCAAATGAGCACAGACGTTTCAGTTGGGGATCGCTTGATTGCGGGGGTTCTCTCCGCTCTCATCATGGCGGTTATGGCTTTAGTTGTGCCCGTCAGCCTTGCGGTCTTAAGCCGGGGTCGGGGACTAGAATTGCTCGGCGTGTTTGGTACCTTCCATGTTTGGGGCATGGCAGTAGTGGTCTTCGCGGGTGTCGTTGGTCTCGTCTTGGGAAGTGCGCGCGTCGCTGTTCTGTTCGGGCACTTGTGGGGTACTGAACAACCGCGAAGAATCGGCGTCACATTGTCCCTATGGGGAACGCTCCTTCTTGTCGCATTCATTAGCAATTCGCTGTTTGGTTAGCACCATGCGTTTAACTTGGCGCTCTGCGTGGACACGCAACTCAAAGCTTCAGCTTGCTGCATCTATTGCGTTCCGATTATTTCCAACGTAGAGTCCCTGAAAACGTGTCGTCGTTCGATCACTCCATCTCATTGACTCAAGCCTCGTCGGATGATGGCGAGGAACTGGTGGCGCTTAGGATCGATGCCATGCGCGAAAGCCTGGAGAGTATTGGGCGATTCGAACCGGCGCGTGCTCGCGAGCGTTTCCTCTCGAGCTTCGAACCGTCACGCACTCGGCACATTGAGCTGGGTGGAATACGAGTTGGCTTCTTCGTGCTGAAGCCCATCGAGGGGGCGCTTTTGCTTGACCATCTTTACGTCCGGCCTCAGTTTCAAAGTCGAGGAATAGGAGCAGCTGTGCTTCACGTAGTATTTGGGGAGGCCGCTGAGCAAGCCCTTGCGGTGAAGGTTGGCGCGCTTCGGGGAAGTCGGTCAAACCAGTTTTATAAAAAGAATGGTTTCACTCAAGTGGAGCAGACAGAGTTTGATAACTACTATCTGCACGGCGGGGCTCTCAGATGTTGACAGACACGGATACGCAAAGACACCTGGCTACTTCGCTACATTTTCGCAGCGTGCGAATTGTGGGTGATATTAAAGAGTATTGAATGCAAGGCCGCGCTCGACTGCTACAACTCGGGAAAGGGTTGATCGCATTTGCTGGAGCAGCTTGCTTGGCCAGTTCGTCTGTCACTTACGCGAATAAATTTGAGCGCCTGAACTGTCCCCCCGTGATGGTTACTCAAGTCGACAAAGCGGCGCATGTCGGGTGGCTCGTGTACAGCAACCAGCCACTGCGACTCACAGGTTCAGATATTGAATACGCGGTGGACGGCCACCTTGAGGCAACCCTCGACCCAGACGGCGAGAAACAACTCAACGACGACCAGTTGTCGGTTTCGAGTATCTTCCGAATAGCCAATCACCGCAGCAAGGGGCCGTTTTCGCTAGTCTGCCGCTATGGGGTGCATGCCCAGCTAAGCCGGACCATTCCGCGCCACATTAAAGAGTGCATCGTTATCCGCCATGGACGGTTCGCCGAAGTGGAATTCGAGGTTTCGTGTCACTGATGCGTTCCAACCCTTCCTTCAAGCATCCGCAAACTACGCCCCCGACTGCACCGTAGCCTTGCGCTCCAGGCTTCCCCAGCCTACGAGTGCACCTTTAAGCGACGCGAAGGTCGCCTTGATGGCCACGTAGTACATCAGTTGACGATAAAAGAAACGCTGCCAGAACAGCCAGATCAACAGCCACCAGCTTTCCTTGCGTTCGAGCGCGAAGGCGAGGATGGCGGCCAAGTAATCGATGGTGACGAACAGGGCGTAGTAGAAAAGTACGCGCCAAAGGTTCTCCGGCGAGAATTCTTCCGGATGCTGCCAGTGGTTAAAGGCGGCCGACCCAAGAGAGCCGACCAACAATAAATCCATGACAGGCGATACCAGCGGGAACAGAATCTGAAAGATGATGACGTTTGGCAGGGCCACAAAGCCGAGCGCGCCATAGCGAGGACGAAACAGCACGTCCCGGTGTTTCCAGGCGGCTTGCATCGTGCCGTACATCCAGCGGTAGCGCTGGCCGAGGAAACCGCGCACCGTGTCCGGCGCTTCGGTGAGGGCAATGGCTTCGTCTTCGTAGGCGATGGTGTAGCCGAGTTTGCGGATCGCCAGGGTCAGGTCGGCATCTTCGGCAAGCGTATAGCGGTTAAAGCCCCCGGCGCGCTCGACAAGTTCGCGCCGCCATGCTCCGACCGCTCCAGGGACCACCGTGATGCAATTGAGCACGTCAAAAGCCCGGCGGTCGAGATTCTGGCTGGTGATGTATTCGAGCGCCTGCCAACGGGTGAGCAGATTGATACGGTTGCCGACCTTGGCATTGCCAGCGACGGCGCCGATCAGCGGATCACTAAAGTGACGCACAAGTTTGACGATGGTGTCCTTTGTGAAAACGGTGTCGGCATCCAGGGCGACGATGACTTCAGCCTGCGTCTTCGTCAGGCCGAAGTTGAGTGCGGCAGGCTTGCCGCCGTTTTCCTTGGTGAAGACGCGCACGCGCATATCCTTGGCAAAAGCTTGGCTAACGACGCTGTAGGTTCCATCTGTGGAGCCGTCGTCGACGACGATGATCTCGAACTCGCGGGATATGTCGCTGGCGAGCAGCGATGCAATGGTCTGGACGATCACCTTTTCTTCGTTGAAGGCCGGAACGATGACGGCGACCGATGGCGAATAAGTGGGGTCGAAGACGGCATTGCGCTCGCGCCAGTGCTGGTAAACGGCCAAGGTGCCCACAAACAGCAACCGGGCAATACCCAGAATGATGCCAAGAAGAAAGATCCAATTGATGGCGGTTTCAGCCCAGTTGATCAAGGTGAAACCGGCGCCGTCTAACCATATTCGCTGTTGGTTGTCACGCGAGACAAGGGGCATGATGTCGTCGCGGCTGCGCCCGAGCAATTGAGCAACGCTGACAAATTCAAACCCACGCTTGCGCAGTTCTTCGACGATACGCGGTATGGCTGCGATGGTTTGCGTTCGGTCTCCACCAGAGTCGTGCAGGAGAACAATATTGCCATCGCCTCTTTCGGCTCCATCGACAACGCTTTGCACAATCTGGTCGGTGCCCGGACGCTGCCAGTCATTCGGGTCGATCTGCATGCCCACGCTGACATAGCCTTGCTTGGCGGCAAATTCCAGCGGGCGGACCTGGTCGATGGTCTCGGGTTCGGCATCGACACCGTAGGGCGCACGAAAGAGGATGGAATAGCGGCCCACTTCGCTGGCCAACAGGTGTTGCGTCGCCGAGAGCTCGAGTTGAAATTGCCTTGGGGAGATGGACGAAATATTAGGGTGGGTAAAGGTGTGGTTGCCGATTTCGTGCCCATCACTCACCATCTGGCGCAGCAATTCTGGATGCTTCTGAGCGTTTGACCCGATGATGAAGAAAGTCCCCGGCACCTTGGCTTCGCGTAAGGCGTCAAGAATGCGTGGGGTGAAAACAGGGTCAGGGCCGTCGTCAAACGTGAGTGCGATCTTGTGGTCAACTGCACCCCGGCGGGTGATGACGTAAGGCGAGGGAAACGCGGTGAAGCGTGCAGCCGAAATTAAGCCGCGCTGCGGGTCAAATTCGATCACACGGCTGCCAACCTGCGGCTGCGCAGTGATGTCAAGAACTTCACCCTTGCCTTCGTAGTCGACGCCGTAGGCGAAACGGATGTCGGAAAGTTGCGCGGCGCGGGCGGCATCTAACGCGCCTTCCTTGCCGAATATCTTCCAGATGGCGGGGTCTTCACCTCCGAGCCGCCACAAGGCGACACCTAGCGGCTGTGCAGAACGAATAGCCACAAACTGGTTGAACGCGCTCACTGCATCGAGAAGCCAGACGTGACGGGTACGGTTGTCGTCATCGACATAGTCAAATGTCGAATTCAGGGAATTCGGCTCAAGTTTCAACTTGCTTTCCGATTCCTTGGCGGTGAGCATCGCTTCTTCGAAGGTGCGTTCCTCGGCCGGTTGGCCAGACGGCCCCCAGTCGTAGGCGTAGTTGCCAATGGCGACAACCATCTTCCTGGCGGGAATGTCACGCTGACGTTCGCGCAGCACGTTGGCGAACCACGGCAGGCTGGCAATTGGCCCTGGCTTTCCGTCAGCCCAGTGTTCATCGTAGGCCATCAGGATCAGGTAGTCGGCGTTGTCAACCAAGCGGCGGTAGCCGAAGCTGGCGTCGTCAGCTGGCACGTTAACCGAGACGGTGAGATTCTTTGGGTGCATCACCGCATAAAGCTCGGCAATAAAACGCTGGTAGTCAGGCTGCGCCTTAGGTGCAACGCTTTCGAAGTCGATGCTGATGCCAGTGTAGTTATGGCTTTCAACGAAAGTCAGCAGCTGGGCTATGGCGTGCTTGCGGGCCACCGGGTTAGCCAGCATCCGCGTCAATTTGGCCCCTTCCCAGCTCTTGCCGTTCCAGTTGTTGATCAACGGCACCAGCGCGATATCAGGACGGCGGTCACGGATATATTTGGTGACGGTCGCCGTACGGGTCGGATCGTCTTCGCGAATGGTGCCGTCCTCGGCGGACAGATGCAGCCATTCAGCAATCACGGTGTCCAGGCTCCCCAGGTTCTCCTTGAGCGAGCTCATACTGGCGTCATCCCAGTTGACAAAGAAGCCGATAGCAAGCGGACGGCTCTCCGATCCGGGAGCTTGTTTGTGCGGCCGCTCCTGAAGCTGGCGCAGGCTGCGTTCGCGCTCGTGTGCGATTTTGACTTCGTCGCTATGCAAAGCACGTTCGCGGCTGGTCATAGGGCGCTCGAGCGCGAGCGCTGGAACCTCCGGAATAGCGTGCGCACCGTGGGGTAGGAAACTGACAGCCGGCAGATGCAGCGCCGGCAGCACTGGCGTGGCGAGAATGCTGAGCATGAGCGCGCCCAACAACAGGGAAAGCGTGATGCCGACGAAGGTCATACCCAGTCGCAAACGTGGCCAGCGCTTTTTGGTGGGGTCAAAAAATACCGGTCGAATTCCTTCGACAGCGGTGTTTGTTGGAGAGGGGTTGACGGGTATTGGCTCAGACATGCGGAAGCTATGAGTAAGGGAGGCAAGAATTGAGTCGCCTCAGTCCCAGTATCTCACCCTCATCTATCACCATAATCAGCCACAGCCCACATATTGTCATGTGCGCATCCAAGCGGACATTTGTGTTTGTAAATACCGCAGGACTCCCGTCTGACCGGGTTGCCTTGTTGGTTATAGGTGTAGGCACTAACATTCACTCGACCCGTAGTGCTCGCATTGACACCCCGAGTGACAGTGTTGGTGCCGCTTTTTCGGATAGCGATTTTTCTCGGTTAGGCCGCCAGACCGATAGCGTGGCCCGAAAATCTCTCCTTACTGCGGGGCTGCTGTTGAGCTTAAGGGTAGGCCCTATCCGGTGAAGCCCTAGATCGGGATATGAACTGCCTCAACTTTGCGCCAGTTTCCTACGCTAGCAATCTACACGAAGTGTTAACTTGAAAGGCTTGAGCTACGCAACCGCGCAGCTTTGGAATAACACCCAGGAGTCTCCATGATGAAAACCTTTACCCCCTTGCTGCTGGCTGGATTACTTGGCTTGAGCGCAGCCAATGGATTTGCCCAAACCGCTACCGCCTCCACCACGCCTGCCGCTGCTGCGGGGAATCAGCCAGCACCGGTGATACTGCTTGTGCCCGTTGAAGTTTCCAACCGCGCGCTTGATGCCGGCTGCTGGGCTCAGTTTTACGACGAACGAAACTTCAAGGGCGACATGCTTACAGTGGTAGGCCCCGCTTCAATAGACAGCATGGACAAAGGCAGCGGCAAACAACTGAAGCGGAGCATCGACAGCCTCGTCACAGGCCCCAAGACTATGCTCAAAATCTACGAGCACCAGATGTTCAAGGACAAATCGATTGACTTTCCTGCCAACAGCAAGGAAGCTGGCTTAATCAAGAAGCTTGGCTTCGGTGGCAACATCCAGTCTCTGCAGCTCACCTGCTCTAACTAACTTGATCTAAGCACGGGCGGGGTTTTGTCGCAATAGGTCATGCGAAGTTCGTCTCCAGCACCTTTAGTGGACGATTTGGAGGGGATACGCGTAAGTGATTTTTCTAGGCCCGCATAGCCGATGTGGTGAGCCTCGGGTTGCCAATGGCAGACGAGCCGATCGCCCGCCCACCGACTCTTGACCTTCAGTCCGCGCTCGTTCAGGGCGCCGCAACCGAAGCATTAGACCTTCAGAATATCCTGCAGCGATCGCCCTGACTCCAGGCCGGCCGGGTCTTCGGTACGCGGTTCCAGAACATCCATTGCACAGACTCCATTGCGTGGGTAGGAGAGAGTGATCGGCTGACGGGACTAGTGCGCCGACTACGATTGAGTCACCGCCAGCACCGTACGATATTCGCCGATGGTGGTCGCGCAACCAGTCGTCCAGCCTGTCAGGGCTTTTTAGGCCAGACGCTTGCCCACGCCACACCGACGGTGATCACTGCGATTCCGGCAAGGCTCATCCCAGATGGATGCTCTCCCAGCATCGGTATGGCCAACAACGTCGCGATGCCGGGCGTGAGCGCGCTGATCACCGCCGCCCGCGCCGCCCCCAATCGCCGCACCGATTCGCCAAACGCATAGAGTCCCACCACTGCGGACACGGTCTGCGCCGCAGCTTGGATGCAGACATCGCTCCAGCGCATTGATGCAAAGTCGGGGCGTCCGAGTGCGCCATAGGCGATCGTGACGAGAATCAACGACCACGCATTGACAGCAAACGCGGAATGAAGTGCCGTTACTTTCGCAGCGCGTATGGCAATCGTATAGACAGCCCACATCGCAGCCGCGAGCAAAAACAGCACTTGCCCGCGCCATGAGTCCGAGTTGCCATCGGACAGGCCGGACGCGTTGATGATGGAGAGACCCACGACCACCACGGCAAACCCCGCCCATTGGATCGGCCGCAGACGCTCACCAAGTATGACCACCGCCAAAAGAGCCACGAAGAACGGCATGCTCCCAATCATCACCGAGGCGATGTGTGATGCAGGCGCGAACTTCATTCCGGTCACGCTGACGAGCAGAAACGGGGCGCCGGCCCCCGCCACGATCGCGAGCGTCGTTGGCACGCTTCTGATAACCAACGGCAGGCTCTTCCGCAAGGCCACGGGCAGCAAAAGGATAGAAGCGCACGCGTAGCGGATGAAAGCGATATCCAGCGGCCTCAGACTGGACTTCACCCCGGCGCGTGACGACACCACCCAAGTGGCCCATATCAGCACGACGAGCAATCCCCATCCCACTCCGATGCTGATGTCGCGACGGGTCCCGGTCCGTACGGCGCGGGTGGTGGCCGTGGCAGTCGTCACGGTGTTGCCTTTGCAAGTTCGCAATGCGCTTCCAGCCGGTAGCCATCGGGATCGATCGCGAACGCCGCGTAGTACGAGGGTCCGTAGGAGCTCCTCAATCCAGGCACTCCGTTGTCATGGCCTCCAAGCTGTAGCGCCTGACGGTGAAAGGCAGCAACGGCATCGCGATCCGCCGCTTTGAAAGCGACGTGCAATCCGGACTCGGGACCGGACTGGACCGCGCGCGACGTTTTGTACAGCCAGAGTACGGGCTCGTCAGCACCATAGCCTAGCGCTCTGTCGTCGCCTGAAAGCATTCGATAGCCCAACGCGCCGAGCGCTCCGTCATAGAAAAGGCGGCTGCGGGCGATGTCGGTCACACCAAAAGAGAGATGGTCGATCACGTTGCGTTCTCCTGGGGTTGAAAAGCATGATGATAACCATCATGATGGTTATTATTCTGACATCCTCGGTGGCGAAAGTCAACCGGCATAGGGGTTAGATAGAATAGGGACATGATTCGAGCCCGAATGACCGTCAAATGCTGCTGATCGCTCCGCCGCCGCTGACTCGATGTATCGACTTCGCCAATACGCTCTACTGGCGCGGACGTAAGGATCCGACCGATGACCTGAAAACACTCGAAGACGTGCTCGGGTGGTGCGAGAGGTCGTCGCATGTACCGAAGACGCTGGTCGATCTCTTCAGGACGGGGTACCTCTCCGACAAGATGAAGGAGCGCCAGGCATTTGATGCCGCCCTGAACTTGAGGGAAGGGCTTTACGCTGTCCTGGTCGATCATGCGGAACGTCGCGAACCGGATGCCGAACAATTGGCAGTGGTCAGCAGCCTGCTACGGGGGGCAGCGCCACGCGTCCACTTGACACGCGCCAAGGGCTGCTATTGGTGGGCGCTCGATCCGACTCATTGCAGGCTTAACGACCTGCTCAGCCCGATTCTGTGGTCCGCCACCGATCTGCTGGTGAGCGACAAATTGTCGAGCGTGAAGCGCTGCGCCAACGACGAGTGCAGGTATCTTTTTTTGGACGACAGCAAAAGCGGCAACCGACGCTGGTGCTCGATGGCGTCGTGTGGAAATCGGGCCAAGGCGCGCAGACACTATCATCGGGCAAGTCAGGCCGACAACGGCGCGCGCTGAGTTGCTGCCGAAGAGGGGCCAGCACGGCGAACGATGGTGACTGACTCACGGCGCGGCATTGCGCGAACGCGACGATGTCTTGCGAGCCGCGCGCTCGGCCTTG
This sequence comes from Polaromonas sp., assembly GCF_039932935.1. Classification (GTDB taxonomy): domain Bacteria; phylum Pseudomonadota; class Gammaproteobacteria; order Burkholderiales; family Burkholderiaceae_C; genus Polaromonas. The sequence goes on from NZ_JBDTPB010000034.1 coordinate 10,964, forward strand.
CGTGCGACCTCTCGTTCGTCGGCCTCCTTCTACCGGTACGACTTGCCCTCGATGCGCACCAGCTCGGCGCGATGCATCAGCCGGTCGATCGACGAGACGACGCAGGCCGCACTGAGGAACACCTCGCCCCATTCGGCAAAGGGCTTGTTCGTGGTCACCACCGTGCTCTTGGCTGAGGTGATTGAATAGGCCAAGCGCTCGTTGCTTCAGAATCGGGAGAGTGCACGGCTGTAGGAGCCTTTGCTGCGCGTTGAGATAGCCACCTGAACGACGGCTTCCTGCCTGGATTGACTGTCGCATTTGCTGCGATAGCGGACGTAGCCCAGCTGCGAAAGCAGCCATTCCATCCGACGCAGCCGGACAAGGTTTAACGTACAAGTAACCGGCGACCGAGGAGCGATGGCCCCTATGCACCAATAGTCGCTAACTTGACCTGCCGTTGCGTGGTCCGAGGAAAAACCACAATATCAGACCCAGAACGGGTAGGAAAACTACAGCGAGAATCCAAATCAATTTTTTCTCGTTGGAGACAGAGCTTTGAAAAATATTGAGAATGGCCCAAATGTCGCCAGCGAGCACCAGCACACCAATAAGTCCGTTGTATCCAAATTGCATGCTTTTATATTCCTTATGCTTTTGGCCCAAGCCATCAGTGCCCGAACATCAGGCAATATAACTTGAAAGCACCTGGTGCGCCCAATTGTCCGAAATGTGCCATGAATTGACTGTCGCATGTGCTGCGATAGCGGAAGTAGAACGCTGCATTTAGCGGATGGGCTGCCCAGCTGGGAACAACTCAATTAATGCATCCGCCACTGCGCGCACACGCGGGGAGCGACGTACATCGGGGTGCATTACCAGCCAGAGCGTGCGACTGACCGGGCAGGGTGGATCGGCAAGAACGATCAGCGCCGGGTCTTCAACAGCCAGAAAATGCGGCAATACTGCGACACCTAGGCCTGCGCGCGTCGCTTGATAAAGTGCAACCAGATCATTGCAGCGCAACGCAAAACGCCGACCTTTGGCTATTTTTTCCAACCACTGCTGTTGTGGTGCTTCGCGCAAGTCATCGTCGTAACCTAGGAACTGCCAAGTGTCTGCAGACATGGCCGCGACTTCCGGGGTGGCATACAGTCCGAAATCAACTTCCCCCAACGCACGCACGGCCAGCCCGGGTGCGGTGGGGCGTGACAGCCGCAATGCCAAATCGGCTTCATGGCGTGCCAGGTTGGCTTCGCGGGTGTCGCTGAGGATATCCAGATCAATGCCGGGCCATGCCTGTCGTAACGGAGCCAGACCCGAAACCAGTCGATGACTGACCAATGCCGGCGGTGCGGCTAGGCGCACGGTTCCTTGCAGCGCCCCGACACCCAACGCGACCCGGGTAAACGTCAGTGCTTCGTGCTCCAGGGCCTGTGCGTGCCGCACCAAGGTTTCTCCCTCTGGCGTCAGTTGCCAGCCGTGCGGCAGACGCTCAAACAACCGTACTGCAAGGGCGTCTTCCAGCGACCGTACGCGTCGCGCTATGGTGGAGTGCTCTACCCGTAACTGGCGCGCAGCGCCAGATAGGCTTCCTTGCTGAGCTAGTGCCAAAAAATGGCGGATGTCATCCCACTGCAAGTTGGGGTTGCCAGGAAAATGATCTGGGTGTTTTTGCACAGTGGATGTATATTTATTTGGAATTGCGGGTTGATTCTGCACGGACTACATTGTGTTTGTAAACCCATCCAACGGAGTGCAACACCATGAATGCGAATTTGTCCCAAGCCATAACCCGAATCCTAGTCTCCCAATACGGCGAGGCCGATGTCCTGCATATTGATGAGCGTGCCGTTCCAGCGCCAGGAGCCGGAGAAATCCGCGTACGCCATCGTGCCATTGGCGTGAACTATGTGGATATCTACCACCGGCGCGGCATCTACCCGCTGCCCGTATTACCGGGTGTGCCCGGCGTAGAAGGCAGCGGCGTTGTCGAAGCAGTGGGCGAGGGTGTTGAAGACTGGCAACCAGGAGATCGGGTGGTCTACGCGGGTCTGCCTGGGGCTTACGCCAGCGTTCGAAACCTGCCTGCTGCCTTGGCAGTGCGACTGTCTGAGCATCTGGATGCCGACATCGCTACAGCGGCTTTTATGAGGGGCATTACCGCGCATATGTTGTTTGCTCATGTGCGCCCTGTGCAGTCCGGAGATACGGTACTGGTGCATGCCGCAGCGGGCGGCCTAGGGTTGATTCTGGTGCAGTGGGCCAAATCGCTGGGTGCCACGGTGATCGGTACCGTGGGCAGCGCAGCCAAGGCCGAACTGGCGCTGGCACATGGGCTGGATCAAGCCATTGTGTACCGTGAACAACCATGGGTAGACGCAGTACTGGCAGCCACGCGCGGCAAGGGTGTGGAATACGCGATTGATGGCATTGGCGGGCAAACTCTACAAGATAGTTTTACGGTCACTCGTACTTGCGGCACCGTGGCCAGCATTGGCCAGGTAGCAGGTGCGCAGACGCTGCTCGATCAATCCCTACTTGCAACCCGCTCACTTTCGCTGGCATATCCGAGTGTCATGCGGTTTATGGCCGACAACGACCGATATCAGGCTGCCGCTGCAGATGTGCTGGCACGATTAGGTCAAGGCCTGCGGGTGCACATTGATCGGGTGTTGCCGTTGAACCAGGCGGCAGATGCACACCGCTTGTTGGAGGCCGGAAAAACAGCGGGCGCATTATTGCTGCGTCCTTCAATGAACTGATTCGTTCCGTGTTGCACGAATACATCCGAGGACGACTTGTTTGTCAGCACAATCTGCTGTTGGCGCCGACCGAAAATTGACCCCCGGGGGTGCGGCGTAAATCTTGGACTGGTTTATGTTGCAAATCCTAGGCTTTCTCGATATTCGACGGGCGCAGAGACCAAGATACATCGCAGCTACACGGCACGATCAGAGTTCAAGCACCAGCAGCCCTGCCCAACCAACGGCAGGGTGAAGGGGCGTGCCCAGGATATGTGATCGATCACATCAACCCTTTGGCCTGTGGCGGCGCGGACGCGCCCAGCAACATGCAGTGGCAGACCGTGACCGACGCCAAAGCAAAAGACAAGTGGGAACGCCGCGCCTGCTGTAAATAGACGGTAGACCAATACTCGCCAGGACAACCGGGTGTGCCGGTACCTGCGCAAGATATTCTCGTCGTAGGCCTATAGAAGATGAACCGCGTCGGCCAGAGACGCTGCCGACATGCCAAGGCCGCGCTTGTCGAAGAGCTCAATAAGAGCTTCCGGGGTGTACGCAGGGTTGTCCCATCGTTCCCGCATTTGCTTGATGGCAGTCAAAGCCCGGATTTTGCCGAGCGTGATCTGATTCACGATGAACTCATCTGGCGTCTGAAGTTCGATGTCGAAAGGCGCCAGCGCGATCGGGGGAAAGTCTTTTCTGTTCAGAGTGACTATGACGTCGGCATGGCCAACCACGGCCGCCGCCAATACATGACGGTCATCAGGATCCGACAGATTCATACATCCGATCAGAGGTTCGTAACCGGTCACCATGCAGTCGGGGATGGACCGACGCATTGCGTCGGCCGTCCTTGCAATCGCCTGCTCTGTTCCGGGGTAGTTCACTAGAAGCGACCTGGTCCACTCATCTTCGATAGTCGCCGTCCACTTGGCGTTGTACAAATCGGCATGGGCTAGGCTGAGCAGCACGTCCCGCAAAAAAGCTGGATACAAAACATTTGCATCCAAGATAGCTGTGTAACGTGCTGCTCCTGCCATATCAAAGCTCCTGACCAATCTCCCGCGTAAACCGACTCACATCTCTGAGCGCGTTTGCGGCGTTTTCTTTCTCTTGTGCCTGGTACCTCACGAGCTCTTCAAACTCGATCCGTCGGTGTTTGTTCACCATGCGGCAGCCCAAGCGTTGTGCTTCGATCTCTTTGATAACAAAGGGACGCGAAACATTTAGGAATGCCGCGGCCTCTTGGGTCGTCAGCTCAGCTTTCTGAGGCATCAGAACCATAGGTTCGCGCTTCGCCATCTGTCTTAGGACCTCTGTGAAAAATCGCAGAGCCCTAGGTGGCAGGTGCAGAACTGGGGGTTCGCCCTTCCCGTCATCAAATTCAAGAGTTATCTTTATGTGTTCTGCACGAGAGTGATCCAGTGCGGTCATCAAACAAGCATTCGCCACTGCCGCCATCTCGGCTTCGGCGTCGCTTGCCGGGTCGAGTACGTGTTGCGTCATAGTTTTCTCTCCGTGTTGCCTAGGTTTGCTAAAGACCTCTTATCGGGTCTAGTCGCAATATTAGCATTAATCGAAATAAACGCAACGCAATACTTGTAGGTGGATTGCTTCTCCGCCGGTAATACAGGCGCATGCCAGCTTTTGCACCAAAGGTAATCAAAATAATTACTGCTCGACTTACTCCGATGGCGAAGTAATTTACGAGTTGATCGCGCCAAAAATTGCACAAGGTGAGGATGTCGTCCTTTCTTTTGAAGGGGTTACAGGAGCGGTCATTTCGACAGCACCTCCCTGCCACTGCTGTCGAAGATTGAGGCTGAATGTCGTCCCTATCCGCCTGAAGGCCGATACCGGCGCCAGCCAGTACACCTATGACGCCAACGGCAACGTCCTGACCAAGACCGACGCCCGCGGCAAGCAGACCCAGTACAGCTGGGACAGCCTGAACCGCCTGAAGACCATCAGCTACCCCACCGGGACAGGTTCTAGCATTTCGTGCTCAATGGGCATGTCCATGCATGTATCCGAAGGATGTGCCAGCCCGGTTTCCCATTTACAGGGCTTATCGCATTAAGGAACTGCCGCCCCCGTCGCTGGATACCAGGCGATGCAAGCGGGAATTGCTGCGAAGTTAGGACAGCCATGGTTGCAAATTGGGTGCTCAGACGAAGTCAGGATTCAAAAGGTCGATTCCTGCACCTTTGCACTTGATCCACGGGCCAGATGGATGTCCGCGACCATCCCACGCTTGAAGAGCAGTCTGTGCGTCTGCCCGATGCTCGTAGCAATATCGCCTTTGATAACTTAGACCATCCAGCCCAACTACCAAAGCGGTTGTGAAGTTGAACTTCTTTACCGCACATGTTTGGCCCATAAGGCGACGCAAATCCGTGAATCCATCCCCTGTAAGTGTATTTGTCAACACAGGGCTGGCTACACAGCCATGATCTGCCTGCGAAGCACAAGGATTGAGCATGCGGGTGATTTGGGCGCCGGACGACATGGTGGTATTTTGACTCGTCTTAACCCTGTACGGAAATAGAATGGCCTTGCCGCAACCGTTACGTCAAATGTGATTTGAACCGACGGTGACCGCGCCGGTAGACAGTTCCAAGTCGCCCCCTCCGCCGAGGCTCACCAAAATTCGCTCAGAACAAGCTGGGCTGGACGATCCTTCGCCAATAGTCCGCTCTCATCAATCAGTTGAATAACGCAGATATTCCAGCCTCGGTCCGCAATTTGGTATTCCATTTGCAATTCTAGCTGCACATAAACTTGATGAAATTTCGCAAAGTGGAGGAGCGCCAATGTCTTCGCATTCGCAGCGGTTTGCAAACTGGCTCGAATCCTCGACTTTGATCTGAGCACTGGGGGCAGTTCAGTCGCTGAGGATTGCGCAGATTTTATCTTGAAGAGAATGGTTCCATTCGGCCGTCCGTCGTCATCGATCTCCCGGATGTCGGCGTCAACCCGGTAGGTGTCCCTGCAAGGCAGTGTCTTCCGGAGGTTCTCTGTACCACCCAGGGTGTAGCGCCCGCTCAGGGTTTCAATTTCCAAGGGGGGCGAACCAGCTTGCGCAACCATCGACATTACAGTTTCAAGCGAAGCGCCGTTTTTAATACCTCCCGCCAAGTCCTCGTAGTATTTGATGGTGCTTTTCCCGATACTGGCAACAATGTCTTCCGCGGCACGACCGGCCCGATACTGCTTTTCCGCATGAATTCGTGCCAGTTCGCCTGCCACACTGAGCGGGTCGGCTTCGTGTGTACCGCCTGCTTCGAATGCCAGGGAAGGCTGTGGCTTCACAATTTCAAAGAGTCCAATTTTTCCGTTGTCAGGGTTGATGGCAGTGATTAACAGTTGATCCTTCTGGTCATGGGTGCTTTTCATCCTCAGTTCCCGAATGACCTCCTCGGCGTGCTGCTGCTCACGCAGCGTCCATGTTGGGCCGTCGTTGCGCCTTGTTTCTGCGGCCACTTGCACCATCTGGCCTTGCGCGAGCATGCTGCGGATGTACTGTGGAAGATTTGGTTTTTTCATTGTTCTGATTCCGTTGTCAAAAATTGTTCAGGCGGTGAGACCAACGAGCAGACCGGCAATGGCAAGCTGACCCGCGAGTCCGTAACTTCGAGGCGACGCTTTTTCGGGTGAGATATGCGGCTTGCTTCTGGCTGGAGACAGTGCGCGGGGGCGGGGCGCGCAACTTTCGGGGTCGGTCGATTGGTCCTGAAGCAGAAAACCCACGGTGCCAAAACATGGCATGCGGGTATTGGCTGAGTGGACATGTACGGGGGATTCCCGCAAGGCCGTATCAAGGCCGGGAAGCTGCCCGATGAAAATCCCCACGCCTGGGCGGAAAACCGGTTGAAGGCCCATCTCCCGCATTGTTCCGAGGATTGGCAGCAGCTTGACAAGCTGCTGCTCACTACGGAGCGTTAGCTTGGAGCCAGTTTTATCCAGGCTCCCCAGGAGCGCGAGACTCACGTTGTGAAGGATGGGTCGGTTGCGCACGATCCATTTCGCGCATTTTGGCGTGAAGGCCAACAGAAGGCGTAGGGTTTCGTCGGGAATGCCTTTTGGCGGTTCCTTGCCTTGCATTGCAAGTTTGACATTGAGCTCCGTCGCCCGCCGCGCTAGTTCAGCGGCGGCTCGTTCTACCAAAGTCAACGCAACTTCCGCCGCATCGCCTGCCGCTTGAGCGGGTACTCCCAGCGCTGTCAGAAGCACCGCCTGAGTGAGCCGGGCACTGCTGTGGACTGATTCGGTGGGTGGGCCGTCCGGGGGTGGATATTCGCCGAGGGAAATAGAGGGCAACCTGGAAAGCGCTGTTCGCCAACCCGCTTCAAAAACAGCCTCAACAGCTGATACTCCGGGCGTTAAAGTCGATTTTGGGCGCTTGCGTACCCGGTGGCTTGCCGCGTAAATGGTCTGAGGCTTCTTTCCCGAGACTGCCGCCGCGTAGGCACCACCGATGGGAAGCCCCGCGTCGGCGAGGATGCAATGAACTCCCAGCTCCAGCGTACTTGACACCATGTAGTACCGCAATGTCGTCAATGGACTCGCATGCCTTGCCAAGCGGGACGCCTTGGCAAAGCGCACGTGCATAGCTGTCAGCTGGCTGGCAGTAGCCGGTATGGTGGAAGTGAGCAAACCTTTGCAGAGGCGGTCAAGAACATCCGTCACATTGAATGCCACGTCCGTCGTGGCCGCGGCCCGAAGGTCATGCTCCCGGAACTCCGGGCGACCTGTCTGCAGGAGCAATGTGCTTTTTATCGTGGCGCTGACGGCATCGAATGCGGCATAGGGTTTCTCGAGGTGCGCATCTGCAAACAGCAGGATGTCGGCGTCGATCTTGATCGCCATGCGTCGACGCTGCAATTCCATCAGTTCATCACTGAGAGATTTACCCAGGATCCCGGTTCCACGGCTGTGGATCGACTTCAGGTGGTTGTGCCCGGTGCTGGTGATGTGCAGGAGCTGGTTGCGACCATCGAGGTTTTCCGGCTTGGCGAACCTGACTTCGCTGATCCGCAGCGGAACAGTCCGCTGCAATTGAAGCCGGGCACCGGCGAAGGCGTACGTTGCTTCTTTCCCTGCAAATGACTGCTCCATTGTGATCCGTGCCGCATCACATTCCCGGTGGCTTGTGTAGACAGGAAGCCGAGGCAGTGCGGGTGTCTTCTTGCCTTTGCCTTCCAGGAAACCAGCCGGCACATGGTATCCACGGGAATTCAGAAATGCGCAGATGTGAAGCATCTGCCACCGTGCCGCGCACGATTCCCTGAAATCGCGACTCCCTCCCATCTGGAGGTAGACGCCAAGAAGCGTGTCGGGGTCCAGCTCCGGTGTACCCAGGTCCTGGACTGCTGCAAAGAAGCAGGCATATCCTTTGGCGTATTCCGGGAGCGTTGAAGGGCTCAGGTTCCGGTAGGGAGCACCCGGAGAAAGATCGGCGATCAGCAGGTCGATAAAAAGCCGCTTCCCTTCGTCTGGATGGTTCAGTTCCAGGTAGGCCCACAACGCGCTAATGCATCCCTTGCGACGCCGCAAGTCCTCTCCCAGGGGCAAGTCTTTATCTCCCCAGTGATTCAGGATGGCCAAGACGTCCGAGAAATCACCCTGAGACCTGCTGGCGCGGTGCACGTTCTGAAGGGAGGGGTTCTGTGTCGCCAAGCAGGGGCGTTTGAAGTGAAGCCGTGCGAGATCGGCAGCGGGAATGAACGGTGCTTTGTGCAGGGCCACAAAAAGTGCTCCGGGCGGGATTTCAATAGCAGCCCAGTGGCTGGCAAGCCGGGAGAGAAACTTCGCGGAATCGGCGGAGGTTTTGGATGGCCAAGCCGGGTCAAGTTCCTGAAGCAGCAGGTGCAGTTGCTTCTGGCCGACGCTCCACGGTATTTGCCCGGTTGGGTGAAGCGCCCTGACCAGGTCCGCCGCTGCCGTGGTGTGCCGGTCCATCAGACGCTGAACGACAGGGCGGGTGCCGTTGCTTGCTTCGACCACGACCAGTTGGTCAATGGCGACCAAACCGGCGCCGAGCGCGTGAGCGAACAAGGCCTTCTGCTCGTCCTCCGTCAGAACCGCTGTCATGCTGATCAGACAAAAAAGCAGAGCACCCGCTGGATACCTGCGCACTGAATCACAGGTCAGATACTGCCTCTTCAGGCGTATGAGCTGGCTGTGGGCCACGAGCGTCTTGTTATTGGAGGGTGGATCCTGGTCGTAATTCGGAACCTCGGGGACCAGGAAGTCCTGGATTTGCAGTTTGCGTTTGAGCAACATGCTTGGTAAGAGCGGTAACGTTGATCTGGCTGAAAGCTCCGGGAATTTCAGAAATCGATCTGCTGTGCGGCCACACCCTACCAGTGGCTTGAAGCCCAATGCCTCCTGGAATGACTGCAAAATCGGTTGTAAATAGGCGCACACTTCCCGAACGGAGACTCCCGAGGCAAAGCCAAAGGCTTCCGCTCCATTGATGTGATGACCCAACAGGGCTTCAATCGCTACCTGTGCCGTTTGGGCTCGGACCAGTGCAGAAAACCAGAAGTGGCGCGCGATATTCAGGTCGCTGGCACCCAGTTCCGCAGCAAGTTCTGCCAGATCTCTGCGCCTGAGCTCACGTGGCTCCCAGCCCATGCTTGTTTTCTCGAAAATAGTGAACGCACACTTGTGGGGGCGTTGGCCGCTGGGAAGGGTAGCGACGAACTCCGAACTCTTGCCTGCGTGCTTCATTTTTCCGCTTAGTGATCGAAGGTGTTCCAGGTAATGTTTTCTTGTGGCCGTGAGGCAATCGGTGGAAGGAACAATCCGCTGCCGCGAGTAGCGGTCCACCCGCCGGTCCGCAAAAGCCATGTAGTACTCGCTCGCAAACACCCGCTCAAAGGTCAGGCTGCCGATCCTGTCACCGCGACCGCCCACACCCCAGATCAGCTGAAGTGCCACGGCCTTGGTGTAGAGGTTGTGAAAGGCAAGAATCTCGTCCAGCGAAGATCTCGACGTAATCTCGTTACGGGCAGCACTGACCTTTTGATTAAGCCGGGTGATCATGAGCCGGAACTTTTCAGACGTCAGGCTCTTTGGGGAACCAATCTGACGGTTCCGGGCAGGCGCTGCCGGCGGGGTGAGTCCCATCCAAACGTACAAGATTGAAGTGGCCTCATGGATTTCCATCTCGCTGAACGAGAGATAGTAAAAATCCGAAGCGGGAGTGCTCATCGTGTCGCCCGTGATGCGCGCGACCAAGGCCGGATGGATACCCAGAGCCAACAGGCAAGGCCTCAGACTCATGGCGAACCGTGTGTCTTCCGGCCCATGTGAGGTATTCCCACCTGCATTGAACATGCGTTGGCAGGTTTCGTAGTTCAGCCCTTCACCCTGCAACAGCTGGCCTAGCGTTTTGGCGTTCGGATTGCGCGCCCAAAGTTCTTGGAGCGCGATAACGACCTCCATGGGCAGGCGGGTGCGCCACCAGCGGCCGTGGACCCTGCAGCGATCTTTTCGGTCCATTCGTGGGGCGATGACAAGTTGGTCGCGCCGGATAACGCCTTGCGCGATGTTCAAGCACATTGAGCCTTTGCGAGTCAAAGGAAGGCGCAGGCACTTTTTGAGCGACACGCCACAAAAAAATGAAACGTAGCGCGCCGCCGCGTGGGCTCGCAATCTCCAACCGCCTTCATCCGCAGGGACGTGCTTGAGGTGTGAGTTGATCTTATGGAGCGCGTCTTTACATTCGTTGTGGTCCAAACGAATCCAGTGGGGAGAGATGCGGTACCCATCCACCGCATCGGACTGGCAGCCTCTTTGTTTCTGAAGCTCAAACAACTCAAAATTCGGGGAAAGGTTGTCTTCGCGCTTCGCCACATCCGGCGATGCGGTGACAGGCGGTTGCGTGACTGGGGAGGCGCCGTCCGGCGAAATCGGGTTTGTTGGGCTGCTCGAATGCGGAGTTGCCGTCCGGAAGCTCGAAACTGCAGGCACGCCTACATTCAACAAATTCAGGAGCATTGCCCTGAAGTCCCCCACCACGGCCAGCGCGGTGGACGGTTGCCAGTCAGCTAAGGCCTTCGGGTTGAGGAAATTGATTGCGCAGAGCTCTTCCCAGCCTTCGTCGCTGGAACGGAACAGCTGCTTGAGGCCTTTTGCAAACGCCCTAGGCAGTTTCTGAAGGCGGAATAGGGCTGACATCACCGCCAGCGAACCTATAGCAAGACACTTTTTGCGTTGCTCCGGGGTTCGACTGGGTGAGGGTTGGCCGACCAATACCTCCAGAAGCGGATGTTTCTCGGTTACTGCTGGGGCAGGCGATGGTGCGAAATGCTGCATTGAGGCCGGCGCGAGCAGTTGGCCGAAGACGTCTGCCCAGCCTTTGGCGTCATTCTTTATGGGGGCAAGGTGTTTCAAGCCCTCTGAGATGTTTTGCAGGCAGATCTGAGTGTCATGAATATTGAGATGATCCATCCCCAAATTTGCCTGCAGGGCGCCCCAAAGACGTGTCTCATCCTCCAATGGAAGAAGGATTAAAGGGGCATGAAGTGGTACCTGTTCACTGAGATGCATGATTTATGGATTGAAATATGGGTGTGCAGAAGCCTTCGCACGGGCGTGCCAATGCACGCGGCGAGGGAGCCGAAATTTCCGGAACTGTTTGATGGCGTGAAGCCGGCACGGTGGTGACGTGCGAAGACCCACCTAGCCGTTTGGACTAGCTATTTGGGTGTTTTAGGCGCGCACAGGCGCCGCAATATCAACAGCCTGGCTGGGCAGCGACATTGATCAAAGGTTTGAGTGACAACAACCTGTCGGGTTGTTTGTGCGGCTCTTGTTAGAGCCGAGATGGCGTGCGCGCATCTTTGAGGGCAGGGCAGCATTCAGAATGCCGCACCTGACAGGCCACCTTCACGCCGGCTACCGAGCGTCCACTTACGTGAAAGCCAATTGCGGAGTCATCCGGTTGGCCGGTGCAGCGCCTTGAGCTTGCACCGCTCAAATATACCGGAAATCTGTTGGACTAGGCAAGGCCTCATGCCTCTTTGATCCACGTGTTGGATTGCCGTGCTGTGTCGGGACTCACTTATATAGCGAGCAACGATTCGAGGTGGGCGGTTCTGGGCTGATGGAAACGGGTCGCATATGAACGTATTTGTCGGTGGCCTAGTTTGCACATCAAAAACAGACAACTCACGCAAGCCCGGAATAAAGTGGCCTCTGTTGTTAATAAATGAGGTTTGGTGATTCTGACCTGGGCTTCAAAAGAGGCTTGATTTGAAAGGAAATTTTTTGATGTCGTTGCTCCAAATACCCCGCTTGGCACCTGTAGCTAACTGACGAAATCTGTTGGAGCCGATGCCAATGAGTAGCCTCATAACCCAAAGCCCGCGCAACCAATATCCTAGCTAACCAAGCTAGTTAGCAAAACGCCTACTTCATGTAGGCGTTTTACTTTGTGCCTTACAGAGGCGCTTGCGCTATTGCGACGTAGGGCGCAACCGCAGCCAACCCCCGGCTGAGTTCAATCAGGCACTACCGCCGTCACTTCAATTTCTATTCGCGCGCGGTCTTCTACCAGCCCCGCAACCTCGACGCAGGTCATCGCGGGGAAATTCTTTCCCATGATTTCGCGGTAAACGCCTCCAAGTTCTTTGAGCCTGGCCACGTATTCGACGCGGTCCACCACATACCAGGTCATGCGCACCATGTGCTCAGGCCCGGCACCGCCCGCTTTCAGTACGGCCGCTATGTTTTGCAACGCCTGACGCGTCTGTGCGATGAAATCGTCGCTCTCGAATTTCTGTTGTGCGTTCCAGCCGATCTGGCCGCCGACAAAAAGCAGGGCGCCGCGCGCGAGAATGCCGTTGGCATAGCCCTTGGGCTCCGCCCAATCGGGTGGTTGCAGTTTTTTGATCATGTGGTTCCTTGGGATGCTTTTAAATAAGGTGCCAGGGCGTCCCGCATCGGCTCGGGCAGGGCCGCCGGCTTGCCGTTGGGAAGTTCCGAATAGACCACCACGCCGTGCGCTCTCAGCTTGATGGCGCTAACGCCACCTGGTGAGGCCGGATCACCGTGAATCTCGTACTGCATTCCCAGGCTTGCATTGCCCAGGCGCGTCAGCTCCAGCGTGATCGTCAGGGAGTCGCCATGCCGGCACATGCCGAGGAATTCAACTTTCAAATCGACAATCGGCACGCCCATGCCACCGGCAATCAAGACATGCTCTGGAAAGCCGATGTGTGCCAGAAAATCTTCCTGCACTTCATGCAGCAGGTAAAAGTACTGGGGATAAAAAACAATGCCGGCGGGATCGCAATGATGAAACCTGACCTGCTTGCGTGTCTGGAATTTCATGATTCGCGCAGCTTGAAGCGTTGCAGTTTGCCGGTTTCCGTGCGTGGCAATTTGTCCACGAATTCGATCTGGCGGGGATATTTGAAAGGCGCGAGCGTGGCCTTGACGTGGTCCTGCAGGGCCTTTGTCATCACCTCACCTGCTGGCCGGTCGGGCTTGAGCACGACAAAGGCCTTGACGACCATTCCCCGCTCATCGTCCGGCAAACCTACTACGCCGCACTCGGCTACGGCCGGGTGCTTGAGCAAAGCGTCTTCGACTTCCGGGCCGGCCACGTTGTAGCCGGCGGTGATGATCATGTCGTCGGCGCGAGCCTGGTAGAAAAAATAGCCGTCAGCGTCCTGCATGAAGGCATCACCCGGGTAGTTCCAGCCTCCTTTGACGTAGTTATTCTGTCGCGCGTCGTCGAGATATCGGCAGCCTGTAGGCCCCACTACGGCCAGTTTTCCAATTGTGCCCCGGGGCACCTCTTCGCCGCCATCGTCCACGACCTTGGCGGTGTAACCCGGCACCACTTTCCCGATAGCACCGCGGCGCACGTCCTGCCCCGCTGCCGAGATAAAGATGTGGAACATTTCGGTCGCGCCGATGCCGTCGATCATTTCGATGCCAGTGGCGTCCTTCCACAGTTGCCGCGTCGCATCGGGCAGGCTCTCGCCGGCGCTCACGCACAACCTCAGCCCGGGCACCCCCTGCTGCTTGGCAAACGCCGCCATCTGGCGATAAAACGTGGGCGCGGTGTAGCAAATCGTCGCGCCCACGTGGTTGATCAGCTTGACCATGGCCTCTGGCGTATAGCCGATGGAGGGGTAGTAAACCGACGCGCCGGCCCACATCGGAAATATCAGCATGCCGCCCAGGCCGAAGGTGAAAGCCAGAGGCGGTGAGCCAACCACGACGTCCTCGGGCTGTGCCTTCAGGACATGGCGGGGCCACGCTTCGCAGGCGGCCAGGACGTCTCGGTGGGTGTGTACGGCGGCCTTGGGTTTGCCTGTGGTGCCGGACGTGAAAGCCATCAACGCGACGTCGTCGGCCGCGACAGGACATGACACGAAGGTGCCGTCTTTTGGCGCTGAAAGCGCTTCGAGCGACGTGAGGTCATTCACCAGGTTGAAGGGCACGATGGTCTTCAGCCTGGGGCACAAGCTCCTGGCTGCCTCGAGCTCGTCCAGCAAGCTGGCGTCGCACAGGGCCAGCGCCGGTTGCGCTTTCTCGATGATTTCGCAAAGCTCCTTGGCCCGTAGCAAGGGCATTGACGCCACGGCGACCAGCCCCGCCTGCACCACGCCCAGCCAGGCCAGCGCCATACCGATGGAGTTGCCGCCGCGCAGCAGTACCCGGTTGCCGGGTTGCAGGCCGAAGTCTTCGGTCAGCACCTGTGCCACCCGATTGACATGCGCCAACGCTTGCGCGTAGCTCAGGCTGAGTTTGTCAGAGCGAAGCAGGGGCCTGTCCGCATGGCCCTCACGAAGGGCTTTGGCAAACAAGGCCTGCACCAGATTCACCTGCGCCGGGATACACAACTCAGGCAGCGGATACACCAGGCGGGGTAACTGCTGCGGCGGTGGCAGGCGGTCGTGCACAAACCGGTCCCCTTGGGCGGACGGTGCAGTGACGGGTGCCGCGGCGGGTGAAAAGGCGGCGTCGAAAACAGAGGTGCTCATGATTGCAGGATGGCCTTTCCAATAATGAGTTGCTGCACTTCCGTCGCGCCCTCATAAATGCGCAGCGAGCGGATGTCGCGGTACAGGCTTTCTACCTTGGTGCCCACTTTCACGCCCAGGCCGCCGTGCATTTGCAGTGCCATGTCGATGACTCTTTGCGCGTTCTCGGTGGCTGTCATCTTGGCCATGGCCGCTTCCGCCGTGATGCGCGCGCCGCTGCCCAGGCGTTCGCTCTCGTCGCGCATCCAGGCGGCGCGGTAGGTCAGCAGCGCGGCCGCATCAACCAGGGCCGCCATTTCGCCGAGCTTGGCTTGCGTGAGCTGGAAGTCGGCCAGCGTCTGGCCAAACATCTTGCGTTCCTTGGAGAAGCGCACCGCCTCGGCCAGAGCGCGGCGCGCCATACCCAGCGCTGCGGCGGCGACGGAGGCGCGGAAGATGTCCAGTGTTTGCATGGCCAGCTTGAAGCCGCCGTGCAGCGCGCCGAGCTGGGCATCCTGTGGCAACTTGCAATGCGCGAACTTCAGCGTGGCCAGCGGGTGCGGCGCCATCACGGCGATGTGCTCACTGCTGTCCAGACCCTTGTTTTCCGCATCGACGATGAAGGCCGTGATGCCGCGCGTGCCGGCCTGCGGATCGGTCTTGGCGAAGGTCACGTAAAAATCCGCGATGCCGCCGTTGCTGATCCAGGTCTTGCTGCCGTTCAGGGCCCAGCCCTCGCCGGTGTCGGTGGCCGAAGTCACCATGGCACCGGCGTCCGATCCCGCGTCGGGTTCGCTCAAGGCGAAGGCCGCGATCTTTTTACCGCTGGCCACCTGCGGCAAATAGGCCGCCTGCTGCGCCGGCGTACCCGCCAGGGTGATGGCGCCGCTGCCCAAGCCCTGCATGGCAAATGCAAAATCCGCCAGCGGCGAATGAAAGGCCAGAGTCTCGCGCAGGATCACCAGCGCCCGCGAGTCGAGTTTTTCGAGCGCGCCACCCAAGGCGCCGCCTGGGCCCGACGGCACGCAATAGCGCAGCCAGCCCTCGGCGCCCAGCAGGCTCACCCACTCCTTACAGGCCTTGCGGTCATCGCTTTCGTCGATGTGCTGCTGTGGCGCCCATTCGGCCAGGCGTGTGCCCAGGTCGCGGTGAACCTCGTCAAAAAAGGGCAGGGCCAGGTGCGCGGTGGTCGATCTCATGCGTGAAGAGTCCTTGGCTTGTTGCGGGGTGCTGGCGTGGTGCGTGGCTCAATCGCCCTGGAACACGGGCTTTTGCCTGGCTGAAAATGCTTCGTACGCACGCGTGAAATCCTGCGTCTGCATGCAGATGGCCTGCGCCTGCGCCTCGGCCTCAATGGCCTGGTCCAGCGTCATGGCCCATTCCTGGTGCAGCATGGTCTTGGTCATGCCATGGGCGAAGGTCGGGCCATCGGCAAGGTCCTTCGCCAGCTTCTGTGCCTGCGCCAGTACATCTTGTGGGTCGTGCAGCGCATTGAAGAAACCCCACTGCAGGCCTTCCTGCGCAGTCATGGTGCGACCGGTGAAAAGCAGCTCCGACGCACGTCCCTGGCCGATCAGCCGCGGCAGCAGCGCACAGGCGCCCATATCCGCGCCAGCCAAACCGACGCGTGTGAACAGAAACGCCGTTTTGGCCTGCGCCGTGCCCAGCCGCATGTCAGCGGCCAATGCCATCATGGCGCCGGCGCCGGCGCAGATACCGTCGATGGCCGCGATGATGGGTTGCGGGCACAGGCGCATGGCCTTGATCAAGTCGCCGGTCATGCGCGTGAACTCCAGCAGCTCCGGCATCGTCATTTTGGTCAGGGGGCCGATGATTTCGTGCACATCGCCACCCGAGCAAAAGTTGCCGCCGGCCCCAGTGATGACCACAGTTTTCACATCGGTCGCGCTGTTCAGGGTGCGAAACAGGTCGCGCAGTTCGGCGTAGGAATCAAAGGTCAGCGGGTTTTTGCGGTCCGGCCGATTCAGCATGAGCGTTGCCACACCGGCGTCGAAGCGGTAAGAAAAATGCTCTGCCTGGTGATGGGCCATCGCATCGAATTGCGCATGCATGGGGTTGCCCAGGCCAATGTAGTGTTTCATGTCGTTTCCAGTTTGCTGTCGGCCAGAAGGGCGTTGTGGTGTTGCTTGACCTTTCCGAGCAGCTTGTGCAAGGACTCCACCTCGCGCGCTGACAGGGCTTCGAACGCGGCCACAATCCAGGCCTCGTGTTCGCTCGCCATTTCGTCAAAGAGCTTGCGTCCGCGCGCCGTCAGACGCACCCGGTAAGCGCGGCGGTCGCCTTCGACGTCCACACGCTCCACCACACCCTCGGCCACCAGCTGGTCGGTGATGCCGGTGACATTGCCGCCTGTCACCATCATCCGCCGCGACAACTCGTTCATCTTCAAGCCTTCGGGGTTGCGCTCTAGTTGGGCCATCAGGTCAAAGCGCGGCAAGGTCGTGTCGAACTGCTCGCGCAGCTGGGTGCGCACCTGCTTTTCGACCAGCTGCGTGCAGGTCAGCATGCGCAGCCAAAGCCGTAAGGCCTCGGGGTGCTCGCTGTGGCCTCTTGCTTCCATGTCCATGGGTGTCTCCTTGGGGTAATCTGGTTGCTATTTATTTGATAGCTGCTGGCGCACGGTTTGATTGGGCTAGAAGCTCTTTTTGCTTGAAAAGTTCACGGTAAAGCTGGTCGCGGCCGCTCAGGTAGGGCTGTGGCCAATTCACGTGGCGGCTTTGCAGTTTTGCGGCCTCATGCAATGTCCAGGCGGGGTCGGCCAGATGCGGACGGGCAATGGCGCACAGGTCGGCGCGCCCGGCCGCGATGATGCTGTTGACATGGTCGACCTCCGAGATCGCCCCCACCGCAATGGTCTGGATGCCGACCTCGTTGCGGATGCGGTCGGCAAACGGCGTCTGGTACATACGGCCGTAAACGGGCTTGGCCGCGCGCGTGGTCTGGCCTGACGAGACGTCGATGAAGTCGCAGCCCGCAGCCTTGAACATCCGGGCGATCGCAACGGCGTCGTCTGCGGTGTTGCCGCCGGGCGCCCAGTCGTGCGCAGAGATCCGCACGCTCATGGGCCGGTCGGCGGGCCAGGCCTCGCGCATGGCGGCAAACACTTCCAGCGGAAAGCGGCATCGATTGTCCAGGTTGCCGCCGTAGTCGTCGGTGCGCTGGTTGGTCAGAGGGGTGATGAAACTCGACAGCAGGTAACCGTGCGCGCAGTGCAGCTCCAGCCAGTCAAAGCCAGCCTCGGCCGCGTAACGAGTGGACTGCACGAACTCTGCCTTGACGCGGTCCATGTCGGCGCGCGTCATGGCTTTCGGCATCTGGTTGGTCGGGCCGTAAGCCACCGCACTGGCTGCCAGCAGCGGCCAGTTGCCGCTCGGTAGCGGCTCGTCGGGCGCCTCCCAGCCGACTTGCGTCGAGCCTTTGGGCCCGCTGTGGCCCAGCTGCATGCCGATTTTCGCGCCGGCGCCCGACGCATGTACGAAATCCACAATGCGCTTGAAAGCCTTCGCTTGCGTTTCGTTCCAGAGGCCCGGGCAACCGGGGGTGATGCGGCCTTCGGCGCACGGGGCTGTCATCTCCACAAACACCAGCGCTGCGCCGCCCAGTGCGCGCGCGCCCAGGTGCACGAGGTGAAAGTCTTGCGGTACGCCGTCCACGGCGCTGTAGGTGGCCATGGGTGAGACGACGATGCGATTCTTTAAAGAAAGCTCGCGCACCTTGAGCGGCAGCAACATGGGCGGTGGTGAAGATAGAGCCCCCACGCTTGCCACTTCGTGTGTTGCGCTGCCCCCCGAGGGGGCCTTCGCTTGCTCGGGACGGCCCGTCGCTACGCGTGTCGCAGCATTGCTCTTGGCCAACCACTGCTCATAGCCCTGTAGCCAGACGGCATCCCGCACGCGCAAGTTCTCGTGGCTGATGCGCTGTGAACGCGTGAGCAGCGAATAAAAGAACTGCTCGGCCTCCATGCCGCTATAGCGGTCGACATTCTCGAACCACTCCGTCGAATTGCGTGCAGCATTCTGGATCTTCAGTACCTCGACCGAGCGCAGGGCTTCATAAGCTTGCAGCGCTGCGGCGGCATCGCCGTGTTGCGCAAAGCAGTTGGTCAGCTCTATCGCATCTTCGAGTGCCAGCTTGGTGCCGCTGCCGATCGAGAAATGCGCGGTGTGCGCCGCATCGCCCATCAGCACAATAGGAGCCCCCACGCTCCTCACTGCGTGTGCCTCCGGCGTTTCGCCGCCCCTTTCTTCACGAAGAGGGACTGGCCTTGCTAGGGGCGGCTCGTCGCTGCGGCCGGGCACGGTGGGCCAATGCACCCAGCGCTCGCACACCACGCGCGGAAAGCGAATCCAGATCGCCGAGCCGCGCACGTGCGTGGCGTTGTTCATCAGCGGGTTGCCGTCCAGGTATTTTGCGAACAGGCGTTCGCAAAACGCAATGCCGTCTTCCTGGCTCATCTGGTCCAGGCCGTGGGCCTGCCAGACGGCTTCAGGCGTCTCGACGATAAAGGTCGAGGTGTTCTCGTCAAACTTGTAGGCGTGTGCGGCAAACCAGCCGTGCTCGGTCTGCTCAAAGGCGAAAGTGAAAGCGTCGAAAGTTTTGTGCGTGCCCAGCCAGACGAAGCGGCAGGCCCGCAACTCGACGTCGGGCTTGAAGGTCTCTGCGTAGCGGTTGCGTATGCGGCTGTTCAGGCCGTCGCTGGCAATTACCACGTCGGCGTTGTACTGCGCGGCGATGGCCTGGTCGTCCTGGACATCAGTTTCAAACACCAGGTCCACACCCAGCGCGATGCAGCGCTCTTGCAGAATGTTGAGCAGGCGCTTGCGCCCTATGCCGCAAAAGCCGTGACCGCCCGAGCGAACCGAGCGGCCCTTGAAGAACACCTCCACGTCGTCCCAGTGGTTGAAGGCATCACCGATCAGCTGCGCGCTGACCGGATCGGCCACGCGCAGGTTGCCCAGCGTCTGGTCCGACAGCACCACGCCCCAGCCGAAAGTGTCAAAAGGCCGGTTGCGCTCGACCACGGTCACGGTGTGAGCCGGGTTTTGCAGCTTCATCAGCAGGGCGAAATACAAGCCTGCGGGACCACCGCCCAGGCAAAGAATGTGCATGAATGCGTACTCTCTGGATAAATTTAACCTTAATTGTTTAGGTTTAAAGTAAATCCGTCAAGTGGGTTTTCCGGCGGTTTTCGCAACACCGGAAAACGGGTGTTACCGCCCCGGCATGGATGCACAGCGCTACTTGCGGCCGGGCGCCAGCGGTGCCTCAGGGCGCCTGAAAGCCGGCTGCACGGTAAGTGAGCACCAGCGTGTCGCGAAAGCCACTGCCCGCACGATCATCGGCCGGCAGGATGGGCGTGGTCTCGTGAATCACCCGGGCGTCGTCCAGCAGCAGGGCCGTCAGGGGCTCTTGCATGACAAAGCGCACGCCGTGCGGGCCGTTGGCATCAAACACCCGGGTTTCGCCGCCTTTGACGCCGTGCCGCGCCACCATCATCACCACCACAAAGTCCACGCCATCGCGGTGCGCGCCTTCGGGCGTGGGCCGGCCTACGCCGCCCGCCGTGTCGATGCGGAACTGGTGCGCCTCAATATGCCAGCGCGCCGCCGGCTGCACCTGGGCAAACAGCTGTCCCAGCGCGGCCAGCAAGTCCGTCCATGCCGGCGCAGTGGCGACTGCCGGCTCGACCGGGTCGAACCAGCGTTCAAAGCCGCCGTGCAGGGCGTTGTAGTCGGTGGGCTGCCAGTGCGCGCGATGCGGTGTCTGTGTGATGGTGCCCGTCGGCAACTCCTGGATAAAGCAGGCGTGCCGGCGTTTGCGGTAGTGGCCGCCGTCTTTCAGGTGAGCGTCCGGCGGCAGGCGGTTCCACGAGTCCGTCAGTGCTGACCAGCCCGGTGCCCAGGCAGCGTTGTCAAGTTTCAGCGTGGCCGTCAGCTCCGCTGGATTGAGCAGGCTCAGGCCATCCTGGCTGAGCGCCTGGCGGGCCGACTTGGGGACAGTGGCAATATTGAACATAGGTTGCTATTTTGCTTGAGGCGGACGGGCCTTCCGCGCTCTGCATCTGGGACCCTTCAGGCCTCAAAAGGTGAAGCCTGCCTACATACACGGGCTGTAAAACTTTCCATAATGGCCTGTCTGTCCAACTTGAGGAGCCATCCATGCTTTACAAATTCAAATCCAAAGACGCCGGCGATGTGATCATGCTCGAGGCCAACGGCCGCAAGGTCCTTGAAATCATCGGCAAAGACCCCGCCCCCAAAGGCATCATCCTGCCCGACCAGATGCCCGCCGCCATCGCCGCCCTGCAAGCCGCCATCGCCCATGAGGAATCCCACGATGCCAACGCCGAAGACGGCGTCGTCCCCGGCGACGGCTTGGGCCTGCGCCAGCGCGCCGTGCCTTTTATCGACATGCTGCAGCGCAACCTCAAGTCGGGGCATGAGGTGGTCTGGGGCGTGTAGGCGCCACGCCGCGTCGGTCACAAGAAAGAAAAGTCCTGCTGAATAGTCAAAAGTGCTTCTTCGACCGCCGCACATCTATGACAGAACGATGAAGCGCTGATAACAGGCTCATTCCGCAATGTAACTTTCCGACACCTCAACGCTAAGTGCTGACTCTAAAGTTTGGACCGATAAGGTAGCGGAGCCGCACTAATGATTGACTATTTTGTGGACTTAAAACTTGTCCCGGATAAATCTCTCATTGGCGTTGCAATCGAAATTAATCCGTAGACAAAAACTGCAAAGACCAGTATGCCGACCACGATAGTAAGACTGTCGATAGCTTGTTTGGCTCTGGTTAAGGCTTCCTTGAATGGTGGCTCACCGGCTTTGACTCGCTCCCACTCATCCTTCAATATTGCTGAGGAATGAAGGGAGACTTTTTGCAGGATGACCCGAACGGGCGAGCAGTCTCTGCTGGACGTGCTAATAAGCTCATTCTGACCCTGCAGTGCTGAGTCGATAAGCTCCATAAGACTTTCATGCGGGCGCTCACCTAGGTTTAGCCGGAGTCTAATTCGATAAGAGCTTTCGGCTGCCTGTAAGCGTATTTCACCGATCTTGTCCACAGTGAAAGGCGCGACGCCGCCGGGTGTATTCTGAGCTTCAATCACACGTGTCATCGCCTGTGCTGCTGCGCAAAACTTCGCTACATCTTCACGTAGACCATCAATCCAAGCTTGTCTCAACTCCGAAGTTTTCTGTTCCTTGTTTACTGTGAAGGTTACAAACGAAAACACTGCAGCCAATAGAGCTGCGCTAACGGTCGCTAGGGCGGTAAGAAGGGGCGTCCAAAACGTGACGTTCACATTGGTCCTTCGTGAGCTGCGATTTTGATTGATCGATGCATGCTATTGATGGTTGAGGTGGTTTTGGCTCGTATAAAGTAATAGCAATGGCAAGGTTTTGCCATTGCTATTCCAGCAAATTCCTAATGCAAAGAGTTCGTAATCCTTCAACTCTCTGAAATCGCGGAGATATCTTATAAGGGCTCTGGACCCTCAATCCACCTTCGCCCCCGAAGCCTTCACCACCTGCGCCCATTTCTTGTGCTCGGCGTTGATAAAGGCCGTGAACTGCGCTGGTGTATTGCCGCTGGGGATCGCACCTTGCACCAACAGCTTTTCCTTCATCGCCGGCGTGCCCAGCGCTTTGGCAGTTTCTTGCTGGATGCGGTTCACAATGTCAGGTGGCGTGCCGGCGGGGGCGAGGAGGCCGAACCAGGAGCTGGCGTCAAAGCCTTTCATGGCAGGGCCGCCGGCTTGTTCTATGGTGGGCACGTCGGGCAGGGCGGCTGATCGTTCGGCGCTGGTGACGGCCAGGGCTTTGAGTTTGCCGGCCTTGATGAGCTGCATGGAGGAGGGCAGGTTGTCGAACATGACGTCCATGTCGCCGCCCACCAAGGCGAGCAGCGCGGGGCCGGAGCCGCTGTAGGGGAAATGGGTCATGTAAGTGCCGCTCATAGTTTTAAAGAGCTCTCCCGCCAGGTGGATGGACGTGCCGTTGCCGCTGGAGGCCATGTTGAACGTGCCGGGCCTGGCCTTGGCCGCACGGATGAAGTCGGTCACATTGTTGATGCCCGCGGCTTTCGCTTTTTCGGCATTCACCACCATCACATTGGGCACGCCCGCCACCAGGGTGATGGGCGCGAAATCCTTTTGCGGGTCGTAAGCCATCTTGCTGTACAGCGACTTGTTGATGCCGTGCGTGCCGACGGTTCCCATCAGCAAGGTATAGCCGTCGGGTGCTGATTTGGCCACTACATCGGCACCGATGTTGCCGCCGGCGCCGGCACGGTTCTCAACCACAAAGGGTTGACCGAATGCCTTGGAGAGCTCTGGTGCCATGGCTCTGGCCAGGATATCGGTGGTGCCGCCCGGGGCAAAAGGCACCACGATTTTGACGGGTCGCGAAGGCCATGCGGTTTGTGCCGATGCCCCGGGCGCTATAAAATTAATAGCTGCTAGCGCAAGTCCCGTAAGGGTCAGGCGGCGGTTTTTCGTGAAAATCGTTGACAAGGTGGTCTCCAGGGGGAAAGCTTAAGGGGGAGCGGCGGCGCGAAGTGACAACCGGCGGATGGCTGTCCCCAAGATAGCGTGCCCGGCTGCGAGCTTCAAGAGGGTTAAACCTAGCCTGCCGTTCCATGAAAAAAGCCGCCGGGCATTCGCCGGGCGGCCTCTCGCAAAAACAGCCGGTGTTCAGTCGGCAAACTTGCCGGCAGCGTCAATCACCGGCTTGAGCTTGTTGATCTCGGCGGCCACAAAGGCTTTGTGTGCAGCAGGCTCTACACGCTTGTCCGTGACCACCACGGCGCCAAGGCCTTCCTGCTTCTTGATGAATTCAGGGTCCTTGAGTGCCACTTTCAGGGCATTGTTGAGCTGGGTCATCACGGCCGGGGGGGTTCCTTTGGGGGCGTACAGGCCGTGCCAGATCGTCAGGTCGAAGCCCTTGAGGCCCATTTCCTGCAGCGTCGGGTAGTCCTTGAGCAGCTTGTTGTTTTTCAACGGTTTGGCGGTCGTAACTGCAAACGCCTTGACACGGCCGGCCTCAATCTGGCCGGTGGTGTTGGTGGTCTGGTCGCACATCATGTCGACCTGCCCGCCCACCAGCGCATTCATCGCCGGGGCCGTTCCGCCAAACGGAATGGTGGTCATGGCTTCCTTGGCATTGATAGCCGCTTGCCACATCAGGCCGCACAGGTGCGATGCCGAGCCGAGCCCCGCGTGGGCGATGTTGAGCTTGCCGGCATTGGTGCGAATGTAGTTCTCGAAATCGCGGTAGTTGTTGGCCGCCAGTTGCGGCTTGCCGATGATGGTCATGGGCACTTCGTTGATCATGCCCAGGAACTCAAAATCCTCCAGCACCTTGTAGGGCAGCTTGCGGTACAGCGCCGGTGCGGCCGCCATGCCGATGTGGTGCACGAGCAAGGTGTAGCCATCGGGTGCGGCACGTGCGACCTTGGCCGCGCCGATGGTGCCGCCCGCACCATTGACATTTTCCACCACGAAATTGGCGCCACCGCCCATGGCTTTGCGCATGGCTTCGGCCAGGTCGCGTGCCACGCGGTCAGTCGGGCCACCGGCCGCAAATGGGACCACCAGGGTAACGGGCTTGGAGCCGGGGAAGGCAGGGGTTTGTGCGTGAGCGGCAAACATGGCCGTTGCAGCTGCGGCGAGGACTAACAGGCGTTTCATGAGCGTCTCCTTGTAATGAACACGCCAAGTTTACGGTCCCCTTGCCGCGCGAACATCGCGGGAACTACGTAAGGGCAAGCCCCGGGTCCCTTGCGGGGCGCGAGGATCTAAACCAGCAGGGGCCGCGGAACCGGCTTTGCCGGGCCGCAGGCGCAGCGGCGCCCTCGGGGGGCAGCGCAGTACACGAAGTGACAAGCGTGGGGGCTCTACTTGTAACTTCTCGCGTCCTCAATAACCTTGCCATCGTTGGGGAGACTTCCCGGCGGGACAAGCTGAACTGTTCCGCGCAATTTGGTGATGTCGCGAATCGCTTCGCCGATGCGCTGGTCCAAGCCGTCGGGTGCCGCTGCGGCTTCAACCTGAAAGTGCATGGTGTCGCTGGCCATCTCGCCGCTCACCACCAGCCGGGCCTTGATCACTTCCGGAAAACGCCGCGTGATGTCGGCGACTTGCCCCGGGTGAACAAACATTCCGCGGACCTTGATGGTCTGGTCCGCCCGGCCCATCCAGCCCCTGATGCGTGTGTTGGTGCGCCCGGTTGGACACGTGCCGGCCAAAATAGCCGAGAGGTCGCCAGTGCCAAAGCGGATCAACGGGTAGTCGGCGTTCAGTGTGGTGACCACCAGCTCGCCGACTTCGCCGGGCGCCACGGGGTCCCCGGTTCCGGGCCGCACGATCTCCACGATCACGCCCTCGTCCAGAACCAGACCTTCGCGGGCTTCGGTCTCGTAGGCAATCAGCCCCAGGTCAGCGGAGGCATAGCACTGGTAGCCGGCAATGCCACGCTCCGCAAGCCAGTCACGCAGGCTTGGCGGAAACGCTTCACCGGAAACGAGCGCCCGCGTGACGGTGGGCAGCGCCACCTTCATTTCAGCGGCTTTTTCCACGATGATTTTCAGAAAACTCGGTGTGCCGATATAGCCGGCCGGCTTGAGATCGGCCATGGCTTGAACCTGCTGCTCGGTCTGGCCGGTGCCGCCCGGAAACACTGTGCAACCCAACGCATGGGCACCGATTTCCATCATCGCGCCCGCGGGTACGAAGTGATAGCTAAAGCTGTTGTGAATCAACTGGCCGGGGCGAAAGCCCGCGGCAAACATGGCCCTGGCCATCCGCCAGTAGTCCTTGCGCGTGCCGCCGGGTTCATAAATGGTGCCGGGGCTGGCAAAGACCTGGGGCATGTGCGCGCCGTAGCGCAAGGCACTGAAGCCACCAAAGGGGTCGCCGCTGCCGCCAGGCTTGCGCTCAGCCTGCTGGCGCTCAAGAAGCTCGTGCTTGCGTGTAACGGGCAGTTGCGCCAGCGATTCACGTGACGTGATGGCCTGGGCGTCGACATCCTTGAGAATGGCGGTGAACGCGGGCGCCTTCGTCTTGGCGTGAGCGATCTGTTGCGGCAAAGCGGTCATAAGGGCCGCTTCGCGTTGCAGAGAGCTCTGCACTTCCAGTGCGTCGTAATGTGTCGTCATTCGATATCTTCCAAAACCGGGCAATACCTCGGTGCGATGCGAGTTCCAAACCAGCAGGGGCCGCGGGACCGGCTTTGCCGGACCGCAGGCGCAGCGGCCCCCCCGGGGGGCAGCACAGTACACGAAGTGACAAGCGTGGGGGCCATGTTTAGGCCAGCCAACGCTTGCGGCGCTTGTAGCTCTTTACATCCTTGAAGCTCTTGCGTTCGCCGCCACCCACGCCGAGGTAGAACTCCTTGACGTCCTCGTTGTTGGCCAGGTCGCTTGCCGCACCGTCCATCACCACGCGGCCGCTTTCCATGATGTAGCCGTAGTCGGCATATTTGAGCGCCATGTTGGTGTTTTGCTCGGCCAGCAGGAAGGTGACCTGCTCCTTCTGGTTCAGGTCTTTCACGATGTTGAACACCTCTTCGACAATTTGCGGCGCAAGACCCATGGAGGGCTCGTCCAGCAGCACCATGGAAGGGCTCGCCATGAGTGCGCGGCCGATGGCGCACATCTGCTGCTCGCCACCCGACGTGTATGCGGCTTGCGAGGTACGCCGGGTTTTCAGGCGTGGAAAGTAGTTGTAGACCTTCTCCAGGTTGGCTGCCACTTCAGCCTTGCTGCTGCGTGTGTAGGCGCCGGTCAGCAGATTTTCCTCAATGGTCAGGTGGGCAAAGCAATGGCGCCCTTCCATCACCTGCACCACGCCGCGCTGCACCAGGTCGGCCGGCGAGAGGTTTTCGATGCGCTCGCCGCGCAGTTCGATGGAGCCCTTGGTGACCTCCCCGCGCTCACCCCTGAGAAGGTTGGAAATTGCGCGCAGGGTGGTGGTCTTTCCCGCGCCGTTGCCGCCCAGAATGGCCACGATACGGCCTTGCGGGACCTGCAGCGAGACACCTTTGAGCACCAGGATCACGTGGTTGTAGATAACCTCGATGCCGTTGACGTTGAGA
This sequence comes from Polaromonas sp., assembly GCF_039932935.1. GTDB lineage: Bacteria > Pseudomonadota > Gammaproteobacteria > Burkholderiales > Burkholderiaceae_C > Polaromonas. The sequence goes on from NZ_JBDTPB010000034.1 coordinate 37,796, forward strand.
ACGATGTCAGGTGAGTCACTCATTGTTTGTATCCGTTAGAACCAATTTGCGGTGAAGCCAATTGAAAAAGCCGGTGTGTCGGCCCTTTCAATTGGCGGCTCGCAAGAGCCGCAGCAGACCTCCCGTCTCCGGGAGGCCTGCATATCAGGACTGGCAGTCCGCCGGTGTACGGGGCGTCAGTTTTTTCTCGGCGGCGTATTTGGCGGCCGTGGACTTGACCAGGGGCTTGATCACCTGCTCGTCGGCCTGCAGCCAGTCGGACGTGAATTTCCATTGCTTGCCGTCCCAGGTATGGATGCGTGCCCATGCCGAGCCCATGTGGTCCATGCACGAGGTGCTGATAGGCCGCATCACGCCGGCAAAGCCCAGCGCGTCCAGCTTGGCCTGCGTCAGGTTCAGGTTTTCCAGGCCCCAGCGCACTTGCTCACCGGTCATGATTTTTCCCTTGCCGAAACGCTCTTGCGCGGCGCGCAAACCTTCCACGCCCAGCATGGCACTCATGGCGCCGCGCATGTAGAGCACCTGGCCGACTTCTTCCTTGGGGCCCGTGCCCTGGCCCTTGCCATGCACCATGGTCAGCATGTCTTTGGCCAGCTTGGAATTGGGCTCGGCGCCGTGCTGCATCGTCACCGCGTTGTAGCCCTTGGCGCCGTCCGCCACGTCTTTCACATCAGGCTCGGCGCCGGCCCACCACACGCCGTACATCTTCTCGCGCGGATAGCCAGTGGCTTGCGCTTCCTTGATGGCGGTGGTGTTCATGATGCCCCAGCCCCAAAGTGCGACGTAGTCAGGGTGCGACTGGCGAATCTGCAGCCAGGTGGCTTTCTGCTCGACACCGGGTGCGGTGACGGGCAGCAGCTGCAGGGTAAAGCCGTGCATGGCGGCGCGTTCCTGCATCAGCGGGATGGGTTCCTTGCCGAAAGGAGAGTCGTGATAGACCAGCGCGATGCGCTTGCCCTTGAGCTTGTCGAAGCCGCCTTCCTTCTTGGCGATGGCCTGGAGGATGGCGTCGGCGGCAACCCAGTAGGTGCCAGCGATCGGAAAGTTCCACTTGAAGATGGAACCGTCTGCGCTCTCGCTGCGGCCATAGCCCACAGTCACCACCGGAATTTTGTCGATCGGCGCTTTCTCGGTGATGGCAAAGGTGGCGCCGGTCGACAGCGGTTGCACCAGGGTGGCACCGCCGTTCTTGCCCTTCAGGCGTTCATAGCATTCCACGCTGCGGGCGGTGTCATAGCCGGTTTCGCATTCTTCAAACGAAATCTTCACGCCGTTGATGCCGCCGCGGGCGTTGACCAGCTTGAGATAGTCCACATAGCCGTTGGCCCAAGGCACGCCGTTGGGCGCGTAAGGCCCGGTGCGGTACGACAGCACCGGGAAGAACTGCTCTTTGGTCTGGGCGAATGCGCTAGTCGTCACCAAGGACGACGCGCCGGCGGCAACCGCCGCCACTGCCAATATTAAATTACGAATCTTCATTGTTGTCTCCTGGAATAATTAATAAACACCCTGAAAAACTGACACCTCAGTAAATGACCTAAGCCTTCGCGGCGCATTGGGGATTTCGAGTAATTCTTAACCCTATGAGTGATGACGCGGAAGGTCTTAGTGGGGGAACGGCCACAGTCGCAACTTCTGCTTGCCCACTGCCCACAGCTTGGCCAGCCCGTGCGGCTCAACAATCAAAAACCACACGATCAGGCCGCCAAAAATCATCAGCTCGGCGTGCGAGACGCCCGCCGTGGAAATCGAAATACCCAGCCAGCCCGCCAGCACCGGCAGCAACTGGCTCAGCACAATCGGCAGCACCACGATGAACGCCGCGCCGAAGAAGCTGCCCATGATCGCGCCCATGCCACCGATGATCACCATAAACAGCAGGCGGAAGGAGTAGTCCACCGAAAACGCGGCGGGCTCCCAGGCGCCCAGGTAAATAAAGGCCCACAGGCCGCCGGCGATGCCGATGATGAAAGAGCTCACCGCAAAGGCGCTGAGCTTGGCGTACATCGGGCGGATGCCGATCACGGCGGCGGCTACGTCCATATCGCGAATGGCCATCCACTCTCGGCCTATCGCACCACGCACCAGGTTCTTGGCCAGCAGGGTGATCACCACCACGATGGCCAGGCAAAAGAGGTATTTGCTCAACGCGCTTTCAATGGGCAGGCCGAACACCTGCAGGTTGGACACCGACACCGAGCCGGAAGGCGTGTCCATGGTGAACCATTTGATGCGCAGAAACATCCAGTCGCTGAAGAACTGCGCGGCCAGTGTCGTCACTGCCAGGTACAGACCCTTCACGCGAAGGCTGGGCAGTCCGAACAGGATGCCAAACAGCATGGCGCACAAACCGCCCAGAATCAGTGCCGGAATCAGCGGCATGCCGGGGATGCGCACAAAGAAGTTGTAAGCGCCATAGGCCCCGACCGCCATGAAGGCGCCCGAGCCCAGCGAGATCTGCCCGCAATAACCCATCAGGATATTCACGCCCACCGCGGCCAGCGAAAAGATCAGGAACGGAATCAGGATGGCGCGAAACAGGTAGTCGCTGGCCAGCAGCGGCACGGCAATGAATGCAAAGGCCAGCAGCAGCCCGATGGCGATGCGGTCTTGCAGGATCGGGAAGATCTGCTGGTCCGCCCGGTAGTTGGTTTTAAACTGGCCGTTTTCTCTGTAAAACATAGGGGTGCGTCGCCGTTAAATCGCGATGGAAAAATATTTGCGTGGGGCAGCGTCCCGTACAGCAGGGGCCGCGGAACCGGCTTCGCCGGGCCGCAGGCGCAGCGGCCCCCCCGGGGGGCAGCGCAGTACACGAAGTGACAAGCGTGGGGGCTTCATACCCGGTCGATTATTTTTTCGCCGAACAGACCCTGAGGCCGGACCAGCAAGACGCACAAGGCAAGCACATACGCGAACCAGATTTCGATACCGCCGCCGACATACGGCCCGAGAAAGACCTCGGCCAGTTTTTCGCCAACACCGAGAATCAGTCCGCCCACGATCGCGCCCGGCACCGAGGTAAGGCCGCCCAGGATCACCAGCGGCAGCGCCTTCAGCGCCAGCACCGACAGCGAAAACTGCACGCCCAGCTTGCTGCCCCAGATGACACCGGACACCAGCGCCACGAAACCGGCCACGCTCCAGACAATGACCCAGATGCGGTTCAGCGGAATGCCGATGGATTGCGCGGCCTGGTGGTCGTCGGCCACGGCGCGCAGGGCCCGGCCTGTGCTGGTGTACTGGAAGAAGGCGGCGAGTGCGGCCACCAGGGCGGTGGCGATCAGCGCGGCGACCAGGTCTTCCTGGTTAACCAGCAGGCCACCCCGGAAGACACCTTCCAGCAGGAACATCGGGTCTTTGGGCATGCCCACGTCAATCTTGTAGATGCTGGAGCCGAAAATCGTCTGGCCGAATCCATCCAGGAAATACGAGATGCCCAGGGTCGCCATCAACAACGCGACGCCCTCCTGGTTCACGAGTTTGCTGAGCACCAGCTTTTCAATCAACCAGGCGACAACCACCATGATGGCCAGCGCGGCCGCGAAGGCCAGGGCGTTGTTGATGAACTTGTTGTCCAGGCCCGTCCACTGCGGGATCCATTCGGAGAAGCGGGCCATGGCCAGCGCCGCGAACAGCACCATGGCGCCCTGGGCGAAATTGAAGACGCCCGACGCCTTGTAGATCAGCACAAAGCCCAGTGCGACCAGCGAATACAGCATGCCCGACATCAGGCCGCCGATGATGGTTTCGAGAACCGGCCCTAGCATCTGTTGTTCCCCCCTGTTGCGGACTCACTTCGTGTAGAGAGTGTGTTGCACACCCCCGTTGCCGACTCGCTTCGCGTAGCGGCCTCCCCCCTTGCAGGGGGCGCCGCCAGCCGCCCAGCAAAGCCGGTTCGGCGGCGGCCGCTTGGAGAGTTCAGTTGGGATTCTTTGTGCATATACATGGTTAGTGGCTCGTTCCGAGGTAAGCCTTGATCACGTCTTCGTTGTTGCGTACTTCGTCGGGGGTGCCGTCGCCGATTTTTTTGCCGTAGTCGAGCACCACCACGCGGTCGGAGATGTCCATCACCACGCCCATGTCGTGCTCGATCAGTACCACGGTGGTGCCGAACTCGTCGTTGACGTCAAGCACGAAGCGGCACATGTCCTGCTTTTCTTCGACGTTCATGCCGGCCATGGGCTCATCGAGCAGCAGCACCTGCGGCTCCATCGCCAGCGCACGGCCCAGGTCCACACGCTTTTGCAGGCCGTAGGGCAGCTGGCCCACAGGTGTTTTGCGGTAGGCCTGAATTTCCAGGAAGTCGATGATTTTTTCGACCGCCTCGCGGTGCATGATTTCTTCTTTTTCCGCCGGGCCGATGCGCAGCGCCTGCAGCAGCAGGTTGCTTTTGATCTTGAGGTTGCGGCCCGACATGATGTTGTCGAGCACGCTCATGCCCTTGAAGAGTGCCAGGTTCTGGAAGGTGCGCGCGACGCCCATCACCGCCACTTGATGGCTGTTCATATGCTTGAAGGTCTGGCCTCGAAAAGTGATGGAGCCCTGCTGCGGCGCATAGACGCCGTTGATGCAGTTCAGCATGGAACTCTTGCCGGCGCCGTTGGGGCCGATGATGGCGCGGATCTCGTGCTCTTTCACGTTGAAGGAAATATCCGACAGCGCTTTCACGCCGCCGAAGCTGAGAGAGATGTTTTTGACGTCCAGAATGACGTCGCCGATCTTTTTAGCCATGTCCAATTCCGTTCGCACTGAGCTTGTCGAAGTGCAGTTTCAGAGAAGAGAGGGCTTCGACAAGCTCAGCCCGAACGGTCAATTTATTCATGCAGCCGCCTTCACAGGTGCAAAGGTTTGTGTGTCGTCGATCTTCAGCGTTGCGCTGACGCTGCCCGACCGGCCGTCTTCAAACTTCACGACCGTCTCGATGAACTGCTCTTTCTTGCCGCCGTACAGCGCATCGACCAGAGGCAGGTACTTCTCGGCAATGAAGCCGCGGCGCACCTTGTTGGTCCGCGTGAGCTCGCCGTCGTCGGCATCCAGCTCTTTGTGCAGCACCAGGAAGCGGCTGACCTGCGAGCCGGCCAGCAGGGTGTCGACGCTGAGGTCGGCGTTGACCTTTTCGACGCATTCCTTGATGAGCTGGTAGACCTCGGGCTTTTGCGCCAGGTCGGTGTAGCCGGCATAGGGCAGGTTGCGCCGCTCGGCCCAGTTGCCCACGGCGTCGAAGTCGATGTTGATCATCACGCAGACCTTGTCGCGGCCGTCGCCGTAGGCCACGACTTCCTTGATGTGCGGGAAGAACTTGAGTTTGTTCTCTACGTACTTGGGCGCGAACATGGCGCCGTCGTTGGCGCCGCCCTTGATGCGGCCCACGTCTTTCACGCGGTCGATGATCTTGAGGTGGCCGCTGGCGTCGATAAAGCCCGCGTCGCTGGTGTGGTACCAGCCGTCGGCGCTCAGCACCTCGGCCGTCGCCGTGGGATTTTTGTAATATTCCTTGAGCAGGCCGGCGGACTTGACCAGGATTTCCCCGTTGTCGGCCACCTTGATCTGCACGCCCGCGATGGGCACGCCCACGGTGTCGGCGCGGGCCTGGTTGTCGGGCTGCAGGCAGACGAATACGGCGGTCTCGGTCGAGCCGTAGAGTTGCTTCAAGTTGATGCCGATGGAGCGGTAGAAGGTAAAGAGATCCGGGCCAATTGCCTCGCCGGCGGTGTAGGCCACGCGTACGCGTGAAAAGCCCAGCGTGTTGCGCAGCGGGCCGTAGACCATCACGCTGCCCAACGCATACAGCAGGCGGTCAAGCGCGCCCACCGGCTTGCCGTCCATCAGCGCGGGGCCGGCGCGTTTGGCCACGCCCATGAAATAGTTGAACATGCCGCGCTTGATGCGGCCCGCGTCTTCCATGCGAATCATCACGGTCGTCAGCAGGCTTTCAAAAATCCGCGGCGGCGCAAAGTAGTAGGTCGGGCCGACTTCTTTCAGGTCGATCATCACGGTGCTCGCGCTCTCGGGGCAATTCACCACATAGCCGCAGGCCAGCCACTGCCCATAGCTGAAGATGTTCTGGCCGACCCATGCGGGTGGCAGGTAGGCCAGCACTTCCTCGGCGGAGGTGAGCTTGTCGAAGTCGGCGCCGGCCTTGGCGCGGTCCAGCAGGGTGTTGTGGGTGTGGACCACGCCCTTGGGGTTGCCCGTGGTGCCCGAGGTAAAAAACATCGCGGCCACGTCGTCCGGCTGGGTTTTCTCGACCTCGGCCTTGAAGAAGCCGGGTTGTTTTGCGGCAAAGGCCTCGCCCTTTTCCAGCAGGGCGTCCAGCGACTGCAGGCCCGGCTCGGCATAGTTGCGCAGGCCGCGCGGGTCGTCATAAATGATCTGCCCGAGCTGTGGACACTGGCCGCGTATCTCGAGCAACTTGTCGACCTGTTCCTGGTCTTCCACCACGGCAAAACGGACATCGGCATTGGTGATCGGGAAAACGCATTCGGCCCCGACGGCATCCTGGTAAAGCGGAATCGGCACAGCGCCCAGCGACTGCGCGGCCAGCATGGTGGCGTAAAGACGCGGCCGGTTGGCGCCGATGATCACCATGTGCTCGCCGCGCTGCAAGCCGGCCTGATGCAGGCCGCAGGCAATGCGTTCCACCAGTTGCGCCATGCCAGCCCAGCTGTGCGCTTGCCAGATGCCGTACTCTTTCTCTCGCATGGCGGCGTCGCCGGGGCGTTCGGCCGCATGTTTGAGCAGCAGTCGTGGGAACGTGGTCTGCATGGTCCTTTGTCTCTTTATTTCTGTGTCGCCAGACTGCCGCCGTCAGAGGCGCCGATCAGTCAAAACCTTGTCTTGTGTTTGCATGGTAGGCGCGCGTTTGACGTCGTGTTGTCGTTCGGACGACAATTCAAGGGTGATTACTCCCCCGGACTTTCCCTTAGCCACAGGCGCCACATGTCGGTGATCACCGGCCAGTCCATGCAGATCCGCAGCCGCCTGCCGGATGCGACGGAGCTTGCCGGTGTTCACTGGCTCAAAGAGTTGCTGCCCGCCGAACGCGAGCGCGCCGTGGCCGACCTGCGGGTGGGCGACGCGCAGATTGGCGATTACGTCTGCCGGGTCGGCAAGCCGGTGACGTACTGGTTCGGGGTGGTGGAGGGCCTGCTGAAGATGAGCTCGGACAGCGCCCAGGGCGCCACCATGACATTTGCCGGCCTGCCCCCCGGTGCATGGTTTGGCGAGGGCACCGTGCTCAAGCGGGAGCCCTACCGCTACAACATCCAGGCCTTGCGAAAAACCGTGGTGGCGGGACTTCCGGCCGACAGCTTTCACTGGCTGCTGGACCACTCCATCGGCTTTAACCGCTTCGTGATGAACCAGCTCAATGAGCGCCTGGCACAGTTCATCGCCGCGCGCGAAATCGACCGCATGAACAACCCCGACATCCGCGTGGCACGCAGCCTGGCTTCGCTGTTCAACCCGGTGCTGTACCCCGGGGTGGGCGAGATGCTGCGCATCACGCAGCAGGAGATGGCCTACCTGGTGGGCCTGTCGCGCCAGCGCGTGAACGAGGCGCTGAGCACACTGCAAGCCCAGGGTTTTATCCGCATTGAGTACGGCGGGCTGCGTGTGCTGGACCTGGGCGCGCTGCGGTCCAGCGTTTTTTCAGAAAAATAAGGGCTGCAGCCCCATGGTAACGGGCGCAACATGCTCCTGAATTCATAGCAAGCTGAAGAACCTCACGCGGCACCGCCCATGCAGCGTCCAGCGTCAATCCGTCAGTGGGCGGTTTCCTGCACACCAGAGGCGCACAAGCGCCGCTACCAGCTTGAGCGCCGGCGCCGACAGGTCTGCAAACGAACGCGCGCGAACTTCGGGATGCAGACCGGGCTTTTTTGCCCGGTTTTTACGCTTTCTTTATACCGGCCGCCTTTCTTTCATCTCCGTTTTTACACGCGGAATCCGACACTTTCTCCATCGTTATTCGTTGGAGAAAGATCATGGATCTTGCGTTTATTCTTGGCGCCGCCGCCCTGTGGGGTGTGATGGTGCTGCTGGTCTGGGGCTTTCAGAAGCTCGAAAAGCCCGAAGGGGGCCGCTCATGATCAGCCTTGATATCTTGTACGGCTTTGGCGGCTTCTGCGCCATTGCGTTGCTCGCCTACCTCGTCTATGCGCTGATCTGCGCCGAGGAGTTTTGATGAACGCCGCGCAGAACCGCTTCAAGCAAGTGAACGCCCCCTCGGGGGGCAGCGCGCCGGCCCTGGCCGCAAGCGTGGGGGCTCTATGAATAATTCCTCATGGGGCTTGTTGGCTCTTTTCCTTGGTGTGCTGTTGGTCACCGCCTGGCCGTTAGGTATCTGGCTGGCACGCATTTATTCCGGCAGCCTCCCCGGCTGGATGCACAAGGTCGAGGCACCGCTGTACCGGCTGGCCGGCACGTCCGCTGATACGAGTATGAAGTGGTCGCAGTACGCGCTGGCCTTGCTGGCGTTCAATGCACTGGGCTTCGTCGGCGTGTATGCCTTGCAGCGCTTGCAGGTGTGGCTGCCGCTCAACCCGGCCGGCATGGCCGCCGTCGTACCAGACTCGGCCTTCAACACCGCCATCAGTTTTGTCTCCAACACCAACTGGCAGGGCTATGGCGGCGAGTCCACCATGAGCTACCTCACGCAGATGCTGGCGCTGTCGGTGCAAAACTTCTTGTCTGCCGCCACTGGCATTGCCGTGGTGTTTGCGTTGTTCCGCGGCTTTGCTGCGCGTGCGACGGGCGTGATCGGCAACTTCTGGGTCGATGTCACGCGCATCACCGCCTGGCTGCTGTTGCCGCTGTCGCTGGTGTTTGCCGTTTTTCTGGCAGGCCAGGGCGTGATCCAGAACTTCGACAGCTACAAGGACGTCACGACGCTGGAAACCACGTCTTATCAGCTGCCCAAAGCGGGGGCCGACGGCCAGCCCTTGAAAGACGAAAAGGGCAATTCAGTCATGGAAGAGGCCAGGTCCGACAAGCAAACCCTGGCCATGGGGCCGGTGGCTTCGCAGGAAGCCATCAAGATGCTGGGCACCAATGGCGGCGGCTTCTTCAACGCCAACTCTGCGCATCCGTATGAAAACCCGACCGCGCTGAGCAACTTCTTTCAGATGCTGGCGATCTTCCTGATCCCCGCAGCGCTGTGCTTTGCGTTCGGCCGTGCGGTGGGCGACCAGCGCCAGGGCTGGGCCGTGCTGGCCGCCATGACGGTGATGTTTGTCATCGCGGTCGTGGCCATCACCCCGGCCGAGCAAGCCGGTAACCCGCTGCTGCCTCCGCTGGGTGTGGACCAGACGGCCAGCGCGCTGCAAGCCGGCGGCAATATGGAAGGCAAGGAAACCCGCTTCGGTATCAATGCCTCCAGCCTGTTCGCGGTCATCACGACGGCGGCCTCCTGCGGTGCGGTCATTGCCATGCACGACTCCTTCACACCGCTGGGTGGCATGGTGCCCATGGTGATGATGCAACTGGGCGAGGTGGTGTTCGGCGGTGTCGGAACGGGCCTTTACGGCATGCTGATCTTTGCCATCCTGGCGGTGTTTATCGCCGGCCTCATGATTGGCCGCACACCCGAGTACCTGGGCAAGAAGATCGAGTCGCACGAAATGAAGCTGACCTCGATCGCCATCCTGGTCACGCCCATCCTTGTGCTGACGGGCACGGCCGTCGCCGTGTTGGCGGGTGCCGGAAAAGCCGGCATTGCCAACCCCGGTGCGCACGGTTTTTCGGAAATCCTCTATGCGCTGACTTCAGCCGGCAACAACAACGGCAGCGCCTTCGCGGGCTTGTCTGCCAACACGCCCTTCTACAACACGCTGCTGGGCATCGCCATGTGGCTGGGTCGCTTCGGCGTCATCGTGCCGGTGCTGGCAATTGCCGGCGCGCTGGCTGCAAAGAAACGCCTGCCGGTGACGGCCGGCACCATGCCCACGCACGGCCCGCTGTTCGTGATGCTGCTGATAGGTACCGTGCTGCTGGTGGGTTTGCTGAATTACGTGCCTGCCCTCGCGTTGGGCCCGGTGGTCGAGCACCTGATGCTCTGGCCAGGTCACTAAGCGCAAGGCTCAAGGAGAAATTGATATGACTACCCAAAAACCTTTTGTGTTGCTTGATCCCGCCTTGCTCAAACCTGCCATCGCGGCGTCGTTTACCAAGCTCAGCCCGCGCGTGCAGTGGCGCAACCCTGTCATGTTTGTTGTCTACATCGGCAGCATCCTCACCACCTTGTTGGGCTTGCAGGCCTTGCAAGGCCAGGGCGAAGCACCGGCGGGCTTTATCTTTGCCGTGGCCGTCTGGCTATGGTTCACCGTGCTGTTTGCCAACTTCGCCGAGGCGCTGGCCGAGGGCCGCAGCAAGGCGCAGGCGGCATCACTGCGCAGCCTGAAAAAAAGCACCTGGGCCAAGAAACTCAAGGAACCCCAGCATGGCGCCACATTCCTGCCGCAAGAAGCCGAAAATCTCCGAAAAGGGGATGTGGTGCTCGTGGAAGCGGGGGATATGGTTCCGCTGGATGGAGAAGTGATTGAAGGCGTGGCCTCGGTCGACGAAAGTGCCATCACCGGCGAATCGGCCCCGGTGGTGCGCGAGTCGGGTGGCGACTTCTCGGCCGTGACAGGCGGCACGCGCGTGCTGTCCGACTGGCTGGTGGTGCGCATCACGGTCAACCCCGGCGAATCCTTTCTGGACCGCATGATCAGCATGGTTGAAGGCGCCAAACGCCAGAAGACACCCAATGAAATCGCGCTGACGATCTTGCTCGTGGCGCTGACCATCGTGTTCCTGGTGGTCACGGTGACGCTGCTGCCGTTTTCCATGTTCAGCGTGGAGGCCGCAGGCGCGGGCACGGTGGTGAGCATCACCGCGCTGGTGGCCCTGCTGGTCTGCCTGATCCCGACCACCATTGGCGGCCTGCTGTCGGCCGTCGGCGTGGCCGGCATGAGCCGAATGATGCAGGCCAACGTGATCGCCACCTCGGGCCGCGCGGTGGAAGCCGCCGGTGACGTGGACGTATTGCTGCTGGACAAGACCGGCACCATCACACACGGCAACCGGCAGGCGTCCACTTTCCTGCCGGCGCCTGGCATGACCGGTGCGAAGCTGGCCACCGCAGCCATGCAGGCCTCCATGGCCGACGAAACGCCCGAAGGCCGCAGTATTGTCGCGCTGGCCCAACGCCTCGGTGCGAGCGAACCGCTTGCAGGTGAAAGTCATGAGGTCCCCTTCACAGCCCAGACCCGCATGAGCGGCATCGACGTGCAGCACCCCGACGGCAGCACGCGCCAGTTGCGCAAAGGCGCGGTGGATGCCATCCGAAAGCATGTGGAGTCACTGGGCGGCAGCGTGCCGGCCGAGGTGTTGCGCGTGTCCGACGAAGTGGCGCGCCGCGGCAGCACGCCGCTGGCGGTGGCCGACGGTAGCGTGGTGCTGGGCATTGTCGAGCTGAAGGACATCGTCAAGTCCGGCATCAAGGAGCGCTTCGGTGAGTTGCGCCGCATGGGTATCAAGACGGTAATGATCACCGGCGACAACAAGCTCACGGCAGCCGCCATCGCCGCCGAAGCGGGTGTTGACGACTTCCTGGCCGAGGCCACGCCCGAAGACAAGCTCAAGCTGATCCGCGAGTACCAGGCTGAAGGCCGTCTGGTGGCGATGACGGGCGACGGTACCAATGACGCACCGGCGCTGGCCCAGGCCGACGTGGCGGTGGCCATGAACAGCGGCACCCAGGCCGCCAAGGAAGCCGGCAACATGGTGGATCTCGATTCGAATCCGACCAAGCTGCTGGAGATCGTCGAAACCGGCAAGGCCTTGCTGATGACGCGCGGCTCGCTCACCACGTTCTCCATCGCCAACGACGTGGCCAAGTACTTCGCCATCATCCCGGCGATTTTTGTGAGTACTTACCCGCAGTTGGCCGCGCTCAATGTGATGCATCTGGGCAGCCCGTCGTCGGCGATTTTGTCGGCGGTGATTTTCAACGCGCTGATCATCATGTTTTTGATCCCGCTCGCGCTCAAGGGTGTGAAGTACCGCGCTGTGGGCGCCGCTACCTTGCTGCGCCGCAACCTTCTGATCTACGGCCTGGGCGGCCTGATCGTGCCCTTTGTCGGCATCAAGGCGATTGACCTGGTGCTGGTGGCCCTGAATCTGGCCTGACTTCACATCCACCAAGGAATCCTCATGACAACCATTCTTAGACCTGCATTGGTGATGTTCGCCGTGCTGACCCTGGCCACCGGTGTGGCTTACCCGCTGGTAGTGACCGGCGCCGCGCAATCGCTGTTTCCGGCGCAGGCCGGCGGCAGCCTGATCCAGCGTGACGGCAAGCTCGTCGGCTCCGGACTGATAGGGCAGAACTTCACGGATCCCAGGCATTTCTGGGGCCGCCCTTCGGCCACCGGCCCCATGCCCTACAACGCCGCAGCATCCAGCGGCGCCAACCAGGGGCCGTTGAATCCCGCGCTGGCCGATGCCGTCAAAGGCCGTATTGAAGCACTCAAAGCGGCCGATCCGGGCAACACTGCCCAGGTACCGGTCGACCTGGTCACCGCCTCTGCCAGCGGGCTGGATCCGCACATCAGCCCAGCCGCGGCCCGCTACCAGGTGGCCCGTGTGGCCAAGGCGCGCGGCGTGGCGGTTGAAAAAGTCCAGGCCTTGCTCGAGCAGCAAACCGAGCAACCCCTGTTTGCTATTTTGGGTGAACCCAGAGTAAATGTGCTCAAGCTCAATCTTGCACTTGAGGCTCTTCGTTAAGAGAAACGGCCATGGACTCTGAACTTTTGAGGGCGCTGAGTGCACTGGCCGCCTTTGGCCTGCCGCTGGCCGTGGCCTGGTGGATCGCGGGACGCGCCGACAAGCGGGCATCGCGTGAGCCAAAAGAGGATGAGTCCGGCGCGCAGGATGCCCGCCCCCGGTGTTACCCTTTGCGCAGAGACCTTTGAGACCTGCGAACCACCCTGGAACAACGCAAGCGCATGGCCAGCTTTTCCGACTCCCGACCTGACCCCGACCAGCTTCTGGACCGCCTGCGCGGCGAGGACGAAAAGGCGCGCCGGGGCAAGTTGCGCATTTACTTTGGTGCCAGCGCAGGCGTGGGAAAAACCTACGCCATGCTCAGCGCCGCCCAGCGCGAACGCAAGGCCGGGCGTGACGTGCTGGTGGGTGTGATCGAAACGCATGGCCGCAGCGAAACCATGGAACTGCTGGCGGGGCTGGAGCAACTGCCTTTGCGTGAGGTGGCGTACCGGGGGCGCACGCTGAAAGAGTTTGATCTGGATGCGGCGCTGGCGCGCAAGCCGGCCGTGTTGCTGGTCGATGAGCTCGCGCACAGCAATGTGGAAGGCTCGCGCCACGCCAAGCGCTGGCAGGACGTACACGAGCTGCTGGAGGCGGGCATTGACGTCTGGTCTGCCGTTAACGTACAGCACCTTGAAAGCCTCAATGGCACCGTGGGCGCCATCACTGGCATCCGTGTGCATGAAACCGTGCCCGACACGGTACTGGACGGGGCCGACGAGGTCATCCTGGTCGATGTCACCCCTGACGAGCTGATGGCGCGACTGAAGGCGGGCAAGGTCTACATGCCCCAGCAGGCCGAGCGCGCGGCGCAGAACTTCTTTCGCAAGGGCAATCTGATCGCCCTGCGCGAGATCGCGTTGCGGCGCACGGCCGAGCATGTCGAAGACGACGTGCGCAGCTACCGTGTCGAAAAATCCATCGCCCCGGTCTGGAACACGGAAGGCGCCATCCTTGCCTGCATAGGCCCGCGCGAGGGCGCCGAGCAAACGGTGCGCACGGCGGCGCGCCTGGCCGGCCAGCTCAATGTGCGCTGGCATGCGGCCTATGTGGAAACGCCTCGCCTGCAGGTGCTGGAGGTCGCCCAGCGCGACCGCACTTTGGCCGTCATCCAGCTGGCCGAAGAACTGGGTGCGGAAACGGCCGTGCTGACCGGCAGCGACGCCGCCGCCGAGCTGGTGGCGCAGGCGCAGCAACTCAATTGCGCTACCCTGGTGGTGGGCCGACCGCAGCTGGCGGGTTGGCGCGCCCTGTGGGCCGGCCCCACCATGACACGCCGGCTGGCCGCGCTGGCGCCCACCCTGGACATCGTGGAGGCGGGCCACGCAGACAGCGCGCGGCGTCTTTCGCGCGCCGTGCAGCGCTCGGCCGGTGATGATGAAGCCGCCGACTGGCAAGGCAAGCTGCCGGCCTATGCCTGGGCCGCAGCCGGCAGTGCCGCCATTACTCTCCTGGCCCTGCCGCTACTGGCATTTTTTGATCTGGCCAATATCGTCATGCTGTTTCTGCTGGGCACGGTGCTGGTGGCATTGAAGTTTGGTCGCGGGCCGGCGGCGCTGGCGGCCTTTCTCAACGTGGCGGCGTTTGACTTTTTTTTTGTGGCGCCGCGCCTGTCGTTTGCCGTCAGTGACGTGCAGTACCTGGTGACTTTCGGCGTCATGCTGGTGGTGGGCCTGCTGACGGGGCAACTTACGGCGGGCCTGCGCTTTCAGGCGCGCATCGCCGCCAGCCGGGAGCGCCGCGCGCAGTCGCTTTTTGAGCTCACGCGCGATTTGTCGGGAGCGCTGCTGAGCGAGCAGGTGATCGAGTTGGGCGAGGCGGCCGTGCAGCGCAACTTCGGCGGGCAGGTTGTGGTGCTGGCCACGGATGCGCATGACCAGTTGCGGCCCCTGGCGAATCCAGCGCCGGACTTTGACGCCAGCGTGGCCGACTGGGTGTTTCGCAATGAGCAGGCCGCCGGGCTGGCCACCGCCACCTTGTCGGCCCAGACGTGGCATTACATCCCGCTCAAGGCGCCGATGCGCGTGCGCGGCGTGCTGGCGCTCAAGCCGGCGCAGCCGCGTTGGCTGTTGATCCCCGAGCAGATGCAGCAGCTCGACACCCTGGCCCGGCAGGTGGCGATTGCGCTGGAGCGTGTGCACTATGTGGAGGTGGCGCAGGAGGCCGTGGTGCAGATGGAGTCTGAAAAACTGCGCAATGTGCTGCTGGCGGCGATCTCGCATGACGTGCGTACGCCGCTGACCGCCTTGATCGGCCTGGCCGATTCCCTGCAGCGAACGGCGCCGCCGCTGAGCGAGGCCCAGGCGGAGGCCGCCCGCGCCATCAGCAGCGAAGCGCGCCACCTGAGCACGCTGGTCAACAACCTGCTGGACATGGCGCGGTTGCAAAGCGGCGCCGTCAACCTCAAAAGCGAGTGGCAGTCGGTGGAAGAAATCGTGGGTTCGGCGATCCGCCAGACGCAGCATGCGCTGGCGGGCAAAGCCGTCACCACTGATGTGCCCGCCGGCCTTCCGCTGGTGGAGTTTGACGCCGTGCTGATGGAGCGGGTGCTGGTTAACCTGCTGGAAAACGCGGCCAAGTACGGGCGGGCGCCTGTCGAAGTCAGCGCGCATGTCACCGACAAGGCGCTGGTGTTTTCGGTGCGCGATCACGGCCCCGGCTTGCCCGAGGCCGTGCGAGGGCGCGAGCATGAACTGTTTGAGAAGTTCACGCGAGGCGTGACCGAATCGGCCACACCGGGCGTGGGGCTGGGCCTGGCGATTTGCCAGGCGGTGGTGCAGGCGCACCGCGGGCAACTCACGGCGGGCAATGCCGCGGACGGTGGTGCAGAATTCACGGTAACCCTGCCGCGCCGCCTGCCGCCGGACCTGCCCGAAAACGCCTGAGCCCTTCTTCCTCATTGCCCATGTCCCATCCCACGCCTGTTGCTGTTGTGATTGAAGACGAGCCGCAGATACGCCGCTTTGTGCGCTCAGCACTCGAAGGAGAAGGCTGGCAGGTGTTCGAAGCCGACACCGCACAGCGCGGGTTGATAGAGGCCGGCACGCGCAAGCCCGACCTGCTGGTGCTAGACCTGGGCCTGCCCGACGGCGACGGGCTGGAGGTGATACGCGACGTGCGCGGCTGGTCGGTAGTGCCTATCGTGGTGCTGTCTGCGCGCGCCGATGAGGCCGACAAAATCGCCGCCCTGGATGCGGGTGCGGACGACTACCTTACCAAACCCTTTGGCGTGGGCGAGTTGCTGGCACGCGTGCGCGCCAACCTGCGCCGCCCGCGCGCCGCCGGGGCCGACGGCGCGCCCGACGAGCCGCTGTTCGGCTTTGGCGACGTGGTGGTGGACCGCCAGGCCCGCCTGGTGCGGCGCGATGGGGTGGAGGTGCACCTGACGCCCATCGAATACCGCCTGCTCACGGTGCTGATGGCGAATGCCGGGCGGGTGCTCACGCACCGCCAGTTGCTGCGCGAGGTGTGGGGCCCGGCGCATGCAGGGCAAAATCACTATTTGCGCATCTATATGGGGCACCTGCGCCAGAAGCTTGAGGCCGATCCGGCGCAACCCAAACACCTGCTGACTGAAACCGCAGTGGGTTATCGCCTGTGGGTGGCCTGACTGCCGCACGGCAGATTAAGTGACAAATACAGCTGCGGCCCGCGAATGACGAGCGTAAGCAGCTATAAAATAGATAGCAAATGCAAGAACCCCTGAAACCCGGATCCGGCCCCAAACCCGTGGGCGCTGCCGTGCGGATCCAGAAAACCACCGCACCTGCGCCTGCGCCCGGCGCGCTGGCGGCTACCGTGCGCTTGAACAAGCGCATGGCCGAGCTGGGCCTGTGCTCGCGACGCGAGGCCGACGACTGGATCGCGCGGGGCTGGGTGCGTGTGAACGGCGCGCCCGCCGTGATGGGCCAGCCGGTGGCCGTGGACGCGCGCATCGAGATCGACCGCCAGGCCGAGCAGCAGCAGCGCCAGCAGGTCACCATCCTGATCAACAAGCCGGTGGGCTATGTTAGCGGCCAGGCCGAAGACGGACACGAGCCCGCCGTGGTGCTGGTGCAGCCGCAAAACCGCTGGCGCGAATGCAATAGCCGCATGCGCTGGGGCCATGAGCAACTGCGTGGGCTGGCTCCGGCCGGGCGGCTGGACATCGACTCCATCGGCTTGCTGGTGCTGACGCAGGACGGCCGCGTCGCGCGCCAGCTGATCGGCGAAGACTCGGAAGTCGAAAAAGAGTACCTGGTGCGGGTGAGCCTGGGCCTGGGCGGTGAAAGCAGCAATGTGCAGGCGGTATTCCCGGCAGAAAAACTGGCCTTGCTGAACCATGGGCTCAGCCTGGACGGCCAGCCTCTGCGCCCCGCGCAGGTCAGCTGGCAAAACCCTGAGCAACTGCGGTTTGTGCTTAAAGAGGGGAAGAAACGCCAGATTCGCCGCATGTGTGAGCAGGTCGGCCTGTTTGTCACGGGCCTGAAGCGCGTACGCATCGGCCAGGTCAACCTCGGCCATTTGCCGGTGGGTCAATGGCGCTATCTGGCGCCGCACGAACGGTTTTAGCCGGCCGACGGCCTGCGCGCCGGCTTTGCCTTGAGTGTCCTGGTCCTACCTGGATGTGCGCCAACGGATGGCAGTTCGCTCCAGCCCGAGGCATAAAGTGAATGCATGGCACTTATTACTTACCTGGTTGAAGACAACGAGATCGTTCTTGAGAACCTGATTGAGGCCCTCAAGGAGATCGCCGCAGTCCAGGTGACGGGCTACGGCGCCACGCAAACTGAGGCCAGCCGCTGGCTCAAGCTGCACGACGGGGAGTGGCATCTGGCCATCGTGGACCTATTTCTGAAGGAGGGCAGCGGGCTGGGCGTTTTGGCGGGCTGCCGCAACCGCGAGCCCTACCAGAAGGTTGTCGTCCTGAGCAACTATGCCACTGCGGAAATCCGCAGGCGTGCCGCTGAGCTTGGAGCCGATGCGGTTTTCGACAAGTCCAGTGAACTGGAAGACCTGTTTGAGTATTGCAACGAGCAAACAGCCTTGCATTAGCAGGAGCTGTAGTTTGCTATTAATTTTATAGCCGCTTGCGCTGGCTCTGCTTGGGCTGGCGGCACATTTCATCCCTAAACCGGCTGCCGCTGCGTGCCGCTGGCGCATAGAGGCCGATCACGCCACAATGCGCCATGAACACCTTTGACCGGCCGGCAGCCCCGGCTTCTTCTGCTGCGCCTGCTGCCCCTTCCCCGCCCAAGTCTTCCCGCTTGCCAACCTGGCTGCATGTGTCTGATGTTCAGGGCTTGGCGCAGCTGGCCACGCAAGCCACTTTGGGTATCACCGGTCTGGCAGAAACTGTGCAGGGCAATGTGTACAAAACCGTTGCGGCGCCTTTGGGCTTGCTGGGCTCCCGGTTTGTTGACAGCACCCCCGGGAGCAGTGGCGTCAGGCCTTCCGGCATCACGGGCTGGGTTTATGGCGGCATCAGGGGCATCACGCGGCTGGCCGGCGGCACCGCCAATGCGGTGTTGTCGCGCGTCGTGCCGCTGGCCGGGGTGCAGGCGTCGTCTCCCAAGCGCGAGGCCATGCTGTCTGCCCTGAACGGCGTGTTGGGGGACCTGCTGCTGGACACGGGCAACCCGCTGGCCATTCACATGGCGTTACGCCACGAAGGCCGGCCGCTGCTGCTGGACCCCGCAGCGCTTGCCCTGCGCCTGCCCCAAGCGACGGGAAAAATTCTGGTGGTGATTCACGGGCTGTGCATGAACGACCTGCAATGGTCAGGCAGCGCCGCTTTGCCGCAGGGCCATGGTGGACAACTGGCGCGTGAGCTCGGTTACACGCCGGTGTACCTGCACTACAACACGGGGCTGCATACGTCCATCAACGGTGAGCAGCTGTCCGGGCTGTTGCAGCAGTTGGTCCGGGCCTGGCCGCAGCCTGTGCAGGAGGTGACTTTGCTCGGGCACAGCATGGGCGGCCTGGTGGCCCGCAGCGCCTGTTTCCATGCCGCGCAGGCGGGTCAGAGCTGGCTGCAGCAGCTCAAGGCCATGGTGTTTTTGGGGACCCCTCATCACGGCGCACCGCTGGAGCGTCTGGGCAGTTGGGTGGATGGTGTGCTGGGCAGCAACCTGGTGACGCGGCCCTTCGCGCGTATCGGCCAGGTGCGAAGCGCCGGCATCACCGACTTGCGCCACGGCAATGTGCTGGAGGCCGACTGGCGACAGGCGGGCCGCTTTGAGCGCAACACCGACGTTCGGCAGGCCGTTCCCCTGCCGGCGGGTGTGGCGTGCTATGCGGTAGCGGCCACCACGCTGGCGCCCGGCAGAGGGCCGATGGTTTCGGTGAGGGAGGCGTTGGCGCGCAAGCTGGTGGGCGATGGACTGGTGTCACTGGAAAGCGCCTTGGGCCAGCATGAGGAGGCGGGCCGTACCCTGGTATTTGCGCCGGAAAACCAGTGGGTGGCGCAAGGCGTGAACCATATGGAGTTGCTGAGTCGTCCCGAGGTGACGCGGCAGTTGGTGCGGTGGTTGGGCCGCCAACCTTCCTGACAGCGCTGGGTTCGTTCAGGGCGTGACCAGACTCACGCTGACGGGCCAGTTGAGATTGGATGTCTGGGGTATTGCGCCCGGGGTACGGTCCTTCAGGCTGAAGGCGTGTTGCAGTGCCAGCTCAAATCGGCCGGGACGCATTGCGCAGATCCGGTAGCCGCCGTTGGCCGCCTCGACGCGAGTTCCAGCGCTTCCGCTGATGCTTAACTGCCAGTCTGTCACTTGCTGCTGGTTGAGTTGCAAGTCCATGCAGAAGCCCTTGCCCAAGGTCGATACCAGCACCATGCGTTGCGTGGCTGAGATCAGGGAGCCCGCCGTGTCGGCAGAGAACAGGGCGGCCGGGTGGCTGTTTTCCAGGATACGAAGCACAGCGGGAATCACGATGGCGAAATCCAGTGAGGTGCTGGCTTGGGGCTTGTCAACGCTTAAGGTTTCGCCTGCACGTGAATTCTGCGATGTGAAGCACATGCCTGCCACCAGCGCAGCCAGCGCCATGAAGCGGCTGAAGGATGTGAGGCAGGGGCTGCAGGAGGACACGGGGCTGAACCTGTGAAGTGGTTGATGACAGCCTCATAGTAACTAAATTGATAAAAGTGATGCAAGACATTAGTTACTGTAAATATGTGACTTATTTACGCAAATTTCAGTTTAAGTCGCAAATTTGCCTCGGTTTTCAGTGATTTTCTCAAATTTAGGCGAAATGGCGGGAGGGTTTATCAAATTTCAGCCCGATTTACGCGTCGATCAGCTTGGCCTGCGACGCCCGCACCCCGTTTGGGTTACATAAATGCGGGTGAGACAGGTGTCAGCGTTCGCGCTGTACGGCGAAGTCGAGTGAATGCGTTTGGCGCACCATGACCACGGTCTTTGCCGGTTCGCGCAGCACTGGGCTCCACGGCAGGGGAACATTGTCCGGAGAGACTTCAATCAGATGCTCCCCGGCGGCCACGAAAGGAAACTCGTAGCGTCCCTGGCTGTCGGTTTTGGTCACGTAGCGTCTGTCCAGGACCACCGTCACGCCAGGCACACCGCCCTCGGAGGCTTCTCTGCGGCCGTTGCCATCCGCATCAAAAAATACCGCGCCCGTCAAGCCGCCGGAACCTGTTCCCGGCAGGCCGCCGAGCGGTGCGATGGAAGTGCCGGCCCGGTCTTCGTAGCGCAGCAGCAGTTGCACGCTGCGGTTGGTCTGGGTGGCCGCAATGGCCTGCTGCGTCGCCGTTGTGAGCGCGGAAACCACGAGGGCGGGGAGCGGCTCCTGTCCGCGTGACTCGGTGTACCGCAGCGTAAGCGACCAGCCGCCATACGGTTGCCAGCTCACGCCCACGTTGGCATTGAGCGATTCGCCTCCATCGCTGCGCCGCGCTCCGCGCACGGAGCCATCGAGTGACCACTGCGACCAGGGGGAAAGGGTGCCGAGCACGCCCCAGATCAGGCCGGTGGTGGGGCTGACGCTTCCGCTCATGCGTTCCCATGCCAGAGAGGTGTTGAAACTGGCGGGCAATGTGACCGGCCAACTCTGGTCTACCCCCAGCCGCGTGGTCCGGATGCCGGAGGCGTTGGCCAGGTCGCCTCGCCATTGGGTCTGGCCCCAGTCGCCGGTGCGGCTCCAGGACAGCTGGGCCGACTGGCCAGGGCTGCTGATGGTGCGAAAGCTGAGGGCCGCGCCCACCGAGTTGCGTGAATCCAGCAGGTAACGGCCATTGACATTGATGAAGGCACTGCGTCCGGAACCGCCGCCGCCCGCACCGCCACTGACGCTGTCGCTCAGCTCGGCCGCGAAGCCGGCTTGCCATTGCCGGGTAGAGGTGTCTGCCTGCCAGTAAACCCCCTGCAGGTCGCTGGCCAAAACAGTGGTGCCCCAGCGCAAATTGGGCTCGAAGCGGAAAACGCCTGCGGTGTTGCGCCAGCGCTCGGTTCGCCAGGCGGCATCCGCCCAGAGACCGGTCGCCGCACCGCCCTGTGTTGCATCGCTACGCACTACGTTGGCCTGAAGGCGCAGGCCGCCGACGCGCTCGCTGGCCGCTCCGTAGCCGGTGGCCAGGCCGGGGCCCCAAGGTGCCGCGCCCTCCCAGGAGGCCGCGGCAAAGTAGCCGCGGGTGTTCAGTGCATTGCCGAACCCCGCGCCGTCGGAAATGTTCTTGCCGTCAATCAACTGGATCGCGGCGTCGCTGCGGCTTCCCGCACCCAGCGCGTTGCCGATGGGAAGGCGAAATTGCGCACCCGCAGACCCGATGCTGCCGCCGGAGGTCTGGAACCCTGCAGCGTCAAGCCCGCTGAAAAGACCGGTGCGTCCCGCCGCGGCGTTCAGGTCGATGGTGTCGTTGAGATACCACTGCCCGCCCACGCCGCGGATGGGTGTGGCCGGTACGGAAACCCGCCCCGTGCCCCGGGCGAGCCGGGTGCTCACGGTGTTGATGTCACCGGCGTTGTGATTGGCGAACCAGCCGCCGTCCAGCGGCAGCCCGCGCTGGTCAATGCGCCAGGTGCTGCCGCTGTTCTGCGCCTGGTTGCCGGGTGCGTTGGACTGTTGTTGAACCAGGTTGGCATTGACTGAGAGCGCGCCATGGTTTGGCGTGTCAATGAAACCGCCCAGGCCCAGTGCACGGGATGTACTGTCGCCGCCGCCGGTCTGCCTGAACAATGAATAGTCAACGCGCCAGCTGCGTGGCCAACCCGCTTCGTTGTATTCGCTGGACTTCAATTGGAGCGCACCGTCCGGGTCCGGCAGGCCTTCCATGACCCGGTCCACATAAGGCTCTGGCTCTGGTTCTGCTGCGCCGGGCGCGGCTGCCGTCTGGGCCAGCGCCGCGGCCGTCGCGAAACTGGCACCCAGGCCCGCAAGGCCGAGGCGCCACCACTTCGAAGGGAAGGAAGAAGGGGTGATCGGCGTGTTCGCCCGTCGCGTCATGGGGCGAAGCGTTGCTCAATACTTTGTGTTTGGCCTTTGCCCCACTCGAGCTTGCCGCGCACAGTGACGGGGTAGCGAATCTGCGCCGCGGTGTCCTGGTCCCCTGGCCGTGTGGCACTCAGCGGAATGGTGCGCGTCTCGCCGGGCAATATGGGAGTATTGGCGGGTGAGAATTCCAGTGACGTGTTGGACGCATCAGTGCCGTTAAGGAATCCTGTGAGTCGGCCATGCGCGGCGCCGCTGTTGCGAATTTGCAAAACGGGTGTGGGTTTACCATTGACGGTCTGGACTCCCGATCCGGCAACGCTCAGCTCCGGCACGGCGCCGCCGATGGTGACGTATACGACCACGCCGAGCCGGGCGGAAAATGGAATGGGCGGGCCCGATTCCATGCGAGTGACTTGCTCCTGCCCTTCGAGCATGACAGCAAATCGGCATTCGCCGGGCTTGGCGTCAGCCGGAACATTCACCTCAAAACGAAACCGGTAAGGGCGTCCGCCCGCAACGGTGAGTTCGCGCCGCTCAATGGTCACCCAGGGGCGGCAGCTGCCTGGCCGCAGTTCGTCGACAAAGGTGACGGCGTTGTCCATGCCGAGTAGCCAGTCCGCCGTTTTGATGCTGAATGTGCTTGGAGCTGACGACGCATTGGTAATTTCCATGATTTGGCGAATGCGCTCGCCGGGTTTGACCTCAAGCTCAAACCGGGGAGGGGACACCGCCAACGCAAATTCGCTTGCCATGGCGCAAGGCGCCATCAGGGCCAGGGCCAAGCCAACAGAGCTCGCCGCATATCGTGGCATGTCACGTAACCGGGGACGGATCATGGCGTGTCTACCTCAAAATAGAACTGCAAGGCTTGCGATGACACCAGTGCGCGGCCATCTGTTCTGAGAAGCAACTCAACGGTTTCTTCCAGAGTCGCTGCGCTGGCGACGCCATCGAAAATTAAAGTGCGCCCGCCGGAGCGGAGCGAGCCCGGCAGCAGACGGCCCTGGGTTCGCCAGGTGACAAAAATGGGTTCGCCCGGCATGGGCGCGAGCGCCATGTAAAGCCGGACCGGCTGGTTCAACCAACGCGTCAGATTGAGGCGCAGGGCGACGCGCACGCTGGCTTCCACCGAATTGTCTGCGCCGCGGCCGGGAACCAGTTGCCGCCAGCGCATCGGTACGACGCCCTGCGTCACCACGGTACCAGTGTCGTCCACGCGGGTCGTGGTTGCCATGGCCGGCGGCGCCATCTGCAGGCCGGCGGCTAGCAGGCACCCAGTGATCAGGACTCGCGGTATAGCGGCTTTCAGGGTCATGGGGCTGTCAGGGTGTAGCTGACGCGGCCGGTGAAGGTGCCCGAGCCCACCAGTTGGGCATTGGCATAGTTGAACTGCAGGCAGCTTTCAAACCAGGTGTTGCGCGTGACGCTGAGCAGGGTCTGTGAGGCGCCGCCTACAAAGGTGCCACTGGGAATGGTGGCTGTAGGGTCCGATGCACCGCCAGACACCCAGGAGATGGTGTTGAAGGGGATGGTGTTTCCGCTGGCATTGACCAATGAGGCTGGCGCGGTGGCCGTCAGGGTGGCATTGGCTCCGGTTCCTGGCGTGCGGTAAAAGCCCCCGACATAAACCTGCGCCGGTACGGTACAAAACGCGAATCCGTCATAGGGACTCGCGCTGACGGTGCTGTCGGTGGTCATGGCACTGGTGCCCGCGCCGATGTTGGCGGCCGGAATGGTAACCGAAACCCGGTTAACGGTGCCGTTGTTGCCTGGTGTTCCGCCGGAGTTGAAGGTCCCGCCGGTCATGGCACCAGCGCCAACTTGCAGAAACAAGGAGCGTGTTCCTGCCGTGATATTCACGACAAAGGCCTGGGCAGTCGTACAGGCCAGCACGCAGCCGAGCAGCATGAGCAGGCGCCATGTGGAGCGGCGTGAATGCAAAGATGGGTCTGAAGGAACGCGCATACGTGGCACTTTACGCTAACTGACAAGGATTACAAAAGAATGGCCCCACAAGTGGAGCCATTCTTTGTAGCAGGGAGAGACGATTCAGAGTTGCGTAGCGGTATACGTAACGCGGCCGTTCTTGGCGATGGTGCCGCCGTAGCTGCCGGCTGCGGGCAGGGTTGCATTGAGGTAGGTATAGGTCCACTTGCCTTCGACGCGAACGAGCTTGTTGGCGGCGGTCAAAGTGGTGGCGGTACCGGCTCCGCCGCTTGCGCCCAGGTTAAATGCTGGGTGGGTAATGGCCGCATTGGTAAAGCCGGCGGTGGTGGCGCCCAGTGCTGCGCCGGCCACGTTGATCTGGCTCCAGGGGATCACTTCACCGGCGGTGCCGGTGGTCAGCGGGCCGGTGGTGGCTGAATTGAGGCTGATGTTGCCGCCGTTGCCATAAACGCGAACGGTCACGGCGCCTGCGGTCAGGTCACCGCCGACACCTGCGATCACACTGCTGTCGCCTACGTTGGCGCCCGGAACCGTGAACGTGACGCTGTCAATCGTGCCGTCAGTTGCCGTATTGCCGGAGCTGGTGCCAACACGCAGGAACAGCACTTGCGGGATAACGATCGTCATGTCCACGCGCGCCGTCGCGGTCGAATTGAGGATGGCAGGGTTGGTGAAGGTGGATTCGGCGTGGGCGGTAGCGCTGAGCAGGCCGGTTAGGCCCAGGGTACTGACAAGAAGGAGTTTTTTCATGATGGTTCCTAAGGGTTAAGGTTCAGTTAGAGCTGCGTGGCTGTATAAGTGATTCGGCCGTTTTTGGCGATGGTGCCGCCGTAGGTACCGGCTGCGGGCAAGGTTGCGTTGAGATAGGTATAAGTCCATTTGCCTTCGACGCGGACAAGTCGGTTGGTGGCCGTCAGCGTTGTCGCCGTACCGGTTCCACCGCCTGCACCCAGGTTGAATGCGGGGTGAGTGATGGCAGCATTGGTGAAGCCGGCGGTGGTGGCGCCGAGCGCTGCGCCGACCACGTTGATCTGGCTCCAGGGGATCACCTCGCCGGCGGTACCAGTTGTCAATGGACCGGTGGTGGTTGAGTTGAGGCTGATGTTGCCGCCGTTGCCGTAAACGCGAACGGTCACGGCACCTGCGGCGAGGTCGCCACCGACGCCGGCGATCACGCTGCTGTCACCCACATTGGCGCCTGGCACCGTGAAGGTCACGCCGTTGATCGTGCCGTCGGTGGCTGTGTTGCCGGAGCTGGTGCCCACCCGCAGGAACAGCACCTGAGGAATCACGATGGTGAAGTCCAGGCGCGCGGTTGCGGTTGAGCCGGCCACTGCGGGCGTGGTGTACGTGGACTCGGCATGGGCCGGCAGGGCCAGCAGGCCTGCGAGGCTTAACGCACTTGCTAAAACAATTTTTTTCATCTTCGGGTTCTCCAGATCGTGTGATGCGGTGGATCGGAATTCAGGATTGGCCTGAACTTGGATGGACTGTAACTAGGAGTTTCTAAAAAAGGTGGATTTACATTCGTAACTCCGGCCTCAAACGGTAATTCCGTCACGCTTAAGTCATTGAAAACAATGAATTTCTACGAAATGGCAACAAAAAGGAGGTGCCATAAGATGGATGTAACGATCGTTGCTTGCGGCGATTCGTGAGATATTTCCCAAAATAATGTAACCAGTGAGAAACAATTGACGGAGAGTCGCCAGACGACGCTTTTCTCCGTTTTTTCCTGCCCAACTACAGTGACGCTAGAGCTGATCAGGCACTCGTTGTACGGAAGGTAGCGCTGGTCAATGAAAGCCGTAGCCGCACGCGCTATTCAACAGTCAAGCGGGCGTTCAAGCGATCAGAAGGCGATGGTGGACGAGGATTGCATGCACTGCGAACCGTAGAGGTCCGGCGGGCATTTGTGAAGGCGTTGGCCTGGGAGTTATATAGGTGCGCGGCGATGGTCGCGCGGCCCTGTCATGTATGGACACATCACAGGGCAAACAGCCGGCTCAACCGTGTGCTGGCGGCATCTTGCGACGGGTGTTATGGGCAGAGCGCTAACACGCAGTGCAAGCGGCACCGGGTGTGCTGGTCGAGGAGTTCTTCACCATGGCTCACACGTGTGGGCACGTCGTTCCTCGCGCAGGCGTGCTTTGCCATGGAGGAGGCACCCTCATGCCGGTTGCGGACAAGCGCTTGATGGCTCGGTCTGAAAGGTGCAGGCGAGCGAGAGGAAATTTGGGCGTCGCCTCAAGCGGTGTGTTGACCGCCGCTTACCAGGAAATGGTCAATTCAACCGGGTCCCGGGAGTTCATGGGCTTGCCTGCTACCACCGCCAGGCGGGTACCCGCCGAGTCGGACATGGCATTCATGCGTTGGGTCTGGCCGGTTTTGCTGGTGGATGCGCTGGCGATGGCCTGAACATCCACCGTGGCGGGGCAGCTGATGCGCAAAGTACCTGCCTGGCCCTCGGGCTGGCCGCGATGGGTGCACCGGTGGTCTGCCGTGACGGCCTCACTGAAGCTGCGTAACATGATGGTGACACCAAAGGAGCCGGAAGCTGTCTGCGCCTGGGCTGCGCCATGAATTCCCAGTAAGGCCGAGGTGAACACGACAGCGGTGCAAGCGATTTTGATGATTTTCATGACAACAACTCCTTAAATCGTTGGAAGCTGTCGTAATACTATCTAAATTGATAATTTGAAGCAATTCGTAAAAGTCACAGCATATTTGTTAATTTGTGACATTTCACACGAAGGGGGGTGGCGAATCCGGTTTAGCGGGAATCAATCCGGAGACATTCCAGAATGCGGCGAGACGCGGCCCTCTCTCTTGGTCTGGCAAACGCAGAATAGGGGGCGCGGAGTAGCTGCCGTTACCTGCATCTACAGATAACGGACCCGTTGATGCGGGGGAAAGGCGGCCTTGCAGCCCTAGTAGGTGACGGTGACCGCGACCCCGGTCTGGGTGGCTGTACAGGCGGCTGTGGAGCAGGTTCCGGCCTGGCCGGCTGCAATGGTGCCTGTAACCGTATAGGGCTGAGCACGGCCATCACCCGTTGCGCCAGCACTGCTTAGTGCCAGTGTGTAGTTGAGGCCCAGCAATGTCCCCGCGGCGGGGGACAGCGCCAGGGAGTAGCTGGTGCCGCGGGTGCAGTCGACCGTGAAGTTCATGGTGCCGATCTGGGCGGTGGGTGCAAAAGAGGTGTAGTTCAGTGTCAGTGTAGAGGGAGAAATGGCGCCCGGCGCTGCATTGCCGGAAGCCACCTGCCCGACAAAACACTGCGCGATGATGCTCACGGTAGGCGTGAAGGTCGTGGTTGCGACGACGGCGCCGGCGGTGGTCAACTGCAGGCTGGTAATGAAGGTTTCGTCATAAATGCCTGCGGTGTTTCCGGTTTGCCCGGCTACCACGCGGAAGTTGTAGGTCAGGACGGTGCTGGCACTCAACGCCGCGCCAAATGTCAAGGTTCCATTGACTCGCCCGGTGCCGGTATTGATCCAATCGGTCGTGGTCGCATTCTTGTAGATGTTGACATCCAGTCGATTGGCGTTGGTGGTGCTTCCGCCATGACGGAAAATCCGGCGCGAAAGGCCGGTGCGGCTGCCGTAATCAATGCTGACCCAGTAGGTCGTGCTGTTGGCGTCCGTCGCCAGCCTGGTGCAGTTCACGGTGATCGTGCCGCTGGCATTGGCGGCGGCGGCCCCATTGGTGTAATTGAGGTCTACGGACGTGGCTGCGAGTGTGCAGGTAATGGCTGCTTTGGCTTGCAGCGCGCAAGTGCACAGCAGGGCTGCCAGGGCAATGCGCAATGCGTAAGAGACACTCATCGATTGACTCCGTTAATCGCCCAGGCTTCACATTGGGACGACTTCTAGCTGCTGATGGTAACGTTTTGTAGCAATACTGTGAATGGTGCCGTATTGCGCCATTCCTGCCGGTACAGATGCCTCAAATCCGTGAGAAAAATCACGTTGGTGAAAGCAAAAAATAATCGCGTTACTTAGTACGTGATCGTCAGGGTCCGCGCCTGGGTGCTGGTGCATGTGCCCGTGGCACAGGTGCCGGACTGGCCGCCCGGGACGGTGCCGTTGATCGTGAAATTCTGCGGGAAGCCCGTACCGGTCTGGCCTGCGGGATTGCTCAAGGCCAGGTTGTAAGTGAGCGTGAGCAGGGTTCCTGTTGTCGCGTCCAGCGCCATGGTGTAGGTTTCACCGATGGTGCAGCGCACGGCATACGCCGTGCTGGCCGTGGCCGCGGCCACCTGGAATGAGGCGTAGTTGAACTGGATGTTGCCGGGCGGTGTGCTGAGCAGGCAGACGGACTGGTTGTTGATGCTCACGGGGAACGTGGGGGAAACGGTCACGTTGCTCGGTCCGTTGTCATAGCGCAGGCGCATGGTAACGGTGTCGGTGAAGAGCTTGGCCGACTTGTTGAGCCCGGCCGCGATACGGCTGTAGAAGACATGAGTGGCGCTGGCCGTCAGGGCACCGCCGAAGTTGATCGTTCCGGCGAAATCCGTGGCATTGGTTCCGCCCCATGGCCCTGTTCCGGGCGCCGTCCTGTAGAGTTCGTAGGCGATCCGGTTGGTCTGGCCGTTCCCATTGACCGCCTGGTTGGTGTTGCCGGAGGGGTTAAAGCCGTTGTCGGCCTGCAATGTGTAGGCTGAGGTGGTCGGGTCCGTAGGGCCGCGGGTACAGTTGACTGACACGCTCCAGGCATCGTCGGCGGGGTTCGGATCGTTCTCAAAGTACACCACCTGGACCGGGGTCGTCGTGGCGTTGCAAATCAGCGCGGCCCTGGCTGGCGCCGCGCCCAGAAGGGGCAGGCATACCGCAGCGGCAAGGTGCCATGGTTTGGTGTAAATCATCGTTTGATCCCGCTGCAACGCACCGGGCCTACCCGGGCGATATCTTCCAGATTGCCCGGCGGCAATGCCACCGCAAAAGTGCAATCGGAACCGTTCCATTTCAGACGCAGACGGTTCACCGCCTGCAGCCCGGTCACAAAAGCCTCGCCGCGCCGGGCGGTAAAAAATTCTTTTTTGTCGCCAATCAGCTCCACTTCGGCACCGGGCGGCGCTGGCTCACCGTCGTCGAATTCAATGCGAATCAGGGCGCCCCGCCCGGAACGGACAGGAAAGGCGATCTTCACCCCGCCGCGCAGCGCCGGCACGGCTTCGAGCTCGATGGAGTCAAGCTCGGCGCTGATGGGCAGCTCGCTCGGATCCAGGCGCACGCTGTTACGCTGGAACGGCAGCAGCCGCGGCAGCAGCGCAACGCCGTCTGCATTGGTGCGGGTCAGGGTGCTACCCTGAAAGCCTACACCCACATTGGCATAACCCGGCACTTCCACAATGGCAAAGCTTTCCTGCACGCGGCGGGTCGCAAAGACTTGGCCCTCTGCCGCCACCATGCCCCC
Source organism: Polaromonas sp. (assembly GCF_039932935.1). Taxonomy (GTDB): domain Bacteria; phylum Pseudomonadota; class Gammaproteobacteria; order Burkholderiales; family Burkholderiaceae_C; genus Polaromonas. Next base: position 67,397 of record NZ_JBDTPB010000034.1, read on the forward strand.
GATGAGGCCCAGGCGCAGATTCTGCTGGCTCTCCCCGTTGCTGACGTCAGCCGAAAACAACCCTTTGGTGCCCTGGTAATACGCGCCGCCTTCCGCGTAGCGGCCGTCCGCACGGGTGCCGAGCGCCGTTCGCCACCCCCAGCCGGTTTCGGCGCTGACTGCGCGGCTGGCGTTGACATACCCCTCTGTGGTCCCGCTGCGGGTGGTCACGCCTGCGGCGACGGTGATCCGGTTTTCCAGCGGCACGATCAACGTGGCGCCCACGGAGTTGCCCGAGCTGATGCCGCTGAGGCGGGTCGCGCTCAGGGTCAGGGCTGCCCGTTGGCCGAGGCGTATGGTGTAGTTGACGCTGACGGTGTTGAGCTTTCCGAGGTCGTAGTTGTCAAAGCCCGCATAGCTGATATTGAATGCGCCGAAATTGTCGCTGCTATAGCTGTAGCTGGCCGTGGTCTGCAGGCGGGGCGACAGCGTGTCGATACCAATCTGCCGATAGCCACGCGATGCGCCTTCCGCGCTGAGCGACACGCCGTGCCGCAGTCCGCTGCGCTCGACCCCGAGCATCCAGTTGGTGCCCTGGCCCGCCGCGTCGCTGCGGCTCACCGAGAACGCCGTCTGCCCCAGCATCTGGAAGGGCAATTCGTAGCTGGCACCGCCGCCCGCGCGCATCAGGGACTTTGACCATTCGCCGTTGGCTTCGACTGTGAGACTCTTGCTCAGGCCCTGACGCCAGAGACCGGAAACGAACCGCTCCCCGTAGTCGGCGTTCTCAATCCCGAGGTCGCGGCGCACGGCGCCCAGCTCAAAGCTCCAATCGCTGAGGTTTTCTTCCAGCAGGTTGGCATTGCTGAAAAATGATTGGGTGATGACGGTTTCCCGGCCCAGGATGTCGCGCACCACCACACGGGCTTCCCCGGCACCGGTGAGCGCGGAAAAATTGTCAATGCTGAAGGGGCCGGACGGCACTTTGGAAGTTTGCCGCAGCGCGTCATTGACATAGAGTTCAACGGTGCTGGGCGCGGCCGACAGGCCGGTAACCGTCGGAATGGGCTGGGTGACGAAGCCTGGCTGGAGCGAGAAGTTCTTGCTGAACTGAATCCCGCCAAAATACACCTGACGCCCCGAAATGCCGGTGCGCGTGCTGCTGTCGCCCAGGCGCAGGGAGCTGTTGCTGTCCAGGAAGTTTCGGGTGTAGGTTGTTTCAAGCCGGCGCCATGACGCCTTGAGCGTCGGGTCCTGGCTGATAAGGTTGCGTCCCACGTAGCTGCTGGTCAACAGCCCCATTTCCCCCGACACGCCGAACTCGGTCAGGGCGCCCAGGTCCTTCGAGTCCGTGGTATTGCCGGCAACGCGGTTGCGGGTGGTGATGTAATTCAGGTCGTAATTGGCAAATGCGGCGGGGATCGACGGTGACAGCGGAGGGCGCATGGCCGACTCCTGCGTCAAGCGCACGGCGTTGAAGGCCGCTGGCGAAAACACCAGGTCAACCGACTGGTCAGCGAAATTAAGCCGCGCCTCGAATCCTGGAATAGCCGAAAGCGGAAACCACTTTTGACCCTGGAAATCGACGTCCTGGGCACTGGGCCGATGGTTCAGGCGCCATTCTTCAAAGGCGTCTTCGGGTGCATACAGGATGCCGTTGCGTTCAAGCAACGTCCAGACACCCCCCTTGGTGCTATTGATGAAGACTTCCAGCGGAAGGAGCCGGTCATTTGCGGAACGGGCCGCGGGCGGGGCATTGGAAGAGGCCGGTGTCTGGGCATGCGCCAGCAGGCCGCAACAAAGGCCTGCAAAGCCGATCGCTACGGGATGTTTTCGTAAAGTCCGCCAACGCCTCATTGCAACGGTGTGCCAATCAGGGCAGCGTGACGCTGGTCGTCAGGCTCTGTCCATCGTCAAAGGTCACCACCAATTTGGCTTCTCCTGCTGTCAATGCTTGCTCGCCCTTGAGGCCGACGGTTTTGCGGGCACCGGGGAGGATGTAACTGCCGCCCTCAAACCGGGCCAGTGTTTGCGTGCCGCGCGTGACGGTCGCTTCCCGTATCTGGGCGTAAGCCGTACCGGTATTGCTGCATTGCAGGTTGAGGGTCTTGGCGTCCGCAAGCTGGTGGGTGCAGTTGACCTGGCGCTTGGCCACCGGGGGGGTAATGAACACCGGCATGCTAAGGGCCAGCGCGATCGGGACCTGGATGCCTGTTGCGGGCACGGCTTCAGGGACTTCGCGAATGATCATTCGGTAAGTCAGTTGCCGGCTTGCATCTGCAGGTTTCAGCAGGGCAAGGCGCACCACCTGCCGGGCCTTGGGGGCCAGCTTGATGATGGGCGGCGCCAGGATCAGGTCTTCGGTCAGGACGAGTTCGTCAGTACCGTCCGGGTTCTGGCTCCATGTATTGATGTCAGCCTGCAGTACGACTTCGGTGTCTGCTTCGTTGGACAGTGTGACTGCGATGGCGCGATCACGCGGTGTCATGTAAAGCCGGACCGGTGTCACTGAAAAGACGCCTGCCGTTGCTGCAACCCAAGGTCCCAGCAGGCTTAGCAGGAGGGCGTAGGTGACAAGCTTGCTTCGGCGCGGTGAGACGTTCATCCTTAGAAGGATACCAGCATCTCTACTGATCCAGCGTGTTTCCCGGCGTAGGCAAGGCGCAGCGCTGTCACGGTGCCACGGTCATCCCGAAGCCGGATGCGGGCCTGTTTTTCAATCTCCGCAGCCTCTGGGTCCAGGGCGTAGCGCCGGCTTTCGATTTCCCAGCCATCGTCTGACTCTTCATCGGCCGTGGCCACCTGGCGCTGGTCCTGGAGCCGGCAGGTATAGCGGGCGCCCGGGTCATTGCGGGACAATTCATTGCGGCAGTAGTCGGGCAGCAGGGAGTCCCGCGTCGGCCGGTAACCGGGCATGAAGCGGGCATCCCCTAGACTGCGGACTTGCGAGATATTGACAAAGACATTCGAATTGCAGGTCACCTGTACCGAGGCGCCGCTGCCGCCAGAGCCGGTGGCGCTGGTACAGGCGTTGCCATTGCCGGTGGTGTTTCCCGGGACGTTCAGCGTGATCTGGACCGAAAACTGCCCGGCCGCCGCGCCGGCAAAGCAGGCGGCAGCGGCTAGCATCAAGAGAGCTCCGAAGGCGGCCTTGCGGATCATGGCTGTCAACGTGGCGGGGATCAGGCCCGAGGCGATCAGTAGGTGATCGTCAGGGTCTTGGTCTTGTTGGTCGCGGCGGTATTGGTGCAAGTCGCCGTGGCGCAGGTGCCAGCCTGGCCAGCGGCCATGGTGCCGTTGACTGTGAAAGCCTGGTCGGTGCCGTTGCCGGTGCCGGCTGCAGCGCTCAGGGCCAGGGTATAAGCCAGGTTGACGGCATCATCGGTCACGCCGGAGTTGCTCAGTGCCAGGGTGTAAGGCAGGGAGTTGGTGCAACGAACGTTGAAGCCGCCGCCGGTGGAGGTGGCTGCCGTGGTCTGGAACGAGGTGTAGTTGAACACCACGTTGTTGATGACCGCGCCGGTAGCGGCGTTGGTGGAGTTGATCTCGCACTTCGAGGTCAGGTTGATCACCACGTTGAAGGTGCCAGCTGCGGTGGCAGCATAGGCGGGCAGGGTGGCAATTGCGGCAAGGCCGAGGGCGATTACTAAAATGAGCTTTTTCATGACTGTTCTCCAGTTAAAAAAACGAATAACAAACAAGGGAAATGTGAAGGTGAATGAACTGTAACCAGATATTTCTGAAATCGGTCGATTTGTATCTGTAACAGCGCACTCTAGTGGGGAATTTGTCACGTCAAACCGTTGAAATTATTGGATTTATTCATAAATGGAGCCGAAAGACTTACAGGTAACAAGCGTAATACTGCCGTCTGAAACGGCTTTTTTCTTCCGAATCCAGTGAATCAGTAACAAACTTGAAACAACCATGCCTCAGACCATGCAGAAACAAACCCTGTCTTTCCAAGCCGAAGTTGCGCAGCTGCTCAAGCTGGTCACGCACTCCCTGTACTCGAACCCGGACATCTTTTTGCGCGAGCTGATCTCCAATGCGTCGGACGCCTGCGACAAGCTGCGTTTCGAGGCGCTGAACGATGCATCGCTGTACGAAAACGACCCCGAACTCAGGGTGCGCGTGAGTTTCGACAAGGCGGCCAAAACCCTGACCATCGCCGACAACGGCATCGGCCTGTCGCAGCAGGAAGCCATCGACAACCTCGGCACGATTGCCAAGAGCGGCACGCGCGACTTCATGGCCAAGCTCTCGGGCGACCAGAAGAACGACGCGCAGCTGATTGGCCAGTTCGGCGTGGGCTTTTATTCAGGCTTTATCGTGGCCGACCGCATTGCGGTGGAAAGCCGCCGGGCCGGCCTGCCCATCAACCAGGGCATGCGCTGGAGCAGCGACGGCACGGGCGAGTTTGAAATCGCAGACATCGAGCGGGCCGAACGCGGCTCGAGCATCATCCTGCACCTGAAGGAAGAGTCGCTCGACTACCTGAATGCCTGGAAACTCAAAGGCATCATCAACAAATACTCCGACCACATCTCGCTGCCCATCCTGATGCAAAAAGAGGAGTGGAAAGAGGGCGAAAACGACCAGCCCGGCGAAATGGCGGTCACCGGTGAATGGGAAACCGTGAACCAGGCGGCGGCACTGTGGACGCGTGCCAAAAAGGACATCACGCAGGAGCAGTACGACGAGTTCTACAAGCAGATCAGCTACGACAGCGAAGCGCCGCTGGCCACCACGCACAACCGCGTGGAAGGCGCCACCGAATACACGCAGCTGCTGTTCATCCCGGCCAAGGCGCCCATGGACATGTTCAACCGTGACAAGGCCGCGGGCGTCAAGCTCTACGTCAAGCGCGTTTTCATCATGGACGATGCCCAGGCGCTGATGCCGACCTATCTGCGTTTCGTCAAGGGTGTGGTTGATTCGTCGGATTTGCCGCTCAATGTCTCGCGCGAACTGTTGCAGGAAAGCCGCGCCGTCAAAGCCATTCGCGAAGGCTGCACCAAGCGCGTGCTGTCCATGATCGAGGACCTGGCCGCCAACGACGCCGAGAAGTTCAAGGCCTTTTATGGCGAATTCGGCGCTGTGCTCAAAGAGGGTTTGGGTGAAGACTTTGCCAATCGCGAGCGCCTGTCCAAGCTGCTGCGCTTTGCCAGCTCAACGACGGACACGGTGAGTGTGGGCTTTGCCGACTACAAGGCCCGCATGAAGGAAGGCCAGGACGCGATTTACTACATCACCGCCGACACGCTGGCCGCCGCGAAGAACAGCCCCCAGCTCGAAATCTTCCGCAAGAAAGGCATCGAAGTGCTGCTGATGGCGGACCGGGTCGACGAGTGGGCGCTCAATTACCTGCACGACTTCGATGGCACGCCGCTGCAGTCGGTGGCCAAGGGCTCGGTAGATCTTGGCAAGCTGCAGGACGAGGACGAGAAAAAAGCCGCCGAAGAGGCACAGACGCAGTTCAAGCCCATCCTCGACAAGATGAAAGAAGCGCTGAAAGACAAGGCCAAGGATGTGCGCGCGACCTCCCGTCTCGTCGATTCACCCGCCTGCCTTGTGGTGCAGGACGGCGACATGTCGACCCAGCTGGCCCGCATGCTCAAGCAGGCCGGCCAAGCCGTGCCCGAGGTCAAGCCCATCCTGGAGGTCAACGCCCAGCACCCGCTGGTCAAAAAGCTCGAGGCCGGTGTGGATGGCGCGCATTTTGACGACCTGGCCCACATCCTGTTTGACCAGGCCTTGCTGGCCGAAGGCGGCATGCCTGAAGACCCGGCCGCCTATGTGCGGCGAGTCAACGCGTTGCTGGTGTAGGCGCTGCGCATCAGCTGGGGGAGTTGGGGCGTCAGAGGGGCTCGAAACGGATTTTGGTCAAATCGGCCTCCAGCCCTTTGTGGACAAGCGCAAGCAGCTATTAAATCAATAGCGCTTGCCGAAACCAGAGGCCGCGCCTGATGCGCCGCCTGTTCCTCAGCACACCAGGGGCGCTTCCTGCATGGCCTCGGTCTGCTCTTCCAGCATGTCGACCTGGCCTTTCCAGTAGTCGCTGGAGCCGAACCAGGGAAAGTTGATCGGGAAAATCGGGTCGTGCCAGCGTTGCGCCAGCCAGGCGCTGTAGTGCACCAGGCGCAGTGTGCGCAGCGGCTCGATCAGCGCGAGCTCGCGCCGGTCGAACTCGCGGAACTCCTCGTAGCCGTCCACCAGCGCGCCCAGCTGTCGCGTGCACTGCGCGCGGTCGCCGGACACCAGCATCCATAAATCCTGCACCGCCGGCCCGGTGCGCGCATCGTCCAGGTCGACGAAATGCGGGCCGGCCAGCGGCAGGCCCTCGGGCGTCCACAAGATGTTGCCGGGGTGGCAGTCACCATGCAGGCGCAGGTTTTTCACGTCTCCCACGCTTTCAAACACGGTTTGCGCCACCAGCATGGCTTCTTCAAAGGCCTTGCGCCAGCGCGACTCCATGTCCAGTGGAATGTAGCCATGCGCGCCCCCCGCCAGCAGGATGTCGCGTGAGGCATAACCAAAGGTCTGCAGGTTCAGGGCCGGCCGGTGTGCAAAGGGTTTGGCGCTGCCGACGGTGTGGATGCGCGCCAGGAAGCGGCCTATCCATTCCAGCACCTCCAGGTTGTCAAGCTCGGGCCGCCGCCCGCCGCGGCTGGGCGAAACGCTGAAGCTGAAGCCCTTGAAGTGGTGCACCGTGCGGCCGTCCAGCACAAGCGCGCCCACCACCGGGATCTCGGCGGCCATCAGCTCCGCGGCAAAAGCGTGTTCTTCGGCGATCTGTTCGTCGCTCCAGCGGTCGGGCCGGTAAAACTTGGCGACCACGATGTCGCCTGCGAGGTCGGCGTCGCCAACGGGGCTCTCAAGATGGATCTGATACACCCGGTTTTCGTAGCTCGACAGCGCCATTAACCGGCCATCACCCAGCAAACCGACGCTGGCCAGCGCGTCAAGCACCACGTCGGGTGTCAGTGACTCGTAGGCATGCAGTGCTGCGGTAGCTGTGTTTTTTTCCGTCATGCCCGATTGTCGGCGCATAACGTTGCACGACCCCGCTAGCGCTTGTAAATGCCTGTTTCCCGGATCAAAAAAGCCTGTAGCCTAATGAGAATGTGCGCGAGCAGCTATAAAAATAATAGCAATCTCCAGCTGAAGGTGTGAAGAATCAGGGCTGCAGGATGTGGCCGGTGCGCGGGTCTCCCTTGCCGGCCAGCACGTCCTGGTAAGCGGCTTGCACCGAAACCTGCCCGGCATGCCGCTGGGCGATGAGCCAGGGCGCTCCGGTGCCCGCTACCTGCCGCGTGAAATCCCGCCAGGCGCTGGCCAGCTGCTTTCCAAAGCCCTCCTCACCCCAGTCGGCAACGCGCTTTTTTGCTTGCGAGGGCGCGAAGAACAGCGTGGGCCTGGGGCCGGGCAAGTCCTTTGCGCTGCCCTTGGCGGCCAGGTCGTCCACATGCGTGCCGCCTATCGAGCAGTTGTAGCGAAGATGGCCAAAGCGGGTGTGAATGCGTTGGCGCAGGCCGGCGCTGCCCGCGAAGTCGACGTAAATGCAAGCTGTGTCTGCGGCAATCGCATCGAGCTGGTCATAGGTCACCACACGGCTGTAGCACCCCAGGCTTTCGCAAAAAGCAACGTTGCCTGGCGAGGTAAGGGCTATCACTTCAACACCCGGCCGCTTTGCCAGCTGAAAGGCCGTGCCGTAAGCCGTTTTGCTGGAGGCGCTGGACAGCAGCATGGCGCCGGCGCCGAAGAAGTCGTTGTCCGCCAGGAAGTCGTCAATCAGGAACGAGGTGATGAACAGCGGGCGCAGGAGCGACTGCATATCCTCGGTCGCCGCGTCGTAAAACGGGTCTGTGCTGCAGCGCATGTACTGGTTATAGGCTACCGGCAGGGCCCGCCGGTGTGCGGCGCCGTCAAAGAAGCCGGCGGGCGTTACGCGCGCCGGTTGCAGCACCAGTTCGCTGGCCATGGGGTAGTAGCCGTAAAACTTTTCCCCCACGGCCACGCCTTCGCATTGCGACTCGAGCGCCGTGGCGAAGCCCCAGACCGGAATGTTGCCCCAGCCCTCTTCCCCGGTCGGGAAAAACTGCCAATAGCTCATCGCCTCGCCAAACGCCGCATAGGTGATGTTGTTGGACGTCAGGGCGAATGATTCGATGCCCAGCCGCACCTGGCCGGACGTGAGCGGCACATAAGCATCGGTGTGCCGGCGGGTTTGGGTGAGCGCGTCTTTTCGGACCTGGAAGGTGGCGGTGGGGGCTGCGGTGTTCATGGCGCCAACCGTAAATGAAACGGCCCACCGGTTCAACACCGGCGGGCAAAAATATTTCCACCCCTGTCCAGGCTCACTGCGTGTAGCCTGTTCTCCCCTTGAGGGGACGGCGCCTGGGGCCGGCGAAGCCGGACCCGCGGCCCCCACTGGTGAAGTGCCCGGACTGGTAGTACCCAAAGAACTCTTAAACCCAGCATGAGCCGCGGGACTGGCTTTGCAAGACCGCAGGCGGGCGGCCCCCTCGGGGGGCAGGGAGCGACACGAAGTGCGCGACCGTGGGGGCCTTATTTCAGCGTGATCACAACTTCAATGTTGCCGCGGGTGGCGTTGGAGTAAGGGCAAACCTGGTGGGCTGCGTCCACCAGCGCCTGGGCGGCAGCGCGGTCCATGCCGGGCAGGGTGATGTCCAGGCGCACGGCGATGCCATAGCCGTTGGGGATCTTGCCCAGGTCAACGCTGGAATCGATGGAAACGTCTGCGGGCACGTCGATCTTCTTCATGCCGCCGACAGCCTTCATCGCGCCAATGAAGCAGGCTGCGTAGCCGGCCGCAAACAGTTGCTCGGGGTTGGTGCCCGTGCCGGAGGTGCCGGGCGAGCTCAGCGTGACGTCCAGGCGGCCGTCGTCGGTCTTGGACTTGCCGTCACGGCCGCCGGTGGTGTGGGCGTGGGCGGTATAGAGAACTTTTTCGAGCGTTGTCATGGTGGCTTCCTTGAGAAATTACCCCGAATCGGGGCGGGTTAAAAATTCGGTGAAATAGAAATAGAAATAGAAATAGAAATAGAAAGAAAAAGAGGTCAGGCGGTGAGCCGCCGGCGAAAGGACTGGACTTGCTGCGTCAGCGACACCAGTTCGGGGATCGAGCACTCGGTGGCACTCATGATGCAGCCCGGAATTTTGGCGGCTTTGGCCTTGAGTTGGCGGCCCGCGGCCGTCAGCGTAATGTGCACACGGCGCTCGTCTTGCACGGCGCGCAGGCGCGAGAGCAGGCCAGCGGCTTCCATGCGTTTGAGCAGCGGCGTGAGGGTGCCCGAGTCGAGGTAAAGACGTTCACCGAGCTCGGATACCGTGAGGCCGTCCTGCTCCCACAACACCAGCATGGCAAGGTATTGCGGGTAGGTCAGGCCCATCTCTTCGAGCATGGGTTTGTAGAGCTTGGTCATGGCCAACGACGTGGAATACAGGGCAAAACACAACTGGTTGTCCAGCTGGAGCATGGCGTCAACGGTGTGGGTTTTGTCGGGCATCAACGAATTATAGCTCGCAATTAAATTGTGCGCAACTTAATTGCGACCGTAGATCCGATGGTGCCAGATGGTGGTTTCAGGTGCGTCGGTATCCGGCCCGGCAGGTTCCGGGCGTAGCCCCAAAAGGAAAAGGCTTCAAAACCGAAGTCTTGAAGCCTTTTGGCTTTGCTCAGCGCAGGGCTGAGTCAGCAGGTTTGCAACGGCATTGCTGCCGTTACTGGGGTTTGCAGGGCTTAGTAGCCGCCGCGGCCACCGCCGCCGCCACCACCGTAGCCGCCGCCACCGGAACGGCCACCACCGCCGCCGCCGTAGCCGCCACCGCCGGAGCGATCGCCACCACCGCCACCGCCGCCGTAGCCGCCACCGCCGCCGAAGCCGCCGGTACGGGGAGGACGTGCCTCCATCGGACGGGCTTCGTTCACAGTGATGCTACGGCCGCCCAGGGACTGGCCGTTCATGCCGGTGATTGCGGCTTGTGCTTCTGCATCGTTGCCCATTTCGACAAAGCCAAAGCCTTTGGAGCGACCGGTGTCGCGTTCCATCATGACTTTAGCGCTGGTGACAGCGCCGAATTGGCCAAAAGATTGTTGCAGGTCTTCGTCACGAACCGTGTATGGCAGGTTGCCGACGTAAAGTTTATTGCCCATAGAGGACTCCTCAAAAAAAACACATAAAACAAAAGCGATGGAGTCCCGAAAGCACAACAAACTGAAGAAGTACCGCCGTAGCGCGCGAAACTGACCGACCACTAACTTGTGCGGGTGTTTTGCACCCGTACTGTCGGATTATGCGCTTAAATCCGCCGGAGTGGTTTTTCGTCTGTTTCCCGGCCAATTTTTTGAGGGATGGTGCCACCGCACGTGGGGTTAGGGGCTGGGCCCAGCGGGCTTTGCGCTGCGGTAGAGGCGGCCGTTGCGCCGCTCCCACTAAACTGGGGATATGCAAACCCCCAGCACCGCGCGCGCCGCAAAACCACTAAAAGGCGCTGTAAAGCCCGCACCCGCCGCGCAAGTGATTGAAGAACTTCGCCCTGGGCAGTCGATCGAGCTGCTCAGGGAGCTGCACATCCTCACGCGCGAGGGCAAGCTCAACCAGGACACGCGGCGCAAGCTCAAGCAGGTCTACCACCTGTACCAGTTCATCGAACCCCTGCTCAATGAGGTCGCGGCCGCCAAAGCTGCATTCACTTTGGCCGACCACGGCGCCGGCAAGTCCTATCTGGGTTTCATCGTGTATGACCTGTTCTTTAACGTGGCGCACGCAGGCGAGGCCATGGCCGGCCATGTCTACGGCATTGAAACCCGCGCCGAGCTGGTCGAAAAATCCCGCACGCTAGCGGCGCGCCTGGGTTTTGCGCGCATGTCTTTCCTGAATTTGACGGTGCAGGCGTCGACCACTTCGGCCGAGCTGCCGCCCGAGATCGACATCGTCACCGCGCTGCACGCCTGCGACACCGCGACTGACGATGCCATTGCTTTTGGCCTGGCCAAAAACGCGCGTCACATGGTGCTGGTGCCTTGCTGCCAGGCCGAGGTGGCCGGCGTGCTGAAAAAAAGCCGCGCGCTGTCGCTGGCCAAAACCCCTCTGGCCGAACTCTGGCGCCATCCGCTGCACACGCGCGAATTCGGCAGCCAGATCACCAACGTGCTGCGCTGCCTGCAGCTCGAAGCCAACGGCTACCAGGTCACCGTGACGGAGCTCGTGGGCTGGGAGCATTCGATGAAAAACGAATTGATCCTTGCCAGCCGCCCCGCGCAGCCCCTGGCCGGCAAAACCCGTGCGGCGCAGGCGCGTCTGCACGAGGTGCTCGATGAACTGGGTCTGGGTGAGTTGACGACGCGTTTCGCCGTGCCGGCCTAAGCCTGCAGCACAGCCTGGCCGCGGCGCTCCGCGGCCAGCAACCGGATGTTCGTGATGAGCGCCTGCTGCGCCGGTGTGGGCGCCATGTCGGCGCGCAGCGTCAACCCCACCAGTTCCTCCGTGCCCGCCATGCTGACAGGCAATGGCAGCAGAGCACCGCTGTCCAGATCGGGCCGCACCGCGCCTAGCGGCGAGATCCACACCGCATCGCTTTGCAGCACGTAGCCGCGCGCAATGGAGACCGACAGCGTTTCGACGGTGCGTGCCGGCAATGCCAGACCGCGCGTGAGGAAAAAGCCGTCCGCTGTATGGCGAATCGCCGTGCCCTGCGTGGGCAATATCACGGTGAAATCGTGTAGCCCGGCCAGCAGGTCGGCTTTCAGCGACGCCTGCACCAGCAGCGGATGGCCCGGCCGCACGGCCAGCACCAGCGGGTCGGCATACAGGTGCTCAAAACTCAAGCCCACCATATGGGCAGGCTCGGCAAAGCGGCCTATGACCAGGTCCAGCTCGCGCTGGCGCAGGCGCGCCAGCAGCTCCGGGTTGGAGCCTGTGTGAATGCGCAGACTGGTGTGCGCATCCTCCCTGGCCTCGGCATCGTGGCGCAGCAGCAGTTGCGGCATCAGCCACGGCGCAACCGTCGGCAGCACGCCAATCGCGACCACGGCGTGGCCTTGGCGCCGCGTCTGCGCCACGCTGGCCACGGCCTCGCGCAACGCGCTCACGCTGGCGCCGGCATGGCGTAAAAAAGCTTCGCCTTCGCGGGTGGGTAGCGCGCCCCGGCGACCGCGCTCAAACAGGCGCACGGCCAGCAAGTCTTCAAGCTCTTTCAGCGTCTTCGAAACGGCCGGCTGGGTGATGGCCAGCACGTCAGCAGCCTTTTGCAGGCTGCCATGCTGCGCTACCGCCAGAAAGCACTGCAAATGCCGGTATTTGATGCGTTCATCGACCATGCTGCGATTAAACACCCATCGGCTGATTTGGTTATGGATGGTGCTAGAAAATGTCAATATACATAACCATTTGGTGCGATTAAAGTTACCGAACACCGCAAATCAGCCGCGGCTCACCTGCAAATGGCCAGCGACCCATTGACCCACGGAGACACCCATGAAGCCCGACCTGAACAACAGCTTTCTCGCGCCCCGCGACTGGACCAGCCATTCGCCCCATATCTATCCGGGCTACAAATCCACCTTGTTGCGCGGTCCCAAGCAGCCGCTGGTTCCCCTCAAACAGGCGCTGGCGCAGCTCAATGCGCCTGTTTACGGCGCGGAGCAGCTCGGCCCGCTCGACAACGACCTGACGAAAAACGCCGTCATGAACGGCGACCCGCTGGGTGAACGCATCATCATCACCGGCCGCGTGATGGACGAAGACGGCCGGCCTGTGCGCAACACGCTCGTCGAAGTCTGGCAAGCCAACGCGGCTGGCCGTTATGTGCACAAGGTCGACCAACACGATGCGCCGCTGGACCCCAATTTTCTGGGCGCCGGCCGCTGCATGACGGACAACGAAGGCCGCTACAGCTTCAAAACCATCAAGCCCGGCGCTTACCCCTGGGGCAACCACCCCAATGCGTGGCGGCCGCAGCACATTCACTTCTCGCTGTTTGGTGACTACTTCGCCAGCCGCCTGGTCACGCAGATGTACTTCCCCGGTGACCCATTGCTGGGATACGACCCGATGTACATGGGCGCGCCCGAAAGCGTCCGCGAGCTGATGGTCTCGAAATTCAGCCTCGACGTCACCCAGCCTGACTACGCCCTGGGCTATGTGTTCGACATCGTGCTGCGCGGCCCCAAAGCCACGCGTTTTGAATAAGGGCAGGAGAGAACCCATGAGCCAACTCAAACAAACCCCCTCGCAAACCGTCGGCCCCTTCTTTGCCTACGGCCTCACCCCCACGCAATACGGCTACGACCTCAAAAGCCTGTTCACGCCCGTGCTGACCCAGCCGAATGCGAAAGGCGAACACATCCGCATCACCGGCCAGGTGTTTGACGGCGCCGGCAATACGGTGATGGACGCGATGGTTGAGATCGCCCAGCCCGACGGCAGTGGGCTGCCCATCACCTCCGTGGCCGACGCCGAAGCACGCGGCTTCACGGGGTTCGGCCGCTGCGGCACCGGCACCCTGCCGCAAAGCCACTACGAGTTCTTCACCGTCAAGCCCGGCGTTGCCGCGGCAGGGCAAGCGCCTTTCGTCAACGTCTGCGTCACCATGCGTGGCCTGCTGGTGCACACCTTCACGCGCATCTACTTTGACGATGAAGCGGAAGTGAATGGCAAGGATGCGGTGCTGGCGAGCGTACCGGCGGCACGGCGCGGCACGCTGGTGGCGAAACGGGAAATGACCGGGGCGGGGCCACAGTACCGGTTTGATATTCACATGCAGGGCGACAAGGAGACGGTGTTCTTCGATCTCTGACACTGGCGGGTGGCCTCGCCACTCAGTTGCTATTATTTAAATAGCTGCTCGCGCATGTTCTTATTGGGCTGCAGCGGGTTTTTGCAATATTTCCGGGCAAAGTGATGGTCGTGCGAGGGTTTTCTGCGCAGGCGCCGTACCGGTCCGCCGTGAACCGGCTATAAAAGCAGGCATCACCGTCAGGAGCCTGCCATGACCATTCATCTGGACCACTTCATCGTATCGGCGCGGGACAAGGTTGCGTCCGCCAGGTTGCTGGCCGAACTGCTCGGCGTGCCATGGGCTGAAACCACGATAGGTCCTTTTTCAGCCGTCTTCATCAACGAAGGCCTGACGCTGGACTTCATCGACACCGACGAAGACTTCCCCGTCGAACATTTCTGTTTTCGCGTGAGCGAGCAGGAGTTCGATGCGATCCTGGCGCGCATTCAGGCGGCCGGAATCAAGTACCGCAGCTCGGTGCGCGGGCCGATGGATATGCAGGTCAGCACGCAGTTTGGCGGCAAGGGCATTTACTGGAACGAACCCGACGGTCACCAGTGGGAGATGCTGACGGTGAGTTATGCGCGAAGATAGAACCCCCCTGTCCAGGCTCACTGCGTGTAGCCTGTTCTCCCCTCAAGGGGACGGTGAAATGAACTCACCCCCTTCCGGGCTCACTTCGTGTAGCCCGTTCCCCCCTCAGGGGGCGGCGCCTGTGGCCCGGCTAAGCCGGTTCCACGGCCCCCACTGTTAGCGCCCAAAGAACTGTTCAACCCAGCATGAGCCGCAGGACCGGCTTTGCCGGACTGCAGGCGGGCGGCCCCCTCGGGGGGCAGGGAGCTACACGAAGTGAGCGACCGTGGGGGCTCGTCAATCCTCGCCGTAGTCGTGGTCCGGGTGGTTGACGGTATTCAGCTTCCAGTAGCCGCGGCCCACGATGTGGCTGCGGTCCACGCCCAGCTCTTCGATCAACAATTGCCGGATCCTGCGCATGGAGGCGGCCTCGCAGGCCAGGTAAATGCGCGTGCCGGCTGCAGGTGTGCCGGCGTTGCGCAACGCGGTTTCCAGTGCGCGGCCAGCCTGTGTGTTGTCGGTGCCGCGTGCGGCCCAGTGGACCTCCACCTTGGCTGCGCTGTGTAGCGCGCGCTCTTCGGCGACATCCACCACTTCGACCAGCACGCGAGCCGCGGCCGTAGCGGGCAGGGCCGCCAGAATGGTTTCAAACGCGGGCAGGGCGCTGTCGTCACCGATCAAAAAATGCGCAGACGCGTCCAGCGCGATTTTGTAGCCCGGTCCGGGCCCCATCAAATACAGCACCTGGCCCGGTTGCGCCTGTGCGGCCCAAGTCGATGCGGGGCCATCGCCGTGCAACACAAAGTCGACATCGACTTCCAGTGCCTCACCGCGCACCGCCAACGGCGTGTAAGTACGCATGGACTTCGCCCGCGGGCCGTCGGGCAAGGGGCGATCGGGTTCGGTCTGCCCCGGCTCAGGAAAAATCAGCTTCATGTAGCAGGCCGGGTCGTTCACCTCAAAGCCTTCAAGTTCTGCGCCCTGCAGTGTGATGCGGCGCATGAGCGGGCTTAGCGTTTGCACGCGGGTGACCTGCACCCGGCGCGGCGGCCGGCGCTTGCGGGGTGCGCCTTCGGGCGCGGCGGCGGGGTTGTTGGGAGTGTTTGAATCGGCGGGCGTTGCGGACATGGTGTCTTTCGGTGCGGGGCCTGGTTGCCCCAGGGTGAAACGTTCTAATTGAGAATAATTATCATCTGATTGCAATGGCCCGCGCTTGGCAAGGGCAAGGCGGGAATGCGTCCTACCCGACGCCCGCACCCTGTGCAGTAAAGTCAATGCAGGGTCATCCGGGCCCCGGCCTCAGGCTCCATCAGCCCCTATTCCGCCTCGCGTCCAGCCCCCCGAGCTGGTTAGGTGACCCGCATAGCCGACAAGTACCATCCTCATGAACCACAACGAACTCGGCCTGTTTGAAGGATCACCTTGGGGTGTGCTGCTGATGGCCGCCGCCGCGGTGGTCGGCGCGCTGCTGGTCCACCGCATCGGGGCTTCAGTGATTCAGCGGCTGACGCGCAACCTGCCCATTTCCAGCGCCGTGGCGCGCCGTTGCTGGCGGCCCGCGCGTTTTGTTTTGCCGCTGATCGCGTTGCAAGCCGTCTGGCAAGCCGCGCCCGACACCTTGCCGCTGATTTCGCAGGTGCGCCACGGCAATGCGCTCCTGGTCCTGGCCACGCTGACATGGCTGGCCTTGCGCGCCATCAGCGGCGTTTCGCAGGGCATCATCGCGCAGCATTCGGTCGAGGTCGAAGACAACCTCAATGCGCGCCGCATCCATACGCAGACCCGTCTGTTGGGGCGCACGGTCAGCTTCATGGTGCTGGTGGCGGGGCTGGCGCTCATGCTCATGACTTTCCCCGGCGCACGCCAGGTCGGCGCCAGCCTTCTGGCGTCGGCCGGCGTGATCGGCATCGTGGCCGGTATTGCGGCCAGGCCGGTGTTCAGCAATCTGATAGCCGGCTTGCAGCTCGCACTGGCCCAGCCGCTGCGCATCGACGACGTGCTGATCATTCAGGGAGAGTGGGGACGGGTGGAAGAGATCACCGGCACTTACGTGGTGCTGAAGATCTGGGACGAACGCCGCCTGATCATCCCGCTGCAATGGTTTATTGAAAACCCCTTCCAGAACTGGACGCGCAACAGCGCACAAATCATTGGCACGGTATTTTTGTGGGTGGACTACCGCATGCCGCTGCAGCCGCTGCGCGATGCGGCGCGCCGCGCCTGTGAAGCTGCGCCAGAGTGGGACAAACGGCTTTGCCTGCTGCAGCTGGTCGAGGCCGGTGAACGCAGCATGCAGCTGCGCGTACTGGTCACATCAGGAAACTCCAGCCTCAACTGGGACCTGCGCTGCAAGGTGCGCGAGGCCCTGGTGGACTTCATGCAGCGTGAATACCCGCAGCATTTGCCGCTGATGCGGGCGGAGCTGGAGGGTGCGCCGCCGCGTGACACGCATGCCGAGGCAGCGCCCCGCTAGTAGACTGAATCCGTGAGATCGCTGGTAAGCGGCTGACCAGCGGCGCGGCAGGCAAGGCGCAAAGCACAGACGGGCCCGTAGGCCCGGCGCGCATTTGCAACGCCGCATGCTGCGGCGAGGGGCAGACGAGTGACAGTGAATTTCACGGATTCAGTCTACTAGGGTTGTCAGGCCGGTGTCGCCTGCGCTGACTTGCAGCGCATGAAAGCATGGCTGTCAATTAATGGAAACTGCCGGGCATCCGGCAACTGGTAGTGCCACCATTCGTTGGGGTGGTGCACAAAGCCGGCCTCCAGCATGATGGTCAGCAGCTTCATCCGGTTGAGCTGAATCGAAACAGGGTGCGTTGCATGAAAATGGTGCGACGCGCTGCTCATCGTGTCGACCGGCGTGCCCATGTCCAGTTCCTGCCCGTCCGGCGCCAGCAGCGTGACATCAAGCGCCACGCCGCGCGTGTGGTTGGAGCCCTTGGCCGGATCCGCAATGTAGGCGGGGTTGGGCGCCACCGCCCACAGTGCCTCCTGCGCTTCCTGCGGCCGGAAGGCGTCGAAAATCTTGAGCTGAAACCCCATGCTTTTCGCGGCTGCAATGGCCTTGCACAAGCCGGCGTCCGCCAGCGGATGCAAAAAACACAGAGCGCTGTCATAAATCACCTGGCCGGTGAAATTATTCGTGCCTGCATAGATCAGGTCGATCACCACGCCGTGGCTTGCTTCGGTGATGGGAACGAGCGGTGAGAGGTTTTCCATGGGTAGATTGTATTGATAAGAACTACGGCTGCAGGCCAAGAGGGATGGGCGCAAGCAGCTATCAAAGATATAGCAAAAGACGGACCTACTGAAACGCCACTTCCGAAAAACTGCGCAGTTTGCGGCTGTGCAGCTGGGTGATGCCTTCGGCGCGCAGCAGCTCGATGGCGCGTATGCCGATGCGCAGGTGCTGGTCGACGCGCTCGCGGTAAAAGTGGTTGGCCATGCCGGGCAACTTGATCTCGCCGTGCAGCGGCTTGTCGCTCACGCACAGCAGGGTGCCGTAGGGCACGCGAAAACGAAAACCGTTGGCGGCAATGGTGGCGCTTTCCATGTCGAGCGCGACGGCGCGGCTCTGGCTGAAGCGGCGCTGCGGCTGGTTGCCGGGCAGCAGTTCCCAGTTGCGGTTGTCGGTAGAGGCCACCGTGCCGGTGCGCATGATGCGCTTGAGGTCGGGGCCTTCCGCGTGGGTCACGTCGGCCACGGCTTTTTCCAGCGCCACCTGAATCTCGGCCAACGCTGGAATGGGCACCCACAGCGGCAGCTCTTCGTCGAGCACATGGTCTTCGCGCACGTAGCCGTGGGCCAGCACGTAGTCGCCCAGCTGCTGGCTGTTGCGCAGGCCCGCGCAGTGGCCCAGCATGATCCATGCGTGCGGGCGCAGCACCGCGATGTGGTCGGTGATGTTCTTGGCATTGGCCGGGCCTACGCCGATATTGACCATGGTGATGCCGCTGCGGTCGGCGCGCAGCAGGTGGTAGCCCGGCATTTGCGGCAGGCGGGGCGGCTGCACACCCAGTTCATCCCCTGCCACGGCAGGCAGGCCGACGCGCCGTGTCACCACGTTGCCGGGTTCGACGAAGGCCACGTACCCGCTGTCGGGGTCGGCCATGGCTTCGTGGCCCAGGCGCACAAACTCGTCGATATAAAACTGGTAGTTGGTGAACAGCACGAAATTCTGAAACCAGTGCGGTGACGTGCCCGTGTAATGGCGCAAGCGTTGCAGCGAATAGTCGACGCGCGCCGCCGTGAACAGCGACAGCGGCTGCGGCTCGCCGGGCAGGGGCTCGTAAGTGCCATTGGCGATGCCGTCGTCCATCGAGGCGAGGTCCGGCAGGTCGAAAACATCGCGCATCAGCAGGCGGCGCTCCGCCGTCATGCTGCCTTCAATGTGGTCGTTTTCCGCAAACGAAAAGTGGATCGGTATGGGCTGCGTGCTGGTGCCTATTTCGAGTTCGACATCGTGGTTCTGCATTAGCAGGCGAAACTGTTCGAGGTAATAGTTGCCGTACAGGTCGGGGCGCGTCAGGGTGGTTTCAAAGCGGCCGGGGCCGGCCACAAAACCAAAACTCAGTTGCGAGATGTCAGGCGTTTCCAGAATAGCCCGGGCCACCGTGTCGGTATGAATGCGCACGAAGGGATAGCACGCGCGCACATGGCCGGGCAGTGTTTCGCCGGCCACATAACGCTGCATGGCGTCGCGCAGATGGGAAATCTGCTGGTCGTAGATGGCGCGGACCTGCGTCAGTGCGGTAGCCGGGTCGCGGTAGCGGGTCGGGGCAATAAAAGGCGGCAGATAGGGCATGGAAAGCCTGGTTGTTATGGAGGTAAAGCCGGTGACATGCTTCAAAGCGTAGCACCGTATGGCGTCAACATCATTGTGCGGCAAGCAACCGCCACACCCTAGAATGCCCGGATGAACCACCACAAACTCTCGGGACACCTGTGCGCGCTGGCGGCCGGCTTGCTGGGCGCCCTGTGCCTGCAGGTTGCCCAGGCGCAAGCCCCCGCGCCGGGCCGCGCACCGCAGGCGCCGGCAGCCGCCCCGGCCCAGATTTCCCGCGACGCCCAGCGCGCCTATGAAACCACGCGCGACAAACTGGTGCAGATCCGCACGCTGCTGCGCAACTCCAACACCCAGGCCAGCGTGGGCTCAGGATTTTTTGTCTCGGCGAACGGGCTCATCATCACCAATTTCCACGTGGCCAGCCAATTGGCGCTGGAGCCCGAGCGCTACCGCGGCGTGTATGTGCCGGTGGACGGCAAGGAGGCCGAGGTAGAGCTTCTGGCCTTTGATGTCCGCAATGATCTGGCACTGCTGCGCGTGAAGGTGCCCACCAGCGCGATGCCGCAGCTGGCATTTCGCGGCGCGGACCGGCCCCTGGCACGCGGCGAACGCATTTACTCGCTGGGCAACCCGCTGGACATCGGCTTTGCCGTCACTGAAGGCACTTACAACGGCCTGGTACAGCGCAGCTTTTATCCGCGCATCTTTTTTGGCGGCGCCCTGAACCCCGGCATGAGCGGCGGCCCGGCACTGGACGATGCGGGCCAGGTGGTCGGCGTGAACGTCTCCAAGCGCCTCGACGGCGAGCTGCTCAGTTTTCTCATTCCCGCCGAGTTCGCGCAGGCCCTGCTGGCGAAAGCGGCGTCGGCCAAGCCGATCACCAAGCCGGCGCATGCTGAAGTGGCGCGGCAGCTTGGCGAGCACCAGACACTGCTGACGCAAAAGTTCACCGCCGCTCCGCTCACGCCGCAAAAGCATGGCGGCTACAGCGTGCCTGTGCCTGAGGATTCACTGGCCCGTTGCTGGGGCCGCGGGCGCGAGCCCGACTTCAAGGCCTTTGACCTGGAGCGAACCGATTGCCAGATTGACAGCCACGTGTTTGCCGGTGACTTCAATACCGGCTACATCCGCCTGCGCTACGAAGCCTATGACGCACCCAAGCTGGGCCCGTTGCGCTTTGCCGTCATGTATTCGCAAAGCTTCGGCAATGAATACTTCTCCACCCGCGGCTCGCGCAAGGCCACGGCCGCCGAATGCTCCGAACGCTTCGTCGACACGGGCGGCATGCCCATGCGCGCCGTGGTGTGCATGAGCGCCTACCGCAAGCTGCCGGGTCTCTATGACGTGTCGGTGCTCACCATGTCCGTCAACCAGTCCACCCGCGGCGTACAGGGCCGCATGGACGCGCAAGGCGTGAGTTTTGACAACGGCCTCAAGCTGGTCGCGCATTACCTTAGCGGCTTTAAATGGGAGGCCGCACCATGAGCGCCGGCAACCTGGGCCTGCTTCAGGCCATCGACCGTACCGGCGCGCTGGCAGGCCGCCTTGAAGTCAAGCACTGGCCCGTAACGGTCGGTCGGTCTCTCACCGCCGACCTGGTGCTGGACGACAGCCACGTGGCGGCTGAACACTTGCGCATAGACCGCTCGCCTGACGGCGTTGTGGTGGTGCAGGTGCTTGATACGGTCAATGGTGTCGCGCTGAACCGGGCCCGGCATGGCCGCAACACCGAGTTCAACTGGCCCGACGGTGAAGCCCTGACCCTGGGCCGCTTGAAGCTGGGACTGCGTCTGGCAGAAGCGCCGGTGGCCACGGAAGAGCGCTTGCCTCATTTCCCCTGGCGAACCACCGGCTGGACCTTGCTGGCTGTAGCCGCCATGCTGGCGTTGGTGGTGGGGCAGTCGTGGCTGACCCTGACCGAGCCTTCCCAGCTGGCACGGCAACTGCCGGGGCTGGTGGCCGCGGTGGCGATGGCGGTCTCCGTGTGGGCAGGCCTGTGGGCCCTGGCCACCAAGCTTTTTACCGGCCACCTCCAGTTCTGGCGGCACGTCCGCATTGCCTGTGCCAGCTCGGTGGCCATACAGTTGGCGGCCACGCTGTCCGGCTTGCTGGCTTTCATGTTTTCGCTGGAAAGCCTTTCGCGCTTTGAAGTCCCGCTGATGCTGCTGGGCGCGGCTGCGGCCATTTATGTGCACCTCTCGGTGATCGTTCCCCAGCGCCGCCGTGGATTGGCAGGGCTGGTGGCGGGCATCGCGGTGTTGGGCATTGTGGCCATGCTGGGCACCAACTGGCTGCAAAACAAGCGGCTGTCGAACAAGCTCTACATGTCCACCCTGTACCCGCCTTCCTTGCGCATGGCGCCGGCAGTGCCCCTGGCGCAATTCCTCGGCGAGGCCGGCGCGCTGCGCCAGCGCCTCGATGTGCGCCTGAAAGACCGCGAACCCGATTCGGACACCCCCGAAGATCCGGACGCCGAATAGTATTTTCATGGCCGCTTCGACGGGTGCGGCGCGCTGCTTGCGAGCGCGCTTCCCCCTTGAGACCGGCAGCCTGAATCAGGTGCTGGCGCTGACGGGCTCGCGCATGGTGACAAACTCTTCCGCCACCGTGGGGTGAATGCCGATGGTGCTGTCAAAAATGGCTTTGGTCGCGCCGGCCTTCATGGCCACGGCAAAGCCCTGCACGATTTCGCCGGCGTCCGGCCCCACCATGTGCAGGCCCACCACGCGGTCGGTGGCGTCTTCCACCAGCAACTTCATCAAGGTGCGTTCAGTGCTCCCGCTCAGTGTGTGTTTGAGTGCCTTGAAGTCGGCGCGAAACACCGTGACCTTGCCGAATTTTTCGCGGGCATCGGCTTCCGAATAGCCCACGGTGCCGATGTTCGGGTGGGTAAACACTGCGGTGGGGACAAACTCATAGCTCATATTGCGCGGCTTCTTGCCTGCGGCGGGGCCAAACAGCTGGTCCACCACCACCATGGCTTCGCCCAGCGCCACGGGGGTGAGCTGAATGCGTGCCGTCACATCGCCCAGCGCGTAGATCGACGGCACCGAGGTCTGGTAATGCCTGTCCACCTGAATCGCCCCGGCGGCATTCACCGCCACGCCTGCGGCCTCCAGGCCGACGCCGCTGGCATTGGGAATCCGGCCGGTGGCGTACAGCACCGTGTCGACTTCAATGCGCTCACCGCCTCCCATGAGTTCGACTTGCAGCCCCTCGCCGGTTTTGTGGATGGCGGCGATCTCGGCGCCCAGTTTCAGCTGGACGCCGGTTTTGCTCATCTCGGCCGCAACAAAGCGGCGAACATCATCGTCAAAACCTGTCAGCAGTTTGTCGCGCCGATGGACCTGCGTGACCTGGGAGCCGAGCCCGTTGAAGATCGAGGCGAACTCGCAGGCGATGTAGCCGCCGCCTACCACCAGCAGGCGCCTGGGGAAAGGGCTGAGGTCAAACATGTGGTCGGAGGTAACCACATGCTCGCGCCCGGGAACGTCCGGTACGGTGGCGGTGCCGCCGGTCGCCACCAGAATGTTTTTGGCCGTGAACTTCTGCCCATCGACCTCGACAGTGTGGGCATCCAGCAACCGCGCCCAGCCGTTGATGATCTTCACGCCGGCGCTTTCAAGCAACTGTACGTAAATACCGTTCAACCGTGAAATTTCGCGGGCGCGATTGGCCTTGAGCAGGTCCCAGTCAAATACCGGGGCTTTGCCGACCCAGCCGAAGCCATGTGATTCTTCAAAGCTGTCCGCATAGTGTGCGGCATAGCTGTAGAGTTTTTTGGGAATGCAGCCCACGTTCACGCAGGTGCCGCCCATGGCCGCAAACTCGGCCAGCCCGACGCGCGCGCCGCGCTGGGCCGACATACGCGCAGCGCGCACGCCGCCGCTGCCGCCGCCAATCACAAAAAGGTCAAAGTCAAAAGTCTGCATTCGCTTCTTTCAATGGATGTTCTGTCAGCGCCCGCTGCGAAGATGTCATGGCCGGAATTCCCGCAATTCGTGTTTGATCCACTCGATGAACACCCGGGTGCGCATGGGCAGCAGCCTCGCATGCGGGTAGACCACATTGATGGGCCGGGGCGGTGGCTCGAACTCTTCCAGCACGACGCGCAATTGTTTTGTCTGCAAAAACGGCGCTACCTGGTAGGAGAAAAACGAACCCAGGCCCGCCCCCGCTGCGCACGCCGCCACGGCCGGCGCAATCTGGTTGAACTCCAGATTACCACTGACCGCCAGGCGCAGCTGCCGGCCCTGGACATTGAACGGCCCCCACGTGGGGGCATGGTCGGTGACGCGCACGCAATTGGCGTTGAGAAGCTCGCGCGGGTGCTGCGGCGTGCCATGCCGCCGCAGCCAGGCAGGGCTGGCCACCACCAGGCGCCGGATGTACCCGACGTTTTGCGCCACCAGGCTGGAGTCCTCCGGCTCGCCAATGCGAATGCCCACGTCGATGCCTTCTTCCAGCAAATTGACCACGCGGTCCATCAGCACCATGGAGCACCGCATCTTGTCGTGATGCTGGACAAACCGCGTGACGGCGGGCGCCACATGCATCTGCCCGAACAGCATGGGCGCGGTAATGGTCAGGTGGCCGGCGGGTTCGGCAGCGTCGGCTGTCAGCGCCGCCTCTGCATCCGCGAGTGCTGCCAGCACCTGCCGGCAACTCTCGAGATGGCGCCGGCCCTCTTCGGTCAGGGAAATCCGCCGGGTGGTCCGGTTAAACAGGCGCACACCGAGCTGAGCTTCAAAACCGGCCAGCATGCGCACCATAGCCGGCAATGACGACTCCATGACCTGCGCTGCGGCCGTCAGGCTGCCTTGTTCTGCAATGTGAATGAAAGCCTGCATCGCCCTGAGTTTGTCCATGGCCGACATGCTACGCCTGTTGCGATGATTAGTCCGATAAATGGATTAGTCAAATATCACTTGCGGCATTTATTGAAATTAACGGATCAAACAGAATTCATTCCAGCAGGTCGATTTCCGGCCTGAATCCTGAACGAAGACAACCATGAGCCCATTGCGCCTTGCGTCCAAACCTGCCCAGCCGATTCGCCTCTACCGCGTCGCGGTCTCGGGTCACTCCCACCGCGTGGAGTTGTTTCTTTCACTTCTGGGCCTGCCGTTTGAGCGGATCGAGATCGACCTTGCCACTCGCGAACATAAAACACCGTCGTACCTGGCGATGAATGCGTTTGGCCAGGTACCGGTGATCCAGGACGGGGACATCACGCTGGCGGACTCCAATGCCATCCTGGTGTACCTCAATGGCCGTTATGCCGCCGACGCCAGCCAGTGGATGCCGCAAGAGCCGCTGGGCGCCGCCGCTGTGCAGCGTTGGCTGTCGGTGGCTGCCGGCCAGCTGGCGTTTGGGCCGGCCGCGGCGCGCGTCAACCAGCTGTTTAAAAGGCCGGAAAGCCCCGAAACCATTGAGCGTGCGCACGCCCTGTTTGCCGTGATGGACAAACACCTTGAGAAATCCCCCTTCCTGGCGGGCCATGTGCCCACGCTGGCCGATATTGCCAATTACAGCTACGCCGCGCGCGCGCCCGAAGGCAAGGTGTCGCTGGAGGCCTACCCGCAGCTGCGCGGCTGGCTGGCGCGGATTGAGGCGTTGCCAGGATTCGTGCCCATGGTCAGGTCGGCGGTGGGGCTTGCCGCGTGAGCGCGCCCACCTTCCATGAGGGCGAGCGCGCCGTGCAGTTACGCGTGGGCGTGCGCGACCGGATGGAGCAGGTCGGTCCGCGCGCGATACGCTACTTCATGCCGGACCAGCACCGCGAATTTTTCGAACAGTTGCCGTTCATCATTGCCGGCACGGTGGATGACGCTGGCCAACCCTGGGCCTCAGTGCTGGCCCAGCCGCCGGGCTTTATCCGTTCGCCGGATGCGCGCCAGCTGCGGCTGCAGGCTCAGCCGTTGGCCGGTGACCCTCTGCAGCACACACTGGTGGACGGCGCGGCCATAGGTCTGCTGGGCATCGAGCCGCACACGCGCCGGCGCAACCGCATGAACGGCGTGGTTCGAAACAGGAATGCTTCGGGCTTTGCCGTGGAATTGAGTCAGAGTTTTGGCAACTGCCCCAAGTACATCCAGGCGCGTGAGCCTGTTTATGTCGACCAACCGCGTTCGTTCAAACCGGTTATCCACGAATCGGCTCAACTCGACGGCGAGGCGCGCCGCATGATTGAGTTGGCCGACACGCTCTTCATTGCTACAGCCTATGAAGGCCACGGCGAAGATGGCGGTGAAGGGGCCGGCCGCGCCGGCGGTGTGGACGTGTCGCACCGCGGCGGCAAGCCCGGTTTTGTGCGCGTGGAGGACGACGGCACACTGACCGTGCCAGACTTCGTCGGCAACTATTTCTTCAACACGCTGGGCAACCTTGTCGTGAACCCGCGCGCCGGGTTGTTGTTCATCGACTTTGACAATGGCGACCTGCTGTATCTGGCCGTCACCGCCGATATCGTCTGGGAAGGCCCGGAGGTGCAGTCGTTCGCCGGCGCGCAGCGCCTGATGCGCTTCAAGGTGCAATCGATGCGCCGCGTAGAAGCCTCCCTGCCTTTGCGATGGGGTGAGGCAGAGCTTTCTCCCGTGCTGGAAGCCACAGGCACCTGGGTCTGAGTGTTGGGCCGGTTGGGGATCAGCCGATGGCTTCGAGTGCCAGTTCGCGTTCCAGCCATGCGCGGAACTTCTGCACCGCCGGCCGCTGTTCGCCAAGGGCCGATGTGACGATGCGGTAACCCAGACCCGCTACCGTCTGGCCCGGCAAAACCACCTTGAGCTGGCCGCTCCGGAGCAGTGGCAGCACCAGTGGCGTGCGCCCGATGGCGATGCCGGCGCCTTGCACGGCGGCGGTCAATACATGCTCGTACTGCGAAAAATAGAGGCATGGCTGCTGGGTCGATTGTTTGAGGTCCAGCCGTTCGTACCAATCGGGCCACGACATCCACGGAAAGCGCGTGGCCGGGTCGTAGTAGACCAGCAGCGGTGTGCGCAATATGTCGACGGCGGCGCTGATGCCTGCCGCGACGGCCGGCGCCGCCACCAGCAAGGCTTGCTCCTGCAGCAGGGGCGCTGGATCTTCGCCACCCGGCAGTACAGGGTACAGCCGCACGGCCAGGTCCATGCCCTCGCGTTCCAGGTTGACCCGGTCTTCGGAGGCATCGACGCGCACGTCGATGGCCGGCTCCAGCTGCTGGAACTTCGCGAGTTTGGGCGCGAGCCACAGCGCGGCGAAGGAGGGCGTGGTGGTGACCGCCACCGAAACCCTGTCGACCGCCAGCAGGCTGCCCACGGCCGAGGCCAGTTGACCCAGCGCCGCTCGCGCCGCGTCATACAGCTCGCGACCCTGGGGCGTAAGGCTCAGGCCCTTGCCGCCGCGAAGGAACAGCGCCGAACCTAGCGCGTCTTCCAGGCTCTTGACCTGCTTGCTGACCGCAGACTGGGTGATGCACAGCTCCTCGGCTGCGGCGGTAAAGCTCAAGTGCCGCGCCGCGGATTCAAAACCGCGTATCGCGTCCAGTGACATGGCGCGCAGCGCGTGGGAGGAGGAAGGGCTCAGCATGGCATGAACGGTGGGAATACCCCTGATGACAAACCATCCGGCCGCGCGGGCCGGATCCAAAGAAGAATCAAACCACACTTTCCAAGGAGTCCGCCATGCATGCCCTGCAAACCCCGCTCAAACTCGGGCCCATCCCCCAACCCCTGCGCTTGCCGCGCGGCCAGGTCCTGGCCTGCACCGCTGGCTGCCTCTGGATCACCAGCGATGCGCTGGCTGGGCTTCGGAACAGCGACGTGGTGCTGGAGAGCGGCCAGTCCTTTGTCACGCCGCAAGCCGCGACCTATTTTGTGGGAGCCCCGCGCGGTTGCGGCGTCCTGTCATCGTTATTCCTCGACACCACTTCTCGAAACCCCCTGGAGACCGCATGCTGATAGAAACCGAACGCCATGGCCAACATGTGGTGCTTACCCTGAACCGCCCTGAAAAACTCAACGCGCTGAGCTATGGGTTGATCGACGAACTGATGGACAGGCTGAATGCCCTGGAGCGCGACGACAGCGTGCGCTGCCTGGTGCTGACGGGGCAGGGCGAAAAAGCCTTCAGCGCCGGAGCCGACATCGCGGGTTTCGCGCCCGACATCGCTGCCTCCCCCGAAGCGGCGTACCGCAACTTCGTCATGCGCGGCCAGGCCATGACGCGGCGGATTGAAAACTACCCCAAGCCCATCATCGCGGCCGTCAACGGCATCGCCTACGGCGGCGGCTGCGAAACCATGGAAGCCTGCAGTCTGGCGATCGCGGCGGAACACGCCAGCTTCGCCAAGCCCGAAATCCGCCTGGGTTTTCCGCCGCCCTTTGGCGGCACGCAGCGCCTGCCGCGCCATATCGGCCGCAAACGCGCCAATGAAATGATCCTGACCGGTGGGGCCATCAGTGCCGAGGAAGCCCTGCTGATCGGCTTGATCAACCAGGTGGTGCCGGCCCATGAGCTGCTGCCGGCCTGCCTGCAAATGGCGGATTTGATTGCGGCCAACTCGGCCGTGGCCGTGACGGCCTCTTTGCGCGCTGTCACGCGTGGTCTCAATGTTTCTATCGACGAAGGCCTGGCCATCGAGGCGGCGCAGTTCATGATCGCGGCAGCCTCGCTGGATGCGAGGGAGGGAACGGTTGCTTTTGTCGAGAAGCGCCTGCCGGTGTTTGTCCACCGCTGAAATGCGTTTATATCCGGCGTGTGCAGTCCTCGGGCCGCACCGCCGCCATGATGGCGTCAACCAGGTGCCGTGAGAATGCCTCGCCCAACGCGGACAGCGGCGACTTCTCCAGCGAAGCGATGCCCAGCTGGTAGGCAATGCGGGGACGGAACGGCCGGCTGCTGAAATTCATCTCGCGGCAATAGCTGGCCAGCAGCGCGTTGACGATGGACACCCCCAGGCCCTGCGCCACAAAAGCGCAGGCCACCCCCACCGAGTGCACCTCGGCGCCTATGCGCGGCATCACACGTGCCTGCCGGAAGGCCATGTCAATCTCGTGGCGGATCATGCGCTGGCGGCCCAACAGGACCAGCGAAACATCAACCAGGTCGAGCACGCCGACGGTTTCCAGTTTTTCCAGGGGGTGCCCGCGGGGCATGATGCAGACGGCCTCTGCTTCCAGGCAGGCCGTCGCCCGCAGGCCCGCCATCTCCACCGGCAACCTGACCAGTCCCATGTCGGCTTCGCGGCTCAGCACGGCCCGCTCCGCGTCGGAATAGGAGCCCGACAGCACCTCGAGCACCACGCCGGGATGCCGGCGCACAAAGCTGTCCACCACGGAGGGCATGAGCTGCTGGGACAGGGTGCCGGGCACCGCCACTTTCAGCAACTGCCGGTTGAATCCGCCCAGGCGCAGCTGTTCGGTGTGGCGGCGAAAGCATTGTGCGGCGTCGACCAGTCCCTGCGCGTCCTGAAGCAAGGCCTCGGCTTCGCCCGTGGGAACCAGCCGTCCTTTTTCACGCACGAACAGGCGCAGACCGAGGTCTTCTTCAAACTGGGCCAGCAGGCGGCTGACCGCCGACTGCGACAGGTCCAGCCGCTGCGCCGCACCCGTGGTTGAGCCTGAGGCCATGACCGCCTGGAAAACTTCGAGTTGCTTGAAATTCATGGCGTGGGACTCGATTGGAGATTGACTGTTACCGGTCATCCGTTCATCCGTTCGTGCTCTTTGTTCGCGTTCTTCCGTGCTGTCCAGACCATGCTATTGCGCTGTCGGGCGCACCGCAACTTCTTCGTCAATTGCATAGCCCGATGCGGTTTCATCATAGCGTTGCGGGTCTGGAACCTGCGCACCAGAATCCCGTCCCAGCAGCCCTCTGCTGAATTTTCATACCACTGACGGGAGATTTTTTTCATGAACCTTCATGCGTGCGCGATCCTTCTCGGCGGCCTCATGCTCGCCGCGGCCGCTGTGCCTGCGGCCGGCCAGAACCAGGTCTATGGACAGATACGCCTGACCCTCAACAGCACCAAAGCCGCCTCCGCGGGAGAAGTGACGGAAATGCGTGACAACGCGTCGCGCGTGGGTATCCGTGGCGCCGAAGACCTTGGGGGCGGTCTGGCGGCCTTGTTCGGGATGGAAATGGGGATTGATGCGGACACCGGGGCCGCCACCGTCCCGGCCTACCGCAACAGCTATGTGGGGCTGCGCGGCGGCTGGGGCGCCGTGGCGCTGGGTCGCCTGGACTCCGTCAACCCGACCGGCTCGCCGCTGTATTCGCAGGTGACGGCCATCACCAGTTTCGCCGCAAACGATGCCGGCGCCACCGCGATCGGAACGTCGATGCTGAATGCGCGCAATCGCACCTCCAACGCAGTGGGTTACGCCAGTCCCAATGTGGCGGGCTTTGACTTCCGGGCCCGTTACTACCTGCGCGGCGCGGTGGCCACGCCCGATGTCGAGGATGGCTCCAAATCATTGGACCTGGGGCTCAACTACGCCACCGGGCCGCTGAAGGCCGGGATCGGGTTCGGCAAAGACACGCGGCCGTCCGGCTTGCTGGCCAACGAGTTTTCCAGCAAATGGCAAGCCGGTGTGCGCTATGACTTTGGCGCGATCGAACCCTATGTGCTGGCCGGGCAAGACAAGTACCAGAACACCGCGCTCACGCGCCGCCAAGTGAATTACTGGATCGCGGGCGCCAAATACAGCCAGGGCGCCCATGCCCTGGTGCTGAACCTGCTGCGGCGGGATGTGCAGGCCTCACCGGCCGGCGTTCGCAGGCGCCAGCAACTGGCGTATACCTACGCGCTGTCCAAGCGCACCGACCTGCAGGCCTTCTATGACCGGGACGGTGTCGATTCCAGCAAGGCCAACGCGTCCATCCGCTCCGTGGGTGCCGGCATCCGTCACGATTTCTGATCACGGGCCGATTGGCCCTTCTCCTTTCTTCTCTCACCCTTCTCTTCCCGTCTCATCTCCCGGAGAATACTTTCATGAGCAGACGCCTCTTTCTGTTGACCACTGCTTGCTTCACCTTGGCCAGCCTGGCCGCGGCGCCTGCCGCCAAGGCCGCCGGCTATCCCGACAAGCCCGTGCGCATCATCATCCCGTTCCCGGCGGGGGCCGCGGCTGATAACGCCATGCGCGTGGTTGCGCGCAAGCTCTCCGAGTACTGGGGGCAGCCGGTCGTCATCGACAACCGTCCGGGCGTTCCGGGCATGCAGGTCGCTGCAACAGCCCCGGCGGACGGCTACACCTTGCTGCTGGGCGCCGGCTCCGGCATCGTGACCACGCCGCTTTTGATGAGCAAGCTGCCCTACAACCCCGCCCGGGATTTTGTGCCCGTGGGCAAGGTGCTGACCAACACCCCGGTGCTGACCACCCATCCCTCGGTCGGCGTGAAATCCGTCAAGGAACTCATCGCGCTGGCAAAAAGCAGGCCCGGCCAACTCAATTACAGCTCCAGCGGCACGGGCGGCCCCAACCACCTGGCGATGGAGATGTTCCTGGCGATGACGGGGACCGAGATGGTCCATGTGCCTTACAAAGGGGCCGCGCCCTCCGTCACTGAACTGGTGGGCGGGCATGTCCAGCTGGGAATCAACGCGGTGCCCAGTGTGGCCCATCAAATCACCACCGGCAAGCTCACAGCTCTGGCCGTGGCCAGCCCCAGGCGCTCCGTATTGCTGCCGCAGCTTCCCACCATGGCCGAGGCGGGCGTGCCGGGTTTTGAGTACGACATCTGGTACGGCCTGTTTGCGCCGGCCCGCACGCCGGCCGCCCTAGTCGATAAGGTCAGCACGGACTTGCAGCGGGCACTGCGCGACCCCGAAGTGGCCAGGCAACTGGTGGCGCAGGGTAGCGAGCCGGCATCCGGCAGTGCGCAGGACCTGGCCCGCTACATCCGGGAAGACACCGCACGCTGGACCAAACTGATCGCCGAGCGCAAGCTCAAGATCGACTAGCCGGGCGCGACATGAAAAATTTGACGCAATGGCCGGAAGCAGCCCCCAACGCTTCGGCGGCACCGGCGCACGAGGTGGCAACCCAGAGCGATGTCATGGTGGCGATGCGCGATGGCATACAGCTGGCGACGGATGTGTACCTGCCGGCTCGCGATGGCCGGGCCTTGCCCGGCCCCTTCCCGGTGCTGGTGGAGCGCACGCCCTATGGCAAAAGCAACGAAACCGTCCGTGAGCGCACGGCGCGCGATCCGCGTGCCGTCTATCGCGCCGAGGTGGCAGCGAGGTTCGCGCGCTGTGGCTATGCCGTGGTCTTGCAGGACTGCCGGGGGCGTTTTGCCTCGGAAGGCGTCTTCACCAAATACCTGGGCGAGGCCAACGACGGCCGTGACACGGTGGCCTGGGTTGCCGCGCAGCCCTGGTGCAATGGCCGCATCGGCACGATGGGCCTGTCCTACGCGGCGCACACGCAGACCGCGCTGGTGAGCCAGCGCCCGCCGGGCCTCGCGGCGATGTTCCTGGAAGCCGGCGGTTTTGCCAATGCCTACCGCGGCGGCATTCGCCATGGCGGCGCTTTTGAGCTCAAGCAGGCGACCTGGGCACACACCAACGCTCAGCGAACCGGCCCCGCGCAGCGCGATCCAGTCATCCGGGCGGCGCTGGCCGCCGAGGACATCGCCGCCTGGTTCACCGCCATGCCCTGGAAGCGTGGGCATTCGCCGCTCAAATGGGTGCCCGAATACGAGAACTACCTGTTTGAGCAGTGGGAGCGCGGCTGCTTCGACGCCTACTGGCGCCAGCCCGAGCTCTACGCCGCCGGGCATTACGACAGCTTTGACGGAATTCCCACATTGCTGATGTGCGGATGGTGGGACCCTTATGCGCAGACCACCACGGACAACTACCTCGGTATTTCGCGTCGCAAAAATGGCTTGGCGCGCCTGGTGCTCGGGCCGTGGACCCACGGCGAGCGCAGCGTGACTTTCGCGGGCGACGTCGATTTTGGTCCGCAGGCAACGCTCGATGGAACGCTGGCCGAGGATCACCTGGCCTTTCGCCTGGCCTGGTTCGACCGTTGGCTCAAGGGCCAGGCCCCCGGCGCTGCGGACGATCCGGCTGTGCGCTATTTCCGCATGGGCGGCGGCTCGGGGCGGCGCACGGCGAGCGGGCGGCTTGACCATGGCGGCCGCTGGTGCAAGGCCACCGACTGGCCGATCCCCGGCACCGAGTTCCGGCCCTATTACCTGCAGGCCGAAGGCACCCTGCAAACGCAAACCCCGATGCGGGAGCGCGTGCTGGCGTTTGATTTCGATCCGGCGCACCCGGTGCCCACCATCGGCGGCTCCATCACGTCGGGTGAGCCCTTGATGACGGCCGGCGCCTATGACCAGCGCGCGCATCAAGGGGTTTTCGGTGCCCGGCCTCCTTACCTGCCGCTTGCCGCACGGCCGGACGTTCTGGTGTTCCAAACTTCTCCGCTCGAAGACGACGTGGAAGTGACGGGCCCGGTCGTCGTCACGCTGTGGATTTCCTCGAGCGCGCCGGATACCGACTTCACCGCCAAGCTGATCGACGTGCATCCGCCCAACGCCGACTACCCGCAGGGCTACGCCATGAATCTCACCGACGGCATCCTTCGCTGCCGTTACCGGCGGTCCTGGGAAAACCCCGAACCGCTGGCGCCTGGCGAAGTGGCTGAGATCACCATCGAACCCATGCCCACCTCCAACTTTTTCAAGAAGGGGCATCGCATCCGCCTGGACATCTCCAGCAGCAACTTCCCGCGCTTCGATGTGAACCCCAACACAGGCGAGCCTGAAGGCCGTTCACAGCGCAGGCAGGCAGCCGTCAATCGGGTGCATCTGTCGGCGCAATACCCGTCGCAATTGCTGCTGCCCATCGTGCCGCGAGCCGGTGCCTGAGGGCCCTGGGCATCATGCGCCGATAATCGAGGCATGAGTACCCTTCCCAAGACGCCGACGTCCGGCGCAGCAAGCACTGACTTCAACACCCTTTCGCTGAACCCGGCGATGCTGGCCAACCTGCAGCAGCTGGGCTACCTCAGCATGACCCCCATCCAGGCCGCCAGCCTGCCCGTGGCTTTGCTGGGCAAAGACCTGATCGCGCAGGCCAAAACCGGCAGCGGCAAGACCGCGGCCTTCGCCATTCCCTTGCTGGCCAACCTCAATGTGCGGCGCTTTGCGGTGCAGGCCATGGTGCTGTGCCCCACGCGCGAGCTGGCCGACCAGGTGGCCACTGAAATCCGCCGTCTGGCGCGCGCTGAAGAAAACATCAAGGTCGTCGTGCTGTGTGGCGGTGTGCCGCTGCGCAACCAGACGGCGAGCCTGGAAAACGGCGCCCACATTGTGGTGGGCACACCTGGCCGCATCATGGACCATCTCGGGCGTGGCCACCTGAACCTGGAAGCGATGAACACCCTGGTGCTGGACGAAGCCGACCGCATGCTGGACATGGGCTTTTTCGAAGATATCGTCACGGTGGCCAAGCAGTGCCCGAAAGAGCGCCAGACGCTGCTGTTTTCGGCGACTTACCCGGAAGGCATTGCCAAGCTCAGCCAGCAGTTCATGAAAGCGCCGCAAACCATCACGGTTCAGGCGCAGCATGAAAAGACCAAGATCCAGCAGCGCTGGTACCAGGTGCCCGACAGCGACCATGACGAAGCCCGCCTGGGCGCTGTTGCGCAAGTGCTGCGTCACTTCCGTCCGGCCAGCACGCTGGCGTTCTGCAACACCAAGTCGCAGTGCCGCGCACTGGTGTCCTATCTGCAGGACCAGGGTTTCAGCGCGTTGGCGCTTTTCGGCGAATTGGAACAACGCGAGCGCGACCAGGTGCTGGTGCAGTTCTCCAACCGCAGCTGTTCCGTGCTGGTGGCCACCGACGTGGCTGCGCGCGGCCTGGACATTGCGCAGCTTGCGATGGTCATCAACGTCGACGTCACGCCGGATGCCGAAGTGCACATTCACCGCATCGGCCGCACCGGCCGTGCCGACGAGGAAGGCTGGGCCATCAGCCTGGCCAGCATGGACGAGATGGGTTACGTCGGAAAAATCGAGGTGCTGCAGAAGGCCGAGTCCGAGTGGCATAAGCTGACGGAACTCACGCCGGCCAGCAATGAGCCGCTGCTGCCGCCCATGGTCACGCTCCAAATCGTCGGCGGCCGCAAAGAGAAAATCCGCGCCGGTGACGTGCTGGGCGCGCTGACCGGCGAGGCCGGCTTTACCCGTGAGCAGGTCGGCAAGATCAACGTCAACGAGTTCTCCACCTACGTCGCGGTAGACCGCGCCATTGCTGCCGAGGCTCTGCATAAACTGTCGACCGGGCGGGTCAAAGGCAAGAGCGTGAAAGTGCGGCTGCTGGATGACGAGCCCGAGGGCCGTTAAGCCGATTTAGAGGTCAAATCGGCCTCCAGCCCATATGGAACGGGCGCAACCAGCTATTAAATCCATAGCAACGCGGGTGATCCACCGCCTACGGCGCTCCGTGTAGGCGCCCATGCCACCGGCAAGCCGGACGCCGCGTGTTACTGCTGGGCGTCAAAGCCGCAAACTGCCGGCGGCCGGCTTGAGAAGGCCCACAATGACGGGTACACAGATCAGCGCGCCTTTGCACGCCCGCCGCCAGCGGCGAGCGCTCACGCTGAGCGTCTTCACTTGATAGATTGACGCGCCCGCGTGCCGACCGGCTTGTCTCCGGCCCGCATTTTCGCAACCGCCAAAGAAAGAACCCATGGTCAGGCTCCAGTTTTCCGTCGAACTTCAATACGACGTTGCGCCTCCGGGCGGCGACTTCATCTTCAACATCCATGCCGCGCACACGCAGCAGCAGATCGTGCAGACCGAAAACCTGCAGGTCAGCCAGCCGGTGCCGTTCACCATCGACACCGATCCGGCGAGCCGGAACCGATACCTGCGGCTGCAGGCCCAGCCCGGCCCGCTGAGCGTGCTTTATGAAGCCACGGTCGATATCTATCACTACACGGCGGCGCCCGGTGAGCTGGGCGAAGTACCGGTTTGCCAGCTTCCCGGCGCAGTGCTGCCTTACATTTACCCGAGCCGCTACTGCCAGTCCGACCGGCTGCAGAAGCTTGCCTCCAATGAGTTCGGCCATTTGCCGCAGGGCTACAGCCGGGCGCAGGCCATTTGCCAGTGGGTGCAGCAGCGCGTGAGTTTTGAATCCAACAGCTCGCACGGCAGCACTTCCGCCATCGACACGGTGGTGGAGCGCGTCGGCGTGTGCCGCGACTTCGCGCACCTGATGATCGCGCTGTGCCGTGCCGTCAACCTGCCGGCGCGCTTTGCCACCGGCATTGACTACGGTGCCGACCCCGCGCTCGGCCCGACAGATTTCCACGCGTATGTCGAGGTTTACCTTGGTCACCGCTGGTACATGTTCGATCCGTCCGGCACCGCCATCCCCATGGGTTTTGTGCGGTTTGCCACCGGCCGCGATGCCGCCGACGCAGCCTTTGCCATGCTGTTCGGCAGCGTCACGTCCAGCGCACCCGTCATTCACATCCAGGCCGTGCCCGATGGCTATGGGCAGCTGGTCGTGCCGCAGCACGTGAGCCATGCGCTCTCGACCGACGGCCTCTGAAGGCCGCCGCAAGCGTTACCTGTTTACCTGGCTGCAATGGCCGCACGGTTGGACGCCAGGATGTTGTCCTTCTGCAGCACCTGCCCCTCCTGAACGGCAGCGATCCATGCGTCGGTAGAACCCACAGCGGCAAAGCGCGTGTGAAACACCACACTGAATATGCGGTGGATTTCTTCCGCGCTGGCCACGCCGGCGTCGTTGGCATATGGAATGGCGCCGGTGGCGTCCTGCAAAAACTCCACATGCAGGCCGCGGTGCGTGGCTTCAAAAATCGTGGAAGCATCGCAGTTGTGCGTCATGTACCCGATCACCGTCAGGGTGTCGATGCGGTTTTTTTCCAGCCACGCAGCGAAGTCCGTGCCGGTGTAAACATTGGGCCAGGCTTTCTCGATGTAGTGGTCGCGCGGGCGGCTCCCCACGGTCTCGTGCAGTTCCCAGGCGGCCGAGCCTTTGGCAAACAGCTGTGCGGCGGGTGACTCGCTGTGCTGCACCACCACCACCGGAATACCTGCCGCGCGGGCTGCGTCCATCGCGCGGCCGATGTTGGGCAGCGTTTTCTCTACGGGGGGGTATTCGATGAGGAGGCCGCCGCCGCTGAAATATTCTTTTTGCACGTCAATGACGACGAGGGCGCGGCGTGGTGCTGCTGCGGGCTTTGGGTTTTGATTGGCCATGTGTTTACTCCTGCGGGTTGTTGCTAAATCTCGGGATCAACGGGTGCTGATGAGGTGATTATTGGGCGGGCGGAATTTTCCTGAAAGTGGCCCAATTGACAATATTCGATAGAATTGGGTCATGTCCAAAAAACCGATCTTACCGACACCGCCGGCCGGCAGGCCACGTACCGCGGCCCGCCCCAGTACCGTTGCGGTCGTGGCGTTTGACGGCATCAGCCCGTTTCATCTCTCTGTGCCCTGCATGGTGTTTGGCAGTGATTTTTCGGGGCCTGACCTTCCCAGCTTCAAATTGCTGGTGTGCGCTGAAAAGCCGGGCAGCCTGCGTACCACCGCTGGCTTCACCATCGCCGTGGAGCACGGGTTGGGCGTGTTGGCCAAGGCGCAAACCGTGATCGTGCCGTCATGGCGCGACCCAATGGAGCGGCCGCCGGAAGCGCTGCTGAAAGCCCTACGAGCGGCGCATAAGCGCGGCGCGCGGATCGTCGGCTTGTGCCTGGGGGCCTTTGTACTGGCCGAGGCCGGCTTGCTGGATGGGCGGCCCGCTGCCACGCACTGGGCGCTGGCGGCGGCTTTTGCCGCGCGTTATCCGCAGGTCAGGCTGCAGCCTGATGTGCTGTATGTGGACGACGGCGATGTGCTCACGTCGGCGGGCACGGCCGCGGGCATTGACTGCTGCCTGCATTTGCTGCGCAGGGACTTCGGCGCTGAAGCCGCCAACCGCGTGGCGCGCCGCATGGTGGTGGCGCCGCAGCGGCAGGGCGGTCAAGCGCAGTATGTGGAACAACCGTTACCGGCCACTGGCTCCGACCACCGCCTGTCGGCCATCCTGGCCTGGGTGCAGGAAAACCTGCGCCAGTCCCACAGCCTGGATACGCTGGCGGCGCGCGCCCTGATGAGCCGGCGCACGTTCACCCGGCACTTCCGGCAGATCACCGGTACAACAGTGGGGCAGTGGCTGACCAGCCAACGTCTGGCGCTGGCGCAGCGGCAACTCGAGTCCACCAGCCGCTCAATGGACCAGATCGCCCTGGATGCGGGTTTCGGCTCGGCGGTGTCGCTGCGGCAGCACTTCGCCGCAACGCTCGGAACCTCGCCGTCAATGTACCGGCGGGAGTTCCGCGGCGGCTGAATTTGAAAGAAAAGGCCTGCAGCCAAATCACGACGAGCGCAAGCAGCTATGAAAAATATAGCAACTCCGGCGCGCGTCTGGCTGGGGCCTTTTCCGTTCGGGTGGAGAAAACGCAGCCCTATTGCTCGCGGTTACGGGCGGGCGCACCTTCGCCGCGCGGACCGCGTGGGTTGGCGGCGTCCGCCTGCCGGGTGACGGGTTTTTCAGGGTTGGCGTCCCGGCTGCGCTGGGCTGCCTCACGTTGCGCCTGCTGCTGTTGACGTTGCTGCTGCTCCTGGAGGTGGGCTTGGGCCTGCGCCTGGCGCTGCTGATCTTGCTGGGCGCGTTGCTGCTGCTGTTGTTGTTGTTGCGAATGCTGCTGCCTTTGCGCGGCCTGCTGCTGACGAGCGTTCTCCTGCTCGCGTTGCGCCTGTTCGCGCAGGGCCCGCTGGCCTATCGGCTCTTCGCCCTGACGGCGCTGTTGTTCCAGCTGCGGGCCTTGCAGTTGTTCGCGCTGCGCCTGTTGCTGGCGTTGCTGCTCACGCTGGGCTTGCTGCTGGATGCGCTGGGCCTGTTCCGCAGCATGGCGGTCGGTGGACGTGCGGGCTTCGGCGTTGGCCGCCTGCGTGCGCGCTTCAGCCCGGGCCTGCGCGTCCTTCTGGGCCTGCTCGCGCAGGGCGCGCTGTCCAATGGACTCTTCCGCAGCGGACGGTGGCTGCTGGCGCCGTGGGTCGTGGGTGGCCTCCTGGGGCGGGCGTTGCGCAGGTGGGCCAGCTTGGAGCGCGGGGCGGTCTTGCGCCTGAGGCGGACGTGGTACGGGGCCTGCGGTGGCGGGAGCGGCGGGAGTGGGCGATGGCACGGCCAGGCCCCTGGCGGGAAAAGGCGCGGCGCGTGGGTCGTCGCGGTGCGCATCAGCCCTGCCCGTCACCGGTGCGTCGCGC
Source organism: Polaromonas sp. (assembly GCF_039932935.1). Lineage (GTDB taxonomy): Bacteria > Pseudomonadota > Gammaproteobacteria > Burkholderiales > Burkholderiaceae_C > Polaromonas. The sequence continues at coordinate 105,828 of NZ_JBDTPB010000034.1, forward strand.
CTGTCGGCCCGCGGCGCATCGCGGCCGTCAGGCCGACCGTCGCGCCGGTCTTCCTGACGATTTTCCCGGCGCTCATCGCGGCTGCTGACCACGGGCCTGGCCGTCACGGCCGGCGGTGGCAACGCAGCTGCGGCGATAGGGCGCTGTTGCTCACGCAACTCGGTCGCGGCGGGACGCTGCGGCAGGGCGCTGCGGTCCGCCACGAGCGGTGCGCGGTTCAGGTCGGCATTGCTGAGGCGGAGCTGCTGGCCGTGCACCGGCCGGCCGCGCATGAAGTCGTCGCGGCTCACCGCCGTTACGGCTGCGGGCTGGCGCTGGTAGCGGTAAACGTTGGTCACATTGACTGTGTTGTTGACCACAATGTTGTGGTTTACCTGCGTGACGTAGCGCGGGCTCACACGATAGGCGGGGCGGAACGCTTCACCAGGCGCCAGCGGAAACCAGCCCACGCCGGGCCGCGGGGCGCCGCCGATGGAAATGTTCCAGTTCACGCCGCCGCTGCTGCCACCCACGAAAGCGACCAGGGCGGGCGCGTACGTGGGGCGCGGTGCCAGCCGGCCCGGCACCCAGGCCCAGCGCGGCCCAATTTGTGCCCAACGGCCATAGTGAAATGGCGCAAACCCCCAGGGCGCGTCGTCAACCCAGGTCCAGCCCCAGGGTGAAACCCAGGCCCAGTGGCCGGCGCGGTAGGGCGCCCAATTGGCGGGCACAGCATGCGGAATCCAGACGGCGCCGAAGCCGGGGTCCTGGTTCCAGGTGCCGTAAGCATCAAGCTGCTGGTAGCCCACGGTTTCACGCGGCACGTAACGCGCGGAAACTGATTGGTCCTCGCGCCGGTCGCGGTCGGCCGCCCACTTGTCAAAGCTGTCTTGCAGCGCGGCGCCGGGGCCGGCCGGCGTGAGTTGTGTGCCCGTGTAGTTGGCCTGCTGTCGGCTTGCCAGTGCGACAGGCGCAACGTTGTCGCCGTAGATCGTGCCGCCGCCGGACTGCGCCACCACGCGTGTGGTGTTGGCCACGGGGTCCACATCGAGCCGGTAGTCACCGGGCTGCGAGACCACAAAGGCGAGGTTGGGTGTGTCGATCTCCAGGCGCTGGCCTTCGTACAGGCTTCTGACGCGCAACTTGAGCGTTCCCTGCGCCAGGCGCAGCTGGGCGTTGTTGTCGTCCAGCGCCAGCAAGTCGAGGCTGGTCTGGCTGTTCATGCGCAGCGCAGTGGAGCCCACATACAACTCTGAACGGGCGCCAGGCCCTGTCCACAGCCTGTCGCCGGATGTCAGTGGCCGGTTCAGCACGGCAGGGGTCCAGGCCGGTGCGGCGGTTGGGTCGCCGTTGTCGGCGGGCGCGACACTCACGGCGCCTTCGGCCAGGTTCAGCCGCGCAACCCGCCCGGGTGGGTCCAGCTGGGCGCCTTGCGGCGCCGGCTCCTGGGCCCAGGTCACGGGCTGCAGCAGCGACAGAAAAAATGCAAAGGCCAGCACCATGATGTACCAGTAAAGGTGCGAGGGCCGAAAGGTGGAAAGGTGGTGGCTGGGGCCGGATGCAGTCATGTTGAACACTCTCTTCCTGTCCTGCGGACATGGATGGGTGGGAGACGGGAAGGCTCTTGGTGCTTGCCCCGTCGTGGCCCGATAAGGGGACCTTACCCAGTACAACGTGCTTGAAGATGGATGGAGTGCTAACAGGTGGTAAAGATTGCGACTTGAGCGAGTGGAATGAAACGGGATGTAATGCCTGCTGGCGGGTTGCACGGCGCCCCATCTTCTTTTTAAATAAAAATGGCCTGCAGGCCAATACCGACGCGTGCAACCAGCTATTAAAAAAGGAGCATCCGTTTTGGAGGGGAAAGTGCCGTGTGCAATATGAGACGATTGCACCATGCAAGATTTCTGGCCTTTGATCGGTGTTTCCCGGCTCCAGCGCAACCCACGCGGCTGGCTCGTTCCTACTGACGACTACCTGCGGCTTTATCTCGCGCGGCCTGAGCTTGCACTCGTTCCCGAATCATGCGAAGCCGAGCGCGCCCTGCATGCCGGCCTCTCGGGCTCTCCATCAAGGCCGGTGGCGGCCGCCGAATTGCAGGACTTCAAGGACGCGGACGCGCGGGACAACTACACGCTGTTTCTGCGCTTTCGCGATGGTCTGCTGGCCGCCGGCACCCTGGAGGCCTACTACCTCGGTCTGTTTCCGCAGGACGGAACGGGCCGCATCGACATCCCGCCCTTGTTCATCGACCTGGTTGCCCAGGCCATCGTTCACGGGCTGCTCGATGCCTCGGCCGACGCTTATGAAATGCGCGCGGCTGAAATGTTGTTTCGTCCGCAGCGCATCAGCACGCAGGACGGCCAGGTGCTGAGCGGCGACCTTGAAGTGGTTGACATGTTTCAGCAGACCGGCGGCGTCGGTGACTTCGGCCGCTTTCTCGCCGAAGCCGGCGCACCGGTGCCGGTGGTCGAGCTGCAGGTGCTCAATGATGACAACGCGTTCGCTTATTGGGAGAAGGCCGGCCGGCACCGTTTTCTGCTCGATCTGACACACGAAGTCAGCAACGACCTGAGTCACGGCCTGGTCTTCACCATGGTGCGCGCCCGCTCGGGCCTCAAGGCGCTGGCCGGCGTGTTGCAGAAGTGGGTGAAGCATTTTCTGGGTGTTGATGTTGCCATCCGGCCGGTGCAGAAAATCAACGATGAAACGTGGCGCTGGCACGTCGGGCTGGACACGGAGTCCACTGCCTTGCTCAATGACCTGTATGAAGGACGCGAGGTGGCGCCCGATCGCCTGCAGCGCCTGGTCAGCCTGTTTCACCTGGAGTTTGCCAACCCGCGGGAAATGCGTGCCGACGTGGCGGGCAAGCCGGTGTACCTGGGGCTGATGATGAACGCGGAAGGCGTTGTCAGGCTGAAACCCCAGAACCTGCTGGTGAACCTGCCCTTGCCCGGCGCGCTTCAGTAGGCAGGTCACTAGGCAGGGGGCTGAGGGCTAGTCGCTGCCTTCCACTTCGACCACGAGGATGCGGGCTTCGCCGACCGGGCGCGCCACATGCTCGGTGCCGGTGCTCGCAAAGAAAATATCGCCGGTCTCCAGCATGACCGAGCATTGGCCGCATTCGTCGCGGTAGCGCATCTCGACACGGCCATCAAGAACGGCAAACACCTCTTCACCTTCGTTGATGTGCCACTTGTAGGGCTTGTCCGTCCAGTGCAGCCGGGTGGTGATGCCCTGCATATTGGCCACCGTCATTGCGCCCCAGGCGCGTTCGGCGGTGAAGTCCTTGCTTCGAATGATCTTCATGTGTACTCCTGTCGCATCGTGAGCTTGTGCCTGTTTGACAAGGCCAAGCCATGCTACGTCGCGGAGCGGCGCGAGACATGATTTCTTCGAGCGGGATTGATTCCCTTCACGCATCACTGGAATGCGCGGCTTTCCGGAAAGCACGGCGCTAAGATGTTCTTCATGAAGACCGTCTTGCTCCCGTGCGGCGAAGCCGTCCCCGCCCTGGGCATGGGCACCTGGAACATGGGCGATGCATCGGCGCGCCGCGCCGACGAGCTCGCGACCGTGCGGCTGGGCCTGGATTTGGGCTGCAAGCTGGTCGATACCGCGGAAATGTACGGCGAAGGCCTGTCCGAAGAGCTGGTCGGCGAAGCGCTCCAGGGAAGGCGCGACGAGGCTTTCATCGTGACCAAGGTGTATCCGCACAATGCCTCGAAGGCCGGCGTGGTGGCCGCTTGCGAACGCAGCCTGCGCCGCTTGCGCACCGACCGCATTGATCTGTATCTCTTGCACTGGCGCGGCTCGGTGCCGTTGGCTGAAACCATGCAGGCCTTCATGGCCTTGCAAAAGGCCGGGAAGATCCGGCACTACGGCGTGAGCAACCTCGATCTGTCAGACATGCAGGAGCTGTGGAAAGTCCCTGGCGGGCAGGGCGTGCAGACCAACCAGCTGCTTTACAACCTCACGCGCCGCGGCATCGAGTGGGACTTGCTGCCGTGGCAGCGCGAGCGCAGCGTGCCGGTCATGGCGTACTCACCGATCGAGCAGGCACGACTGCTGCGCCACGCTGGTCTTACCCGCTTCGCCGCACGCCACGGCATGCCGCCCGCTCACGTGGCGTTGGCCTGGGTGCTGGCGCAGGACGGCGTTATCGCCATCCCCAAGACCAGCCATCCGGATCGGCTGCGGGAGAACGTTGCAGCGGCGCAGGTCCAGTTCAGCGGCGAACAACTGGCCGAACTGGACGCGCTGTTCAAACCGCCTGCCCGTGCAACTTCGCTGGAGATGATCTAGTGTGGTGCTGCACGCTATCTGGAACATAAAAGCGCGTCTTTCGGGCCATGGCTGCGTTGCAAATACTCGCCATAGTGGAACTATGGCTGTGGTTTGCGCCTTGCCCTGACTCAAAATCCATCGCTTTTATTTGTTCCATCAAGCATGCAACACCACACTAGTCGACGGAGTCAGCGCGTCAGCCACATCCCTACCGCCAGCAAGGCCGCCTGAACGGCCATTGCAATGTAGAGCGGCTTGCTGGAAGGTGTGGCGGCGTCCTGCAGCGTCTCGCCAATGCGCTGCGTGAGCAGTCCGCGCAACACGGGGTCAGGCGTGCCGGGCGCGGGTGCAGCGGCGCCTTCCGCTGCGCGGTTCTGCTGCCACTGCGCCATCAGGTCTGCCATCGGCAGACGGTTCACCGCAAAATTGATCATGCCGCGCACGGCCCGGCCGTTGCCCAACACAGGCGCCAATTGCTGACCGATGGCCTCGACCGACAGCGCCTCCGACACCCGCTCCAGCGCGCCTTTGGTTCGCGGCATGGCCTCAATACGCCCGGCAATCGCGTCCGTCAGCCGTTGCGATATGGCTTCTCCGTGACCCGTCACGACTTGCTGGATGGCTCGGCTGCGGCCGCGCGCCACACCCAGCATCAGGTAGATCGGCACAAAGGCCAGCAGCAGCATGCTGACCAGCAATGGCGGTGAAAACAGCACGGCGAGGACGGCACCCGCGCCGCCCGCGTGCGCCGCGGCGGGCATGCCAGGGCCCGACAGCCGGCTCAGGTAGAAAAAGAACACACCACCACCCAGCAGAAAAGCCAGCAAACCACCCATGGCGACGGAACCGGCAAACGCCACACCGGCTTTGGCGCCGGTGCGCACCATGGATGGCGTAGCGGAAGAGTTTGATGACATGCAAGGCCCCCCTAATTTTTGAAAGCCTGATGATAAGCGTCGCTTGAATGGCGGCGCCGGGTAGCGTATGGCGCCGTTACGGGAGTTCCAGAGAGGGTGTGGGCCATCGCCGGTTGAGACGTCGGTCCCCGCGGATCGCGGTCGGCCATGCTGCATCGCCATGTTGCGTGAGCAGGGCGGCGAATAAAATCGAAGGTCAAACCGGCTGCACCCAGGCGCATCTTTTATTCGCCTTATGCTTGCAAGCCCCACAAGGAGACCTTTCCCGATGCTTCGAAAATTCCTGTCTTTCATGGCCCTCGCGCTCATGTTGTGCGCCGCGCAGGCCCAAACGTATCCCGTCAAGCCGATCCGCCTGATTGTTCCGTTCCCACCCGGCGGCGGCACGGACATCCTGTCGCGCCTGGTAGCCACCAAGCTGACCGAGGCGAGCAAATGGAACGTGATACCCGACAACCGCGGTGGTGCCGGCGGCACCATCGGCATCGCCGAGGCTGTGCGCGCTGCCCCGACGGGCTATGAGATGGTCATGGGCCAGAAAGACAACCTGGTTGTTGCGCCGTGGCTGTACAAGAACCTCAGCTATGACCCGACCAAGGACCTGGTCGCCGTCGCCCATGTGGCCTATACGCCCGTGGTCATCGTCACCGGTGTGCAGTCGCGCTTCAAGACGCTGGCCGATGTGGTGGCAGCGGCCAAGGCCGCACCGGACACCATCACCTACGGCTCGCCCGGCAACGGGACGACCATTCACCTGGCGGGTGAAATCTTCAACGGTGCGGCCAATATCAAATTGCGCCACGTACCTTACAAGGGCTCGAACCCGGCCATGATGGATGTGCTGGCCGGCAACGTGGACCTGATGGTCTCGTCCCTGCCGTCTGCCATCAGCCAGATCAAGGCGGGCAAGCTTCGCCCGCTGGCTGTCACGTCGGCCCGCCGCAGCACCTCGTTGCCTGATATTCCTACCGTGGCTGAACTGGGCTACAAGGACTTTGATGTCAGCACCTGGTACGGCCTCTTCATGCCTGCGGCAACGCCCAAGGAAATCGTGGCCACGGTCAATGCCGAGGTCAACAAGCTGCTGGCCACCAACGAGATGAAGGCAGCCATCCATGCCCAAGGTGCCGAAGTGCAGAACATGACACCCGACCAGTTCTCGACGCTGCTCAAGACCGATTACGCGAAGTGGAAAGACATCGTCAAGGCCTCTGGCGCGACCATCGAATAATTCGCATGGCCTGAGCCCGCGGGGTGGGGCGATCTTCGCGGATCACAAACGCCCGGCGGGCTTTTTTGTGGGGGTGTCAACGCCCAGCATGTATTCGCGTACCAGCTCGCGGGCGCGGTGCAGGCGGCTTTTGACGGCGCCGTGCTGCTCGCCAAGGCGCCCGGCTATCTCTGCGATGGTGAGTTCTTCAAAGTCACGTAGCAGCACAACTTCGAGGTAGTGCGCGGGCAGCGATTCGAGCGCGGCGGCCAGGTCGATCCGCAGGTCGTTGTCGGTTCTGCAAAGAATCTGATGTTCGGCCAGGTCTTCGTCCAGGGCGTCGGTTTTGAACATCATGCGCTCAAGTTTTCGGCACTCGCGCCTGATGATGGTAAACAGCCATCCCGAAAAGGCGGCGGCTGCCTTGAGCCCCTTGACCTTGCGGGAAATGATCAGCAGGGACTCCTGCACCGCGTCGTCCACGTCGCTGACCCGGCAGTGCCTGTAGGCATAGCGGCGCGCATCGGCCTGGCAGACGGCCAGCAGGCGGCCGATCGCGGCCTGGTCGCCCGTCTGGGCGGCGAGGATCAGGTTGTTGCGATCGGCTGCACTGGTTGCCATGGGTTTAACCCTTCTTGTCGAGTTTTCGGCCGACCAGCGCGCACATTGGGCAAAAGCCGAACAATCCCGTCATCGCCAGCATCGCACCCATGACGCCCACAATGACGCCAGCGACGGCTATGCCGGACGCGCCCCAGTTCATGGCGGCGAAGGCCAGGCCTGCCATGCCGATCAGGACCCGAAGTATGCGCTCCCAGGCGGGGACATTTTTGACGTAGAACATATGAACTCCTTTGAACCGGTTGTGTTGAGGACCCTCTCCATCAACCAAGAGGGCCCAGCCCGGCTGAACGGTTCGCGGCAGCAAGAATATTTTGTGAACAGGCCCTAAAACCGGGTCGTCAGCTGCGTGAGCCAGGCGGGTGACTGATCGACCAGCCATGTTTCGATGGGCTTGTCGGCCCCGGTCAGGATCAGCACCGAAAGCGCGACCATGATGGCCCCCAGGATCATCTTGCCGGTCTTGCCCGCCTGCATCAGCTTGCCCCGCATTCTGAGCATGGCGCCGCGCGAGACGTACGCCAGCACGACAACGGGCAGCGCTGCGCCCAAGCCGAAAATGCCCATCAGCGTGGCAACCTGCGGCAGTTGTGAGCCCTGGCTGGCGAGCACCACGGCTGCGCCCAGTGTGGGCCCGACGCAAGGGCTCCACACCACGCCCAGCACCAGGCCGATCGCAAACTGGCCCCGGAGGCCGTCCAGGTGCATGCGCGAAATGAGGTTGTTGCCGGCATCCCCAATGCTGGAGGTGGCCGATGCAAACCGCTGCTGAAGCCCGCCAGACATCAATACCAGGCCGAGCAAACCCAGGATGGCCGCGCCTACGCCTCTGAAAATGGAGGTGTCCAGCCCCAGCGCAGAGCCTGCCCATGCGAGCGCAGTGCCAATGACGGCATACGACAGGGCCAGCCCGCCGGCGAGCGCCAGCGGCGCCCTGGGGTGGGCGTTGGTGGCCGAGCCCAGCAGGATCGGAATGATGGGCAGCACGCAGGGGGAAAGCGTCGAGAGCAGCCCGGCCAAAAAACCAAATCCGTAAGAGCCGGGCCCGAACTCCATCAGTTCACCGTCTTTTGAATGAGGCCCTCAAGGCCTGCGGGTGAGGTGTCGCCGACGGAGCGGCCCACTTCCTTTTCGCCCCTGAAGGCAACCAGCGTACTCTGCATGTTGACCTTGAAGGCCTTGAGTGTGGGTTTGGCCGTGTCGAAATCGATGGTCATCAGCGTCACGTCCTTGTAGGCGGGCTGCTTCATCAAGCCGTCAATGATGGGTTTTTGCTGCTTGCAGGTGGGGCACCAGGGCGCGCTGATGTCGAGCACCACCGGTTTGCCGGCCTTGGTCAGCTGGTCGAATTCCTGCTGGGTGAACGGCTTGATGTCTCCGGCCACGGCGATGGATGCCAGAGCGGCGAGAGCGACGGCGAGAACGGCTTTGACGAGTTTCATGGGAAGTCTCCTGGGTGGTTAAGGGGAAGGTTGACGGGGAGGTCTGAAGTTTTTTTGCAGCGTTTGCACATAGGCTGTGAGGCTTCCTTTGGGTTTAATTCCCTACCAAGAGGGGCGGCAGGACCCAAACGGTTCGCACGGCACTGAATATTTTTAATTAGTCAGGTTTGGTGGTGCCTTCTTACATGTCAACGGCACTTTTTTCAGGAAACGCTAATCGATCTGGCCCATCGAGGCTTCTTTGTTCCCGGGAATGCGCTTCGCAACCTCGTCTATCCACGCAACGCCCGGGACTCAACTCTTCGCGCCTTTGCGGGGGACAAAGTTCTGGACGCCGAATCGCTTGAGGTGCTCTCCACGCAGGCTATCGACATTGATGCGAAGGTCTCGTCCTTAACGGGAGATCCGGTGTGATGGGAGGCGGTGTTGACTAGCGGGCGTCCGGAATTGGCAGGAAGTCAGATCCCCTTTCGCAGGCGGTGTGGCCCTGAACACGACTGATTCGCTTGTCCGTGAAAACCCTTGGTAATGCGTCAACAAGCTTATGAGATGATCTAGTCATCTATAGGACTAGATCAATCATGAAGACGTCTACCCTCGCCGTGGTGCCCGCCGAACCGGGCCAAAGCCGTTATGCCGCGCTGGCCGCCGCCTTGCGCGCGCGGGTGGTGGCGGGTGAATGGCCGCCGGGCAGCGCGCTGCCGGCCGAGCAGACCCTGGCCGCCGAGCACGGCGTGGCGCTGGGCACGCTGCGCCGCGCGCTGGAACTGCTGGCCGACGGGGGGCTGATTGAACGCATCCACGGCCGCGGCACTTTTGTACGCGCCGGCATGACGGGCGGCACCATGATGCGCTTCTTCCGTTTTGGCGAGGGCACTGGCGAGGTGCCGGTTTCGCGCATCGTCTCGCGCCAGCTGCTGGTCGCGCCCGCCGAAGTGGCGCGCCGCCTGGGCCTGGCGCGCGGCGACACGGCGCTGCGCTTACAACGTGTGCGCTCGCTGTCAGGTCAGCCCTGTGTCTATGAGGAAATCTGGTTGCAGCTGGCCTTGTTCGCCGGGCTCGCCGAGGGCGATGCCGGCCAATGGGGCGATTTGCTCTACCCGATGTTTGCCGAACGCTGCGGCGTGCATGTGGCCCGCGCGGTCGATGAAATCGCCTTCGGCGCGCTGACGGCGGCGCAAGCCAAATACCTGGCCCTATCGGCCGGCCACCCCTGCGCGCTGGTCACGCGCTGCGCCTACGACCTGGCCGGCCATTGCGTGGAAGTGCGCTACACGCGGGGCGACGCCCATGCCTTTCACTACACCGTCGCGATCACTTGAAGCCGAACCTGAACCCACTACTGAACCCATTACCGAATTCGGAGAAAACCATGCCACACCAAGCCCCCCACCATTCCCCCGCAAGCCGGCCGTTGAATCGCTCACGCCGCCTGATGCTGCAGGCCACGGGCGCGGCCGTCGCTGCTCCCTGGGCCTTTGCGGCGCATGCCGCGGGCCAGATCGCCGGCGGCAAACCCATCACGCTGGTCGTGTCCTATGCCGCTGGCGGTGGGGCCGACCTGATGGCGCGGTTGATCGCGCCGCGCATGGCGGAATATCTGGGGCAGAGCGTAGTGGTAGACAACAAGCCGGGTGCGGGCGGGCAGATCGCTGCGGGGCTGGTTGCCCGCGCCACACCTGACGGCACTCAACTGCTGGTTGATGCCTCTTCCTTCGCGGTGAATCCCGCTCTGTATCCCAAGCTGCCTTACGACACCGACAAGGCCTTTGCGCCGCTGGCTGTGCTCGCGCAGTTTCCCAATGTGCTGGTGTGCACGCCGGGCTTTGAAGCCAAAAGCGTCAAGGACCTGATCCGCATGGCCAAAGCCAAACCGGGGCAAATTGCCTATGCATCGTCGGGCAACGGCTCGGCCCAGCACCTGGCGGGAGCCTTGTTTGAAGACTTGGCTGGCGTCAAACTGGTGCACGTGCCTTATCGTGGCGGCGGCCCGGCCATGAACGACGTGATGGCCGGCCAGGTGCCGCTGTTTTTCGCCAATGTGGCTTCCTCGCTGGGACAGATCCAGTCGGGCCGCCTGCGCCCGCTGGCCGTGACCAGCCGCCGCCGCACACGTTCGCTGATCGACATGCCCACCATGGAAGAGGCCGGCGTGCCGGCATATGAAGTGCTGGAATGGAATCCGGTACTGGCACCTGCAGGCATTGATGCCGAGGCCAAGGCGGCATTGATCGCCGCCATCCGCAAGACGATGGCCGACCCTGAAGTGCTGGGGCGTATCCGCAGCCTGAGCGGTGAGGCTTTCCCTGACGGCCCCGAAGCACTGACGCAAGCTTTCCTCAAGGCGCAGCAGCTCAAATGGGGCCGCATCATCCGGGACCGCAAGATCACGGTGGGATAAGCCGATGCAGGGATCGGTACTCGACCCGTTCGCGCCTGGCTGGGACAGCCATGTCCACGTGTTTGACGCGGGCGCAGCCGTGGCACCGGGCCATTACCGGCCGGTACATAGGCCGCTTGCCGACATTGAACAGCTGGCCGGGCACCATGGTTTTGGCCATCTGGTGCTGGTCCAGCCCAGTGTTTATGGCGCCGACAACACGGTGCTGCTGAATGCTCTCGCTGCAAAAAAGGGGCGGCACCGTGGTGTGGTGGTGTTGCCTCCGTCCATTGACGATGCGGCGCTGGGAACCATGCATGGGATTGGGGTGCGTGGCGTGCGTTTTAACCTGGTGTCTCCAGTCGGCGAGCGTCTTGATGAGCAAGGAGGTGGGCAGAGCGCCACAGAGCGGTTTCACGCACTGGCGCCCCGCCTGCGTGCTCTGGGCTGGCATGTGCAGTGGTATGCCCGGCCGGAGGATTTGCCCACGATTGCAGCCCTGCATGCCGCCTGCCCGGTGCTCGCGGTGCTGGACCACCTCGCGGGCATGCACGCGGGCGTTGCGACTGACCACCCGGGCTGGCGCGCGCTGGAGCAGCTTGCCGGGCAGGGCTCCTGGGTGAAGCTCTCGGGCTGGTACCGCCTGGGGGCGCAGGCACCGTATGAAGCGCTTGATGACACCATCCGCAAGGTGGCGGGGCTGTTCGGCCAGCGCACGATCTGGGGCTCCGACTGGCCGCACACGGCTTTTGCTTCGGATGCACTGCCGGCCTATGCCAGCACCTGGGAGCCCGTGGTGCGCGCGCTGACGGCGACCCAAAAGCAGTGCGCCCGGGAGCAGGGACCAGCTTCCCTCTATGCCTAATGGGACCCCGCCATGGCAGTGGGCCGCCGAGTGGCTTAAAATCACGGGCTACGCCATTTTTAACCGGAGTCTTCCATGCCCAAGAAAATCAGAGTCGAAGCCGACATCTGCGCCCCTAAACCCGTTCCGCCCAAGGGCTACACCATCACGACGGGCCGCGGCCAGAAAATCAGCCTGGAGCGCGGATCGCACACCCGCAGCAAAAAGAACCCAGGCAAGCGCCCCCATCAGGGTTGAGCCGGTTTTGCTAATGTGGCCTCCTGGGCTACGGCCAGAAAAAGCGCCCCTCGGCGCTTTTTTTTGGCCTACAGGTGGCGCACGTCCTTACATATTGCGCCGGTACTGCCCACCCACCTCGAACAGCGCGTTGGTGATCTGCCCCAGTGAGCAGACACGCACCGCTCCCATCAGAACTTCGAACACATTGAGGTTCTCAATCACGGCTTGCTGAAGGCGTTTGAGCATGGCGGGTGATTCGGCGGCGTGGCGGCGGTGGAAATCGTCCAGGCGCTTGAGCTGGTTCTGCTTTTCTTCTTCGGTAGAACGAGCCAGCTCGAGCTTGTCCTGCACGGCATCGCCATGCGGGTTGCGAAAGGTGTTGACGCCGATGATGGGCAGCTCACCGGTGTGCTTGAGCATCTCGTAGTGCATGGACTCGTCCTGGATGCGGCCGCGCTGGTAGCCGGTTTCCATGGCGCCTAGCACGCCGCCGCGTTCGGCTATGCGTTCGAATTCCAGCAGCACGGCTTCTTCGAGCAGTTCGGTCAGCTCTTCGATGATGAAGGCGCCTTGTGAGGGGTTTTCGTTCTTGGCCAGGCCCCATTCGCGGTTGATGATGAGCTGGATGGCCATGGCGCGGCGCACCGATTCTTCGGTCGGCGTGGTGATGGCTTCGTCAAACGCGTTGGTGTGCAGCGAGTTGCAGTTGTCGTAAATCGCGATCAGCGCCTGCAGCGTGGTGCGGATGTCGTTGAACTGGATTTCCTGCGCATGCAGGCTGCGGCCGGAGGTCTGGATGTGGTACTTGAGTTTCTGGCTGCGTTCGTTGGCGCCGTATTTTTCTTTCATTGCGACGGCCCAGATGCGGCGCGCAACGCGGCCCATCACGGTGTATTCCGGATCCATGCCGTTGCTGAAGAAGAAGCTCAGGTTGGGCGCGAAGTCGTCGATATGCATCCCGCGTGCCAGGTAGGCTTCGACGAAGGTGAAGCCGTTGGACAGCGTGAAGGCGAGCTGGCTGATGGGGTTGGCGCCGGCCTCGGCAATGTGATAGCCGCTGATGGAGACGCTGTAGAAATTGCGCACCCGGTTGTGCACGAAGTACTGGGCGATGTCGCCCATGACCTTGAGGCTGAACTCGGTTGAGAAAATGCAGGTGTTCTGGCCCTGGTCTTCTTTCAGGATGTCGGCCTGCACCGTGCCGCGCACGTTTTCCTGAACCCACTCGCGTATCTTCGCGGCTTCGGTCGCCGTCGGGTCGCGGCCGTTGTCCTTTTTGAACTTCTCCATGTTCTGGTCAATGGCGGTGTTCATGAACATGGCCAGGATGGTCGGCGCCGGGCCGTTAATGGTCATGGAGACCGAGGTTGACGGGTTGCACAAATCAAAACCGTCGTACAGCACCTTCATGTCGTCTAGCGTGGCGATGGACACACCCGAGTTGCCGACCTTGCCGTAGATGTCGGGGCGCACTGCCGGGTCGTTGCCGTATAGCGTGACCGAATCAAAAGCGGTGGACAGGCGCTTGGCGGCCATGCCTTCGCTGAGCAGCTTGAAGCGAGTGTTGGTGCGAAAGGGATCGCCTTCGCCGGCAAACATGCGTGTCGGGTCTTCACCCTCGCGCTTGAAGGCAAAGGTGCCGGCGGTATAGGGATAGCTGCCGGGCACGTTGTCCAGCATCAGCCACTTGAGGATCTCGCCATGGTCTTCGTACTGGGGCAGCGCCACTTTGCGGATGGTGGTGCCTGAGAGGGATTTGGTGGTCAGCGCTGTGCGGATTTCCTTGTCGCGGATTTTCACCACGTACTCGTCGCCGGCATAGGCGGTTTGCATGTCAGGCCATTGCGAAAGCAGAGCGCGCGCGTCGGCGTCCATGCGCGCCTTGCGGTGGCCTGCCAGGTCCAGTGCAGCCTCTGCGGCAGGGGCGCGGTCAGGCTTGTCGATCTTCAGCATGCTGGCGGCGGCCTTGAGCTGCTGCACTTCGCGCGCCAGTTGGGCCTGCGCGCGGGCGCGCTTTTTGTAGCCGCGTACCGTGTCGCTGATCTCGGCCAGATAGCGTGTGCGGGCGGCGGGCACCACGGGCGTCTGGTTGGTGCTGTGGCGTACATCAACAGCGGGCAATACGCTACCCTCGAGCGCCAGGCCCAGCGCGGCCAGGCGTGGTTTGAGTGCCTGGTAGAGGGCCGTCACGCCGTCGTCGTTGAAGCGTGCGGCCATGGTTCCGAAGACCGGCATTTTGTCGGTGGGCGTGCCCCAGGCTTCCTTGTTGCGCTGCACCTGTTTGGAGACGTCACGCAAGGCGTCGAGGGAACCCTTGCGGTCGAACTTGTTGATGGCGATGAATTCGGCGAAGTCCAGCATGTCGATTTTTTCGAGCTGGCTGGCCGCCCCGAACTCGGGCGTCATCACATACATGGGTACGTCCACATGCGGCACGATGGCGGCGTCACCCTGGCCTATGCCCGAGGTCTCAACCACGATCAAATCAAAGCCCGCGCATTTGCAGGCAGCGATGACGTCAGGCAGGGCCTGACTGATTTCGGAGCCGAAGTCGCGCGTGGCCAGTGAACGCATGAACACGCGCTGGCCGCTATCGGCATTCTTTTGCCCGGCCAGGGGAACAGTCCAGGGGTTGATGGCATTCATGCGGATGCGGTCACCGAGTAAAGCGCCGCCGCTTTTTCGGCGCGAAGGATCAATACTGATAATGGCCACGCGCAGCTTGTCGTTCTGGTCCAGGCGCAGACGGCGGATCAACTCGTCGGTCAGCGACGACTTGCCGGCGCCGCCGGTGCCGGTGATGCCGAGCACGGGGATTTTGCGGGTAGCAGCCTGCGCGCGCACCTTGTCGACCAGCGCGGCATCGGCCTTGCCGTTTTCCAACGCGGTGATCAGCTGGGCCAGTGCCCGCCAGTTCATCTCGCCGTGCCCCTCAATGGCCTTGACGCTCTTGGGTGCGAAGCCGGTCAAATCCTTGTCGCAACGCATGACCATTTCGCCGATCATGCCGGCCAGGCCCATCTTCTGGCCGTCTTCAGGGCTGTAGATGCGGGTGACGCCGTAGGCATGCAGCTCGCGGATTTCGGGCGGCACGATCACGCCGCCGCCGCCGCCGAAGACCTGGATGTGCTCGCCGCCGCGGCTTTTGAGCAAATCGACCATGTACTTGAAATACTCGACATGCCCGCCCTGGTAGGAACTGATGGCGATGCCCTGCGCGTCTTCCTGCAGGGCGGCCGTCACCACTTCGTCAACGCTGCGGTTGTGACCCAGGTGAATCACTTCTGCACCCATGCTTTGCAGGATGCGCCGCATGATGTTGATGGCCGCGTCATGACCGTCGAACAGGCTGGCCGCCGTGATGAAGCGCACCTTGTGGGTGGGGCGGTAACTGGCGAGCGCTTTGTATTCAGCGGACATGTCGGTCATGGGTGTCTCCGGGAGGCGGCAGGGGGCCGTCGGTCTGTGAACTGTTCAATTGACGTTTACGTAAACGTCAATCTTAGCCGGTAAGCGGGAGGCGATCAAGTGTGTGCCCGCCGTTGACCTTCCAACGAAGAAGAGGGCGCCAGGTCAGGGCTAATGGCCGCTGGAACTGTTTAACCGCACAGGTATTTTCTGTCTGCCGGAAGTGCCGGCCTGCAGGGTCACCAGGACAGCGTGCCCCCAGGTGATGAGGTCGATCTGGAAGTGCTGGGACAGCGCCAGGAAGACGAGCACGAAGCTCCCTGGGGGATCCAGGCATGACAGAAAAAGCTGCACTTTTAAAAAGGCTTGCACGCCTTTTTCGTCGTCAGCCGGTAATGTCGCTGACTATTTGTACAGCAACTGAGGTAGCCACAAGCCAATGGCCGGAAACTGGTAAAGCAGGATGATGGCCAGTATCTGAATGCCCATAAAGGGCAGCATACCCGCGAAGATCTGATTCAGCGTGACATGCTTGGGTGCCACACCCTTGAGGTAAAACGCTGACATGGCAACTGGTGGACTCAGGAAGGCAGTCTGCAGATTCAGTGCCACCAGCAATCCAAAAAACAGCGGGTCCACCCCAAAGTTGTCGAGCAGGGGAATAAAGATGGGCATGAAGATCACGATGATCTCTGTCCACTCCAGCGGCCAGCCCAGGATGAAGATGATGATCTGGCTCATGATCAAAAACTGCGTTTTGCTCAAGTTCATGCCAAGCACCCACTGCTCAACCAGTTCCTGTCCGCCCAGCAGTGCAAACGCCGCGGAAAAGATGGCCGACCCGACGAACAGCCAGCACACCATGGCCGACGTCTTGGCGGTCAGGAACACCGACTCCTGCAACACGGACAAGGTCAGGCGCTTGTACGCCACCGCCAGCAGAAAGCCTCCGAGCGCACCCATGGCCGCAGCCTCGGTCGGGGTGGCCAGACCCATCACGATGGAGCCCAGCACGGCGACGATGAGAATCATCAGCGGGAAGAAGGATGTCAGCAGCATCTTGAAGATTTCCAGCCGCGCGAAACTCAGGAACAGGTAAAACAGCGTCACCAGCGCGCCGAAGATCGCAAAGGCCACCCACCACCAGGTCGGCGCAGCACGCGTGGTCACACCGGCCGGCGCCTTGTCCGCCGTGGCGGGCGATGCACCCGCAGGCTCGGCAATGGCCGTTGCGGGTGTTCCGGCGGATGTTGCTGCCGCGCCCGGGGGCTCCTGTACGCCACCGGACGTCGGCGCTTTCGCCTCGCCCGAAGGCGGCTCCTGCAGGCCCCCCTCGACCGGAGGTTCCTGCAGCCCTTCGCTGGGCGGCTCTTGAAGGCCCCCGGTCTCCGCGCTGGCGCTGTTCTGGGAACTGGCCGCCCCGATCTGCTGGATGTCATAGACTTCCTCGGCTTCGACGGTCGTCACCGACCGGTAGCTGGTCACGAGAACCAGCAGGAAGATCAGGCCAGGCAGCACCACAATCGCCAGCTGGCGCAGGATGTGGCCGATCGGGACGTCGGTGTTGCGCTTGCCTTTGATGGCACCGACAAGGGTTGTCAATGCGTGGCTGGATGTCCCCGTGGTGAGGCGTTGCGTCAGTGGCGGCAGGGTGACGATTCGCTCGGCTGCCGACAGTGGCGGGGCCCATGCCGGCTTGAGCTTGGCAACCACGATCACATAAACGATATACAGGCCGGTCAACATCAGGCCCGGGAAAAAAGCTCCCGCGTAGAGCTGCACGACGGACACGCCAGCGGTGGCGCCGTAAACGATCAGCAGCACGGACGGCGGGATCAGGATACCCAGGCAGCCGCCGGCCGTGATGGAGCCAGCCGCCAGTTGCACGCTGTATCCGGCTCGCAGCATGGCTGGCAGGGCCAGCAGCCCCATCAGGGTGACTACGGCGCCGACGATGCCCGTGGCCGTTGCAAAAATGGCGCACGTCACCAGCGTGGCGACCGCCAGTGAGCCGGGTATTCGGGCCATGGCCAGGTGCAGGCTCTTGAACAGCTTTTCAATCAGGTTGGCCCTTTCGACCAGGTAACCCATGAAGACAAAAAGCGGGATGGCGATCAGGACGTCGCTGGCCATGGTTTTGTAGGCTGCCTGGACCATCAGGTCCAGTGTTTTGGTCGTGTTCTCGTTGTAGGCCAGCCAGGTGAAGATCATGCCCATGCCCATCAGCGTGAAGGCTGTGGGGAAGCCCAGCATGATGGCTGTCACCACCAACGACAACATCAACAGGCCGAGGTGGCCGTTGGTGATTTTGTCGACGCTCAGCAGCATGATGCCGGCCCCTATGACCACCAGAGCCATGAAGGACAGGCCGAACCGGAGTTCTTTGCGTATTTTCATTTTTTGACCTCATTGAGGGCCATGTCGCGATCCAGCGCTTCCAGGTCGGCATCTTTCACGTGCACCATCTCCTTGAGTTTTTCCACGTCCACTTCTTCCACGTCGCCCTCACGCGTTGGCCAGGCCCCGGCCTGGATGCAGACAATGCAGCGAATGATTTCCACCACGCCCTGCACCAACAGCACGGCGCCGGCCAGCGGGATCACGAATTTGAAGGGGTACAGCGGCAGCGCATCGGCAGAAAAAGTCTGCTCGTTGATAGCCAGTGATTCCTGAAAATAGATCCAACCAGCCCAGGTCAGCGCGACCACGCCGGGCAGAAAAAAGAGCAGGTACAGCGTGAGATCGATGATGGCCTGCGTGCGCGGCCGCAAGAAACCGTACAGCACGTCCCCGCGCACGTGGCCGTTCTTGCTCAGGGTGTAGGCGCCCGCGGTCATGAAGAGCGTGCCGTAGAGCATGATCTGCGCGTCCAGTACCCAGGCATGGGGCTTGTTGAGCACATAGCGCGAGAACACTTCCCAGCTGATCAGCAGGGTCAGGACCACCACGCTCCAGGCGAAGGCTTTGCCGATCCAGGTGGAAAAACGGTCCACCGCCAACAAAATTGATTGCATTTCAACTCCATGGCACGACTTGTGTGCTTCAAAAAAACAAGGGGGGCACCGGGATGGGTGCCCCCCTTCAATTCAAAGCCTGATCAGGCTTTCTTGGCGTTACGGCCAAAGTAGTGGTTGAACGCCATCTTGAAATCGACGGAGTAATCGTTTTGCCACTGGCCGGCGCGCTGGGCAAAAGCCTTTTGCGACTCCAGCACTTTTTTGAACATGGGGTTTTCGCCGGACTTCTTGGCGATGGTCTTGTCCCATGCGGCCAACTGCGCGCGCAGGACGGCATCCGGTGTCTTGTAGAACTTGATGCCCTGCTTTTTCAGCGCGTCGTAGTCTTCCGAGTTGCGGGAGATGGCCTTCCAGCTCATGTCGGAGCTGGCCGCCTGAACAGCGTAGTCGATGATGGCTTTCTGCTCGGCGGGCAACGCGGCCAGCTTGGTCTTGTTGAACAGGATTTCGAACTGCTCGCCGCTCTGGTGGAAACTTTGCAGCATGCAGTTTTTGGCCACGTCGGGAAAGCCCAGGACGCGGTCGCTCGAGGCATTGTTGAACTCGGCGGCGTCGATCAGGCCGCGGTCCAGAGCCGGTACGATTTCGCCGCCGGGCAGCGGGTTGACGGCTGTGCCCATTTCCGTGAATATGTCAACCGCCAGGCCGACCGTGCGGAATTTCAGGCCTTTCATGTCCTCGACCTTGGCGATCGGCTTCTTGAACCAGCCCAGCGGTTGTGTGGGCATCGGACCATACAGGTAGGACTGCACATCGAGGTTCAGGCTCCTGTAGATTTCATCCACCAGGGCCTTGCCGCCCCCGTAGTTGTGCCAGGCCAGGACCATATTGGCGTCCATGCCGTAGCCCGGACCGGAGCCCCACAGCGCCAGCGCGGAGTTTTTGCCGTACCAGTAGGCGAGCACACCATGGCCGCCATCGAGGGTTCCTTTGCTGACGGCGTCAAGCAGCTGGAACGCCGGTACCACGGCACCGGCTGGCAGAACTTCAATCTTCAATCGGCCGCCGGCCATGTCATTGACCTTTTTCGCAAAGTCATTGGCGTACTCATGGAAGATATCCTTGGCAGGCCAGGTGCTCTGGAAGCGGAAAGACGTTGTCTGCGCCATGGCGACCATGGGGGCGGACATAGCGCCGGCGGCAATCGCGGCACCCTTTAGAAGGCCGCGCCTGCGGGGGCTTTTGTTCTCGGTCATGACATGTCTCCTGTTGTGAAAAGGTAAGAACACTCATCATTTCGTCTTGCTCAAGACTTACAAAGAGGGTTTCCACCAACGCCAGAAGTTCATTCCCGCCTCTCGGGGCAAAACTGTTTTTGCGTGGCCGTCAGGAATCTGTTCGGGATTTCAGGAGATCTTGAGCTTTTGAAGTGCGGGGTCGCCAGGAGGAAACCGAAGTTTCAGCGCTTGCAGTTTCGCCCGGACCAGGTTTGCGATCATCAGGTTGCGGTGCGTTTTGGAGTCGGAAGGCACCACCGTCCAGGGGGCCCAAGGCGTGCTGGTGGCACGAAGCAAAGCTTCATAAGCCTTCTGGTATTGCGGCCACTGTTTGCGAACTTCCAGGTCTCCCACGCTGAATTTCCAGTGCTTGGCGGGATCGTCAAGTCGCTCCTGCAGCCGCTGCCGCTGTTCATCGCGGCTGATGTGCAGCATGAACTTCAGGATCACGGTGCCGGTTTCCGTGAGCATGCGCTCAAAGTCGTTGATATGCTGAAAGCGCTGCGCGGTTTGTGCTGGCGTGATCCAACCGTTGACGGGCGGAACCAGTACATCTTCATAGTGGCTGCGATTAAAAATCGTCAGTTCCCCTGCGCCCGGCATCTGCTGGTGAATGCGCCATAGATAGTCATGCGCGCGCTCGTCTTCCATCGGCGCCTTCCAGCTGACGGTATGCACGCCCAAGGGGCTGATGCGCCCGAAAACGCCGCGTAAGGTACCGTCTTTGCCAGAGGTATCGGTGCCTTGCAGGATGACAAGAAGCTTGTAGCGCTTGTCGGCATAAAGCAGGTTTTGCAACCCGTCAATGTCTGCGGCCAGTATCTCAACGGCTGCTTTGTCGCGAATCTTGTCCCCCGTCGAGAACGGCTTGGCCGCGGGGTCAAGGCTGGCCAACGTAAACACCTTGGGTTTTGACGTTGATGGCTGCCAGGGAGCAAGCGCCTTGGCCAGTGCCTTGAGGCTGGCCTTCCCGGCCGAGGCCTCTTGCGCGGAAGGCGGTTCAGCGGGGTTGCGGGGCATAGGGTCTCCTGCAGTTCATGTTAGAGGCATTGTGCATGCCGTGCCGCCCGCGCAGGAAGAGTGCTGGTGGTGCTGGTGGTGTCGGCGCGCTATTTCCTCACTGGCAGAAGGCGTGCGGCGCGCGGATAAACTTTGGTCTCTCGATGGCTGCATCGTTGTCACGCGATGTGCATCCTGAATACACCACTGATCACATCCTGACCCTGAGAGGCTCCCAATGGAAAAACCAGCATCTGCAAACGCTTCGCCGGCCGGCATTCGGCCTGCTTCCGGGTATGCCGGCGATATTTCCGCGCAGCTCGCTTACGAATGGGTGCTGTCAGGCGACGCTGTGCTGGTGGACGTGCGGACCGACGCCGAGCGCGAGTGGGTGGGCTATGTGCCGGGCGCGGTACCGCTGGCCTGGAAGCAGTGGCCGGGCATGGCGATGAATGAGGCCTTCGACCAGGGGCTCAAAACCGCTGTGCCGGCCGGCATGAAAGCCGTGTTGCTGTGCCGTAGCGGCGTGCGTTCTGTGGCCGCGGCCAAACGCGCTGCCGAACTTGGCATTGAGGCGTACAACATCCTTGAAGGCTTCGAGGGAGATGCTGATGCGCAAGGGCAACGTGGAAATATAGGCGGATGGCGTCGCCAAGGTTTGCCATGGAAGCAGGGCTAAATGCCTTAAAACTGCGTACCTTTGGTAACAATAGTTTGTAAGTACATCGCTTACAACTTCTGCGCGCATGAGGCGAATAGTTCGCTTTTCGCCTCCCCTATTTTGACGATAGCGGTGGCCCCCTGTCAGTTCTGACAGGGGGTAAGGCGTATCTATTTGTGTGAAGGTTTTCAATGGGGCTCCCCTTTTAACGGAGCTCCCCATGCAAGTACTCGAACGCAAACTTTCCCCTGACACAACGCATTTTCCGAACCCCACCCTGGGGGCCCAGTTGTGCCAACGTATCTCTCGTGATTTCACACCGCGCTGGAACCAGCAGTGGGGCGGAAAGTTCATGCTTCATGGCAGGACGCCGGACTCCAACGCCATCCGGCTCGATGGCAATGACTACCTCAGCGTGACGGGTCATCCGCACATCGTCCATGCACAGGTCGAGGCCTTGCGCAAGGAGCAGGAGTTTGTCGTGCAGTCGGGCGTGTTCCACCTCAATCAGCACCCTACGCATGCGCTGGAGCTGGCGCTGGCATCCTGGGTCGGCAAGGACGACGGCTTCATTTGCCAGTCGGGCTATGCGGCCAATGTCGGTTTGCTGCAAGCCATCGCCGACGCACAGACACCTGTGTACCTCGATACCCTGGCCCATGCATCGTTGTGGGAAGGCGCCCATGCGGCGCGTGCACCGGCTTTCGCGTTTCGTCACAACGACCCCGTGCACCTGGCCCGGATGATTGCCAAAAACGGGCCCGGCATCGTGGTGGTGGATTCGGTTTACAGCACCACAGGCGCCATTTGCCCGCTGGCCGAGATTGTCGATGTGGCCGAGCAGCACGGCTGCATGATGCTGGTGGATGAGTCGCACTCCCTGGGCACGCACGGCCCCGAGGGCGCGGGGCTTTGCGCGGAGCTGGGCCTCACCAGCCGCGTCCACTTCATCACCGCCAGCCTGGCAAAAACCTTCGCGGGGCGGGCCGGGTTTTTCACCGCGCCGGCCCACATGCGCTATTACATCCTCTGCTCCAGCTTTCCCAATATCTTCAGCTCAAGCCTGCTGCCCCATGAGATTGCCGGTCTTGCCGCCACGCTTGAAGTGATCCGCAACAGCGACGATGCGCGCAGGCGCCTTCACGCCCACACCCGCCGGTTGCGGTCAACGCTGAGCGAGCTGGGCTATCCCATCCATCAGGGCAGCCAGCAGATCATTGCGCTGGAAGTGGGGCTGGAGTGCGACACCATGGTGCTGCGTGACCGGCTGGAAGAACGCAACGTGTTCTCGTCCATGTTCTGCGCACCCGCCACCAGCAGCAAGCGCGCCATGATGCGTCTCACGCTGAATGCCGGCTTGATGGATTCGGAGCTGGACCATGTCGAGGCGGTCGCGCGGGAGATTGCGCCTATCGTGAAACCCTGGGACTGGCCGATTGCTCGTCGCGCACGCGCCGGTCAGGAAGCCTGAGCCGGTGTCAATCCTGCAAGTGTCTTTCGCCCGAGGTGGCAATAAAGCGTTCGTGGCTGCTCATGAAGCCCGGGCTGAAAGGTTCGCCGACGGCAAAAAGCGCGGCATGCAGAACCGCCGAGCCGGAGGCTATGGCGAAAGCCTGGCGCGGCTGGGGTTTGTGGCCCGCGCCCAGCGCAAGCTGCAGCTCAAGGTCGATAAGTTTTCGGCCTGCCGCCACGTCCTGCACGGTCACGGCATCCCAGCCTTGCGATGTCGCCATTTCTGCCAGTTCGGGCAGGTTTTCAGCCGGCTCCAGTTGCAGCCAGCTGACGCCGCCTTTACGGCCCAGTGCCAGCACGCCGAAAGGCGCGCCTATGACCACGTGCTCGATCCAGCCCTGGCGCAACGCCAGGTTTTCCAGTTCTTGGGCAATGGGGGGCTCACACAGCAGCGCGTGCTGCGTGCGGGACAGCGTCGCCCGCCAGGTTTGCTGATGCCGCGCCTCAGGCTGGCGCAGCAAGGCCTGGATCGCGTCGGTCAGGCGCAGCCGGATTTCCGGGGACTGCTTGGGGATGAACTGTTCGATGAGCCCGCGGTTGAAAGCCGAGACGGCAAGCTGTTCGTCGGCGCGGCCGGTCAGCAGCACGCGCGAACCGGACCAGCCGGTCAACTCGCTCAGCACCCGCAGGCCGCTCATGGCCGGCATGGAGTAATCCACCACGCACACCTGGGTCAGCGCAAAACGTGCGGCCCCGTCCTCGCGCCAGTACTGCAGCACCTGCGGAATCAGGGCTACGCCATCGCGCCACCGGTTGATGATTTCCTGTTGGCGCCAGGCGTCAGCCTCCCAGCGTGCGGGTTCCTGCAGCAGCAGGTCGATGCACGCCACCGGACGCAGAAACAGGCGCACGTACCAGTCGGGCGGCATGACTTCTGCCAGCATTTCGAGGTAGTCCGGGTCGTCATCCAGGAAAACTACGCCTCCAGGACGGCGATAGAGTGCAAAGGACATGTTTGTCAGTCTAGCGGAGGTTTATCAGAAGCAGTGATGCGCAAGGCTATCAGGCCGCAATTGGCAGCTCAATGGTAAAAGCGGCGCCCACGGCAAATTCGGATTTCACATGGATGCTGCCACCTGCACTTTGTACCACTTGCTGGCAGAAGGCCAGGCCCAGCCCGTGGCCGGTGCCCCGGTTGCTCGAGAAAAACGGCTTGAATATCTGCGGCAGCAAAGCAGGGTCGATTCCCATGCCCTGGTCGGCCACCATGATGCGGCCGCGTGCGTGTGCCCGGCCCACTTCAACGCGCAGCGCACCTGGCGGGTATTTCGAGTCGGCGGCCATCAGCGAATGCATGGCATTTTTGATGAGGTTGTCCAGCACCTGCGAAAACTGCGTCGCTGATGAGCGGAAGGTGAAGTCGTCATGAATCACCACGCGCACGCACTCCCTCTGCCGGCTCGACTGGTAGGGATAGGCGGCCACCACGTCCTGAACCAGTTGCCCTGCCGCGACCTGCTCGGTATGCCGCGGCAGCTGCAGCAGTTTGGCGTTTGCAATTTGCGTATCAATTTGATGGTTCATGTTCCGGACCAGCGCATGCAGTCGCTGACCCAGCTTGTCCAGCTGTGCTGCGCGCGGGTTGTCGGGCTGGCGTTGCACTTCGAGCTGAATGGCGTCGCCCAACAGGGCCGCCGTCGACAGCGGCGTGCGCAGCTCGTGCGCCATGATGCCGATGGTGGTCAGGGTACTGGAGAGCTGCTCGCGCCGCAGGTTGGCCGAAGAAAGATTCAGCACCAGCGCAATCGACCAGGCGAACGCAATCACTACGGCATGCACCGTCCATTGGTCTTGCGGCAGTGTGGGAACCGACGGTCCGGCGTACAGGAACACGACCCAGGCCAGTGCGCCTCCGGTGATGGTGCCCAGCGTGGCCAGGCGCCAGTCAGTCACGTGGTAGTAGATCAACACCATGGCCGCGAGGGTGGCCAGCCACACGGTGTTGCTGCTGTTGCACAGGTACATCCAGCTGAAAAGCACCGGCAGCTCCAGCCAGAACACCAGGCCGAACACCCTTTGTGTCAGGCGGCTTCCCGGGTCGTGGTTGACGCGTTTGGTCATCAGGCTGTAGCCCAGCACGCTGGCCACCACACGCAGCGGCAGGTTTTCATACGGCTGCGGCAGCCAGACCGACCAGATCCAGGCAAAAAGAGCGTTGCCCGAGAAAAAAGAAAGACCCAGCCACCACAGGCGCCGGGGCGATGGATGCAAAATGGGCTCCAGAGGGGCAAGGATCAGCTCCTCGCGCAGCCACAGGAGCATGGGACGATGCGCAAGCCACGCGTGGAAGCGGGCGCTCCTCACTTTAAGAACTTCTCCAGCACAACCGGGAATCTGACTGATGATGCATTTGACATGTGACTGTATTGTCCCGGTTCTTCCTTCGTCAAGCTAATGCTGCTACCTGCCAACTTTGACAGCGTGAGCCTGGACGGCGTGATCAGCGACTGGCTATGCGCCCTTCGCGAGTTTTCGGTCGAGGCACTCATGGTGCTGGGCCCGGACCCTTTTGGCGGGCAGGAAGACCGCTTGGTGCTGGCCATTCATCCGCCGCGCCTGCTGGATGCCGCGGAAGCGCTGGCCGAAAGCCGCGACTTCGGCGCGCCATGGCGCGACTCCGACGCACCGCTGGTGGCCTGGCAGGATATTTCAAAATCGGCTTTCGAAAGCCTGAGCCGCTGGCGCCGTCTGTGGCTGGCTCATGGTTATCAAAGCGTGGTGCGTATTGCTTTCCCGCTGACGGTGGGGCGTGCTTTTGAGTGCTACCTTTTCAGCCCGCGGCAGTGGCATGACCGCAGCGAGGCGGCGCTGCTGGCCTGGTCGGCTCTGAATATCTGGCCGCTGCTCAAACGCGCGCTGGCGGAGGCTCGCAGCCCGCTCAGCCCGCGCGAACTCGAGTGCCTAAGCCTGGCCTTCCAGGGCATGACGGCCCGCGAAACCGGCGAGCGCCTGCTCTGCAGCGAACGTACAGTGAACTTTCACCTCTCCAATGCCATGACCAAGCTCAAGGTCGACAACAAACTAGCCGCCATCCAGCGCGCCTGCTGGTTTGGACTGATCTGAACACCGCTTTGCCGACTACTGGAAAACGTGTAGGCCGGGCCCCGCGGGCGCACTTCAAACCTGTTCATAATTCGCCAAATGACCTTTCTAGCGCTTGATGTGGGTAACACCCGCCTGAAATGGGCCCAGTACGACTCGCCTGTGCCCGGAGCCAAGTTGCTGGCGCAGGGGGCGGTGTTTCTGGAAAACATCGACAAGCTCTCGGAAGAAGAGTGGGGGGGCGTGCAGGCGCCTTCACGCATTCTGGGTTGCATCGTGGCGGGCGACGCCATCAAGCGGCGCGTGGCCGAGCAGATGGAACTCTGGGACGTGACGCCGCACTGGGTGGTTTCCAGCCCCCAGGAGGCCGGCGTGACCAACGGCTACGACCACCCGGCACGGCTGGGCGCGGACCGCTGGGTGGCCATGATCGGTGCGCGCCACCGGTTGCTGGCGAGTGGCCTGAACAAAAAGCCCTGCGTGGTGGTGATGGTGGGCACCGCCGTGACGGTTGAGGCGGTCGATGCCAGCGGAAAGTTTCTGGGCGGCTTCATCCTGCCGGGTCACGGCATCATGCTGCGCGCGCTCGAGTCCGGCACGGCCGGCCTGCACGTGCCCACCGGCGAGGTGCGCGACTTCCCTACGAACACCAGCGACGCGCTGACCAGCGGCGGCACCTTCGCCATCGCCGGTGCAATACACCGCATGGTGGAGAACGTTACCCGCCATTGCGGCGAAACGCCCGAATGCATCATGACCGGCGGCGCCGGCTGGAAGATGGCGCCCAGCATGTCGGTGAAGTTTGAGCTGGTGGACAGCCTGATCTTCGACGGCCTGCTGGCGATTGCTTCAAGCCGCTTTGCCGCCTGAAGCTAGTTCACCCCGTCGACGCTCACTTCGTGTAGCGCCTTCCCCCTTCCAGGGGCGGCGCCTGCGGCCTGGCAAAGCCAGTTCCACGGCACCCTTGCCGGAAGAGGACCGCGCGTCCCTCGCATGATTGCTATCTAATTGATAGCTGCAAGACAGGTCACTGCCTGGGTTAGAGGCCTAAAGTGCTTAAAATTCTGACGTTGCAGGTGAACCGCTCATTCACCCCAGGGCAGCATTAGCGTGACGATAGAGAGTTTGGCGAACTCCGGCACGAACTCGTCGATGATGCGCTGCGGCTCGGGGCACAGGGTGCTGTCGGTGATCACACCGAATTGCACGCCGCCGCCGTAGCTCAGGATGGACACGCCCAAGCCGACGTCGCCCGATTGCGGCACCCAGAACATGCTTTGCTCCAGCGTGGAGCCGCAGAATTTGAGCTTTTCGCGCGGCCCCGGCACGTTGGTCATGACCGCCGTGGTCTTTTTGGCGAAGAGGTTGAGCATCACGTCCTGCGCTGGCTTGATCAAAAGGCCCGCAACCGCGAGCAGGCTGAAGGCCAGCAGCGGCTGGTAGCTGCCCTTGAGCGCTGCCATGCGGCGGCGCACCTCGTACACGCGCTCGATCGGGTTCTCTACGCCGATGGGCAGCACCAGCGGCACCAGGCCGAAACGGTTGCCCAGCTTGTGCGCCTGGTCCATCGGCCGCAGGTTCACCGGCACCATCGCCCGGATTTCCTGGCCCGCCACGTCGTCGCCGAATGATTTCAGGTACTCACCCAACGCGCCGGCCACGCAGCTCAGTAGCACGTCATTGATCGAGCAGTTGAGTGCCTTGCCCACCGCCTTGACCTCGTCCAGCGGAATCGGCTGGCACCAGGCGACCTTCTTGGCGCCGCCGGGCTTGCCCTTGAGCCGGGTCTTGGAGTCATCTGGCATCAGGGCCAGCGCAGCACCATCCTTGAGCACCTGCATCAGCACCTTGGCCATGTCCATTGAGCTGTGCATGCCCTCTTCCATACCTTTTTTGGGGTCGCCCAGCATGCCCAGCGATCGGGCGGCGCCTTCGCCCACCGCCCCTAAGGCCTTGACGGTGATGTCGGTGAATGGCTTGAGCAGGGTGTCGGCAATCCAGTCTTCCGTGCCGGCAGCGGCCGCGGCTTTTTTGCGTCGCTCCGGCGGCGGCGCGCCCCCATCGACCAGCGACATGGTGACGGAGATCAGTGCAATGCCGTCGGCAATGCAGTGGTGAATTCGCACGATCATGGCGCTGCCCTTCACGCCATCAGGCCCGGTGTAGTCCTCGATCAGGTGGATCTGCCACAGGGGACGCTTTGGGTCCAGACGCTGGGTGGCCAGCACGGCCACGCGGTCCTGCAGCGCTGGCTCCTGATTGGCCGACTTGGGCAATTTCTCGGCGACCACGTGGTTGGCCACATCAAAATTGCGGTCCATCACCCAGGTCGCGCCGGCGGCGTCTTCCATCACACGTTGCTTGAAGCGGTCGTACTGGAGCAGGCTGTTCTCGATGCGCTCACGCACCGCCGCGTGCTTGACGCCTGGCGCCAGTTGCCAGACGCCCACGATCATCATGAGGTTGGCGTCGTTGTCCATGCGCAGCCAGGCCGTGTCGACCTTGCTCATGCGTTCACCCGACAGACCCAGGGTTCCCGAGACGGCCCGCTTGACGTTCTTCTGGACGTTTTTTGCCACCTTGCGGCCGGCGGCCTGGGCGGTAACGCGTGTAACCATGAGCACTCCCGAATGCAAAACTGATGCGCACTCACCCCGGATGGGGTAACTTCCCTATTTTGCAGGGAAGAGGGTGGCTAAGATACCGGGCAGTTACCCCAAGCACCTCATTGGTGACCCACTTCTAAAAACGGAGATTCTTCATGTCAGACCTGAAAGCCGCCTTCGACAAAGCCATGGCCGATTCGAAAAACCTTAGCGAGCGCCCCGACAACGTGACGCTGCTGAAAATTTATGCGCTCTACAAGCAAGGCAGCAGTGGCGACAACGCCGACAAGAAGCCCGGTTTCGGCGACATGGTGGCGCGAGCCAAGTGGGACGCCTGGAACAACCTGAAGGGCACGTCGCAGGACGATGCGATGCAGCAGTACATCAACCTGATTGCTGATCTGAGCTGATTCCCCAAGATTCGCGGCATGCCGCGTCTGGCTGAGCGGGTTGAAGCGTTGTTTGCTCTGGAGGCTGGCTACTTAAGTGGTTGACCGGGCAATCCCCCGGCCGAAAGGTCTCAGCAGAATCCCGAGCGTCGGAACAACAAAAAGATGCTTCGAACCCTCAGCTGAACAGGAAAGAAATAAAAACTACCCCTTCACCCGATTCACCATAAACACCCCAAAGATAGCCAGCGCGCCACCCGCCAGCAGGCTGACACTGAGAGGCTCGCCCAAAATCAGCCAGCCCAGCAGCACCCCAAAAACTGGCACCAGGTTGTTGAACACCACGGTACGTGCCGCGCCCAGCTGGCGCAGGCCTTCGTAGTACCAGACAAAGGCCACAGCCGTACCGAGCACGCCGAGAAATACGAGGCCGGCCCACACTTCCGGGGTGAACGACTCGGCATGTACGGCCGGTATGTCGCGCAGGGCCAGCAGGCCCAGAAACAGCGTCCCCCAGATCGCCGCCCATAGCGTGGCCAGCACCGGCGACAGGCCTTGCAGCAGTTTGCGGCCCAGCAGGGTGTACACCGCCCAGGCGCAGACCGCGCCAAACATTGACAGCTCGCCTTTGCCCAGCGATTGCGCGATTTGCGACAGGTCACCGCGCGTGACAACAATCCACACGCCCAGCAATGCGAGGGCGACACCCAGCCAGCGCGTGGGTGACAACCGGTCGCCCAGAAACGCCGCAGCCAGCATCAGGGTGACCACCGGATTGAGCGCAATGATGAGCGAGGTGCGGCCCGCCGGCAGCACGGAAAGCGCGGTGAAAAAAAGCAGGTTGTAGGTAAAGATGCCGGTGGCGCCCAGCGCCATCGTGCCCAGCAGCTGGCGGCGCGACAAGCCGGTGATGGCGCGTAACCCTTCGGTGAAATGCAGCGCCACCAGCAGGGCAAGCGTGGCAAACACAAAGCGTATGAAACCGGCAGTGGCGGGCGGCAGGTGGGCTGAGATGACGCGGCCGGCAATGAAGGTGCCGCCCCACAAAAATGGGACACAGGTCAGCCTCAGATAGAGGCCCATCAGGTTTTTTCCGATGGGCAGAGTGCTGGAGGCAATGCCTGGCGAAGAGCTTGTGGTCGAAGGCGTGGCTGTGGCGGTCATGCGGATGAAAAGTTGAGAAAAGGGCCAATACCGGGCCGGTATCGGTTAGATTTATGCATGAGATTAACGGTTGCAAAGCTCACCATCAAATGAGTATTTGCTCATCATCAACTTTCCTCGGACATCATCGGCGACCACCATCGGTTTAGCGGCTTTTTGATTTCACCATGACCCTTGCCCAACTTGAAGTCTTGATCACACTGGACGAATGCCGCAGCTTTTCGCGCGCGGCCATGCGCCTGGGCACCACGCAGTCGGCTGTCAGCCACGCGTTGCGCGCGCTTGAAACGAGGTTTGGTGTCAAGCTCGCGCAGCGCGATGCCTCCGGCGTGACGATGACGGACGCCGGTGAGCGCCTGTTGCTGCGCGCCCGCGAGATGACCGCGCTTGCGGCCACTATGACGCAGGAGCTGGGCGATGCCCGCGAATTGAAAACCGGCACGCTGCGGATCGGGTCATTTGGGCCTACGTCCACGGTCAACCTGTTGCCGCCCTTGCTTGCGGCTTTTAAAAAGCGTCACCCGGGCGCTCAGGTGCGCATTGAGGAAGAGAGCGACGAGGTGGTGGACGACTGGCTGCTGCAGAAACGGGTGGAACTTGGTTTTGTCGTGGTGCCTGATGAACGCTTCGAGGTGCTACCGCTGGTTCAGGATGAGTTTGTCGCCATCCTGCCGGCAAAGCACCCGCTGGCCAAACTCAAGGCTGTGCCTGTCGACGCCCTGACAGGGCTGGACTTTGTGTTGACGGAAGCCGGGTGCGGCCCGGTGATCGTGCCCATCCTGCAAAAGAACCTGGCTTTGCCGACGGTGCTGTACCACTTCACGCAGATCATTTCCATTCTGCAATTT
The DNA here is from genome assembly GCF_039932935.1 of Polaromonas sp. Taxonomy (GTDB): domain Bacteria; phylum Pseudomonadota; class Gammaproteobacteria; order Burkholderiales; family Burkholderiaceae_C; genus Polaromonas. Next base: position 136,611 of record NZ_JBDTPB010000034.1, read on the forward strand.
GTGCAGCAAGGGCTGGCTGTGTCGGTAGCCGCGCGGCTGGCACTGCCCGATGCACCCAAAGGCGTGGTCTACCGGCCTTTGTTGCCCAGGCAGCCGCGCACGGTTGGGCTGGCCTGCCTGGATGTGGCGAAGCTGTCACCGCTGGCACGCGCCTTCTGGGATACCGCTCGCGATGGGGTCAAGACGCGTTGAAGTGCGCGCTACTAATTTAATAGCTGCTTGCGCCCGTTATTATTGGCCTACAGGCATTTTTCATATAAATCTATCCTGACAAAGACGCCTTCGCGGCAAGCCGGCCTGCGCACCGCGCCGCGAGCGTTTGCAAAACGCGCCATCAAGTACCATCAGCGCATTCCGCAAGGCTGCGTCAGCACTCGCGGCATTAACAACAGAAGGGGAGGGGCTCGATCATGATCATCTGGAGCATTGTGTGGGGTGCCGTGTTGGGCTGGTTCTGGCCAGGCTACGGCGATGCCGGTGTTTTTCTTGGGGGCTTTCTCGGTTTGTTTGCCGGCCTTTCCTTGCGCTGGGCTGTGCGCGCTGAAGTCGAAGCGTCGCGCAAAAAGCATTTGACGCAGGCCAAGCCGGCACCGGCCTCCCCGTCGCAACCTGCCGCGCGCAGCGAACCTGTTCAGATCACCGAGGATGACGGTGGGTTCAAAGAGTTTGAAACCACCCACCCTTTGCCGATGGCGCCGCTGCCCGCGCAACGCGCGCCTGCGGCCTTGCCGAAAGCCATGGCGCCCGCGTCTGCCCGGGCGATGAGCGCCGCCAGCAACGAAGAGGTACCCCCGCAAGAAGACCTGGCCTCCAATGGCCTGCCACAGAGGCAAGCTGCACCCGTCACCCGGCCTGCGTTCAAGCCGGCCGAGCCCAACGCCATCGAGCTGGCTTTGATTGCCGGCAAAAACTGGTTTCTGGGCGGCAATACCATCGTGCGGGTCGGGTTGGTGATTCTGTTCATCGGCCTGTCGTTCCTGGCGCGTTATGCCGCATCGGCAGGGCTCTTCCCGGTTGAATTTCGCCTGGCGGCGATTGCGGCCGCGGCGATTGCGCTGCTGGCCGTGGGCTTTCGCAAGCGCACCGATAAACCCGGCTTCGCGCTCGCGCTGCAGGGTGCCGGCGTGGCGGTGATGTACCTCACGGTGTTTGCGGCGTTTCGCCTCTATGGCCTGCTGGATCCGCTGCCGGCCTTCGCGCTGATGATCATCGTGTGCGGCCTGAGCTGCGCACTGGCGCTGCTGCAAAACTCCCGCGCGCTGGCGGTGGCTGCGTTTGCCGGCGGCTTTGCTGTGCCCTTGCTGCTGTCGACGGGGCAGGGCAGCCATGTGGGCCTCTTCAGCTACTACACGCTGCTCAACCTGGCGATCCTGTTCATTGCTTACAAGCGTTCGTGGCGCATCCTTAACGTGGTGGGTTTTATCGCTACGTTCGGTGTGGCCACCGCGTGGGGAGTGCTGAAGTACGTGCCCGAGCAATACGCCAGCGCGCAACCCTTCCTGATCATCTTCGTGCTGATTTATCTGTTTACCGCCATCCTTTACGCGCGCAACACCCCCACCAAGCTCGGCAATGCGGTCGACACCATGCTGGTGTTCGGCACACCGCTGGCGGGCTTCGGCTTGCAGGCCGGGCTGGTGCGCGGCATGGAACTGGGCACGGCGTTTTCGGCGCTGGGCTTTGCCGCGCTGTACCTGGTGACGGCGATGGTGCTGGCGCGCCGCGCGCTTGCCATTTACCGCCTGCTCATCGAATGTTTTATCGCCGTCGGCGTGGGGTTTGCCACGCTGGCGGTGCCACTGGCGCTCGACGCGAAATGGACTTCCGCCGTGTGGGCATTGGAGGGCGCTGGCGCCTTCTGGGTCGGCATGCGCCAGGCGCGCTGGATGCCGCGCGCTTTTGGCCTGCTGCTGCAGGGTGTGGCCGCCATGGCCTTTCTGGGTGGGCTGGACGATGTGGGCGGCCTGGGCAGTCACATCTCCGCCATTCCTTTCGGCAACGCGGCCTTCATCGGCGCGCTGCTGATCGCCCTGCCGGCGCTGCAGCTGGCCTGGTGGTTGCGCAAGCCGCTGCCGCACAGCGAATCGTCCTGGGCCAAAGGTTACGCCGGCGTGGAGTCGCAGCTCAGCATTCCTGTTTACCTCTACGGCTTTTTCTTCTGGTGCCTGGCGTGGCTGCTTGAAATCGGCCGCCGTGTACCGGCGCTGGAGGCAGACGCCTTCCCGCAGCATGTTTTCACCGACCGCACCAGCGGGTTGCTGATGATGTTGGCTGTCGTGGCCAGCGCAGCCTTGTCGATGCTGCTGGGCCTGAAGAAGCAGTGGGCCGTGGCGACCTGGCCCGCGCGCATCGCCGTGGGTGTGCTGGCGCTGGGTTATGTGGCACAGGCCGGCGAAGGCTATCGCGTGCTGGCCACGCCGGCCTGGGCAGTGTGGCCGGTGGTGCTGGTGCTGCACTACTGGATGCTGCGGCAGACTGATCGCCAGGCGTTGGCGCAACCCGCTTCAGCCGCTATCGCTCAATCGCCCTATGGCTTCCTGCACGCGGCAAGCGCGTGGCTGGTCACCTTCCTGCTGGCCGATTGCCTGTGGTCGGGCATCGGCAAGGCCGAGCTGTGGCGCACGTCGTGGGCCGGTGTGGTGCTGCTGGTCAGCGCCATTGCGGTACTGATGGTGCTGGCGGTGTGGGCAGGCCGGGCCAACCGGCAGGCATCGCGATCAGGCTTCGCGTGGCCGCTCAACTCGCATGCACAGGCCTACTACTGGTATGCAGCGCTGCCGTTGGCGCTGCTGGTGTTCTGGGGCGCGCTGGCTGCTGCGGTCGTATCGTCCGGCCACACGGCGCCGCTGCCCTACATCCCGTTGCTCAACCCGACCGACCTGACGCTGGCGCTTGCGCTGGGGGCGCTGGTGTTTTGGCGCCGCGTGCTGGTAACAGCCGCGCCGCCCCCGGGTAACGCGCGCTGGGTCACCGGCCGCAATGCACTGGTGGCGCTGGCCCTGCTGGTGTTTGTTGCCGTCAACACCGTGTGGCTGCGTGTGGCGCATCACTTCTTCGGGGTGCGTTGGGATGCCGATGCGCTGTTCGACAGCTTCGTGGTGCAAACCGGTTACGCCATTCTGTGGACCTTGCTGGCATTGACCTTGATGGTGCTGGCGCATCGCCGCGTGCAGCGGCCGTTGTGGTTGACGGGCGCTGGCCTGCTGGGTCTGGTGGTCGTCAAGCTGCTGTTGATTGACCTGTCGAACGCCGGCGGTGCAGAGCGCATCATCGCCTTCATTGTGGTCGGCGTGCTGATGCTGGTGGTGGGCTACTTTGCGCCACTGCCGCCCAAGGCGCTGGCCGCTACGCAAGATGCCCCGCCCATGGATGCGGGCAACCTCCAAGAAGCCCAATCATGAAAATCAATACCAGGCTCTTCACGCTCGCCCTGTACGCCTCACTGGCAGCTCCCTCGTTGGCGCTGGCCGCCGACGCTCCCGATCCCGGCAAGGCTGCTTCGTATGCCGTGCGCATACCCGTGACATTGGCGCCCGATGCGCCACTGCAGCGGCTGGTGTTGCCCGCTGAAGCACTGGTGCGGCTGCAAAACGCCGGTTACGCCGACCTGCGCCTCTTCAATGCGGCGGGTCAGCCCATGCCCATGGCGCTGGCGAATGTGGCCGCAGAAACGGCGACCCAGGAGCAACAGGTCAAGCTGGCGGCTTATCCCATTGTGGGCGCGGCCAGCGCGGCAGGCCTGGAAGGGTTGTCGCTGCGCATTGAAGAGCGCCAGGGCCGGCGCGTGGTGCAGCTCAACACAGGGGGCGGCGCAACCCCCGCGTCGGCACAAAAAGTGCTGGGTGCGCTGCTTGACGCACGCGCTATTACCGCGCCTGCAGCGCGCCTCACGCTGGACGCCGACCTGCCAGTGGGACAGCCCGTCAGCTTTAACGTGCAAGCCAGCCGCGACCTGAAAAACTGGCGCTCGCTGGCCGACACGGTGCTCTATCGCGCCGATGCGTCCGCGCCGGTTGCCAGTTTGGGCAACAACAGCCTGGAGCTTGCTATGGTCGAGCTGAAGGACCACTACCTGCGCATCACCTGGGGTGATGCCACCGTGGCTTTGCGCGGCGCCACGCTGGTGACGTCCCGCAGCACTGCCACGCGCCAGCGTGTCAGCGCCACCATGGCCGCGCCGGCGCTGACCCATCCGCATGAGTTGACGTTTGCGCTGCCGTTTGCCACGCCCGTCGCCGCGCTGAAAATCACCCCGCAGGGCAGCAATGTGCTGGTGCCCATACGCGTGCTGGGCCGCAATGACCGCAACCAGCCTTGGGCCCTGCTGGCCAGCGCCGTGGTGTACCGGATGACCGCCGCAGGCAAAGAGCAGGCCAGCGGTCCGGTCGAGTTGCAGGGCGCGTCGGTGCGTGAGATCAAAATTGAAGCCGACCTTAAAACGCCGGGCTTTGCCGCTGCGCCGGAAATCGTTCTGCAGTTTGAACCCGCGCAGCTGGTTTTTCTTGCCAGCGGGCAGGGCCCTTTCACGCTGGCGGCAGGCTTGGCCAGTTCCGCCGGGGCTACCGGTGCCTTTTTGCCCATGGCCAGCCTGATCCCTGACTACAAGGCGTCACAGGAAAACACCTTGCCATTAGCCAGTGTCGACGTGTCGAAGGTGGACGTCACGGGCGGTAGCAGCGCGGCCGGCCCTTTGGTCGCGGCGCAATCCCCCACTCAGGGCATACCGACGCGCAGCCTGGTGCTGTGGGCCATCCTGTTGGCGGGGGCGCTGGCGCTGGGGCTGATGGCCTGGGTGCTACTCAAGCAGACCCGGCAGGCGCCAGGGCAGGGTCAATAGTTCGTTGAGAGTTGCTATTGTTTTGATAGCTGCTCGCGCACGTTCTTATTGGGCTAGAAGCACTTTTGGTTCAAATTTTGCACGTTTGGTGCTGAAAAACGCCTTCACGTTGCGCACATTCGCATCGCTGGTGAAAAGCCGCTGCGCCAGCGCCAGGTAGCGCGGCATGTCGGCCACATGCACCACCAGCATGAAGTCCGGCCCCGGCGAGACGCGGTAGCACTGCTGCACCGCGTCGTCCTGCACCACGCGGGCTTCAAACGCCTCCTGCTGGTCGGTGCCCTGCCGGTCGAGCGTGATTTCAACCAGTGCCGTCAGGCCGTGGCCGGTGATGGCGGCCAGTTTGTCGGTGCTGAGCACCGCGATCTTCCGCTCCACCAGCCCCGCATCGCGCAGGCGCTTGACGCGGCGCAGGCAGGTGGGCGGTGAGATGTGCACACGCTCGGCCAGGGTCTGGTTGCTCAACGACGCGTCGGTTTGCAGGCTGTCGAGCAACTTGAGGTCTATCTCATCTACAGATATTTGTTCCATAAATTTAATGTAAATGAAATTAAATTCAATTAACTGTGAGTTGTGAAATTTAATTCCAAATTATTATAAAAATCAATCACATTGAAAAGCATCAAGTCCGTAGCATCCCTGCATTGATTGATTTTCAGGAGACCTTCCATGTGCGGCATCGTTGCTTCCGTTTCGACACGAAATATTGTTCCCATCCTGGTGCAGGGCCTGCAGCGTCTTGAATACCGTGGTTATGACTCCTGCGGCGTTGCGGTGTATGCCGGCGGCCTGAAGCGTGCGCGCAGCACCTCGCGCGTGGCCGAGCTGCAAGAACAAGTTGCCAATGACAAGCTCGAAGGCGGCACCGGCATTGCCCACACCCGCTGGGCCACCCATGGCGCGCCCGTCGTCCACAACGCCCACCCGCATTTCAGCCACGGCAGCGGCGCCGCATCGCAATCCAAGCCGGGCAAGGTCGCGCTGGTGCACAACGGAATCATCGAAAACTACGAAGAGCTGCGCGCCGGCCTGAAGGCCAAGGGCTATGTCTTCGACAGCCAGACCGACACCGAAGTCATCGTGCACCTGATGGACAGCCTGTACGACGGCGACTTGTTCGAAGCCCTCAAAGCCACCGTTGCGCAGCTGCACGGCGCCTACGCGATTGCGGCGTTCTGCAAAGACGAGCCGCACCGCGTCGTCGGCGCGCGCGCAGGTTCACCGCTGATCCTGGGCGTGGGCAAAGACAAGACAGAGAACTTCCTCGCCAGCGACGCGATGGCCCTGGCCGGCGTGACCGACCAGATCGTTTACCTTGAAGAAGGCGACATGGTCGACATCCAGCTCGGCAAGTACTGGATTGTCGGCAAAGACGGCAAGCGCGCACAGCGCGAAGTCAAAACCGTGCATGCCCACAGCGGCGCCGCAGAACTAGGGCCCTACCGCCACTACATGCAAAAAGAAATTTTCGAGCAACCGCGCGCCATTGCCGACACGCTCGAAGGCGTTGAAGGCATCGTTCCCGAACTCTTTGGTGACGAAGCCTTCCGCGTCTTCAAAGACATCGACTCCGTGCTCATCCTGGCTTGCGGCACCAGCTACTACAGCGGCTGCGCCGCCAAGTATTGGCTTGAAGCCATCGCCGGCATCCCCACGCAAGTTGAAGTGGCCAGCGAATACCGTTACCGCAGCTCGGTGCCCAACCCCAAAACCCTGGTCGTCACCATCACCCAGAGCGGCGAAACAGCCGACACTCTGGCCGCGCTGCGCCACGCGCAAAGCCTGGGCATGACGCAGACCTTGACCATCTGCAACGTTTCTACCTCGGCCATGGTGCGTGAATGCAAACTCGCTTACATCACGCGCGCCGGCGTAGAGATCGGCGTGGCGTCCACCAAAGCCTTCACCACGCAATTGGCAGGCCTCTTCCTGCTCACGCTGGCCCTCGCCCAAAGCAAAGGCAAACTCAGCGAAGAGGAAGAAGCCGGCCACCTCAAAGCCATGCGCCACCTGCCAGCAGCACTGCAAGCCGTGCTGGCGCTAGAGCCGCAAGTCATCAGCTGGGCCGAAGACTTCGCCAAGATGGAAAACGCGCTCTTCCTCGGCCGCGGCCTGCACTACCCGATCGCCCTCGAAGGCGCACTCAAGCTCAAAGAGATCAGCTACATCCACGCCGAGGCCTACCCGGCCGGCGAACTCAAACACGGTCCGCTGGCCCTGGTCACCAGCGCCATGCCCGTCGTCACCGTCGCACCCAACGACGCTTTGCTCGAAAAGCTCAAAAGCAATATGCAAGAAGTCCGCGCCCGCGGCGGCGTCCTCTACGTGCTTGCCGACGCCGACAGCCACATCGAAAGCGGCGAAGGCCTGCATGTCATCCGCATGCCTGAGCACTATGGTGCGCTGAGCCCGCTGCTGCATGTGGTGCCGCTGCAGTTGCTGGCGTATCACACCGCTGTGGCGCGGGGGACGGATGTTGACAAGCCTCGCAATCTTGCAAAGAGCGTGACCGTCGAATGACGGTCACGGTGTGTTGAATTGCTGATTGGGGTGCGGACAATAACTTGGACTCACGGCATAAACAAGTCCAAGTTATTGTCCGCACCCCCCTCGGGTCAAGCATCAACGGAACTCACCAGCTTATGGCCTTGAAGTGATTGCGGGAGAAGGAGTTCTAGCTGGAGCCCTTTGCTCGGGTGGCACTAAGAATTTCCACGCCTGGTAGGTCGTCGTATCTTCAAAGTCGATAAACTCTGGCTCGAAATTCTTTTGCTTGATGGGAGTGGCGTTGGAGAGGCTGTAAATACCGGTGATTTCGGATCCCATCTGGACTATGCCCCATTCATCTTTTCCGGTGATGGGGTCTGAATACAGCTTACGCAGATGACGCCGCACCCCTGGATAGCGTGGATCTCGCAACAAATCATTGAGTGACGTGGGGGTTCGTTTTTGCCCACTCGGCGTTGCGGTTGCATAGCTAGAAAGTGCGGCTTGAAATTCGGCCCCAATTGCGAGGAGCTCTTCTTCAGCGGCCCGCCGGGCAACCAGTGAACCCAATTGGAGTGTTGCGGTTGACACTATCCCGATAATCGCAACCAGGATCAGTAGACCCAGATATGTGAAGCCCCTAATTTGTGATCTGTGGCACGCCCTTGCATACAAGCGGGGACGAGCGAGTCGACCATCAATAAAATTCATAACGTATTGAATGGTTTGCCATTCCTATTTAACCCGAAGGACCCGCTCTTGATGCTGTAAACGAGTCCTTGCTCGACGTCGTCCGGTGGGACGATGATCCAGGTGGATGAGCTTTCAGTAATCGGGTCATACGGAATGGCGCGGAGATATTTTCTTTCTACCAATTGATCCAGAGAGTCCGGATAGCGACCGGTGTCGCCGTAGAACTTGTCGATTGTCTCTCGGGTGACGCGCAGGTTATCCAGAAGAACGGTTTCTTTCGCGGCGTCGATGCTTTGAAAGTAACGCGGCACAGCCAAAGTCAATAGCAACGCCACGATCGCCAGCACCACCAGCAGTTCAATCAGCGTGAACCCTCGCGGTCGATTCACAACAAGCTTCATTTGCCTGTCACCATTTCCGATAGGGAACGCTGTTCAAACCGGTCAGCGCGGAGGTTGAATACACGTCATAGACATCGTCTCCCTCTTGCGGATCGGCCGCTTCACTCGCATAACTGCGCTTTCCCCATGACTCGGCTTCAGTCAGCGTAAGCTCTTTGTTCAAAGGGTCGCGCGGGACTCTGCGCAAGAAGTAAATTTTCCTGCGCTTGGGGTCGCGCTGATCCTCTATGCCGTCTACCAGGATATCCAGGTTTTTTGGATAGCCTGACGAGCCAATCGGTTTGGGGACACGCCCTTCATCGCTGGCGCGTTTATACGCATCAATTCCACGACGTATTTCCCGCAGCGATTGGCGCAACTCTCGCTCATGACTGCGCTGAATTGCTACTTGAGCCAAAGGCACAGTGCTGGCGCCGAGTATTCCAAGAATGGCAAGCGTCACCAGCAACTCAATCAAGCTAAAGCCGCGATGGTCGCACCGCCCGTGCTTCATGGTGTCCCTCAGTAATGCCGTATTCATTTGAAAGTTTGGTGTTAAGGCACTACTCGGACGGCCTGGGGCGCCGGCAAGGACATAACGACTGGACGCCCATCCAATACCGTGGGAGTTACGGTGAGCAGTTGAAGGCGAGACGCCTCGGCCGGTGCAAGTGCCTTGAACGTAATCGTTGCAATACTCCCTGAGCTGGTTGCCCCGCCAGGTCCAGAGCGTGTGCCGGTCATCAAGATTTGGCCGTTCGGATTCACGCGACTGGTAAAGCTGGTTTTCACGTTACCTTGTTTGAGAAAGTCGCCTTCCACAACACTAACCACCTGCAATATCTGATTGTCAAAGCTGATCGCCATGGGCACTCCGGTGATCGGCTGGTCGGATTGCATGGTCAACTGCCGGGTAAATGTCTCACCAACCTTCACTTGGCTAGGTCCCTGCCAGAGCAGTTGAACATTACCGCTTGGAATCGGGTTAATGCTGGCGGGTGCATTGCCTGCTGTTGCAGGTGAATTAGTCCGACCGGTAGTGCTATTGGTATTGAGTGGGGGCGAAGGTTGCTGGGCATTCTGGGCAATGACGGGCGAACTCGCAGGCGGTACAACTACCGCAGTCGCGGGCGTGAAATCCGAGTCTGGTCGGATTCGGAAATTGGTTTCTGTACCCGAGCGGAACTCGGACAACGATGCTTCTGGCCTCTGAATGTTCCGGATCAGATGCGGGGTGATCGAAAGTACGATCTCAGTTTTCTGCCTGTCGTCGGCACTGCTGCCAAACAAGCGTCCGACGATGGGGAGTTCTCCCAGGCCAGGGACTTTGTTGCCGGTACGGCGGTCTTCATCGTTGATCAATCCCGCCAGCACTTGATTTTCTCCGTCCTTCAGCCGCAAGACGGTGCTTGCAGTGCGCGTACCTAGTTGGTAAGCGACTGAGCCGGATTGGGTGGCAAGTTGACTGACGATGTTGCTGACTTCCAGCGAAATCTTGATGGCGACATCATTGTCGAGATGTATGGTCGGTTCCACATTGAGCGTCAGCCCAACGTCGATGTAGTTGATCGATTCCGATACGAAACCAGTGGAAGTGGCGGTCGTGGTTATATTCGGTACCCGCTCACCGATCAGGATTTTGGCCTTCTCCCGGTTGCGCACGCGAATCCTCGGATTGGCCAGGAGATTGGCATCAGAATCTTCCTTACGGGCATTGATCGTGATTGGACCAATCCCTGCCCCGAGGCTGCTGCCACTGACTTGGCGCAGTTCATTGAGGGTGAGGGGGGCACCACCGGTCGTCGCACCTCCCGTAGCTGCGCTTCTGCTCAATGGGGTAAGTGTCAAACTGCTTGGCCAGCGTATGCCCAACTCCAGCAAGCGGGTGCGCTTTACTTCCAGGATTTCCACTTCCAGCATTACTTCCGGCTCAGGAACATCGTGTAGCGCTACCAGCTTCTCAGCAAGCCGGATTGCTTCGGGACTGTCACGCAAGATTAGCATGTTCAGTTTTTCGTCGACAACCACATCACGCGACTTCAGTATGGTTTTCATGGTTGCTGCGACGGCCTTCGCATCGGCATTGCTCAGGAAGAAGGTCTTCACCACCATTTCCTGATAGTCCTTCACCTTGGTCGCGGTGTTGGGGTAAATCAACATGGTGTTGGCGTCCAGAACCTGGCGTTCCAACTGATTGGTCAGCAAGGTGAAGTGCACTGCCGATTCGATGGTGCTGTTCTTCAAGAAGATGGAGGTCTTCTGGTCCGTCTTGACGTCCTTGTCAAACAGAAAGTTGAGACCCGACGTACGGGAAATGACTTCAAACACTTGCTTTAGCGACACATCCTTGAATTCGATCGAGATGGGCTTTTTGTATGCGGCCGATAGCAGCGATTCGACCGGCGGTTTCGTGGCGCCGATCATCCTGAGCCGCAGAGCCCTGGCGGCTTCGTTGTTCGGGTTTTCTGACAAAAGGCTTGAGAGTCTGGATTCGGCTGATCCAAAGTCCTTCCTACCGATTGCCACCTCGGCCTCCTTGATCCATTGGGCGTGGCGTGCGTCGATCTCGAGGTTGCGCAACCCGGTACGTGCCCGTTCGTTGTTGGCGTCAATGGCGATCACACGTTGGTACAACCTGGTTGCTTCAGCACGGTTGCCGTTCGCAAAAGACTGATCTGCTTGGATCAGGTAGTTGGTAATCGCGCGCTCGCGGGTCTGCACGTAGGCCGCCTTATATTCCGCGTTGCGAGGTTCATGGCTCAGGGCTTCCTGAAATTTCGCCAAACCCGCCTCGACCTTGTCTTCTGCAACCAGATCTTTGCCTTCGCGATATGCAATGCCTGCAGCGCAACCGGCAAGCGAGACGGCGATGAGCAGCCCTGAAAGCAAAGTGCTCAGCCGAAAACACGAGGATCTCATCGTTCCTAAGTCAAGGCGTAAGGCTGTCGCGCGCGGCGACATGTGCAGCAGGGCTAACGAAAAGGAATCACGTAGCATCACTCGGCACCTCCGATGGTAAGCGTCTGCCCTTGTTTCAGAGGCAAATAGGTCAGAGTGAGCATGGGTGGCTTGATCGAATCGACCCGATAGCTACCCTCGATGATGGTCTGTTCGCGAACGATAAACGTTTGATCGGCGCGGGCCAGATAGACCTCCCATTTGTTATCTTCGATTTTTTTCCCCAGGTAGGTAAATGGCAACGGCGGCGCTGTGGGTGGCGGCGGCTTGGGTGGTGGTGGCGGCGGCGGTGGTGGGGGAGTCCAACTTTGACTGGAAAATAATCCACCAGCAGCTTTGCTGCTGCCAGGTTCCCCGATCAGGCGGTTGCGCGGCTCAAGCGCCAGGATGACTGGCTCGCGTTTGACTTGATTGGCTGATCCAGAAAGTCGGTCGGATGCTATTTTCGCTGTTCCAGCTCCGGTAGCCGGTGCAGTTGCGCGAGCGACAGGTTCCGAGATTGCCGTTGCGGGCGTCTTGTCTCCGAAGAACGCCAGCCATGCGGCGGCGATCACACCGACAGCTAACAGCATATGCCTGATTGTCATGACGGCGAACCTTGGGCTGCCGTGGTCTTGGGTTCCTGCGCGGTGCGCGGCGCGTCGGATAGGTACAAGGTCAAACGCAGCTTGGTCTCTAGCGTGCGGTTGGCAATCGCATCACGTTTGAAGCTGAGTTCGTCGAGAGACAGAAATGGGATGGTCAGAAGCAGTTCCTCGCAGAAGGCGCGAATTGCGCCGTACGAGCCCCTGACCGGGAGTACGACCTGATAGGTATGGAAATGGCCGGCTTGGTTGAACGCGGATCTGTATTCCGCCTGATTAAGCGTGAGTCCATGCTTTTTGGCGGCGGCAAAGAGCACTTTGAGCTGTTGTTCGACATAACGTTTTTCGCCCAGAGCATCATGAAAATTTGCCACGCGCTCGGCATTCAACGGCCGGGGTTTCGCAGCAGGCAAAACTTTTGCGCTCTCAAAATATTTGCGAGCCTGATCTGACGCAATCTGCTGTTTCGAGGATTCTGCTGATAAGTAGGGAACCACCCCCAGCCAGCCAGCCAAGCCGAGCAGGCAAACCGCGAAACCGATGCTATTACCCCATCCGAAGCGAGTGAGCCAGAGACGGAACTTGAGGCCCAGGACGCTGAGATTCTCGAAAGTGATCGGTTTCATCGCACGACCCTCGCCCACTGGGCCTCAAACTGAAAGCGCAAGGGTTTGTTGGGGTCTTGCTCGTTGATCTCATGCCGGATCAGCATCACTACTTGTATAAAAGGTTGCCCGCGGAGACTTTCGATGTAAGCGATCATGTCATCGGTGGTTTTCGCCTCAGCCCATCCTTTCAGCAGATGCCTTTTTGCATCTGGTTCAAGCGACAACAGTGCGATCGTCACCGGCGTGGCGGATTCGATAGTATTAAAGACATCTCCCCACGGAAGATTTAACTGCCCGACCGCCGCGTTAATGGCGTTGACCTGGTTCTCGGAAATGGTGGATTTGATGACCGGTTCACTCTGGACTCTATGCGCGGTGAGCCGTGCTTGCATCTGCCTCAAATGATCTTGCAGGGTCTGACGCTTCTGTTGCAAGGAGGCGGCGTGTAGTGCCATGCTGATGCACAAGCCGGCGCCAACGATGCCAAACAGCCAGGTGACTGGTGATGTCAACCACACTGCCCGCATGAAGGAGGGCGTGGAAAAATCGATGCGTAGCGGTTTCATCATTGGAATCCCGCGCTTGCCAAGGCGACGCCGGAAGGCACTGATGGCCTACCGAGGTCATGCGCCTGCGGACTCAGCCAGACGCATTTCAAAGATTCCTCCGTGCTCATCACCCACTGATTGGGTGCACTCCCACACAGCTGCAGTCGAGGCGGGGGCGGCACATCCAGTCGCAATGCTTCACGCATCAGATGCCCTGATAGCCATCGTGTATCCATTAGTGCTGGGGTGGGGACTGCGGCAGCGCGCACAGCGGCCAGCCGCCGGTGCTTCGTCACGCCCAAGGTGAGCGTGCCGTCATGCATCACGCCAAACCAGTCGCCCGGCGCAAGGCGGGCGCGCCAGCGGTTCCATGCAACGACAAAATGCGGAGAAATTTCGATCAAAGCGAGTCGGTGTTCGCCGCTTGCCTGCTTGAGGGAGTCCAGCAGCGACCGGGGAACGGCGCAGGCGACAAAAGGCTGATTCGCGTTCCAGTCAGCACTCAGATGCCAGTCGGCAAGCGGTGTGTCGTACAAAGTCTGGAACCGCATCGCGGCGGCAGCCTGACAGTCTTGCAACCGCGTCGGATTTCGTGGTGGGGTGACCATGAAGACGCGCACCAACGGATCTGCCAGCACTATTGTGGTGACCAGGCCGCGGCAGTTGGTTTGGGCCAGTAGCGTACGCAACTGCTCAGCCACTGTGTCGGGCGATGCAGTAGATCCTTGTGGCAGAGCGGCATCGGCCAGCACCACCGCCTCAGAGGTAAATCCCTTGCGGGTTCTCAGCAGTGTGATGCCGGCAGGCGACACCCCGATGTGCAGCCGCTTGGGAAGCACACCGTGAAGTATTTCTTTGAACTTCTTAAGCATGCAAGGTCACTCGCTTGATTTCATCAAGTGTTGTGTCGCTGCATTTGACAAGTTTCAGTGCAGCCTCCCGCAAGCTCCTGGTTCCATTCAGGCGTGCCGCTTCCTTAATTTGGCGAATCGGGCGTTTTTCAACAATGAGTTCTCGAATTTCATCGTTCAACGTAAGGATTTCCGCAATTGCTTTCCGGCCCTTGTAACCAGTGCCGCGACAATCGCCGCATCCTTTGCCTTGCTTAAACTCATAATCGGAGACTTCGGTACGCGTCAGATTTACGCGGGCCAATTCGCTGTCGGAGGGCGTGTAGTCGGTTGCACAGTGGGGGCAGTTCAGCCTGACCAGGCGCTGCGCCCAAATTCCATTCAATGCGGATACGAAAGCGTAAGGGTCGATGCCCATATGAGTGAAGCGGCCGAACACATCGAACACGTTATTGGCATGCACGGTAGTCAACACCAGGTGACCGGTGAGCGCCGATTGCACCGCGATCTCGGCGGTTTCCCGATCCCGGATTTCGCCCACCATGATTTTGTCCGGGTCATGACGCAGGATGGAGCGCAAGCCCTTGGCAAAAGTTAGTCCCTTTTTTTCATTGACCGGAATTTGCAAAATTCCTGGGAGCTGATATTCGACGGGATCTTCAATCGTGATGATCTTGTCGCGACCGTTGTTGATCTCAGTGAGAGCTGCATACAACGTGGTCGTCTTGCCGGAGCCGGTCGGACCGGTCACCAGCAGCATCCCATAGGCTTCTTCGGCAAGATTTCGAAGGCTAACCAATGATGGCGCGTCGAATCCGAGGGCTTCAAGCGTGAGCGCGCCGTACATGTCGATCATCGCGCGTTTGTCGAGAATTCGAATCACGGCGTCTTCGCCGTGGATGCTCGGCATGATCGAGACGCGCAAATCGATCTCTCGTCCTCCGGCTTCGACCCGGAAGCTCCCGTCTTGCGGTACTCGCCGTTCGGCGATATCCAGTTCTGCCAGAACTTTCAGGCGTGAAATAACGTGTTCCGCAACTTCGATTCCATTGACCGACGTTGCGAGATCCAGCATGCCGTCAACGCGGTATTTGACGGCAAGACCTCCCGCTGTACTTTCAAGATGAATGTCGGAGGCACCTGCTTTTAAGGCGTCGTACAAAGTCGAGTTGACCAGTTTGACCGCAGGGCTACTCGCTTCCGAGACCGAGGCAAACGACAGAATGGCGGCTGCTTTATTTTCCCGTCTGTCGTCATGGGCGGTTGGCATCAGGTGATCCACCGCTCGTACCGACTCTTCCTGCTTGGTTAGGTAAGCCTGGATGTCGGCTTGCAGCGCGACGCGATACTCCACGTGCCGCTTCGCATGAGTGTCAAGCCAGGTTTGCAGGTCTGGGTCGAATGGGTCGGCAATTACCCCAATCACTTGACCGTTTGCCGTCCGCATCAGTGCGCAGTGCCGCTGCATGGCCTTGGACAGCGGGAGAAGGTCGAACGCCGGTGCCAGCGCCAGCATGTCGATGGTTTCTATCACGGGCAGGCCAAAAGGCTGAGCGATGGCTCGGACCAACTCGCGCGAATCCAGGCCTGTCAGCAACTCCAGCTCAGTGATTAAGGTACGGTTCGACTGAGCCGCGCGTGCGCGAGCCAGCTGCAGTTGCTCCGGCTCAACGGTCGCCGCAGGAGGGGCTGCCGCTTCTGCATTCATGACAGGCTTCCTGCCAGATCGAAGATGGGCATATAGAGCAGTACGACAATGGCGCCGACAATCAAACCGATGGCGATCATCAAAAGAGGTTCGAACATACGGGTAAAGCGGTCCACCCAGCGGTTGATCTCTCCGTCGTAGAACGCTGCCGATTGGGTGAGCATCTCACCGAGTCCACCGGAGCGCTCGCCAACGCGCAGCATGCGCAGCGAGATCGGCGTCGTAAGGAGGTTGATCTCGAATGCGGTGGACAGCGGCGTGCCTGACTGAACCAATTCTTTGGCCGACTGTAATCCGGCTTTGATGCCGGGGGAGGCCATTCCCTGCATGGTCTCCATCGCGGCGATGATTGGAATGCCCCCTTCCAGCAGCATCCCCAGAGTCAGGTACAAACGGGACAATTCGTAAATCCGGGCGCGTTCGCCGATGCCCGGTAGCTTGCCCAGAAGAAGCGCGATGCCTCCTCGTGAAAGGAAATGCCGTACCGTGAGAAAAAACAGCGGCAAGCCTGTGGCCACTCCCAGCAGAACACCCTTGGTATGCGTTCCGGCAAATTGACCCCAGTTCAGCAGTGCTTGAGATAACCAGGGCAAGCTGCGACCGCTGCCTCGATAGACCTCCGCAAATTGCGGTACGACATAACCAATCAGGAACAGCGCGACGCCTCCTCCTACTGCCAACAGGATGGTCGGGTAAATTGCTGCGCTGATGATTTTGCTGCGCACCGCGTCAATACGCTGTTGGTAAGCGATAAAACGGGTTAGCGAGCGCGGCAGGTCACTGGTGCCCTCGGCCGCTCTGACAATCCCGACGTAAAGCGGTGGAAACAAATCAGGTTGCTCTGCCAGGACGCTTGAAAAGCGTTTGCCTTCACGCAGGCCGTTCAATAACCGGGTCAGCGTGGAGCGGGTTCGTGCGCTGGCTTCTTTTTCCAACAACGCCTCGAGGCACTCGACGATGCTCAGGCCGGCACTGAGAAGGGCCAGCAGTTCCTGGCTGAATAACACCAGCGACAGACGGCTGGATGACGGTGTCCTCGCCAACATCCCACTCGCAAGGGAGGTTCGTGCGGGGTGAATCGCGGCAACAAACAAGCCGCGCGCCTCGATCTGGCTGCGTGCATCCTTTTCATCGCGAGCATCGACGGTAAGGGGGACGATCAGATGACCGGCAGTCAGTGCGCGCACATCGTATTGCATGAAGTCATTCCCTGGAGGGTCACTGCGCGGCCATCAATTTGTGATGTCGGCGTTTTCATCGTCGCCGCCGGACTGCCCGTCTTTGCCGAGGGAGCGAATCTCAAAGTCACCATTGCTGCCAGGAGATTTATACAGATAGGCATGGCCCCACGGGTCAGGAGGCACTTCCTTCTTGAGGTAGGGGCCATTCCATTTCGTGGCATTGGCTGGTTTTGACAACAAGGCGGCCAAACCCTCTTCAGTGGTCGGATAACGACTGACATCAAGGCGAAAGGTATCAAGTGCTTTTTCGAATGCCACGATCTGCGCTTTTGCAACGGTAATCTCTGATTTTCCTAATTGTGAAAAGTATTTCGGTCCGACATATGCCGCGAGCAAGCCGATGATGACAATCACTACAAGCAGTTCTAAAAGCGTGAAGCCATTTGCCGATTTTGAGGGCACGGTATGTTGCGCGAGCGGATGAGTTGAAGAGATGGTTGTCATCATTGGCTATGGAGCAGTAGCATTGCTTGAGGCATGTAATTTGGCCAGCACCGCAGGCACATAAAGCATGGTCTCTTTGTAGGGTGGAATCCGCCGGCCATGCTTTAAGACGGCTCCCTCCCCGGCGTTATAGGAGGCCAGGGCGAGCGGCAAATTGCCCTTGTGCAATGTCAGCAAATCTTTAAGGTATCGAATACCTGCTTCGATATTTTGTGCGGGGTCGGTGGCATCGGTGACGCCGTAACGAAGCGCCGTTGCTGGCATCAACTGCATTGCACCGCTGGCTCCTTTGATCGATCTGGCCATTGGATTGAACTGCGACTCCACTTCGATGACGGCTCGCACCAGGTTCGCGTCGACCTCATGCTTTTCTGCGAAGCGCACGACAAAAGAATCCAACAATATCTGTTGAGGCTTTTTAGCGACAGGAACACGATTGGTCGTTAGGGTTCCCCGCGTTTCAGGCTGCTCACCTTTAAGGTAGAGCACATAACTCTGGTCCAATATTTGAGTGGAATAGCGGACGCTCCCATCCGGGTTCTCGGAGCGATAGACGTCAGCGGCAGAGGCGGTTACGCAGGGAAAAAGAAACGCGCTCACTACTAAAAAAGAAGTCCTTGAGGACTGTGATGCGCTATTGAACACGCCGATCTCCTAGTTGCGAGTTCGGAAGATATCACGACAGTGCTTCTTCGAAATTTATTTTTATGCGCGACATTTGCCGTGATTATTTCCGTTCATCAAAAATAACTTGGGGCTTAATTGATTAGGTGCTAATCTGCGCGCCATGTAGAAGCAAGGGCTGATCGGAAATGGATATTGGCCTACTGCGTGAAGGCGGTAGGGGCCGATAAAACAAAAGCACTATTCCCTTGGGAGGGGTCATGTCACGCACACTTCGTGCCGCGTTCGCGGCAGTGATTTTCTTGTCTTCGTTTGCTGCTGTCGCTGTTGCGCCAACGGTAAGCATCACGAGTCCAGTGAATGGTGCGACCTTTGGAGCGCCGGCATCAATCACCATCAATGCCAATGCGGCGGACAGTGATGGTCGAGTCAGAAGAGTTGATTTCTACAGCGGGACCACTTTGGTCGGCTCGGATACAACCGCGCCCTATACCCTCACGCGAAACAACCTTCCTGTAGGAAGCTACACATTCGTTGCTCGAGCCACCGACAACTCCGGTGCGGTCACTAGCTCTAGTCCCGTTCATATTACGGTGGCACCCAACACGCCACCGACAGTCAGCATCACGAGTCCGGCTAACGGAGCTGCGTTTCCTGCCGGAGCCACTATCAGTGGCGCTGCCAGCGCTGCCGACAGCGATGGCAGGATCACTAAAGTCGAGGTTTACATTGGCAGTACGCTATTGGGTAGCGACAGTACGGCGCCTTACACCTTTACTCGGACAAACGTTCCGGCGGGTAGCTATAGCATTACCGTCAGGGCTTATGACAACAGCGGCGCCGTCACCACATCCAGTCCGGTTGTCATTACCGTAGGGGGCGCGAATACACCTCCCACGGTAGCTGTCACCAGCCCGGCAAACGGTTCAAGCTTCGTTGCACCGGCGGCAATCACCATCAATGCCAATGCAGCAGACAGCAATGGGACGGTGAGCAAGGTCGATTTCTACAACGGAGCCACGCTGCTTGGCACGGATACGACCGCGCCCTACAGCTTTGCCTGGGCCAACGTTGCCGCGGGCAGCTACAACATCACGGCGCGGGCCACTGACAACAATGGCGCAGTTACCAACTCAGCCGTGGTCGGTGTCACGGTTACCCCAGCGGCCAATACACCGCCGACGGTAGCCATCACCAGCCCGACCAACGGCTCAAGCTTCGTTGCACCGGCGGCAATCACCATCAATGCCAATGCAGTAGACAGCAATGGGACGGTGAGCAAGGTCGATTTTTACAACGGAGCCACGCTGCTTGGGACGGATACGTCTGCGCCTTACAGTTTCGCTTGGGCCAACGTTGCCGCTGGGAGCTACAACATCACGGCGCGGGCAACTGACAACAACGGCGCCGTTACCACCTCGGGCGTGATCGGCATCACGGTTGCTGCGGCCAACGTGTCGCCAACTGTGAGCATCACCAGCCCCGCCAATGGAGCGAGCTTTGTAGCGCCTGCCAGCATCGCCATCAATGCCAATGCGGCTGATAGTGACGGTACGGTCAGCAAAGTTGATTTTTACAATGGCGCGACACTGCTGGGTACCTCAACGGCTGCCCCGTACAGCTTTGTCTGGCCTGATGTTTCTGCTGGCAGTTACAGCATCACTGCCCGTGCGACAGATAACAACGGCGCCGTCACAACTTCGGGCGTGATCGGCATCACAGTGGCTGCGGCCAATGTGCCACCAACGGTGAGCCTCACCAGTCCTGCCAATGGTTCAAGTTTCACTGCGCCAGCGGGCATCACCCTCAACGCCAATGCGACGGACAGCGACGGCACCGTCAGCAAGGTCGACTTTTACAACGGCGCGACACTGCTGGGGACTTCAACGGCTGCGCCATACAGCTTTGCCTGGACGAATGTTCCTGTCGGTAGCTACGACATCACCGCGCAGGTAACCGACAACAGTGGAGCTGTCACCACGTCGGCTATAGCGAGCATCACTGTCCTCCCGGCGACCTTTCCTCCTGCAGTAAGTATTACAAGCCCGACCAATGGTGCAGCCTTTGTGGCACCGGCCACCATCACCATCAATGCCAACGCGACTGACAGTGACGGTACGGTCAGCATGGTCGAGTTCTTCAACGGCGCGACCTTGCTGGGTACCTCGACGGCTGCACCTTACAGCTTCGTCTGGAGCAACGTTCCCCTCGGGAGTTACAGCCTTACCGCCAGGGCGACCGATAACTCGGGCAGCACGACAACATCTGCAGCCGTCATCGCCATCGTAGGTACCGGCGAGACGATTACCTATCTGCACAATGATTTTTCCGGAAACCCGATCGCGGCGACCGACACCAGCGGCGCCTTGGTCTGGAAGGAAAACTTCCGGCCTTATGGTGATCGTCTTAACAATCAATCGGAAGCGGCCAGCAATCGTCAATGGTTCCACGGCAAGGCGGTCGATACGGAGACCGGTCTGTCGTACTTTGGGGCGCGTTACTACGATGCATCGCTGGGACGGTTCATGGGCGTGGACCCGGTGGGTTACCAAGAACACAACGTCCAGAGCTTCAACCGGTACGCATACGGAAATAACAATCCATACAAGTACGCTGATCCAGATGGAAAAAATCCTCGTTTACTGTGGTACGTAGGAGAGGGTTCTTTTTATGTCGCCACTCGACTAGGCCTCGGTATGGTTGGAAGCATGATTGGCTTGGGTCTCTACGATATCTTGCATCAAGAATCGGCCGACGCTCCGCCGGCGGAGGGTAAAAAGCGGGGTCCGAAAACCAATGGTGAAGGTCCCCACAATGAGAAGATCGTCGAGGAGGCTGACAGGCTCGTGGCGGAGGGCAACAGGATTGTCGCCGGGGGCGGGCGGGAAAAAGAGCAGCTGGTTCCTACACCGGGTGGAGCGAAAGAGGGGCGGCGACCAGATATTATTATTGAAACTCCAGAAGG
The DNA here is from genome assembly GCF_039932935.1 of Polaromonas sp. GTDB lineage: Bacteria > Pseudomonadota > Gammaproteobacteria > Burkholderiales > Burkholderiaceae_C > Polaromonas. The sequence continues at coordinate 157,539 of NZ_JBDTPB010000034.1, forward strand.
AGAGCGAAGAGGTCGAAATATTGGAAGAACCAAGGCAGACGGAACTCCTGTTCCTCGCGAAGTTGAGGCTTTGAACGATCTAAATGGCCCTGGAAAATTGCCAACAGATTTTGTCCCATACAAAAATTGATGGTTTATGACAGACATATCCATCCAACTCCACGCATTACCCGAAGAAGTCGCGGCATTCGCGCAAAAGTGCATGGATGATTTCAATTTGTATGCGATTGCGATGAGATTCTTTCCATTCGAAGCTAGTGAAATTACTTCGGAAGAAATGGGGAAGCTTGCCCAAGTTGCGCCGTTTTACGGAGAGGTGGCGCTTAGTTTAAAAAAACCACTATTACCGGCGGCACAAAGAGCCGATTTGATGCGTAACAATCCGGACGTCTTGCGATTTACCTTGGAGAGGGAAAGCCCAGCGGGGCTTCGTCAGGCAACGTTGTCCGCCCGAACTAATGATCCGGCGGCACTAGCGGTTTGGAAGAAAATCGCCAGTCGCATGAAGCGGATTACAAAAACAGGTGTCATCGCGATGAACCCCGACACGGGTGCGACCACGCCGACAAGGACATTTCGCTACACATCTGGGGCGAAAGCACTGGCTTCGGCCGGTGTGCGGATGCTCCCGATTGCGGGCGGAAATGTGTTGATACTCGCTGAAGTGAAGAGCGAGGGGCCCAATGATGGCGGCCCACTTGTCTCATGACATCTAACCATATCTACTCTACACGTTAAGACTATGAGGGCTCGTGCCCGATGCCCCGCGTATGCCTAGTTCTAGTACTCATTTCGAATGATTGGATGCATTTATGAAGATGATTAAACTTGTCCCATGGCTAGTGCTTCTGATGGGTCTAACTGGCACCGCACATGCCGATGGCGTGGACGAACCTATCCCGAGCTTCTACGAGGAGCCAGGTATATCGCGCACACGGGACTACGTCAACCAGCATGCCAATGAAAGGATTGATCCATTCACAGGAAAACTGCAGTGGCATTTTGTTGACCTGTTCATACCAGGTAACGGGGGCCTCGATTTAAAGGTGCAGCGCTCCTACAACAGCTTGAATGAACAGCTGTTGCCCGACTACAGCCCGGTTGGCCTCGGTTGGACCATGCATTTCGGACGTGTTTTGCGAAGGGCGAACAACCTGATCTGCGACAACGTCAATGGTCCTTTGTCGAACCCGGTGCTGGAGATGCCAGACGGGGGGCGGCGCGTCCTTTATCTGGCGCTAGATCATGTTTCTTGGATCACCACCGACTTCTGGAAAGCAGAGTGCAACCTGGCGGGAGGAGGAGGCGGGCTGAACGTCATTTCTCCTGACGGTACACGTTATGAGATGACTTTTCGCGGCACTCCGATGGGATCGTCCACGCATCCCATCAACACCTATTACGTTTCGAAGGTGACTGATCGCAATGGCAACTGGATCAACTACAGCTACGCCTTCAGCAGCGATGGGCCTTATGGGGCATTGTCTTTAATAACCGGCGCCACGACCAGCGACGGCCGCTCGTTGACTTTTAACTACGTCAACCAAGTGCTCGACACCATTACGGACGGCGGTCGCACTTGGACCTATGTACAAACTCCTTTAGCCGGTGTATTCAACACTAACGTGCTCAAGGAGGTAAAGCGTCCGGACGGCAATTCATGGAAATTTGAGTACAACGAAACTTCGACGGGTAACCCCGGTGGCTATTCGATGCGGCAGGCTAAGTATCCTACTGGTGGCACCATCGACTACACCTACAACTACATCAATTTTGCGGCAACTCCATGGATCCCACGCAGCACCGTTGTCACGCAGAAAGTCGCCAGCCCAAGCGACACCTGGACATGGACCTACACGCCTGCCACGCAGCCGATCACTCCCAATAGCGAGGGCGGTTTCGACTATTCGATGCCGCCGACTGCAGCCCAGGCGCCAACGCTAGACCGAACCACGGTAGTCGGACCGGATGGCACGCGCACGCGTTACCACGTCGGCTACAACAGCGCGTTTTCAGGGATCGCCTACCTGATCGGATTCCAGCTTGGAACCACAAGCAATTTCGATGTGGAGTCATACAGTGCCTCGCCCATCCTGATCTCCGACCAGGTAAATGTACGGCCCGGCAACAGCTTGGTGGCTGACGGCGCTACCGCAGCGGTACTGACCACATCTCACTATATCGGCCGGTTTGGCGAGTCGTTTTATACGCAGTTTGATAACTTTGATGACTTCGGTAATCCGCAGACGATCACCGAGCAAGGAAACGAAGTTAAGACCACGAACTTGACGTACAACATCGACACAGCCAAGTGGTTGATCCGTCAGAAGAAGAACGAAACCATCGCCGTGGGAAACGAGACTCTGGCTATCACGAGGTCTTTTGATCCGAAGGGCAACTTGTTGATGGAGACACGTGCCGGCGTTCCGACCAGTTACGGCTATACGCCTGAAGGAGATCTCGCCTCCCGTACTGACGCGCGCAATAAATCGACGGCCTATTCCAGTTACTTTCGCGGCATTCCCCGTGCCGAGAGCCAGCCGGAAAACGTGAACATATCCCGGAGCGTCAGCAATGACGGCAACGTGACTGCGCAGACAGACGGCGAGATGGCAACCACCAACTTCACCTTCGACGGGCTGGGGCGCGTGACGGGCGTCACGCATCCCTTGAGTAACCCAGTGGCGGTGACTTGGGGTGCCACGATGCGCACAGTGACGCGTGGCCCTTATCGTTCCGTCACGACATTTGACGCCTTTGGTCGCGAAGCGAGCGTACAACATACGGACACTATCCGCGCTGAAACTATCACCCAGACTTACAAGGTAGATGCGCTGGGCCGCCGGGTGTTCGCCTCTTACCCTAACTCCACGCTCGGAACGGGGTTTAACTACGACATGCTGAGCCGCCCGACCTATGTATTTAACGAGTTCAATCCTTCGGACAGTTCATGGCAAAGTTACCGAAAAACCGATCATTTTTCATACGGTGTGCAGGTTCGAAACGAAAACGGTTGGAATTTTTTATACAAAAACCGCAGCTATGGAAGCCCTGACGCTAAAGAGCTAATGTCCATTCAAACGCCAATGGACTTCGGTGGGCCGAGCACGACGATTACCCGAAACGTTGCAGGGCAAATGACTGCTGTAACGCAAGATGGCGTGACCCGCTCTTACGGCTATGACAGCAGGCTCTTTCTTACCTCAATGACCGAGCCGGAGACCGGGTTAACGACCATGGGGCGCGATGCGGTAGGCAATCTGACTTCGCGGCAGGTCGGCATTTCTGGACAAACGGCCTACGCTTACGACGACCGAGGCCGCTTGACGACCATTACCTATCCAGCAGGAACGCCTGGAGTTGTCAAAACCTATTTCAAAGACGATAAGCTGAAGTCCATAGATAACGGCATTGCCCAACGCGACTATGTCTACGACACCAACAAAAACCTGACAAGTGAGACCTTAAAGGTCGGCACCAAGGTATTTCCCATCACCTATGGCTACGATGGCAACGACGCGCACGCCTCTCTTCAATATGGCTCGACCAAGGTGGTCACGTATGCGCCCGATGCTTTTGGTCGCCCACGCCAGGCCGCCCCCTATGTGACCACTGTTGCTTATCACCCTACCGGTCAGGCCAGCAGTTTTACCTATGCTAACGGCGTACAGACCACGGTAGGACTGGATGGACGGCAGCGGCCGGCTAGCTTGCAAATCGCCAAGAGCAGCAACTTGTTCAATACGAGCTATTTCTACGACCCAGTAGGAAACGTCGCAGCTATCGAGGATGCTGTAGATACTTCGTACAACAAGTACATGTCCTACGATGCATTGGATCGCCTGAGGGGGGCGGACGGCCCATGGGGAAGCGGTGTGGTCAGCTATGACCTTCGGGGCAATATCACCGACCAGAGCTTTGGCACCTTTGGTCTGACCTATGCCTACGATCCGGCGACCCAGCGTTTGGCGTCAGTTACCGGCAGCAAGGCATACACGATGAACTACGATTTTTATGGCAACGTGACCGCCAACGGTACGACGACCTTCACCTATAACGATGCGGCCAACATGCAGTGTGCCCAGTGCGGCCAAGCTAACGAAATTTTGTTTGACTATGACGGCACAAACCAGCGTGTTTGGAAGCGCAAGGGTGGCTTGGAGACATTCTTCGTCTATGGAGTTGGCGGACAACTGCTATGGGAGGAAACACCCGGTTCAGCGCTCAAAGAGTACATCTATCTAGGCGGCAAGCAGATAGCAACTCGTGAGCAGGTATTGCCATGACTCTTTTGACTGCAAAGACAGGACTACATATGAAGCAATATTTTCTCGCGGTTGGGGTCGTGCTCGCCATGTCTATCCCGGCAACCGGATGGAGCAACGGCCCGTCCGTTGCAAAAAAAGAGAAGGCAAGACAGACAGAAGTTCCCAAAAGCACGCCAGGCGGTGGGAAACCATTGACGACTGGCCGCGTGAGTATGGGTGGATCGGTTGCCGTAGAGCCAGATTCCGTCAAAGCGGGCGACTCGGTGGCACGAACGTCCGCAGCTGGTGCAAGCAAGAAAAATAAAATGCTGAAATTTAATCCAAAAGACGAGCAGAAGCCCGCTCAGTAAGACTCTTCGGGCGTGCTAGTTTTCCTTGCTTTCATTTCATTGGATGCATAAAGTGTTGTGGATTTTCGTGCTTGTTTGATCCATTTTTCCATCGAACGCTGAGCCACTGGTGCCCCCTTTTACGCAGGACTGGCGATCCACATTTCAGGGGTTTGATGGGGTCAGGTGACTGCGAAAAAGGCGGGTCACATCGACGCGAAACTTAACAATCGATAGTTAGCGCTATTCCGTTTGCAACGGCTACGAACTGATGGGTTACGCTGCATTAGCGTTGAGCATGAAATCAATGAATGCGCGAAGCTTTCCTGGCATGTGCTTGCGATGGGGGTAATACAGATGAAACGCGTCGTCCATCCCGTTGTGCTGCTTCAGAATCTGCCGCAACTGGCCGCTGGCCAACTCCTGCTTCGCGAAATCCTCGAATACGAAACCGATGCCGTGACCTCGGACTGCCGCATCCACGACAGACCTCATTTCGTCAAATAAGAGGCGCCCCTGAACCTCGATTTGAACCGTTTGGCCTCTGGCATCGAACTTCCATTCAAACCACCGGCCTCCCACGGAATAGCGCTGCCGAATGCAATCGTGTTTCAGCAGAGCATCGATGGACTTGGGTTCCTGTCGCCCGTGAAAATAGTTCGGGGCGGCCACCACAATTCTTTTTTGTAGCGGCCCTAGCTGTAGGGCCACCATGTCGTTTTGAACTTTTTTCCCCATGCGGATGCCGATGTCAAAGCCGGTGTTGACGATATCGCCGAGCACGTTGTCCAGTGATATCTCGACCTGGATCAACGGAAAAGTCGCCAGGAAGGCTTCAATATGGGGTTCGATGAACATACGGTATGCGACGTATGAAGTGTTGACCCGCACGGTGCCAGACGGCTGATCGGTCGCCAGCAAAGTCTCCGACAAGGAGCTTCTGATTAGTGCGAGCGCGGGTGCCAACTTCGAATTGAGTGATGCGCCTGCCTCTGTCAGGCTGACGCTGCGTGTGGTGCGGTTGAAGAGCCGCACATTCAATTGCGCTTCCACGGCTTTAATGGTCCGGGACACCGCAGTCGGCGTAACGCCCAATTCGGCCGCGGCCCGGGCAAAGTTCAAATACCGGGCCGCCGCCTCGAACGTCAGAAGCCCCGGTAGATGCACCGGCGGAGAGGCGAGCGCCACTCCCGTGCGGTCACCCTGCACCACACCCGGAATTGTGAATTTTTTGTTCATACTGTATCTCTGTGAGTGACTATTTACGTCATTATCTATGGCCTCCATACTTCTGACATCACATAAATTTGTCATGCAACTTGGGTTGCCGAAGGGAATAAAAATATGACGCCTAGCAGCTCTTTCAGCGATCTTTTTTTGCCAGTGGCGATGGGTGCGCTGACGCTGGAAAACCGCATTGTCATGGCGCCGTTGACGCGCAGTCGCATGGGGCCGGATGGCGTTGCCAACGAAATGCACGCCCGCTACTACGCACAGCGGGCCAGCGCGGGCCTGATCATCAGCGAGGCGACCAATATCTCCGCCCAGGGGCGGGGCTATGCGTTGACGCCTGGCATCTGGACGGACGAACAGGTCGCCGGCTGGAAAAAAGTGACCGATGCGGTGCACGCAGCGGGCGGCCTGATCGTGTGTCAGCTGTGGCATGTGGGACGTTTCTCGCACGTGGACCTCCAGCCGGACGGGGCGGCCCCGGTTGCACCGTCGGCGATTCGGGCAGAAGGGCAGACCTACACCGAAAAGGGAATGCTGGATGTCTCGATGCCGCGCGCACTTGAAACGTCCGAGATTCCCGGCGTCATCCAGCAATACCGGCATGCCGCGGAGTGCGCACAACGCGCCGGCTTCGATGGTGTGGAAGTGCATTCCGCCAACAGTTATCTGCTGGATCAGTTCCTGCGGGATTCGACTAACCAGCGTGGTGACGAATACGGTGGCTCCATCGAAAATCGCAGCCGGCTCACGTTGGAAGTCACTGCTGCAGTGGTCGAGGTTTGGGGTCACGACCGCGTCGGCATTCGGCTCTCCCCTGTAACGCCTGACGCAGGCAACACGCCTCTGGACAGCCAGGTCATGCAGACGTATGGCCATTTGATCGAGCAGCTGAATCGCTTCCAGCTGGCGTATATGCACTTTGTCGAGGGCGCCACGGCTACCTCACGGTCCGTGCCCGAAGGCGTGGACCTCGACGCATTGCGCGCATTGTTCAAAGGCCCATACATAGGCAACAACAACTATGACCTTGCGCTGGCGGTGAATCGCCGGTTGGAAGGCAAGGTCGATGCCGTCGCCTTCGGCCGTCCGTTCATTGCTAATCCCGATTTGGTGCATCGCTTGAAAGTGAGCGCCGAACTGGCTGTTGCCCCCCGTGAAACCTATTACGGCAACGGCGCCAGGGGTTACACCGACTGGCCTGCGCTGCCGTTGAGCAGTTTGGTGGTCGACCCAATATCCTATGTGAAATCGATGAGTCATTGCGACTCTTATCAGGAGTAATAAAGTGAAAACGACTTTCATCAAGACTTTGATTTTCGCGGCGATCGCTGTCGGCATGGGCACAACGGCCCAAGCCGCAGACGCGCCAACCCACCCCCAAGCCAACCAAGGAAAAACCATGAGCAAACCGACGTACGTGCAGGATTACCAAGCCATCTCCGAAGTGCTGAACAAGTACATCGAAGGTTGCAAGCAGGCCAAGAGCAGCATCATGAAGTCCGCTTTCAGCCCACAGGCGACGATGTACACCGTCGGCCCCGATGGCAAGCTGACCGGCGGCGCGATTCCGATCCTGTTCGAGGGTGTCGACAAGGATTTCCGTCCGTCTCCTGACGCGACGGCCGCGATCACCCGCATCGAAATCGTCGGTACGGCGGCCAGCGCTCGCATCGACGCAAACGATATGTCGGGCATCTCGTTCACCGACTTCTTCCATCTGTTGAAGGTCGGTGGCCAGTGGACGGTGGTCAGCAAGATTTTCCACACGCACGTTGCGCCTTAACTAGTCATCTGCACAGCTAATCCGGGATCCACAGCTGATTCAGCCGCCCGGCATAGAACTGCCGGTTGACCCAGTCAAGTGGGCATGGCGCCCTGGTATCGCCGATCGTGGTTCGCCCCACCTTGCCGCGCATCCCTCCGGGCCTTCTGTTGAACGCATTCTTGGGACCTGGCCGAAGGACAAGTCCCATGGAGACCGCTTTCAGCGAGAAGGCAAGCATGTTCAGCGTTGACGCCGACGGCAAGCTTTTAGGCGAAGCCGTTCACAACCTGTGTGACCGCACAGACACGGATTTGCGTCCGTCGCCTGAAGCTCAAGGTGCCATTGTCCGCATCCAGATCGTCGGCATCGCCGAAAGCGTACGCATTGACACCAACGACGTCTCCGGATTTTTCTTCACACTCACTCAAAAAAAACATCATGAAAACCCTCACCTCCGCTCTCGCCCTTTCCGCCCTGACCCTGTCGCTTGGTAATGCTGCTGCAGCCAGCCTGCCGGGCGTTGAACACAACACGGCAAAATTCTTGCAATCCCTTGAAGGCGGCAAGACGCTCGATACCATGACGCCGGCCGAGGCCCGCGCCGCGCTGGTGGGCGCCCAGGCTGGCCCCAAGGTGGCCTTGCCGGCGGCTGACGTCAGCGAGAAGACGATCCGCGTCAATGGCAGCGACTTGAAGCTGACCATCGTGCGCCCGGCCGGCAGCCAACAGAAGACCCTGCCCGCGTTCATGTACTTCCACGGCGGCGGCTGGGTGCTGGGCGACTACCCGACCCATGAACGGCTGGTGCGCGACCTGGTGGCAGGCTCGGGCGCGGTGGCGGTCTTCGTCAACTACACCCTGTCGCCTGAGGTGCGGTACGGCGTCGCCATCGAGCAAGCCTATGCCGCGACAAAATGGGTGGCCGAGCATGGAAAGGAGATCAAGGTCGACGGCAAGCGCCTCGCCGTAGCTGGCAACAGCGCGGGCGGCAACCTGGCCGCCGTGGTTGCTTTGATGGCGAACGAAAAGGGTGCACCTGCACTGCGTTCACAAGTATTGCTGTGTCCGGTGACGGATGCAAACTTCGACACGCCGTCGTACAAGCAGTTTGCCAACGGCTACTTCCTGACGAAGGACTTGATGGCGTGGTTCTGGGACAACTACACGACCGACGCCGAGGCACGCAAGCAGATCTATGCTTCGCCGCTGCAGGCGACGACCGGGCAGCTCAAGGGCTTGCCGCCGACGCTGATCCAGACCGCCGAATTCGATGTTCTGCGCGATGAAGCAGAAGCTTACGGCCGCAAGCTCGACGCTGCGGGCGTGCATGTGAAGTCGGTACGCTACAACGGCATGATTCACGATTTTGGGCTGACGAACGCGTTCAGCCATCTGCCGGCGCCCCGCAGCGCGATAGCGCAGGCATCGCAAGAGCTCAAGGCCAACCTGGGCAAGTAATTTCAAAGGCGAGGAGCCCGCAGCTCATGGAAAAGCTGCGGGATTACAAGACAGAAAACACGCCGTTCGCTTCATTGCCAAGCCAGGCCGTGAACCGCATCATCATCGAACTGACGCGCGGGAAGATGTCCGTGGGTGAGTCTGTACAGCGGCTTGCACGTCTCTGACTGCCGGCACACGTCATGGCATCACATTTGAGTTTGTTGCTGGTCGGCGCTACGGGTCTGGTTGGACGCCACGTTCTGGCGCAGGCGCCGGCGGACCCGCGCGTCAGGCTGGTGGTCGCGCCTACACGACGAGAATTGCCGACGCACCCGAAACTGCACAATGCCCAGGTAGATTTTGGTCGCCTGCCCCAGGACGCCAACTGGTGCGCGCCAGCGCACTGCGGGGTTTGGTGGACGCTCATTTCGCGCAGCGAAGTTATGCGGCCATATAAATCTCGGAATTTGGCAAAGTCTGTCGCTGTGGAGTGACAGCTTTCGGCTAGATGTGGAAATTCGGGTCAGACTTCAGCGAATTCAAAATGTACACGTCAAGCATGCTGGGGCAGCAAGGCCTCTCGAAGGCGTCTTTCCAGAGATTGAACGACTGATCTGCGCGCACCCGTGCCTTTGCGCAGAATGCCGATCTCGCGATGGAATGTTTTCTCACCCAAGGAAATGGCGCGTACCCCGCGAGGCATGGGCAGATAGGCCTCCACCATGGGTACCAGCGCGACGCCCAGACCTTCGGAGACCAGATTCATCAGGCCCGAGATTTCGTCCAATTCGATGGACTCTTGAACCACCAGGCTGTTTTCGCGCAGGAAGCGGGTCACCAGGCGCCCGCCGAAGGATGTGCGTTCATAACGCAAGAACGGCTGCGATTCAAGCAATGCGCGCCAATCCTTGCCTTTGGTGTCCTTGTGCACCAGGAGCTTGAACGGCTCGTGCATCAAGCTCTGCCAGGTCATCTCGGGCAGGATGCCGAAGGGAGGCCGGATCATGATGGCCGCGTCGATTTCAGCACTGTCGAGCTGGTCCATCAGTTTCATGGAAACGCCGGGCGCGATGTTGACCAGCAATTTGGGGCTTTCTTTTCTCAGCGCAGCCAAGGCGCGGGGAAGGAGCGTCGATTGAACCGAGGCAATGGCCCCGATCCGCAAAGTGCCGACCAGCTCGTCACCGGTATTCGCATCGCCCAGCTTGGCGACCAGCGCAACAATCTCTTCCGCCCGCGCCAGCACTCTGGCGCCGGCGTCGTTGAGCGAGGCGGAGCGCCGCGTCCGGTCGAAAAGCGCCAGCCCCAGGGACTCCTCCAGCCGCTGAATCTGGCTGCTGACGGCGGATTGGGTCAGGCCAATGTGGCTGCCGGCTGCGGAAAAGCCTCCATAGCGGACGACGGCGATCAAGGTTTTCAGCTCGGTTATCACTACGGCGTCCTGTCAATTAATCGAATTTATTGATTCTCAGAAATAATATATATCGTTTTTCAAAGTCAATCAATCGCCCTAAAGTCCGGCTACCACGACTCAACGAGGCTTACGATGACCATGCAAAACGCAACCGCTTCCGCCAAAATCCTTCCGCCATTTCATCTGGCGTTCCCTGTTCATGACCTGGCCGTCGCGCGCCAGTTCTACGGTGAACTGCTGGGATGCTCCGAAGGCCGCAGCTCCAGCGAGTGGGTTGATTTCAACTTCTACGGCCACCAGATCGTGGCGCACCTGGCGCCGGACGAGTGCGGCCATCGCCAGACCAGCGCCGTTGACGGCCACAACGTCCCCGTTCGCCACTTCGGCGCGATCCTGTCTCTGCCCGAATGGGAAACCCTGGCAGCCCGGCTGAAGGCGGGCGGCACGAAGTTCGTCATCGAACCCTATGTCCGCTTTAAAGGCGAACCTGGCGAGCAGGCCACGATGTTTTTCCTTGACCCCTCCGGAAACGCCATCGAATTCAAGGCCTTTGCCACGCTTAACAACCTGTTTGCCAAGTAAGGGAAACATCATGATGAAATCCATTGCTTATTCGGGCATTTCTGCGGTGCTCACGTTGGCGGGCGCTACGACAGCCACAGCACAACAAATCGACACGCTCAAGAAGATCAAAGATACGGCAGCGATCACTATGGGTGTTCGGGAAGCCTCCGGTGCCATGTCGTATACGCTGGGCGCCGGTGAATACACGGGCTTTCATGTAGATATCTGCAAGCGGGTGATTGGGGACATTCAAAAGCAGCTAGGCCTGCCGAAACTTGAGGTCCGCTACCAGTCTGTGACCGCGCAGAACCGTATCCCGTTGGTCCAGAACGGAACGGTGGATCTGGAATGCGGAACAACCACTAACAACGCCGCGCGGCAGAAGGACGTTGCCTTTGCGCCGACTCTCTATATTGAAGAAGTTCGGGTCGCCACCAAAACCAGGACCGGGATTACCAATCTTTCCCAGCTTGCCAACAGGACTGTGTCCGCCACGTCCGGCGCGACCGCCGTCCAGCTCATCCGCAAGCACGAGCGCGCGGCGGGCGTCGACTTCAAGGAAGTCATTGGCAAGGACAACAGTGAAGGCTTCCTGCTTCTGGAAAATGACCGGGCTGAGGCATTCGTGGCGGACGGCCAAATCCTGGCCACGATGATTTCCCAGTCAAAACAACCGAAAAACTATGTGGTACTGAAGGAAGTCCTGAGCGTCGAGCCGATTGCGATCATGCTGCCCAAGGGTGATGTCCCCTTTAAACAGGCGGTGGACGCCAGCATTGCCAAAATGATGAAAAGCGGGGAAGTGGCAAAGCTCTATGACAAATGGTTTGTCCAGCCGATACCGCCGAATAACACGCGGGTAGGCATGCCCGCATCGGACCTGACCAAGGCGGCATGGGCCAACCTGAGCGACAAGCCACTGGAAGACTACGCCAAGAAGTAAGAAGGGGCCGGGGGAACGGCCTGCTCTGAAACGCGTCGAGCCCACCATGATCGGCAGCATGAAATGCACTGGGAAGAAATGACATGACACACTTCAAGGAAGTCGCCCTCTCACACGCCAGCCGCCTGATCAACCATGGGCCAACGGTTTTGGTGACGAGCGCGCACGGTACGGTGCGTAACGTGATGGCCGCCGCCTGGTCGATGCCCGTAGAATTCGCTCCGCCGCGCATTGCCATCGTGATCGACAAGAAAACCTACACGCGTGAACTCATCGCCGCCAGCGGTGGGTTCGGCATATGTCTTCCAGGCACAACCCTGGCCGGCTTGACACATGCGGCAGGGAGCGAATCGGGCCGTGCGGGCGACAAGTTTTCGCGGTATGGGTTGAAGGCCCGACCCGGGCCGGTGCTCGGCATGCCCTTGCTGGAGGAGGGCTGCGCGGCATGGCTGGAGTGCCGGTTAATTCGCGAGCCGCACACCGAGGACGCCTATGACACCTGCTTTGCCGAGGTGGTCGCGGCGGCTGCCGACGAGCGTGTGTTCCAGCAGGGGCACTGGCGTTTCGGCGATGACAATCTCGACCTGCAGACGATTCACCATCTGGGCGGTGGAAATTTCGTCAGGCCGAATGGCATGTTTATGTCCGAGGCAGTTTGATATCGCAGCTTCGCACCGCGCCAGGTCGTGAGCGTTCCAGGCCGCCTGGAATGCACCGGGTGCATCCTCGGGCCTGTTCATGGAGGTCGTGGGGGTTGTGGCCATAGCTGCCCATTGAAAGAGCGTCTAACCTAAGGCATACCCGAAAACTTGCAATTTAGTCTGGCGTTTTCGTTAATATGGGTCTGAAACTGGTTGACCTTGTCTTCACGGTCTCGCTGCTGCAGTCAGTGTAATTCGACGGCTTCGCGATACATTGAACATCCTGCAGTCACAGCATGAGCTTGATGCCGAATGCGGCCATCAGCACCGCACAGGCGCGGTCGATCGGCCGTCGTAGTGACATATAGCCTTCGATCACGCGCGGTGTCGAGAACAGGTACGCAGCCAGGCTGTACCAGAGCAGCGCATCAAAAAACACCAGTGCTACCGCTGCGGCGCGAAGCGCCCAGCCGGCGTCGGCCGGTACCAGCAACACGAAGATGCTTCCGAAGTAAGCCAGCGATTTCGGGTTCAGCAGGCTGGTGACAAAGCCGCGCAGCAGTGCCTTGTGCGCCGGCTGCGCCTGGCGCTCGGTCGTGTTTACCGTGGTTTTCGGCGCGGCGCGCGAGCGCCACAGGCGGGTCGCAAGGTACAGCAAGTAGGCTGCGCCGGCAACCCGAATCGCTGTTTGCAGTGACGGCAGAGCCTCGAAGATCGCCGTCAGCCCGGTGACTGCGATCAGGGCCCACATCGCACCTGCGGTGGCCAAGCCCGCGGCGATCAGCAGTGCGCCGCGCCGATCGCGTTCGGCGGCCGCATACACAACCAGAAGAATGTTCGGGCCGGGACTGATGATGGCGAGACTGTCGATCACAAACAGCGAGAGCAAGACGAGCGCGGTATCCATCGGTGCATCACCTTTTCGTTGAGTAGGGTCGGTACAGCACCGCTCATGGCATCAGCCGGTGCCCAGAGGCCGTCAACCACCGTCTTTGGTGGCGCGGGTGAATTGATCATCCCTTGCGAGGACAGCCCTGTGTTCGACAGACTTGTGTTGTTGTTCAGTTGTTGTTCATGTTCACACGACGAGGATGGCATGCCATGTGGTACCGTTCAAGAGCCACAATTTGGAAGTTCATAGGAGCCAGAACGAGCGTGGAGCTTCACATCGACATGCCGGCGGCCGGGTCGCGGAATCGTTTCGCCGCCTTGCACCGCCAGATTCGGGCGGCGATCATCGACGGGCGCCTGGCTGCGGGTGTGCGACTGCCCACCACACGCGCGCTCGCAGCGCTGCTCGGCGTATCGCGCAATACCGTGGTTGCCGCATACGAGCACCTCGCAAGCGAAGGCTACCTGCTATCGCGCCAGCGTGCGGGTACCTTCGTCGCGGCCACCAAGCCGCTGCGCAGCTCTGTCACGCCGTCAGCGCGCGCGCGTGGCCCATCGCCGGGCGATCTGCCCAACGCCTGGCGGCGCGTAACGCCGTGGGCTGCCGAGGCCACAGCGGCCGGACCGCGCTTTGACTTCAGGGTAGGCCTGCCAGATCACTCGCAGCTACCTTGGGACGTTTGGCGCCGCCTCTGCGCTCGCGCTCAACATGACTTCGCGCGCGCACCGAGGGCTTACACCGACCCTGCGGGCGACCCTCTGTTGCGGGAAGCGATCGCCGGTCATGTGTCCTTGTCGCGCGCGGTGGCATGCAGCGCCGACGATGTCGTCATCACGGCAGGCGCGCAGCATGCCTTCGCTTTGTTGGCTGAGTTGCTGGTCACGCCGCGCGCAACGGTGGTTGCCGTCGAGGATCCGGGCTATGCGCAGCTGCGCGCGGCCATGGCGTTTCGCGGCGCGCGCCTGCATCGGGTTCCGCTCGACAGTGAAGGTTTGCGTGTCGACCGTCTGCCGCCGCAGGCGAAGGTCATCTGCGTGACGCCGTCGCACCAGTTTCCGGTTGGCACCGCAATGTCATTGAACCGCCGTTCACAACTGCTCGAATTCGCACGGCGGCGCCAGGCCGTCGTGATCGAAGACGATTACGACGGCGAGTTCCGCTTCAGTGGCCATCCGCTCGATGCGCTTCATTCGCTTGACGATCACGGCCTTGTGTTTTACGTCGGCACTTTTTCGAAAGTGATGTTCCCCGCGCTGCGCGTCGGTTTCGTGGTGGCGCCAGCCTGGGCGCGAGAGCGGCTCGCTGCGGCACTGCACGTTACTCAGGGCGCTCCGCCCTTGCTGACTCAAATGGCGCTGTCTGCCTTCATCCGTGAAGGGCATCTCGCAAAGCACGTGCGGCGAATGCGGCGCGTCTATGCGGGCCGACGCGATACCCTGTTACAGGCGATTGAGCGGCATTCGCAAGGACTCCTCAAGCCGTTGCCGTCGGTGGCAGGGCTGCACATCAGCGCCATGCTGGCGCCGCAGCTGGACATGCATGACGTGGTGCGGGCGGCCGCGGCGGCGGGGGTTGCGGTTGACCTGCTGGACAGGTCCGGGCAGCGGCGGGCACAGTACAACGGCTTGACCTTTGGGCTGGGGTTGATCGGCGATGACGAGGTGACTGCAGGGGTGCGTTTGCTGGGGAAGGTATTGGCGAACCACCGGTGAGTGACCGGCACAAAAGGCAAAATACCAACCGAATCGCTGGTGACACAAGGTAAGGCGCCTGGACCCGTTTGACAGCGGATCGGTGAGCTCGCAAGCGATACATCCCATTAAATTCAAGGAGCTGTTCATGGCCAATCTTCGCCAAGCCTTGCTTCACATGCGCTCGGAGCGCTGGAATGAGGCACACGTCATCGTGCAAAGTGATGAGTCGTCGCTGGCCGCCTGGCTGCACGGCATTTTGCACATCCAGGAAGGCGACCTGGGAAACGCCGAGTACTGGTACGGCCAGGCCGGCCGGGATTTTGGCAGCCGCGGAACGATAGATGAGGAGCTGGAACGCTTCGAGGCCGAGTTGCCCCAGTAGGTGCAGCAGTGCACTGGAGGCGGATTCGCGCGCCACACGGATTACTTTTTTGCTGAAATAACGGGAGCGCGTTCTGTCGGTATTCACAAAGCCGGGCGAGAAGAAGTCTCAGGCGCCGCTGTGCCGGTCTCACGGTGCCGTTTTCGGACTAGGCGGGAAACTCGTTAAATTTTCGCAGGATGCTGTCGACCAAACGCTCTGGCATGAAGCGGCGCAGGGATCGCACCTGGTGCGACTGATTGCCTGCGGAATACCGCAGCTTCGGTTTCGAGGCCGTCGCCGCCTTGACCACTGTGTCGGCGACCACCTGTGGCGGATCACCTGCTTCGACCCACTTGCGCATCAGGCTTTCGCTGCGCGCCCGCTCTGCGGCATACGCTGGCAGCGGTTCGTCCGCACGCGTGAGGTTTTCTTCGAACGAGGTGCGTGTCACGCCGGGCTCTACAAGCACGGCGCGGATACCGAAGGCGCGTACCTCGTGGTCGAGCGATTCGGTATAGCTTTCGATGGCGTGTTTGGTCGAGGCATAAAAGGCGTTGTACGGCGAAGGGATCAGGCCCAGGATGGAGCTCATGTTGACGATCCGGCCGCTCTTTTGCTTGCGCATGATTGGCAACACGGCATTGACGACACGGGCTACGCCGAAGACATTGACGTCAAACAGACGCTGGGCTTGCGCGATGGAGGACTCCTCCGCACCGCCAAGGAGATGGCGCCCTTGCGTTACGACTTTCAGAAAGATCTGGAAGAGGGCTTGCTCATGCTGGCCAGCAAGTAAAGTGCGCCGGCGTGTGGCAGGCACCCTTGTGCCGACAGGGCCAAAATCTGGTTCGCGGTCGTCGCCCGCCGTGGCCCGTTGCCCTTGTATCTGAGGGCTTTGGCTTCAAACGTTTGGCATGCTTTCCTACCCGATCTGTCATTGGGTGCGCTGACAATTCCCAGCCATGCAGATCCGCCACCTTCGTGTTTCCCCCTGGCTGACAGGCCTTCTGACCTTCATCGCGGCGCTGGCCGCGTTCTTGCTGGCGCTTAATTTCTCGGTAGGCGAGAAAAAGGTGAGGCAGCAGCTGACCCGCCACTACAGCGTGGCCGACCCCCAGTTCCATCGCGCCATGGGCAGCCTGCTGGGCCCGGGCATTGTGGGCGGCAACCAGGCTGCGGAATTGCTCAATGGCGACCAGATCTTCCCGGCCATGCTGGGTGCGATCAGGTCTGCGACCCGAACCATCACCTTTGAGACCTATATCTACTGGTCGGGCGAGATCGGCAAGCAGTTTGCCGATGCCTTGTCCGAACGCTCGAGAGCCGGCGTCAAGGTCCATATCCTGGTGGACTGGGTGGGCAGCGCCAAGATGGACGAAGACCTGCTCAAGGAGATGGTGGATGCGGGTGTCGACATCCACAAGTTTCACAAGCCTGCCTGGTACAACTTTGCCAAACTGAACAACCGCACGCACCGCAAGCTGTTGGTGGTAGACGGCGCTGTCGGTTTCACCGGCGGCGTGGGCATTGCCCCCAAATGGACGGGCAACGGCCAGGACGCCGAACACTGGCGCGACTCGCACTACCGCGTGGAGGGGCCGGTGGTGGCGCAGATGCAGTCCACCTTTTTAGACAACTGGCTCAAGGTCAGCGGCCAGGTGTTGCATGGCGAGCCTTACTTTCCCGAGATCAAACCCGTCGGCAGTAGTCTGGCGCAGATGTTCTCCAGCTCTCCCACCAGCGGCAGCGAAAACGTGGAGCTGATGTATCACCTGGCCCTCACGGCGTCCGCCAAAACCATAGACCTTTCCATGGCTTACTTTGTGCCCGACGAGGTCAGCATCGATATCCTGCTTGCGGCCATGCGGCGCGGCGTGCGGCTTCGCCTCATCACGCCCGGAAAAATCATCGACACCGAGACGGTGCGCGCCGCGTCGCGGGCCACCTGGGGCAAGCTGCTGGAGGCTGGGGCCGAGATCTACGAATTCCAGCCCAGCATGTACCACTGCAAGGTCATGATCGTCGATGGCCTGATGGTCTCCGTTGGCTCCACCAACTTCGACAGCCGCTCCTTCAAGCTCAACGACGAAGCCAACCTCAATATTTACGACGCAGCCTTCGCGGCGCGCCAGACGCAGGTGTTCGAGCAAGACCTGCAAAAATCCCGCCGTGTCACTTTGCAAGACTGGAAAAACCGGCCGCTGAGCGAGAAGCTCAGTGAGAAGCTGGCATCGCTGCTGAATTCGCAACTCTGAACACGGGTGAAGGGCCGCCGCCGTTTGAAGAGACTGGCTGCAGCGGCTCAAAAAATTACAAAAAAAATGGCCTGTAGCCCAACAAAGACGCTGGGTGGCAGCTACAAATTTAATAGCGGCTGGCCACCCGCATAAAAACGCCGCTCTTAAAAGGTCAGGTCTTTTTCGATGTCCTGCATCTTGCGCCGGGCAATGGCCAGATTGGATTTCGCCTTGTCGAGCACGTAATAAATGAAAACGCCTTCCTTGCGCGACATGGGTCGCAGCAGGTGGTATTGCTTGCCCAGCGTGATGAGGATGTCTTCGATCACGTCATTGAGGCCGAGCGAGCGCATGGTCTTGATTTTGGCGCGCATGACTTCGGTGTTGCCGGCGGCAGCCACTTCCAGGTCCACGCCGGTGCCGGCGAAGCCCAGCATCATGCCGCTGGAGGAGTCGACGACCGCCGCGCATTGCGCTCCGTCCAGGGTGAGCAGTTCATCGAGAGATTGCTTGATGGTTGACATTTCTTTGGTTCCTTGCGCGCATGCCCTGCAATGGGACCTGGGGATGGCATGCGCGCCACCGTCCCCGCGTCCGTTGAAATCTATCGCTGGCCGACCGCCAGGCCGAGCTTTCCGACCTTGCGGAACCAGACGCCGAGGTCCAGTTCCATGCGTCTGGACAGCGTCGCCATCACAATGCCGTCGCCGCAAGGCATCAGGCTGAGGACGCCGTCCTGGTGGATCATTGAAATCGCCTGAAGCGGCCCGAGGCCGGAAAAGGGCGTGCCGTTGCGTGCGTACATGCGCCAGTAGTCGCTGGCCGCCTCGGCGATCGCATCGATATGCGGGTGCTTGCCGGCCGAGAGGTAGACCATGCCCGTGGCGTAGTCGACCAGGGCGCAGGCGATCACGCCCGGCGTTTCGGCCATGCTTGCCAGCTCAGCCTCGATGTGCCGGGTATTCACGCCGCCTCCAGCGCCTTGACGCACTCACCCGAGCGCCAGGCCACCTGGCCGAGGATGGCATGTTCGTTGGCGATGATGTTGATCACGAGTTCCACGTCTTTGCGATTCACCGCGCTCAGAAGCGCAAAGCCTGCATCGGTGTTGATGGTGACGCTGCGGCTTCGCCCCAGGCGGGCCTCTTGCGACACCACGGAGCCGATGGCCGAGATCGAACTGGCAAGCGCGGCCACCCGCACCGGGTCGATGTCCCGCGTCACCGCGCTCGCGATGTCAAAGCCGTCGGCGGTGGCGATCACCACGGCGACCACGCCCGCCACCTCTTCAAGTGTTTTGCGCGCCTGCGCTTCGGCCGCGCTGCGCAGCTGTTCGCTCACCATCGTCATGTTTCGCTCCCTGTCATTGAGGATTCCATCTGCGACAGCAGCGTGTCGATCAGCAGGGCCACGTCTTCACGCCGGCGAACGTCGACGGGCAGCACCGGCAGTACCAGCCCGTGCGCTTCGAGCCGTGCCGAAAAGGCATCCAGGTCCGGCTGCGTGTGGCTGTCCATTCTTCCGACGCCGACGGTGCACGGGATGTTTCGCAGCACCTCGGCAAAGCCGGTGAGATAAGCGTCCAGGTCTGCAAGCGGGTCGGGCCGGGAGTTGTCTACCAGGATGATGATGCCCAGCGCGTTTTGCGCCAGGATGCGCCACATGAAATCAAAGCGAGCCTGGCCGGGGGTGCCAAAAAGGCGGAGCCTGTCGCCGGTGTCCAGCGTCAGCTGGCCGAAGTCCAGGCCCACCGTGGTTTTTGCTTTTGAGAGAGAGGCGTCGTTGTTGGCCACGTCGGTGACCACCGGCGGCGTCTCGCTGATGGCGGCAATAGCCGTGGTCTTGCCCGCACCCATGGTGCCGGTGAAAACGATTTTGTATTCCCTCATTCGGCGCTCCGGCTATTCCAGCTCAAGCCCAGGCGGCGGCGGATGCTGCTCAGCAAGCCGGGCGCTGCGAGGCCCTGGCTTGCGCTTGCGGGGGCGTGAATGACGGGCGCCGCCGGCAGCGGATGTTCGTGTATTTCCCAATTGAGCAGGTTGTGCCGGTCAAGCTCCTGCATGAATGCGCCGCACGCCGATTCCGGGTAACCCGCCATCGCGCTCAGCTCATGCGCCGAGCGGGACCGCCGCGACAGCAGCGTCGCCAGCTGGATGCGTTCGCGGCTGGTGCCCATTAGCTGCGCGGGCGGCCAGCGTTTGAGGCGCCCGCGCCGTACGGCTGGTGGCGCCGGCACGTCACTCTGGCGTTCGTGGCTGGCATCAACCTTGACGACAGGTCCGACCCGGCCGAGCAGGGCGACAAAATCTTCGGCCCGGAAAGGCCGCTCCAGGCATTCACTGCCCTGGTTTTCACCGCGCCGCACGATGGGCACGACGACCTGGGCTCTCGCGCCAGCCGGCGCAAGGCCCGGCGCGGCGGTATTCGCCGTCAGCAGAACGTCACATGGGCCTTTCTCACTCAAGGACCAGTCAACAGCCAGTTGCGTGCTGAGCTTCAAAATGGTCCGCAGCAAGCTGACCTCTGCAGCGGACAAACCCTCGACACCGATGATCATGAAATGATTTCTTTATGGTTATTTATGAAGCCGGTATCGTGGAAATGTAGTATTTATACTTACCAATTTGAATATAAGCGAATTCTGATTTAGTGCGGCAGAAATTAGTAAGCAGGCTCATGATTTATGGGAAATTAATCACGGAAAAGCTCCTTCAGCCCGGATCTGGCGGCTGATGCGTTGAAAGGGGGAAGGGAGAAGGGAGAGGTCATGCCGCCGCGCCGGCGTGGCATGACCATGGCGAGGGTGAGATGAAGGTGACATGGCGTCGTTGGACAAGGACGGCAAAAATTAAAAGCCAAATCGGGCTGCAGCCCAATCGAAATGCGCGCCAACGGCTACTAAATTGATAGCGTTCGAGCGCGTGACAAGCGTCACGCCAAGGCGCCGCGTCAACCGGCGCCAGGCCAGTCTTTCACGGCGGCAAACGATTGAGGGCCTGCTCAGGAAGCAGCGCGTCTCAAACGTCGTACTTCAAAACCGCCGTATTTCAAACGCTGTAGTTCGCAAGCCCCTTGGGGCATCACTGCAGGCCCAAGCCCAGGCCCAGGCCCGGCCGCTGCGGCGGCCGCGCGTTGCCTTGCTTGATCACCATGGGTTCCCGCAGGATGGCATCGGTCCAGCTCACGTACTCCAGGGTGGACCGGCAGGCCTGCACAGCAACTTGTCCAGCTGTCAGCGTGACGGGGCAGCCCCGCACGCGCGCGCCCGGTTGCGCGGCGGCGCGTACCGATTTCTCACTTGTGAGCGACAAGGCTGGACAACTCCGCCACGCCGACAGGCGGGCGGGTCAGCCAGGGCAAGATGAAAATCCGTTTCGCCAGCCCGCCGGACATGCGCCCCATCTGTGCGCGCTCACCGGCAAGCCGCGCCGCCAGCAGGGGGTCTGTGGTGCCCGCCGCCAAAACGCTTTTGTTGAGCACCCACGCATAGGGCTCGATGCTGGCGCGGCGCAGGTCGTCTTGCAGGGCAGCGGCCTGCGACACCGGGGTTACCTCCGGCAGGGTCACCAGGATGATTTTTGTGTATGCCGCATCCTGCAGCCTCATCAATGGCGTGATCACGCGCGCCGCGCCTTGCCCTTCATACTCCCGCATCATCTGCCGGTGGTAGGCGCCGGTGGCGTCCATCAGCAGCAGGGAATGCCCGGTCGGTGCAGTGTCCAGCACCACAAAGGCACTGCGCCCTTCGCTGACAATGCGCGAGAAGGCGTGAAACACGGCCACTTCCTCGGTGCAGGGCGACTGCAGGTCCTCCAGCAACAGGGCCTGCTCCTGCGCGTCCAGGCCGGGCGACCTGGCCGCCATGATCTTGTCGATGTAGCGCTGCGTCTCTACTTTCGGGTCGATGCGGTCCACCTTCAGGCCCGGTACCTCACCCTCGATGGTGCCGGCAAGGTGCGCGGCAGGGTCGGTGGTGCTTAGATGCACGGTTTTTCCGCGCTGCACCAGCCCAAGGGCCAGCGCGGCGGCGACTGTCGTTTTGCCGACGCCGCCCTTGCCCATGACCATGATCAGCCCGTGCCCGGTTGCGGACAATTCGTCGGCCAGCGCGTCCAGGCCCTGAAACCTGCCGGTGCGTTCTGCTGGCGCCTTCACCGCCTCCGCCGCCTCCGTGCGGCCGGGGCCAGAAAAAAGCAGCGCGCGCAGGGCTGGCAAACCCACGGTGTCGAACACCCGCAGCGGCACCTTGTCTTGCGGCAGTGCGCGCAGCGAAGGGGGCATGTCTGCCAGGGCCTGCTGCCCCAGCGCTTCAATGGCAGCCGCCACCGCATCGGCGGCATCGCTGGCGCGAAACTCGCCATTGACTACCAGGCGCTGGTTGTTCAAGCCCAGGGTGCGCAGCTCGTCCGACGTGCGCGCTGCTTCGGCTATCGCGCCCCTGTCCGGCCGGGTGACCAGAATCACGGTGGTTTTTCCCGGGTCGCCCAAGGCCTGCAGCGCCGCCTTGAAGCGCTCCTCCTGCATCTTCAGGCCTGAGTGCGGGCCCAGACAGGATGCGCCGCGGTCATTGCCGTCCAGAAACCCGCTCCAGGCCTTGGGCAGGCTGAGCAGGCGCAAGGTGTGCCCCGTCGGCGCAGTGTCAAAAACGATATGGTCGAAGTGTTCGGCATCGCCGGCCAGGAGGGACGCGAATTCATCGAAGGACGCGATTTCAGTGGTGCAGGCGCCTGACAACTGTTCGCGCACCGTTGAAAGTTCCGCCTCGCTGGCGCCCTTGTCCATCTGGGCCAGCACCCGCTGCCGGTAGGATTCGGCTGCCGTGTCCGGGTCGATGTTCAACACCGACAGCCCGGGCGCCCCGGGCACCGCTGTCGGGATGTTGCGAAGCTCGATGCCCAGCATTTCATCAAGATTCGATGCCGCGTCGGTGCTGACCAGCAGGACTTTTTTGCCGGCGTCTGCCAGCGCCAGCGCCGTGGCGGTGGACAGCGACGTCTTGCCGACCCCACCCTTGCCCGTAAAGAAAAGATGCCGTGTCGGCTGATTGAGAAAACCCATGGCCTGCGGCAGCAGCCAGCGCTGCACCTCTTCATGCGCGGGAATGCCGCCGCTGTGCACGATGCCGCCGTTGATCATGACGGCGGGGGTGGAGGCGGCCCCAAGGCGCCGGATCTCGTCCGGGTTCTCGATCCTGGTGATCTCAACCTCCACGTTGCCGGCCAGGGCCATTCTTTCGATCATGGCGATGACACTGCGGCACTTGCTGCAGCCGGTTCCCAGAACTTTGATTTGCATGGGCGAAACTTTCATGTGCTTGTTCCGGTGAAGGTTTGCCGCTGCGGCAGACGAAATAAAGAAGATCGTGGTGCAGGTGCTTTCAAAAAGCAAAAGCAGGGGGAAAGCAACAGCCAGGTCAATGCAACACCGTTGCCGCTGCGCTTCCAATGGAATTTTCGGTTGGCAGAGGTGGCGAAGCTTGTTTTACATCAAGGGCACGCCGAAAACCCGAAGCACGACACACAACAATGTCTGTGTATCAAATCAAGCTTCTGCCCAATAGATACGCGCGCAAGCAGCTACTAAATTGGTAGCAACCCGGGCCTGCCCCTGAACCGTCAGACGACAGCCGGCAAACTGTCCAGCAGCTTGTCCAGAGTGATCGGGTAGTCCCGTACCCGAGCGCCGGTAGCGTTGTAGACCGCATTCGCCACGGCGGCGCCTACGCCGCAAATGCCCAGTTCACCGACGCCCTTGGCCTTCATCGGCGATGAGGTCGGGTCGGTCTCTTCCAGAAAGATCACGTCCTGGTGCGGAATGTCGGCATGCACCGGCACCTCGTAGCTTGCCAGGTCGTGGTTCACGAAAAAGCCGTAGCGTTTGTCGACGGCGAGTTCTTCCATCAACGCTGCGCCTACGCCCATCGTCATTGCGCCAATCACCTGGCTGCGTGCGCTCTTGGGGTTCAGGATGCGTCCGGCGGCGCAAACGGCCAGCATGCGCCGCACGCGGATCTCGCCGGTGTAGACGTCCACGCCCACTTCCACAAAGTGCGCGCCGAAAGTCGACTGCTGAAACTTCTTGGACAGGTCGCCGAACTCGATGGTGTCTTCGGCCACCAGGCCGTTCGTGCCGGCAGCCTCGGCCAGCGGCACGGTGCGGCTGCCTGCGTTGACCATGCTGTCGGCGAAGGTGACGTCGCCCTGCGTCATACCCAGTTGTTTGGCGACGGCTTCACGCAGTTTCATGCAGGCTGCATACACGCCTGACGTAGAACTGTTGGCGCCCCACTGGCCGCCAGAGCCGGCGGACACGGGAAACGCGGAATCGCCCAGCCGCACAGACACCTTTTGCAGCGGCACGCCCATGACTTCGGCGGCGGTTTGTGCAATGACGGTGTAGGTGCCGGTGCCGATGTCGGTCATGTCGGTTTCCACCGTGACAAGGCCGGTGTTGTCCAGCCGCACGCGTGCACCAGACTTCATCGTCAGGTTGTTGCGAAAGGCCGCCGCCACGCCCAGGCCCACCAGCCAGCGCCCTTCACGCAGCTGCCCGGGTTTGGCCACTCGCCGGTTCCAGCCGAAGGTCTGCGCGCCGGTCCTCAGGCATTCAATCAGCTGGCGCTGTGAGTAAGCGCGCTCGGGCTTCTCAGGGTCCACCTGCGTGTCGTTCAGCACGCGGAACTCCACTGGGTCCAGCCCCAGCTTTTCCGCCATTTCGTCCATCGCGATTTCGAGCGCCATCAGGCCGGGCGCTTCGCCCGGTGCGCGCATCGCATTGCCCTCGGGTAAATCGAGCACGGCCAGCCGCGTGGTGGTCAGGCGGTTGGCGCCGGCGTACAGCAGGCGGGTCTGGTTGACTGCGGTTTCGGGTCCGCCCCCGGGCAGGTCGCCGGACCAGCCCTCATGGGCGATGGCGGTGAGCTTGCCGTCACGGCCGGCACCCAGGCGAATGCGCTGGATGGTGGCCGGCCGGTGGGTGGTGTTGTTCATTATCAACGGCCGTTGCAAGGCCACCTTGACCGGGCGCCGCGCCGCCCGCGCGCCCAGCGCGGCAAGCAGTGCATCGGCACGCACGAAGAGCTTGCCGCCGAAGCCGCCGCCGATAAAGGGCGAGACCAGCCTCACGTCTTCTTTCGCAATGCCCAGCGTCTTGGCCATGTCGCCCACGCTCCAGTCGATCATCTGGTTGGCCGTCCACACCGTGAGCTTGTTGCCTTCCCAGGTGGCTATGGATGCGTGCGGCTCCATCATCGCGTGGGACTGGTCGGGTGTGGTGTAGGTCGCGTCCAGCTGGATGGGCGCCGCAGCGAATGCGCCCGCGAAATCGCCCACCCTGGTCTCGGGCTGCCCGGAAAAATCCGACTCCCTGGCCAGCGGTGCGCCGTCTTTTTCGGCGGCCAGGCTGAACTTGCCCGGCGTGCTTTCATATTCGATGTGCACCAGCTGCGCCGCGGCGCGTGCCTGCTCAAACGTGTTGGCCACCACCAGCGCCACGGCCTGGTGGTAGTGGTCAATCTCCGGCCCGCCGAGGAGCTTGGCCGTATTCATGTTGCCTTTGGCCAGCTTGCCCGCGTTCTCGGCTGTCACGATGGCCAGCACGCCCGGTGAGGCGTTGGCCGCGCGCACATCCATGGAGGCGATGCGCCCCTTGGCGATGCCCGCGCCGACGACGTAGCCATACGCCGCATCGGGTGCAACATCGTGGCGCTCGTAGGCATAGGGTGCGGTGCCGGTGGTTTTCAGCGGGCCGTCAATGCGGTCGGTGGGCTTGCCGATGACCTTGAGCTGGTCAATCGGGTTGGTGGTGGCGGGGGAGTCGAACTTCACGATCAGGTCCTCGCTTGAGCCAGTACGGCGGCGAGGGTTCGCTCCACCAGCGGCAATTTGAAGGCGTTGTCATGGCTCGGCTGCGCGCCGCCCAGCAGGCCGGCCATGACAGCGCGCGCGCCCTGTGGCATGGCGGCCTCAGCGGCCTCCACGCGCCAGGGCTTGTGGGCCACGCCACCCAGCGCGACTCTGCCGGATCCGTCGCGCTGCACGATGGCGGCGACAGACACCAGCGCGAACGCGTACGAGGCGCGGTCACGCACCTTACGGTAAATGTGGGTGCCCCCCACTGGGCGCGGCAGCGTCACGGCGGTGATCAGTTCGCCCGGCTCCAGGGCGGTCTCGATGTGCGGGGTGTTGCCTGGCAGGCGATGAAAGTCCGCAATCGGGATGACGCGCGCACGCCCGTCGGGCCGCACGGTTTCCACCGCCGCGTCAAGCACGCGCATGGCGACCGCCATGTCGCTCGGGTGCGTGGCGATGCAGGCGGTGCTGGTGCCGATGATGCCGTGCTGGCGGTTCACGCCGCCGATGGCGCTGCAGCCGCTGCCCGGCTGGCGCTTGTTGCAGGGCTGGGCGGTGTCATAAAAATACGGGCAGCGCGTACGCTGCAGCAGGTTGCCGGCGGTGGTCGCCTTGTTGCGCAACTGGCCCGAGGCACCGGCAAGCAGCGCCCGCGACAGCACACCGTAGTCGCGACGCACACGGTCGTCGGCGGCAAGCGCGGTGTTGCGCACCAGGGCGCCCACGCGCAGGCCGCCGTCGGGCGTTGCCTCGATCTTGTCCAGCGCCAGGCCGTTGACGTCGACGAGATGCGCAGGCGCCTCGATCTGCAGTTTCATCAGGTCCAGCAGGTTGGTGCCGCCGGCGATGAACTTTGCGGACGGGTTGCGCGCCACCGCTGCAGCGGCCTGTGCCGGCGAGCTGGCACGTTCGTAGGTGAAGGGTTTCATGTCGATGACCCCGCCACTTCGGTAATGGCTTCGACGATGTTCGAATAGGCGCCACAGCGGCAGAGGTTGCCGCTCATGCGCTCGCGAAGCTCCTCGGGTGAGAGCAACGGCCGCGCGGTGAGGTTCGCACTGACGTGGCTCGGAATGCCGCGCCGGAGTTCGTCGAGCGCGCCGACGGCAGAGCAGATCTGGCCCGGCGTGCAGTACCCGCACTGGTAGCCGTCGTGCTTGACGAAGGCGGTTTGCATGGGGTGCATGCGCTGCAACGTCCCCAGGCCCTCGACAGTGGTCACCTTGCTGCCGTCGTGCATGACGGCCAGTGTCAGGCATGAATTGATGCGCTGGCCGTCGAGCAGCACAGTGCAGGCGCCGCACTGGCCATGGTCGCAGCCCTTTTTGGTGCCGGTGAGGTGCAGATGCTCACGCAAGGCGTCGAGCAGCGTCGTGCGCGTGTCCAGCTCCAGGATGTGCGGCGTGCCGTTGACTTCAATCGTCACGCGGGCCTGCGGCGCAGAGCCCGGCGCTGCGGAAGGAGAGGCCGCTGCGGCGTCTAAAGACAGTGTGGAGGTGGCCGCTGACGCGGCGCCGGCGATCAAAACTCCCCGCCGTGACATTGTGAGTGCATCTGTGGGCGCATTGGGGCATTCCATGGCTGCTGCCTTGTGTGAAGGAGTGGCAAAGTAGCGAGGCGCTGTAAAAAAAGAGCATCTCGGCACCGAGCCGCTTGCGCTGTAGGAGGTTGGCCCGGCGGGGAGTCAGTTGGAGCCACTACGCTCCCCTGCGGGTCTGTATGCCTGCGCGCCGGTGAAGGATACCAAAGGCTGGCAAAACCTGCGCGCGGCATTCGCCGCGCACCGTTTGTCCTTCAGCCTGTCCTTAAGCCTATCCTCTAGCCGGCCTTCGTGTCCCGCAGCGTCTCGACCAGCGCGCGCAGGCCTGCGGTGTAAGAGCGCCAGCCCAGGCCCTGCACCGTGCCCTTGACCGCTGGCGAGATGATGGAGTGGCTGCGCCAGGCTTCGCGCGCGGCGATGTTGCTCATGTGAATTTCGAGCACCGGGAAGGGCATGGCCTTGATCGCATCATGCAGCGGCACGCCGTGTTGCGTGAGTCCGGCCGGTTTCAGCAACGCGCCCTGGGCGGAGTCGATGTTCTCGTGGAACTTGTCGATCAGCGCGCCTTCGTGGTTGGACTGGAAGATCTCCAGTTCCACGTCCAGCTCTTTGGCCGGGGTTTGCAGGCTGGCATTGATTTCAGCGAGCGTCGTCGTGCCGTAGATATGCGGCTCACGGCGACCGAACAGGTTCAGGTTGGGTCCGTGCAGGACAAGAATTTTCATGGCTTGCCTGTCTATTTGCGGATGCGGGCGAGTTCGGCGGTGTACAGCTTGACGATGGCCGGGTCATAGGCGGCAATGAAGCGCTCGACCACTGGTTTGGCCACCTGCCGCATGCACGCTTGCTCGGCCACGCTCAATTCGTTGTACTGCATGCCCTTGGCCTGCAGCTCGCCCACGGCTTTTTGGGCCGCGGCGCGGCTGACCTGGCGCTGGTAGTCACGGGTTTCCGCGGCGGCATCGTTCATGATTTTTTTCTCAACCGGCGAGAGCTTGTCCCAAAACCGCTTGCTGACCAACACGATGTTGGCGGCATACACGTGGTTGGGGGCACTGACATATTTCTGGATCTCGTAGAACTTGTTCGACTGGATCACGGCGAAAGGATTCTCCTGGCCATCCACCGCTCTGGACTCCAGCGCGCCGTAGAGCTTTGCGAACGGCATGGGGACCGGTTTGGCCTTGAATGCCTTGAAGGTTTCCAGGAGCACCGGGTTGGGAATCACGCGAATCTTCAGGCCGTCCAGGTCTTCCGGTTTGGTGATGTGCCGTTTTCAGGATCACGAAACCCAACCATGAGCAGCCTGCTGGAAAGAAGCTTTAAAACCCTGGAGCAGCTTGCTGCGCATCCAGAGGGGCAACCGTGTCGATGATTGCCGCCGCGCTGGAGATGCCACTGAGCGCTACGCATCGCTTGCTCACCGAGCTCTGCCGCTGCGGATATGTAAGGCAGGTCAGGGAGCAAGGCGAATACGTGTTGACCATCAAACTCGTGTCGCTGGGTTTGGGGTTTTTGAGCGCCTCGGGCGTGGTGGACGTTGCCCAGCCCTTGCTGGACAGCCTGGCCGAAGAGTCCTGCGAGCTGGTGCGGCTGGCGGTGGTGGACGGCGACGATCTGACCTTCGTCGCCAAGGCGCAAGGCGCGGTCTGCGCTATGACCCTGACATGGGTTTGTCAGTCCGCTTGTCCTGCAGTTCTGCGGGGCATGCGTGGCTGTCGACCATGACCGACGAAGAGGCGCTTCAGCGCGTGGCCAGGCAAGGCTTCGGCATGCCGAAGGATTTTGGCCCCAAGGCGCCCACCACGGTGAAAGCCTTGTTGGGCTACGTGCATGCGGCGCGCAAGCGCGGGTTCGCCACGGTGCGGCGAGCAAGGCTTCGGCGATGTTCAAGAAGCGGGCCTAGCGTCGCCGCTGGCTGCCCGCTACGGCTTTTTCCGGTAAGCGTACCAGGCCGCGAACGCGGTGAAGACGCCGATGATCGCGACGATCACCATGAAGCCATGGGGATAGTCGGCCAGCGGGACACCGCCCACGTTCATGCCCAGCAGGCCCGCCACGATGTTGATGGGCAGCGCGAGCACCGTCACCATGGTCAGGATGAAAACGCTGCGGTTGGTTTCTTCGCTCACCTGGGCGGCGATTTCTTCCTGCAGCAGCTTGATGCGCTCCTTGAGTTCCGACATGTCGCGTATGGTCAGCGAGAACTCTTCGGTGGCCTGGCGCAGCTCTTCGAGGTCGCGCTCGCTGATCCACGGCGGCGGCAGGCGCAGCAGGCGAAACAGCGCGCCCGGTTCCGGCGCCAGCAGCCGCTGCAGGCGCACCAGCACACGGCGCAGCCTGCCTAAATCGGCGCGGCGGTTGTGCAGCCGGCCCACCAGGAATTTGTCCTCCACGACGTCCACCTGGACGGTCGCATCCCGCACGATGCGCACCAGCACGTCCCCTTGCTCGCGCAACAGGTGGTTCAGGAAAGACACCGAGGACTCCAGCGGCTTGCCGTTCTTCACGGCGTCGCGCATGCGGTCGATGGAGCGCAGCGGGTGCGAGCGGGCGCTCAGCGCCATGTGAGGCGCCACGTTCAGCCACAGGCTGGACATTTCGGCGGGGTCGAAGGCGAACTCGTAGGCCACGTCGTTGACCACGGCAATCAGCGTGTCGTGGGCGTCTTCGATGCGCGTGGAACGCGAGCCCTCGTGCAAGGCCTCAAAAAACCCGGGCACCGCGTTCAGGTGTTTGCGTATGCTCGCCTCCGCCGCGGCATCGCTCAGGTTGAAGTGCAGCCAGACAAAGTCGGCCTTGCCCTTGGGCAGCTCGCTTTGCAGCCAGGCGGCCGCCTCCATGAGATCCACCGGCACGCCGGGCGCGCCGTTTTCAAACCGGTAGCCGCAGAGCAGGCCGGTCCTGTCGGCGCCGTAAGTGATGTCCATTCAGGAATATACGTGAGGTAGTCGACTGCAACAGAAGGAACCGAAAAACAAAAAAAAGTGCCGGTGCCCGGCTTGCCGTCTCATGCGCGGGCGGCCCTTCAGTGTGTTGGCGGCGTGTGACGGTTCAGTGACAGGGCGGCCGGCCGGTGCGTGCCGGACTTCCAGTTCCCAGGAAAACGATAACGCAAACCCGTTGCCGGTGCCGGCCGGGGCGCTTCTACCGCCAAAGCGGCGGGGCCGGTGTCGGAGAAGCCGGCCACGAGGGGCGCGAGCTGTGCGAAATTGGCGGTGATCTGCGGGCACACCCAGTGGCGCACCCAGAGCGAGATCGCGACCCTGGGATCACCGGCGCGCAGGCTCGCGATAAAACGGTCGTTCTGGAAAAAGCGCTCGACGCACAGCTCCACCAGCGGCGTCGCTTCATCGGCGATCCAGTCCAGAAAGTTCGGCGAAATCTCGAGCCGGCTGGCTTTCACCAGGCTGACGACCAGCTCATCCAGCGCCGCCACCGCCAGGAGCTGAACGCCCTGTGGGGACATGGCGCCGCGCACGGCGGGTGGAGAGAGGAGGCTTGGCATGGCGGGCAGGGCAGGAGAAGGGGGACGCAGAGAGGAGGGGACCATCTTGCCGTTGCAAGATGACACTGCCGTGTCTTTGCCCTGGGCGGGGTATTTTTTTCCGCTGGTGAACGCCTTTGGGCTTGTTGGTTTATTGCTCCGATGGCAGCAGCATGGCAATGCGCTCCCTCAGGCCGTCGGCGCGCTCCGGGCCCGCCAGCTCTTCCACATTCAAAATGATGTCGCGGGCAATCGCGATCATGGATTCACGGGTCCGCGCCTCGCGCAGCTGGTCCCGGTAGTGGTTCGCCATGGCCGGCATTTTGCGCACGAACATGCGCTCGCAAATATCAAACAAAAACATCCGCGTCGTCGCCAGGGAGCGCTTGCCGTCAAAGTTGTCCGCGCCTTTGGCAGCAGTGTCGTTGGGGGGCGGCGCTTGCGGCTCAGGCTGGCCCGTCGCCGGGCCGGTGTGCTGAAACGCGAGAACGGTGGCAGCCGGATCAATGAGAGGCTCCGCCAGCAGCAGATACCCGACCCCAATGAGTTTGCGCAGGATGCCGCCGTCGTCCTGCAGCAGCGCCTGCACTTCCGCGTGTGTTCTCTGCCCATCCGCCAGAAACAGGGCGCTGCGCTCGCGCAGATTGAGCACCCGGGTTTTGGCTGCCAGTTCGTCCCTGGCTTTGTCGGACCGATAGAGCGTCATGCGGGCCTCACGAGACTCATGTTGTAAACAGGCGTTCATCGTAAGAAGCCTTGATGTCCTGGCCGTGACACGCGCGCGGCGCGCGGGTTCTGCCCTTGCACCCGTGAAGCGCCGCCACCGCACCGTCGCCGCACCGGCACCGGCCGCGAAGGGCGTCACAAGTATTTCGTTACTTTTGGCTGTTCACGATAGACAACGCCGTCATGGCGCCGACATAATTTTGAGGCACCGCGCAGGAGGTCGGAGTCTCTTGCGTGCCCATTGATTCGCCACCAGGAGTTCATCCGTGAACGCGATTAAAAAAGCCCGCAGACTCATTGCCAAAGACCCCACGACCCCGGAGGCCGCCGCGCTGGCGCGCCTGGTGCGCGCCCTCGAGTCGGATGAAAAATTCGAGCTGTACGATCTCTACCAGCTGGACTACGACACCTTCGATCTCGCGATCGACATCCTCAAGGAATGGCGGCTGGACCGCTATTACATGGGCAAAGCCAAGTTGCACGACCTCGCCGTGCAAGTCAACGAACTCTGATTCGTTGACGGCGGGTGGGCCATCCACCCGCGTTCTGACACCCTGATCGCGCACGCATGTCATAAGGCGGTCATGTTGGGCGGCTCCAATGTAAACGATTACATCAGGAGTTCGAGTGAGCATTCAGGCGGTGGCGAACCAGGCGGGCGTGTCGGTGGCAACGGTGTCGCGGGTCTTCAATGCGCCCGCCAAAGTGACGCCCGAAACCCGCGCGCACGTCGAGCAGGTCGCGCAGGCGCTGGGTTACATGCCCAACGCCAGCGCGCGCACCCTGCGCACGCAGCGCAGCCGCGTGCTGGGCGTAGTGCTGCCCACCTTGCTCAATCCCGTGTTCGCCGAATGCCTCGAAGGCATCGCGCGCTCGGCCACGCGCGCCGGTTATGCCATCCTGCCGCTGACCACCGACTACCGCATCGAGCAGGAAGAGCAGGCCGTCAACCTGCTGCTGGCCGGCAATGTCGACGCCATGATCCTGGTGGTCTCCAGCCCCGAGACCTCCAAGGCCCTGCAGCGGCTTTGCGGCGCGCAACTGCCTTATGTGCTGGCCTACAACCGGCATGCCGGCCATCCCTGCATCTCGGTGGACAGCGAGCAGGCTGTGTCGGAACTCGTTGTGCGGCTGGCCGGCCTGGGCCATCGCCGCATCGCGATGGTCAGCGGCCAGCTCAGCGCATCGGACCGCGCCCAGCAACGCTGCCGCGGTTTTCTGAAAGGCATGGAGGCCGCCGGGCTTGCCGACCCGCAGGTGCTGGAAGTGCCTTTTGTTGAAACCGCCGTCCGCGAGATCACCGAACTGTTAAACCGGCAGCCGCGCCCCAGCGCCTTGATCTGCTCCAACGACCTGCTGGCCATCCGCAGTCTGCGCGCGGCGCATCTCGCGGGGCTGGCGGTGCCGCGCGACCTGACGGTGGTGGGCTTTGACGGCATTGCGCTCGGTGAAGACCTCACGCCCATGTTGAGCACCATCACCCAGCCCAATGCCGACATAGGCCGCTGCAGCGTGGAGCTGCTGGTGCAGGCGCTGACCGGCGGGGCGGCCTTGACGTCCGACAGCAGCCTCACCTTGGCTTACGGTTTTCGCAAAGGCGAATCGTGCGCGGCGCCTTCATTGACCTCTTGATCCCTGCCTCACTTCTCCTTCGACTTTCTCCTTCGACTTTCCATTTCACTTTCACTTCACAACGGAGTTCCCATGAAAACATCCCTGCAACGACTCGCCCATGCCGCGGTGCTGGCCCTGGGCCTGGCCGCCGGCGCCAACGCGCTGGCCCAGACCGCCATTTGCTACAACTGCCCGCCAGAATGGGCCGACTGGGGCAACCAGCTGAAAGCCATCAAGGCCAGAACCGGCGTCACCGTGCCGCCCGACAACAAGAACTCCGGCCAGTCGCTGGCGCAGATGACGGCCGAGAAGGCCAACCCGGTGGCCGACGTGACCTACCTGGGCGTCACCTTCGCCATCCAGGCGCAAAAAGACGGCCTGGTCGGCAGCTACAAGCCCGCCGCCTGGAGCGAGATTCCCGACGGCCTCAAGGACCCGCAAGGCCACTGGTTCACCATCCATTCGGGCACGCTGGGCTTCATGGTCAACGTCGACGCGCTCAAGGGCAAGCCGGTGCCGCGCTCATGGGCCGACCTGCTCAAGCCCGACTACAAGGGACTGGTCGGTTACCTCGATCCGGCGTCGGCTTTTGTCGGCTACGTGGGCGCGGTGGCCGTCAACCAGGCGCGCGGCGGCACGCTGGACAACTTCACGCCCGGCATCGACTACTTCAAGGCGCTGCAGAAAAACGAACCCATCGTGCCCAAGCAGACCTCGTACGCGCGCATGCTGTCCGGTGAAATTGCCATCCTGCTCGACTACGACTTCAACGCCTACCGCGCGAAATACAAGGACAAGGCCAACGTCGAGTTCGTGATTCCCGCCGAAGGCACCATCGTGGTCCCCTACGTGATGAGCCTGGTGGCCAAGGCGCCCAACGCCGACAACGGCAAAAAAGTGCTGGACTTCGTGCTGTCCGACGAAGGCCAGGCCATCTGGGCCAATGCCTACCTGCGCCCGGTGCGTGCCAGCGCGATCTCCAAAGAAGCCCAGTCGCGCTTCCTGCCCGCCAGCGAATACGCCCGAGCCAAAAGCGTCGACTACGCCCGCATGGCCGCCGTGCAAAAAGGCTTCTCCGACCGCTACCTGAAAGAAGCCCAGTAAGCCGGCTTTGCATTGACGCCCACCCATGAGCACGTCCACCTTCGCGCCCTCGCGCCGCCTGCTGCTGGCCTGCGCGGCGCCGGCGATCGCCTTCTTCGCGGCCTTCTGGCTCTTGCCGGCGCTGCGGCTGCTGGCCCTGCCGGCCGGGCTCGGGTGGGCCACCTACTTTGTGGTGCTGACGAATCCCCGCTACTGGCAAAGCCTGCTGCAAACCCTGGGCCTGTCGCTGGCGGTCACAGGGGTGACGCTGGTGCTGGGCGGCCTGGTGGGCATCACGCTGGCGCGCACGCGCTTCGCGGGGCGCAAGCTGCTGCTCTCGCTGCTGGCGTTGCCGCTGTCGTTCCCGGGCGTCATCATCGGCTTTTTCATCATCCTGCTGGGCGGCCGGCAGGGCCTGGTGGCCGACCTCGGCGACGCGCTGGGCTTGGGCCGCATCACCTTTGCCTACGGCCTGGCGGGGCTGTTCCTCGGCTACCTGTATTTTTCGCTGCCGCGTGCCATCGTCAGCTACACCGCCGCCGCCGGCGCCATGGACCTCCCGCTGGAAGAAGCCGCGCGCTCGCTGGGCGCGTCGCGCTGGCGCGTCGTGTGCGACGTCTGGCTGCCCGAACTCGCGCCCACCACACTGGCCTGCGGCGCGATGGTGTTCGCCACCGCCATGGGCGCCTTCGGCACGGCCTTCATGCTGGCCAGCAAGTTTGAAGTGCTGCCCATCACCATCTACAACGAATTCACCAACTATGCCAACTTCGCGCTGGCCGCCAGCCTGTCCATCACGCTGGGCCTCATTACCTGGCTGGTGCTGTTCCTCGCGCGGTGCGCCGCCGGCCCCGCCGCGGCGGGAGGCTGAAGCATGAGAACCCCGCGCCAGGTCTCCCCATTGCTCATGCTGCTGACGGCGTTGGTCGCTGTCTTCATGCTCGCGCCCATCGCGCTCTCGGTGCTCGCCGGCCTCGTCAACAACTACAGCGCCGGCCTCAAGAGCGGCCTCACGCTGCGCTGGCTCGGCGAAGTGTGGGAGGTGTACGGCGGCACGGTCGCCGCTTCGCTGCTGCTGGCCCTGCTGTGTGTGCTGGGCAACCTGCTCATCGGCATCCCCTGCGCCTATGCGCTGGCCCGCAGCCGCTCCCGCGCCGCCCGCCTGTTTGAAGAGCTGCTGACCCTTCCCGTGGCCGTGCCCGGCCTGGCCACCGCGCTGGCGCTGATCCTGGCCTACGGGCAGATCGGCGGCTTTCGCCAGAGCTTTGCCTTCATCCTCGTGGGCCACATGGTGTTCACGCTGCCCTTCATGGTGCGCACCGTGTCCTCCGCTTTCCAGCAGCCCGAACTGCACGCGCTTGAAGAGGCCGCGCGCACACTGGGCGCCGGCTTCACGCAGCGCTTTATCGGCGTGCTGCTGCCCGCCGGGCTGCCCGCCATCGTCGCCGGCTGCCTGATGGTCTTCACGCTGTCCGTCGGCGAGTTCAACCTCACCTGGATGCTGCACACGCCGCTCACGCGCACGCTGCCCGTGGGCCTGGCCGACAGCTATGCCTCCATGCGGCTGGAAGTCGGCTCGGCCTACACCCTGGTCTTTCTCCTTGTCATCCTTCCCGTGCTGTGGGGCCTGCAGGCCGCCGGCACCCTGATTGAAAAACACCATGCAAGCTGAACGCACGCGCGTGGACATCGTCCAGTGCGCCAAAACCTACGCCGACGGAACCCGCGGCCTGCAAGCCACCTCGCTCTCGGTCGAACCCGGCGAGGTGCTGGCCTTGCTCGGTCCCTCCGGCTGCGGCAAAACCACGCTGCTGCGCCTGGTCGCCGGGCTGGAGGCGCCCGACGCCGGCAGCCGCATCACGTTCGGCGACACCGACGTCACCCACCTGCCCGTCGAGCGGCGCGGCATCGGCATGGTGTTCCAGCACTACGCGCTGTTCCCGCAGATGACGGTCGAGGCCAACATCGCCTACGGCCTGCGCGTGCGCGGTGCGGGCGAGGCCGAAAAGCGCCGCGTGACTGGCGAGCTCATCGACCTGGTGCGCCTCAACGGCCTTGAGAAAAAACGCCCGACCGAACTCTCGGGCGGCCAGCGCCAGCGCGTGGCCCTGGCCCGCGCCGTCGCGGTGCGCCCGCGTGTGCTGCTGCTCGACGAACCCCTGACCGCCCTCGACGCCAAGCTCAAGGAATCGGTGCGCGACGAACTCGCCGGGCTGCTGCGCCGCCTGCACATCACCGCCATCCACGTCACGCACGACCAGCAGGAGGCACTGGCCATTGCCGACAGGCTGGCCGTGATGCAGGCCGGCCGCATCGTGCAGGTCGGCCACGGCGAGGCGCTTTACCGCGCGCCCAGCCATCCTTTTGTCGCCAGCTTTTTGGGTCGCGTCAACCGCCTTGAACGGAGCGAGGCCGCCCGCGCCGCCCACGTCGTCAAGGTCGGCGACATGGACATCGCCTGCCCACAGTCCTGGCATGCGCAGGACACCGTGCTGGTGCGGCCCGAAGACATTGAAGTCGGCGAGGTCGCGGTCGGCTGGGGCGACGCCGTGGTGTCGCAGCGCGTGTTCCTCGGCGACCGTATCCAGCTCAAGCTCATGCTGCCCGACCAGACCAGCGTCAACGCCGAAGTCGGGCGCGACCACCCCGCCTGCATGGGCGACGCCGTCGGCATCCGCATCCAGCCCCACCACCTCATGCCCGGCAGCGAACTCGCCACCTAGCCGACCCGCCCCCTCATGACCACTTCACTGCTGCAACTCTCAGACCTGCACATCCGCGAACCCGGCCGCCTGGCGTACGGCCGAATCAACACCGCGCCCTACCTGGTGCAGGCCATCGCGTCCATCCTCAGGCTTTCGCAGCCGCCTGATGCCGTCGTCATCACCGGCGACCTCACCGACTTCGGCCGCGCGGCTGAATACGCGCACCTGCGTGAGCTGCTGGCTCCGCTGGCCGTACCCGTCTACCTGATGCCCGGCAACCACGACGACCGCACGCAACTGCGGCAAAGTTTTCCGGGCCACAGCTATCTCGGAAAAGAGGCGTTTGTGCAGTACAGCGTCGCTGTAGGCGCGCTGCAACTCATCGCCCTCGACACCGTGGTGCCCGGCGCCAGCGAAGGCAGCTTGTGTGAAAAAAGATTGACCTGGCTGGCCCGGGAGCTGGAAGCGCAGCGCGGCCGCCCCGTGGTCATTGCCATGCACCACCCGCCCTTCAAGACCCTCGTCGGTCACATGGACGACATAGGCTTGCTCAGCGGCGCGGCCGAACTCGAAGCGCTGGTGAGCCGCTACCCGAACGTCGAGCGCATTGTTTGCGGCCACCTGCACCGCTCCATCCAGGTGCGCTTTGGCGGCACCCTCGCCGCGACCATTCCCTCACCGGCCCACCAGGTCCGCCTGGACCTCGCCCCCGACGCCGCCTCGGCATGGGTGCTGGAGCCGCCCGGGTTTGGGCTGCATGTGTTGCCCGATGGCGGGCGGCTGGTCAGCCACACCGTGGCGAGCGGCATGTATGACGGACCCTTTCCTTTTCATGAGGGGGCGGCGTTGATCGACTAGCAAGCCTGGTTTGCAAGTACGGTGGACGCTTCACACAGTTGTGATGCGTGTGGCTGATGCGGCCAGGGCCTTGGCCTCTTCATATGGCAAATCAGATGGGGACGTGTAAGTCATTTAATCATCCAAAGATAGTTGTTAATGAGGGTTTTAAGTGAGAGAGGCCATGGAGGCTGTCAGGGAAGGACTCACGTGACCGGGCGACGGCGGATCCCTACGTTACTCAGGCGCCGGGCAGGCCGGGCGAATCCGCGTCTTTTTGACGACACCGGCCGGTGTGAACAGAATCACCAGTTCCGCATGGGCCGTCATGGGCTGGGAAGTTTTTTGGCGATAGACCCATACCTCGGGGTCCCGATTGGCCTTGGCTGCAATCGTGACCTGCGGCAGCGTGGCCGCGCCCAGGCAGCTTGCAAGGGCGGCCGGGAGGATAAGCCACGTGGCGGGGGGATAAAGGCGGGCTTGCATGACTCCTTCCATTCACTTTCATCGGCGGTTTGCAGCAGCTAGAGATGAACGTGGAGCGTGATCGTAGGGTGCGCAAAAGGGTTGTGGTGTAGGACTGCTCCAGCAGTGCTGGCGCCGAATCTGGCGGGTCTCAGTAGCGTTGCGCAGGTGCGTATGGGAAATTCTTTGCTATCAAAACAGGAGCTGCTCGCGTACATTGTGATTGGGCTACAGGCACGTTCTGCTTCGAAATAGGCGATGTTGAGGGGTTTCAGGGGCGCACGAAGGTAATTTTGGCGGACGAGACTCGTTCCAAGTCATGTTTCAGGCATTAAATTGGCCGTCAGCCCAATCAGGGTGAGCGCGAGAAGCTATGAAATAGATAGCAATGGCAGGGCGGCTGCAAGGCAAGCCGCGGCCTGCCCCCGCCTACTCCGCGGGCTGCGTGGCAACCAGCGCGTTGAAGTGCAAACTCCGCTGAACTTTTTCGCCCGACCTCTGTCTGATTGCTTTTAACGGAGGGAACC
Organism: Polaromonas sp.; assembly: GCF_039932935.1. GTDB lineage: Bacteria > Pseudomonadota > Gammaproteobacteria > Burkholderiales > Burkholderiaceae_C > Polaromonas. Next base: position 196,157 of record NZ_JBDTPB010000034.1, read on the forward strand.
CCATGGCTTTTGCCCACAACGACCAACTCACTTCACGCGCGCTGTCAGTCCTGCGCATTGTTTCTGCTTATTTGCTGATTCAGCATGGCACGGCCAAGCTGCTGGGCTTTCCCCACGTCGCCTATTTCGATGGCTTGCAGGTGTTGTCGCTGATCGGCTTTGCCGGCATTCTGGAACTCTTTGGCGGTGCGCTGTTGCTGATCGGTTTGTTCACGCGCCCTGTGGCGTTTGTGTTGTCGGGCCTGCTGGCGTTTGCCTATTTCATCGGCCATGCGTCCAAGGGCTTTGTGTTGTCGCCCATGCTGAATGGCGGCGAATCGGCGGTGCTGTTCTGCTTTGTGTTTTTGTTCTTTGCCGCTGCCGGCGGTGGTGCGTGGAGCGTGGACGCGCTTCGTTCGCGGAAGTAAGACATCAGCGTCAGGCGGCGAGCCTCAGGCCACGCCGCCAGCCAGCGCCGGCTGACGTCATGCTCATGCCAGCGCCTCAGGCCCGAAGGCCAGCCCGTCGAGCTTGTCGGGGTTGCGCATGATGTAGATGTTGGTGGCCTTGCCTTCGTCGTTGTAGGCGAAGGTGATGGCCGCGGCGATCTCGCCGTTCATGCGCAGCTGGATGGCGCGACCGCCATTGATCTCGCAGGGCAGCCATTCGTAATGGGCCCAGTAGCGGGCCAGTTGCGTGGCGATGAGGGTGAGCACGCTGCCTTTGCCCTGGAAGATGCCTTCCACCGAGGCGACCTTGCCGCCGCTGTCGGCGCACAGGGCAATGTCATCCGACAGGAGGCTGGCGAGCGCCTTGGTGCTGCCGGCGGTAATCGCTTCGCGAAAGGCGGTGAGCAGGTCGTCCTGCACCTTGGGCGCCGTCACGTGCCGCACTTTGCCCTGGGCGATGTTGGTGCTGGCGCGCGAGACCAGCTTGCGGCAGGCGGCTTCCTCCATGTCCAGCATCTCGGCCACCTCGGCATACGGCGTCTCGAAAATCTCGTGCAGCAAATATGCGGCGCGCTCTTTGGGCGTGAGCCGCTCCAGCAGCAGCAAGAAGGCCATGCTGAGCGATGAAGCCAGCAAGGCGTGTGTTTCGGGCGTGTCTTCGGTGCGGGTGTGGATGGGTTCGGGCAGCCAGGTGCCGACGTAGTCGACCCGGCTGCGTTGGGCGTCGCGCAGCATGTCAATGCAATGGCGCGTGCAAACGGCGGTCAGCCAGGCGGCCGGCGTGGCAATAGTGGTGTGGTCGGCGGCCAGCCATTTGATGAAGACGTCCTGCACGGCGTCTTCGGCATCGGCCCGTGAGCCGAGGATGCGATAGGCCAGGCCAAATAAATGCCTGCGCCTTTCTTCAAACACGGCGGTTGGGTCGATGCTCGACATGGTACGTGTGCCTAAATCTTGCTGTTCAGTGTGCCGAGACCTGTGTGCGGTTCCACAGGTTGATCATGCCGATGGTAGCGGTCAGCGCGCCAATTTCCTTGTCGGTGAAGGACGTACGCAAACGGCCGCGCAGGCTGGCGTAGTCGGTCTTGTGGTCGAGCACCGTCAGCGCCTCCGTCCAGGCCAGGGCGGCTTTCTCGGCCTCGCTGAAATCGTTGACGTGGGCCCAGACAATGAGGCGGTCCAGCCGGTCGTTGCTTTCGCCGTCTTCACGGGCTTCGCGCAGGTGCATCTTCACGCAGAAGGCGCAGCCGTTGATTTGTGAGGCGCGCAGATGCACCAGATGGTGAAGCTTTTTGTCCAGGCCGAGGTTGTCGATGGCTTCGCGCACCTTGAGCAAGGCGGGAATGACATCGGGCACAACGAGGTCCATACGGACGGGGGCGGTGTTGGCGGCGGTAGCTGTAGCCGTAGTGGCAGTCATGGTGTTTTCCTTTAAAGGTTTAAAAGTTGGGTGTCACACCGTATTGACGGCCCAGCCATTCCGTTTGTGACACTGCCTCTCAAAAAGACCAAAAAAAAGCCTGAACCCCGGGGGATTCAGGCGATGGCGGCGCGCTGGCCCGGTGCGTGTTGGCTGGGCGCGGATTAACGGGCGAACGTCAGCATCTTGTTCATGGTCGAGTAATCCAGCTTGGGGCCCAGCAAAGGCGACAGGTCTTGCTTGAGCAGCGCCTCGACACTGGTTCTGGCGTGCTCATACGCCACCTGAAAGGGGGAAGGGCCCACACTGACGCGGCGTGCGCCGGCCGCTTGCAGCGCGGCGATGGCCGGCAGCCCGGGCATGGCCATTACGTTCAGCGGCAGAGTGATGGCGGCGCTGATTTCTTCCACCTCAGGCAGGGCCGTGAGGCCGGGCACAAACGCACCGTCGGCGCCGGCCTCCTGGTACAGCTTCAGACGGGCAATGCTGGCCTGGGCCGGCGTGCCGTCGACTTTGAGTTTGCGCAGGTAGACATCGGTGCGGGCGTTGATGAAGAGCGGCTTGCCCTTGAGTGCGCTGCGTATGGCGCGGATTTTGTCGGCCAGCAAGGCCGGGGCGTCGCTGCCGTCTTCGAGGTTGATGCCCACGGCGCATACGTCCACCAGTTCGGCGGCCAGGCGGCCCACCTCAGCGGGGTCCTGGCTGTAGCCATCTTCCATGTCGACGGTCAGCGGCACTTTCAAGACGCGGGTGATGCGCGCGACCGCGTCCAGCAGTTCATCGGGCGGCAATGCGCCGCCATCGGCATAGCCGCAGGCCCAGGCAAGCGACGCGCTGCTGGTGGCAACGGCCTTCGCGCCGGAGGCCTCAAAAATTTTGACGCTGGCGGCGTCCCACGCATTGGGCAACAGCAAGACGCCGTGAGGCGCCTGGTGAAGCTGGACAAACTGCTGGTGATGAAGGGCTTGCATGGTGGCTCCGTTGTTGTGCTGTGGATGTGCTGGAGAAATTGAACCGCACAGCTTAGCAACATGGGCCGAAGCGGCTGGCCATTTCCGGACCTTTCCTGTCCTATATCCCTACCGCCCTGTATCTATTGCCCGCGGAACTCGACCTCAAACCGGGCCAGGCCTGCGTAGTCGAACTGTGTGCGCTTTCCCATGGGCAATGTGAGCACGCCAGCGTAAGAGCCCGTGATGACAGCCTGCCCGGCCTGAAGGCCTACGCCGCGTTCACGAAGGAAGTTGGCCAACCAGTACAGCGGCGCCCGCGGGTTGCCGTCGGGGTGCCGCGCATCCGCCGTTTGTGCAGGGCCGTCCGCGATGTGCCAACTGAGCTGGAACGCCGCCGCATCGGGCGCGCTCAGTGCGGGCCCCAGCCACAGGCCGTTGTTGACGATACCATCGGCCAGCAGTTCGGCAAACGGCAGGCCGGTGTGGTCGGTATAGCGGCTGGCGCAAATTTCCAGCGCAGCGTGAACGGCGCCAACAGCCGCGTCTACCTCGGCTTGGGTGTAAGGCTGCTCACGCGGTGGCAGGTCCTGGGCCAGCACAAACGCGAGTTCGGGTTCTACCGCCACCGTGTCGGCACCGGCTGGGAAGGGCACGGCGCAAATGGCCGCGCGGCTGATCGTGGGCTGGTAGATGGGCGCGGCCACCAGTTTTCCGGCGCTGGGCAGGGAGGCCTTCCAGCCGCCCACCGCCTGGCCCAGCTGGCGGGTGACTTCCTGCTGCACCTGCCAGCCGGCTTCCAGGTCAAGCGGACGAAGGGCTTCGAGCAGGCGCGGGCCCTGTTTTACGGCGCGCCGCCTCGCTATCAATTCAATAGCTGCTTGCGCTTGTTGTTCGCGGGCTGGAGGCATATTTGGCTTAAAAATAAGGTGAGATGAAGGGTCGGGTTGCCGGCCTGGCAGCGCGGCACCGTTGACCTGCAAGCTTGCTTGCGTGAGTGTAGTAGGCTGGCCGCGGCCAAGGGGGGTGGAGTCCTTGTACTATTGACAGCTTCAAGCGCATTTTTGCGCTGTCCTTTTCTGCAAACCTGTTTCAACACCATGAAAAATCTCCTGAGCCCTGCTTCCACTTTGCCTGTTGATGCCGCCGACGCCTTGCTGGTGGGGCGCGTATGGATGGAGGGTACCGGGCCGGTGCTGGTCCTGGTGACACCCGATGGCGTGTACGACCTTTCCCGCGTGGCGCCCACGGCTAGCCAGTTGCTCGAGTTACCCGATGTGGCCAAAGCGGTTCGCGCCGCGGCGCCGTCGCTGCCGCGCCTGGCGGGCACGGCTGAGGTGCTGGCCAACTCCGCAGCGGATGCGCATGACCCCAAGCAGCCCTGGCTGCTGGCGCCTTGCGATCTGCAGGCGTTGAAAGCTTCGGGCGTGACTTTTGTGGAGTCGATGCTGGAGCGCGTGATTGAAGAGCAGGCAGGCGGTGACGCCAGCAAGGCTGACGAAGCGCGTAAAGCCGTGGTCAGCGTGATCGGCGAAAACCTGGGCAGTATCAAACCCGGCTCGCCTGAAGCCGCCAAACTGAAAGACGTGCTGATCGCCCAAGGCATGTGGTCGCAGTACCTGGAAGTGGGCATCGGCCCCGATGCGGAAATTTTTACCAAGAGCCAGCCGATGAGTGCTGTCGGTACCGGCGCTGAAGTGGGCATACACCCGCACAGCCACTGGAACAACCCTGAGCCCGAGGTCGTGCTGGCCGTCAACTCGCGCGGCGAGACGGTGGGCGCGGCGCTGGGCAACGACGTGAACCTGCGTGACTTCGAAGGGCGCAGCGCACTGCTGCTGGGCAAGGCGAAGGACAACAACGCCTCGTGCGCCATCGGCCCCTTCATTCGTCTGATCGATGAACACTTCACCATCGACGACGTGCGCAGCAGTGACCTGAGCATCGTCGTGACAGGCCCTGAAGGCTTTGTGATGAAGGGCGGCAGCTCGTTGAAAAAGATCAGCCGTGACCCGCTGGACCTGGTGGCCCAAGCCATTGGCGAAAACCACCAGTACCCCGACGGCTTCATGCTCTTCCTGGGCACCATGTTTGCGCCCACGCAAGACCGCCACGGCCCCGGCCAGGGCTTTACCCATGTGGTGGGCGACGTGGTGACGGTCGCGACGCCGCAGCTCGGCAGTCTGGTGAACCGCGTCACGACATCCGACAAGGCGGCACCCTGGACTTTCGGCATCTCGGCCCTGATGAAGAGCCTGGCCAAACGCAAGCTGCTGTAAGAAAAAGATCGGTGACGGGATGATGCATACCTCTGCACTGGTGCTGTTTTCTGGCGGGCAGGATTCCACCACCTGCCTGGCGCAGGCGCTGTCCAAATACGAACGTGTCGAGACCGTGGCGTTTGACTACGGCCAGCGCCACAAGGTGGAGCTGGAGGCACGGCTCAACGTGCTGCGTGAAATCAAGACGCAGTTTCCGCAGTGGGCGCCCAAGCTCGGTGAAGACCACCTGCTCGACCTGGCGGTGCTGGGGCAGGTCAGCGACACCTCGCTGACGCGCGACGTCGCCTTCAAGATGGAAAGCTCGGGCCTGCCCAACACGTTTGTGCCGGGCCGCAATCTGCTGTTTCTGACGCTGGCGGCCGCGCTGGCCTACCGGCGAGATTTGCAGGTGCTGGTCACCGGCGTTTGCGAAACCGACTTTTCGGGCTACCCCGATTGCCGCGACGACACCATGAAGGCCATGCAGCTGGCACTGTCGCTGGGCATGGACAAACGCTTTTTGATCGAAACGCCGCTGATGTGGATCGACAAGGCCGACACCTGGCGGCTGGCGCATGACATCGGTGAAAAATCCGGCGAGCCCAACGGCGGTGAAGCGCTGGTGAACCTGATCGTGGAGCACACCCACACCTGCTACCTGGGTGACCGCGTGCATCGGCATGCATGGGGTTATGGCTGCGGCACGTGCCCGGCGTGCGAATTGCGGGCCCGGGGGTACGACCGCTACGTGGTAGCGGCCTGAGCTTCTTTGTCCTTCCCCTCTGGGCTCTGGGATAGGGGGATGGAGCTGTTTGATATGGTCGACAAGGAGATGGTGGGACGCCGCTGGCCCCCATCCCCACCTTCCCCCAGCGGGGGAAGGAGTCAGATTAAGCCGGGGCTCACATCCCGTAGTCGCGTTCCACTTTCGCGATCCGGGTTTTGTAGTGCGTGTACCAGTCGCTGCGACCCGTTTGCTGCGCTACCAGGTGCTCGGCATTCATCTTCCAGGCTTTGATGGACGCCAGGTCTTGCCAGTAGCTCACCGTGATGCCCAGGCCTTCGCGGGCCGATTCGATGCCCAGAAAGCCCGGTTGTTGCGCAGCCAGGGCCGCCATGCGGTCGGCCATGTCACCGTAGCCCTTGTCGCCTTCGGTTCGCAGTGATGTGAAGATAACGGCGTAGTAGGGGGCGGCGGGTGTGGTGGCGATCACGGGGGACTCCTGGTTGATGTTAAAAAATCCGGCTATTAGCCACGACCGGGCGGCTCGACCACGCTGCGAGTGACCAGCGGTGGTTCTTCGCCCAGGTGAAATCCGAGTTTGCGTTCGCGCAGCGCCACGTCGCTGGCCGTCACGCGGTCGAAGCGGCGCAGATGTTCCGTCCATGACTCGTCAATGATCTGCTCGATGTAGTGGCCGGTCTTGTTGACGTCGCGCAGAAGCTCCCATTCAAGCGCACCCTGGCGCAGGCGGCTGCGGCGGCTTTCCTGCATTAGCGCGCGGAAATCGTCGGCGCGCACCGGGTCTATCTGGTAGTGAATCCTTACCACCACGCGGCCCACCCCGGGCGGTGCCTCGGCCACCGGGGCCTTGAACTGGCGGGACGGGGTCATGTCTTCCTCGATGCTGAGGTCGGACACCAGGTACTGCGCCACCATCATCACGATCGAGCCGCTGGCAGCGGCCACCAGCAGGCCGGTGGACACGCTGGTGAGGCCCGCCACGTGGCCCCACAGGGCCGCACCCGATGCGCTGGCGCCCATGATGGCCATCTGGTACATCGACATGCCGCGCGCGCGCACCCAGTCGGGCAGGGCCAGTTGGGCCGACACGCTGAGCGAATTGGCGCAGGTGATCCAGGCCATGCCATTGAGCAGCATGGCCGGCACGGCCACATACACATTCGGCGCGAACGCGATGATGGCCATGGAAACGGATTGCAGCAGGGTGGACCGCATCACCAGCACATCGCGCGGCATCAACTGGCGCAGCCGCGCCAGGTTCAGCGCCGCGACAATGGCGCCCGTACCCATGGACGCCAGCAGCAGCGTGAAGGTGCCGGCATCGCCGCCGTGCAGGCCCCGCGCCACCAGCGGCAACAGTGCCAGCAAAGCGGTGGAATGAAAAAAGAAGATGGCCACGCGGACCAGCACCGCACGCAGGCGTGCCGACTGGCTCACAAACTGCAGGCCGACGCGCATCGCGCTGACCAGGCGTTCACGCCCCAGCGGGCTGGGCGCATGGTCGCGCCGCCAGCGCATGATGACAAACCCGGAGATGACCGACAGCAGGGCATTGAGCACAAACACGTATTCGGTGCCGGCCCCGGCAATCAAGGCGCCGGCAACCAGCGGACCGACGATGCGCGACGCGTTCATCGACACGCCATTGAGCGCCAGCGCGGCAGGCAGCTGCACGCGCGGCACCAGCTCGGGCACGATGGCGGCAAACACCGGCCAGCGCATGGCCAGGCCCACGCCGTTGGCAAAGGTCAGGGCCAGCAAAAGTGGCGGCGTCATGACATCCGAGATCACGGTGATGCAGAGCAATGTGGCCACCACCGCCACCCAGAACTGCGTCATGATGAAGTAGCGGCGCCGGTCCAGGATGTCGGCCAGGGCGCCACTGGGCAGGCCCAGCAGGAATACCGGCAAGGTGGACGCCGACTGCACCAGCGCCACCCAAAGCGGTGACGTGGTCATGGAGGTCATCATCCAGGCCGCCGCCACATCGTTCATCCACATGCAGATGTTGGCGACCAGCCAGGTGCTCCACAGCATGCGGAACACCGGGCGCTTGATGGGCGCCCAGGCGGAGAGGTCTGCGGTTGCGGGCGGCTGGGCGGGTCTGGCGGCTTCTTCCGGCATTCAGCGCGCTTCCTGTGCGGGACCTTCGTTGAGCCGGTACAGCGCCGGCGAACCGTCGGGCTGCTTTTCAAATTCCCAGCGCTTGTTGTGGAAAGCTGCCACGGTGGAGCGATGAGCGATCGACACAATGCCGCCGTTCACCGACTGGACGTGTGCCAGCAGCTTTTCGTAAAGCATTCTTTCAGCAGCCTCGTCAAGCGCGCTGGTGGCTTCGTCAGCAAAAATCCAGCGGGGTTTTTTGAGCAATACCCGGGCAATCGCCAGGCGTTGCTGCTCGCCGCCAGACAGCTTCTGGCTCCATGCGTCTTCCTCGTCCAGCCGGTTAGCCAGCTGTGGCAGAAAGACCTCTTCCAGCGCTAGCCTCAGCGCTTCATCGCTGTAACGTGCGGCGGGTTCGGGGTAGGCCAGGGCGTCCTTGAGGGGCCCATTGGGGAAATAAGGCCGCTGCGGAATGAACATCGCTTCGTCAGGCAGCGCGATGCTGCCGCTGGCGAAAGGCCAGATGCCCGCGAAGGCACGGAACAACGTGGATTTCCCGCTGCCGGAGGGGCCCTTCAGCAGGACATGATCGCCGGCGCCGGCATGAAGTGATGTGCTTGCCAGAAGAACTGCCCCAGTTGGCAGAGAGACATTGAGGTCGTGCGATTCGAGCACCGGGGAGACTGTTGTCAGTAACGCGGCGTTGTTTTTCGTCTGCGCCGTCATGCTGTCCTCAAAACTGGTCAGGCGGTCGGTGGTGGCAATCCATCCTGCAAATCCTGGAATGCCGGGGGGACTGCTGTAGTTGTCGATGAACCAGCTTAGGGAATCCTGCACTTTGCCAAAAGCGGACGAGATCTGTATGAGTTGTCCCAACTGGATGGCGCCGCTGAAAAATCGTGGTGCGGCCACAAAGAAAGGAAAGATGGTGGCCGCCTGGCCAAAAAAAGCGGTGAACCAGAGCAACCTCTTCTGCGCGCGTATCAAGTCTAAGTAGTTGGCAAGTAAGGTTGAAAATCGACCGTTCAGCTGGGTGCGTTCCACGGATTCGCCGTGGTCTAGCGCGATGGATTCGCCGTATTCGCGCACACGCACCATGTGGTGTCGAAAATTGGCTTCATAGCGTTGTTGCATGAAGTTGAGCTTGATCTGCGGCCTGCCTATGTAATGGGTGATCACGCTGCCAACCGCACAATACACAACGGCCGCCCAGACCATGTAGCCGGGGATGGAGTAGCTGTTACCGGCCAGCACGAATGAAAAGGAGCCCGACAGCCCCCAGAGGATGCCGACAAAGCTGACCAGTGTGACCACAGCATTCAGCAAGCCCATGCTGAGGGTGACGGTGTAGTGCGTAAAAAGATTCAAATCTTCTTGAATACGTTGGTCAGGATTGTCCGGGCTGGCGTTGGCTGCAGACTGTCCCTTGTCATGACCGGTTGTCGCATACCGCGCCAGCTCCATCTTGTAGAAGGCTCGATTGGAAAGCCAGCGGCCCAGATAGTCGCGTGTCATCCAGGCACGCCAGCGCATCTCAAGTACCTGGGTCAGATAAAACTTGTAAACCGCGATGATGATGGCGCCGAAAGCCAAATAAGTGAAGCGTCCAAGTTGTTGCCAGAACACTGGTTGGTCCTTGTTCTGGAGCGCGTCATAAAACACACGGTACCAGTCGTTGAATTGCACGGCCATGTACACCGTGCCCAGGTTCAACAGCACGATGGCCAGCAACAGGCCGCGCGCTTTCCATTTGTCTTCCGACTTGAAATAGGGCGCAGCCAGCGCCCAGACCCGGGCAACGAAAGCCCGAAAGGAGTGCAGTTTGGAAATAGACCCCGGAGCGGGAATGGATGGCGTCATTTTTTTAAACCGTGGGGTTGGAATTCAGGAAAGCTGGTTGGAAACACCGCTGGCCACATGGCCCGAGGGCACATGCTGTGAAGCGGAATGCACGTGGCCGGTCTGGTCGTCAAAGAAGAAGTCGGGCTCGAATTCGCGCAGGAATTCGCCTTTGGCGAGACCCCCCAGGAACATGGCTTCATCGACCTCGATATTCCAGTCCATCAGCGTGCGGATGGCGCGCTCATGCGCTGGGGCGCTGCGCGCAGTGACCAGGGCCGTGCGTATGCGCATGTGCGAAGTTCCCACCTGCTGCAGGCGGTGCAGGGCTTCCAGCAGGGGCTTGAACGGGCCTGCCAGCAGAGGCTGCGCGGCCTTGTCGCGTTCGTGTTGCTGAAAGGCTGACAGGCCCTGGGCCTGAAAGACGCGTTCGGCTTCGTCCGAAAAAAGCACTGCGTCACCGTCGAAGGCGATGCGTACTTCGTTGGGGTGTGCATCGCTGGCACGCACCGAATGCGGGTAGACCTGTGCTGCGGGCACGCCGGCCAGCAGCGCATCACGCACATCGCTCAGGTGAGCAGACAGGAACAGGTTGGCGTGCAGCGGCTTCAGGTAGCGCCAGGGCGCTTCGCCGCGGTTGAAAGTGCCGCGCTCAATCTTCAGGCCGTAGTGTTGGGCCGAGCGGAACACGCGCATGCCGGAAACCGGGTCGTTGCGCGAGAGGATCACGACTTCCACGCGCTGGGTGGGTGTTGTGGAACTGGCCGCCTCGCCGGCGCTTTCGGGCACTTCATTGAAGGCCAGCAGTTTTTTGACCAGCGAGAACGCTACGCCGGGTTTTGCGGGCACGTCGAGGCGCTCGAGCTGCAGCTTCATGTAGGCCGCGTCCTTTTTGGCGCCGGGCACAGGCTCAGCCGTCATGCCGGTTTCAAAGACCTGGTTTTCTTCTTCAAAGTCAAACAACGCGCGTGACGAGATCGCCACCACGAGCTGACCATCCAGAGTTGCTGCCATTGTTGATGCCTTGTTGTTGTCAGATCGCTTGGGAATACTGCTTTTTTGCGCTCAACGCTCGGCGCGGCACGACACCAGCAGACGCCGCGGAACTGGCTTTGCCAGGCCGCAAGCGTCGCCCCCTGCAAGGGGGGAAGGTGCTACGCGAAGCGAGCATCCGACGGGGGTAATTCTGTATTCTCCGCGGAACTGGGTTTGCCAGGCCGCAGGCATCGCCCCCTGCAAGGGGGGAGGCGGTTACACGCAGTGAGCAAGCAGCGGGGGTGTTCATATCAGGTCGAGTTTGCACCATTGTCCGTAGGCGGGTGCGTTTACGGGCCAGTCGCTGGCGTGACTGATCTGACGCACGCCGCGTGCAATCAGTTCCGTGGCGCGCATGACCCCCGCGTGTGTGATCCACAGCGTATCGTTTGGGCCCTGCAGCTCGTCAAAGGCCGAAGCCACGCGCGCCATGACCTGCATGGTGCTTTCGCCGTTGCCGCCCACGGCATGGTGCGCAAAGCCGTCGGTCCAGGCTTGCAGCTCGGCTGGGGCAATGTCTTGCCACGCGCGGCCTTCCCAGTTGCCGAAGTCCATTTCCTGTAGCCGCGGGTCAGTTTTATAAGCTAAATCGGGCCGCAGCCCTTGCAGGACGTGCGCGAGCTGCTCACATCTTTGTAGCGGAGAGCTGACGACGCGGGTTGCGGCGGGGATCAAAATGGCCAGTGATTTCGCGCATTCTGCGGTCGCCGCTACGTCGGCTGCGATATCCTGCCGGCCGTAGCAAATGCCGGGTTCAACCAGGGGTGTTGCGTGGCGGACGAGCCAGAGGTTCATTCAAAAGCCAGCTCGGAGCAGCGCAGTACGAAGCGAAAAGTGTGGAACCCCACTCAACCAAACTACGCTGCAAATGCCAGCCGGGGCCGCGGAACCGGCTTTGCCGGGCCGCAGGCGCAGCGCCCCCTCCGGGGGCAGCGCAGTACACGAAGTGACAAGCGTGGGGGCTTGTTTCATAAGCTGGCGGCGAGACCCAGGTAGAAAGCGATTTCGCAAACTTGTTGAGTCGCGCCGAGGCAGTCGCCGGTGAAACCCTCCAGGCGCCGCTTGAAGAGCCGGCCCATCCACAACAAGGCCAGCACGGCGAAGCTGCAGGCGACGATGAGGTTCATGACGTCGAGTACGAAGGTGGCCAGTGCCAGTGCGGCGAGGCACCAAGTAAAACCCACCAGCAGACTGCCAGAGGATATCTGGTCGGCCAGCGGCTTGGACTTGGACGTGGCGGTGTCGCCTGCATGGGGCAGCAGGTAAATCAGCAGCAGTGGCAGGCTGCGCGACACGATATGGCCGGTGAGCAGCGCGGCGCAGGCATACCAGCTGCCAAAAGGCGCTTCTTCCCAGTCGCCCCAGCCGGCGGGCACGCCTTCGACCGAGCCGAGTATGGCCAGCAGCGAGACCTTGCACAGCACGGCCAGCACCAGCGCCATGGCACCGAAGGCCCCCACGCGCGAGTCTTTCATGATTTCGAGCGCGCGGGTTTTGTCGTGGCTGCCGCCCAGGCCGTCGGCCACATCGGCCAGGCCGTCTTCATGAAAACCGCCTGTCAGCAGCACGGTGGCGGCGGTGGAAAACGCTGCGGCCACCAGCGGCGCGAAGGTGGTGTCGGGCAAAACCGCATGGAACAGGGCGTACACGGCAGCGCCGAAAAGGCCCACCAGAATGCCGACCCCGGGGAAGTGGCCGGCGCTGGCGCGCAGCAGCTCGGGGCTGTAGCCTACCCAGGCGGCCAGCCGCCCCGTGACCGGAATGCGGGTGAAGAACTGGACGGCGAGCAGGAACTCGCGGACAAACCGGGTAATGGATGTCATGCGAGGTCCATGCGTTTAGGCGTCTTCCCGGCCGCTCACGCCGGCCGAGTCGAAGCTGGCCATTTCGTTGAGGAAGCCCGCCGCCGATTGCACCAGCGGCCAGGCCAGCAGCGCGCCCGTGCCTTCACCCAGGCGCAGGCCGAGTTCAAGCAGGGGCTGGGCCTTGAGATGCGCCAGCAACAGGCGGTGACCGTGTTCGTTGCCCTGATGGCAAAACACCATGTAGTCCTGCACTGCGGGCGTCAGCGCTTGCGCGACCAGCGCGGCCGCGCCGGCGATGAAGCCGTCGACCAGCACCACGCGGCGCTCACTCGCGGCCTGCAGCATCGCGCCGGCCATCATGGCGATTTCAAAGCCACCCAAGGCAGCCAGTGCATCGAGAGCTTGCGTCGCGCCAGCGTGAAGGGCTAGCGCTGCCGCCAGCACCTGGCGTTTGTGTGCGAGTTGCGCGTCATCCAGGCCCGTGCCGCGTCCGGTTGCGTCCTCGATGCTGACGCCTGCCAGGCGGGCGAACAGCAGGGTTGCGGCGGATGTGTTGGCAATGCCCATTTCGCCGAAAGCCACGACGTTGCCGGGCAGGCTTCGCACGATGTCCATGCCCGCGTGCAACGCGGCCTGCGCCTCGGCCGGCGCCATGGCGGGCTCGTGGCGGGTGTTGCGCGTGCCGTGCGCGATCTTGCGCTGCAGCAGCTGCGGGTGGGCCGAAAAATCGGCCGCCACACCCGAGTCCACCACTTGCAGCGCAAAGCCGTGCTGGCGCGCAAATACATTGATGGCGGCGCCGCCGGCCAGCATGTTGCCCACCATCTGCACCGTGACGGCCTGCGGAAAGGCGGAGACGCCTTCGGCGGCAATGCCGTGGTCGGCCGCGAACACCACCATTTGCGGATCGCGTAGCGTGATGCTTTCCTGCTGCTGGATCAAGCCCAGCTGCAGCGCCAGGCTTTCAAGGCGGCCGAGCGCGCCCTGGGGCTTGGTCTTGTGGTCGATCTTGTGCCGTAGCTTTGCCTCCAGCGGGAGGTTGGCGGTGGGCTCAATCGCGGGCAGGCGGGCGGGCGGAAAGTCGGGAGCGTTCATCGGTAACTTGTTTGAGGCAGGCGGGGCAGAAGCACGACAGCGCGCTGCCTTCCGGTTGCGGGGTTCGTTCGGAGGGAACGGGTATGACGTGCGGCAGCTTGACACACCAGCATTCGGCGTCCCCCGCCACCATGCCGCAGCGCAAACCTGCGCCGCAGCGGGGGCACACCGAGGTGTTGGCCAAAGCCGGTATTGCCGAAGGTGTGTCCTGTGAGGTCATGGCGGGTAGGCTTTGTGGGCTCGGCAGTCAACTGTGCAGTTAACTTTGAAGGAAAAGCCGATAAGCGGGATTGGCGGTTTCTTCGACGTGGGGGTAACCCAGCGTGTCGAGGAAGTCCTTGAAGGCCTTGTTGTCGGCCTTGGGCACTTGCAGGCCCACCAGGATGCGGCCGTAGTCGGCGCCCTGGTTGCGGTAATGAAAGAGGCTGATGTTCCAGCCCGGCCGCATGCTGGAGAGGAACTTCATCAGCGCGCCGGGGCGCTCGGGGAAGATGAAGCGCAGCAGGCGCTCGTCTTTGGACAGTGCGCTGTGCCCACCCACCATGTGGCGGATGTGCTCCTTGGCGAGCTCGTCATGCGTAAGGTCCAGCGCCTTGAAACCGTGGCGCGAGAAGTAGGCGGCAATCTTGCCGCTTTCGCCTTTGGCGGAGGTCGTCAGGCCCACAAAAACGTGCGCTTTTGCGTCGTCGTTGATGCGGTAGTTGAACTCCGTCACACTGCGCGGGCCACCCGGCAAATCGCCGATGGCTTCGCAAAAGCGCCGAAAGCTGCCGCGCTCCTCAGGGATCGTCACGGCGAACAAGGCCTCACGCTCTTCGCCGACTTCGGCTCGCTCGGCCACAAAGCGCAGGCGGTCAAAGTTCATGTTGGCGCCACACAAAATCGCGGCGTATGTTTCACCCTTGACCTTGTGGCTGGCCACATACTGTTTAATGGCGGCCACGGCCATCGCGCCGGACGGCTCGACGATGCTGCGTGTGTCGACAAAAACATCCTTGATGGCGGCGCAGACGGCGTCGGTGTCGACGGTGATGAATTCATCGACCAACTCGCGGCTGATGCGAAAGGTTTCCTCGCCGACCAGTTTGACGGCCGTGCCGTCGGCGAACAGGCCCACGTCGCTCAAGGTCACGCGTTTTTTGGCGTTGACCGACTGCAGCATCGCGTCGGAGTCGTTCATCTGCACGCCGATGACCTTGATCTCCGGCCGCACGGCCTTGATGTAATTGGCAACGCCGGAGATCAGCCCGCCGCCGCCGATGGCCACAAACACGGCGTCGAGCCGGCTGGAGCCGAGGCTTTGCAGTTGCATGAGGATTTCCATCGCGATGGTGCCCTGCCCGGCGATGACGTCAGGGTCGTCAAACGGGTGCACAAAGGTCAGGCCCTGTTTTTTCTCGAGCACGACTGCGTGGGCGTAGGCATCGGAGTAGCTCTCTCCGTGCAGCACGACATTGCCGCCCCAGGCCCTGACCGCATCGACCTTGAGCTGCGGCGTGGTGGTGGGCATCACAATCACCGCGCGCGTGCCGAGCTTTTGCGCGCTGAGCGCAACGCCCTGGGCATGGTTGCCGGCTGAAGCGCAGATCACGCCTTTTTTGAGCTGCTCCGGGCTCAGGTTCGACATCTTGTTGTAGGCGCCCCGCAACTTGAAGCTGAACACCGGTTGCTGGTCTTCACGCTTGAGCAGCACGGTATTTTTGAGGCGCAGGCTCAGGTTTTTGGCGGGCTCCAGATTTGATTCCACCGCCACGTCATAGACCCGGGCCGTCAGGATCTTTTTCAGGTAGTCCGCTGGTTTCAGCGCTGGCTTTAACGTTTTTCCGGAAGGCTTCCCGGGCGCTTTGGCGGCTTTGGCAACTTTAGAAGCAGGGCGGGTGGCTTGTTTGGTGTGGGTTGGCATGTTTTTCTCGCAGCCTGACATCATAGTGGGCAAGAAAAAAGGCCCAGACTTTGCAGTCTGGGCCTGTAAATCCACCCTTAGAGGAGGTGGAGGAGACAACCGGTGCAAAAAGACCTGGTGCCGTGCGGCAACCGATCTTGATGCGATGATTTCAGTATACCGGGCTGATGTTGCGCTGCACAATATCTTGTGGCGTAAATTTGACATTTTTCACGGTTTAATCATAAATTTTATGCATAAGGAGAGAGATTCATGGAATGCACGGTGAGTTGGACAGGCCCGACGGCGGTCACGGGGTCGCGCTCCGGAATGAGCTTTCTGGCTGAAACCGGCAGCGGCCATACTTTGGTGATGGACGGGGCGCCTGATGCCGACAAGCCGGAAAACGGTGGGGCTAACCTGGCGCCGCGGCCGATGGAAACCTTGCTGGCCGGGACCGGCGGCTGTACAGCCTACGATGTGGTGCTCATCCTCAAGCGCGGCCGCCAGGACGTTCGGGGCTGCTCGGTCAAGCTGAGTGCCGAAAGGGCGCCTGTCGACCCCAAGGTATTCACCAAAATCCACATGCATTTTGTCGTCACGGGGCGCGGCCTGGCCACCACTGCGGTGGAACGTGCCGTGGCCATGAGCCACGACAAATACTGCTCGGCCACCATCATGCTGGCCAAAACCGCAGAGATCACGACCAGCTTTGAGGTGATTGAGGGTTGAGCATTGTTTTATGTTCAAGCCCTTTGTGGATGAGCGCGAGGAGCTATTAAATTGATAGCAAATGCCCGGATGGCTTTTACGTTTTCAGAAAGCGCTGCTCAGATGTAGTGCGCTGTAGTAGTCATCACGCGCGCCGCAGAGCGCATCAAGGCTTTCACCGGAGCGGGCAATTGAAGCGCGCCAGCTTTTTCGGCCTCGCGCGCGTGCAGCGCTTCATCGTCCTTCATTTGCGCCACGATGGCGCGCGACTCATGGTCCCCGGCTGGCAGGCGCTCGAGGTGGCTTGCCAGGTGCGCTTCAACCTGCCGCTCCGTTTCCACGACAAAGCCCAGGCTCAAGCGGTCACCGAGCCGGCTGGCGACCAAGCCTAAGCCGAACGCACCTGCGTACCAGAGCGGATTGAGCAGCGAAGGCCGGGAGCCAAGTTCGTCAAGCCGGTTTTTCGTCCAGGCCAGGTGGTCACCCTCTTCGCGGCTGGCCTGCAGGAAATGTTCCCGCAGGGCCGGGTCGCGGGTGCCGAGGGCTTGCGCGGAATAAAGTGCCTGGGCACAGACTTCGCCGACGTGGTTGACCCGCATCAGCGCGCCTGAGTGCGCTTTGTCGGGGGCGGTGAGCTCCGTTTTTTCGCCCGGCACGGTGGGGCAGGTACGGCTGGCGCGCGGAGCGGCAAACAGCGTGCGCAGCGCGCCGTCCGCGGCATTCAGTGCGGTGTCGAGTGCGGTAGTCATGTTTTGCATTCTCCGGGATAGCGATGATTCCATGTTATCCCTGTCGCAGCACCAGGAAAGCGGAAACAAAAAAGCCCCCAGGCGGGGGCTTTGACAGGAGGCCGGATCGAATCCGGAGCAGTCCCGGATTTAGAACGTGTGGCGAATGCCAAACGCGATGTTGGTGGAATCCACGCCCGCAGAAGAGGTCACGCCGCCGAGGAAGCCGTTGCCGCCAGGAGCGGCTTGGCCCGTACCCTTGTTGTTGAAGCGCGTCAGCACGGCATTCAGGTTGGTGCGCTTGGACAGCGCGTAGGTATAGGTCGCACCATACGATGAGGTGTCAGCGTTGTTGGACCGCTTGTCATTCAGCCGGTTGTAGGCCACCACAATGGTGTGTGGACCGGTGGTCATGCGGTAGCCGACATGCATGAGGGCGGCGTTCTGCTGGAGCGCATTGGAGTACGCTGCAAGAATCGTCGCTGCATTGGTACCCAGAGCGGTCAGGCCAGCGGTGGCTGCAGGGGTGGCCAGGCTCGGGGCGATAAGTGCCAGAGCGTCCGGGTTTTCGTCTCTGATCGTAGCGTACTGACCGTAAATGGTGCCTGGGCCGACGTCAACGGTCGCGCCCAACACATTGTTGGTCAGGGATTTTTGGCCGCTGCTATTGTTCTTGGTGTTGTGACCGAAGCCGACTGACCAGCCGCTAGCCTTGTACATGACCATTCCACCTAGGAAACGGCTGGCTGAATTGCCGACTGTGGTGGTGGCTGCCTCACCGGCGCCATACATGAGCGAGGCGGTCACACCACTGGTCTGGATGGCGTACTGAATGGTGTTGCTCAGGCGAATGTCAAAGGCAGGGGGGAAACTGGCAACCTGCCCTGCAGCCAGGCTGGATTGGGTTTGCGAGGCGTCGAAGGTGGCGCCAACCAGATAGCCTGGAGTGTATTGACGGCCCAGGGTAATAGCGCCAACCGGGGTAATCAGGCCGACAAAAGCTTGGCGGTCAAACAGGTTATTTGCCGTGTTGACGCCGAGGCCGGCACCGATACTGGCGGCAATGGGTGTGAAAAAGTTTGTCTGCAGACCGGCTTGCTGTGCGGCGGAAAAGGTGGGTACCAGCAAGTTGGCGTTGACCATGCGATCGGGCAACTGTGCGCCTGAATTCGTCCTGTTGCCCAGTGCACCGGTATCTGCTTCAAAGCGGTTTTCCAGCGTAAAAATAGCCTTGTAACCACCGCCGATGTCTTCGGTGCCACGCATGCCAAAACGCGAACCTTCCATGATGCCGCTGGCGATGGTGCTCACGGTGCCTTGACGCAAACCGCTCACCTGGTTGTAGCCAGCGTCAACAATGCCGTAGAGGGTCACGGTGCTTTGCGCCATAGCCGCGGAAGTGGACAAAAGTCCCATGATCGCAGTTGCAACGAGGGTCAGTTTTTTCATGGAGTCTCCAGGAGTTGTAATTGAAAGGGTAGCAATAGATAAACAAGCCGTCTTGGCGCCTGTCTTCGCAGGCATCTCTGTGAACGGAAGATTAATGGTGATGCCGCGACCCGTAAAGAGTGTCACTACCGGGGGTATCACTTTCGCGACAAGGGAAAACCCGATGTTCTTGACGCTGACGTGAGCGGAAAGCAGCGCCCGGAAGGGAGGGGATTGGAGGCCCCCTTTCCCTCTGAGAGCGAGGTTTCCAAACGACTTCTGAAGGTGCTCCGACACCGGCTTGGGTGCACGCGATTTGAGGCTAGGGTTTTGTCTCTAATTCCCCAAGCGAGACGCTCAGGCGGCTAAAGAGTGACTCGTGATTACAACGGTTCATGCGAGCGGCTCGTGCCGCGCTTGTCTTCTCGCACGTTTTAGGCGGTGTTTCGGCTTTAGGACCGGTGTTTGCCGGTGATATCACCAACGCGGGGCGCGTCCGGAGTGAATGCCCTGCTTTGGGGCTTTGATTTGATCCACGAGGCCTTGCTCCTCGTACGGCGCGAAATCTTGCAGCTTCTTCCCACGCACCTGTAGCGTGCGCAAAATTCCGCGCGTTGTTACGGCCCAACAATTCAGGTATGAACGTTGCTAATAGTAGAGATAAGAGTTGGTGTCATTTATGACTATTTGGTTAAATTGGTCTAAGGGTAGTCACTGAGCCCTTATAAATGTGTATTTAGTCGCAGTGTTTGTTTTCCACCTTTTGGAGATTTCTAATGATGAAAAAAAGCTTGGTTGCTTTGGCAGTGCTCGCCGTTTCGGGCGTAGCCTCTGCTCAATCCAACGTGACCCTCTACGGCTTGGTCGACGCTTGGGTCGGTACCGTGAAAGACAACAACCTCAGCCAATCCGGCGTGAACGTTGCACATCCTTTCTCTGGCAGCGGCGGTGGTCTGCAGACCAGCCGTTTCGGCCTGAAAGGTTCTGAGGACCTCGGCGGCGGACTGAAAGCCAATTTCCTGCTGGAAGCCGGCTTTGACCCTAGCACTGGCGTGGCGAACAACTACTCCAACCCGTATGGCGCACCGGGCAACTCTTCGAATGCGATCTTTGGCCGTCAGTCTTGGGTTGGCCTGTCTGGTGGTTTCGGTGAACTGAAGCTCGGCAAAATGTGGACGCCTTATGACATGGTCAAGGGTTCTGGTGCCGCTGGCTTCGACTCCCTCCTGTTCGCGCCTTCCACCAGCGTGTGGGCCAGCAACAGCTATCAAGACCGTCCTGGTAATTCCGTGTATTACCAAACCCCTGACTTCGGTGGTTTCAGTGCGGCTGCGATGTACAGCTTCGGCGAAAACAAAACCGCTACCGTCAGTGCCGGCAAAATTGCCAGCATGAACGTGGCTTACGCGAATGGCCCCATCGGAGCTTCCCTGGCTTACCAGACCGAAAAAACCACCGGCGCCAGCACGGCGATCAAGTACACCCAATTGAATGGCTCGTATGACTTCGGCGTGGTCAAGCTGCTGGGTGCCTACGGCGAGGTGAAGAACGGCGCCACTCCCATCACCGGCGTGGCCGCAGACAAGACGAAGGAATACCAGATTGGTCTGGACTTCCCTGTTAGCAGCACGTTCACCCTGTCTGGCGGTTATGCCCGCTCCAAGAGCACCCGTCTGGGTGGTCTTCCTGAGTTGAAGCGCACCGGCTACGGTCTGGCTGGCCTGTATGCAGTGTCCAAGCGCACCAACCTGTACGCAGGTGTTCAGAGCGGTAAGGAAACCGGCTCCGGTGTTGCTGATCGCAAGACCAGCACCTACGGTGTTGGCGTTCGCCACACGTTCTAATCCAGAACTGAACTAAAGCCCGGCTGTCCGGGATCAACAAAAAAGCCGTTTCGCTGAAACGGCTTTTTTCATGGATCGGCCGCAATCGCCCTGTAAAACCGGGATTTGGTGCGGAGAAATCACAACTTTTGCCGGGCGTTGTTTCTTTTCCACTTGATGCGCCTGCTTTGTGGTTTGAGCACAACGAGTTGGCTGTTTTTTTGGGCATTCCTTTGCGAATTGAAGCCCAGTCTGGTGCAATAGACCCAACTTCCCGAAACGGGGGTTGGCCCGGGTCTCTGGTGGTGCCAAGAAGGCGTAAGTCTGAAATGGTCCCCGTGCCGGAGCCCTATGTTTAACCTTGGAGAAACTCTCAATGAAAAAGACTCTTATCGCCCTGGCTGCACTCGCTGCAACCGCTGGCGTTGCACATGCCCAATCCTCTGTGACCCTGTACGGCGTTGCTGATGCATTCATCGGCCAGAACGTTACCAAAGTGTCCACCGGCGGTACCGAAACCAAACTTAGCCAAGGCAAGATCGACGGCAGCGGCTTGAGCAGCTCGCGTTGGGGCATGCGTGGCAGTGAAGACCTCGGCGGCGGTTTGGCTGCAGTGTTCACCCTCGAAAGCGGTTTTGACATCTCTACCGGTGCTCTGGCCAACAACGGCGGCAGTGCCTCTTCTACCGCCAGCGTCCTGTTTGGTCGTGTCGCAAGTGTTGGTCTGAAGGGTTCCTTCGGCGAAGTTCGCCTGGGCCGCCAGTACACCGCTTATGACTCGCTCCGCGGCGCTACCAACAATACCTATGACTCCAACACCTTTGCCCAGACCGGCACTGTGTGGGGCACGGGCATTCAAGACTACAGCAACCGTACCAACAATTCCGTCCGTTACGACTCGCCAAGCTTCGGCGGCTTCAGCGGCGCAGTGGTTTATGGCTTCGGCGAAGACAAGACCGCTACCGCTTCTGCTTCCAACAGCACCAGCGTTCATCTGAAATATGCTAACGGCCCTCTGTTGGTTGGTTACGGATATCAGCGTGAAAAAGAGACTGTTGGCTCCACCATGTTCCTCGGTGCTACCGGCGGGGCTGCTGTAGGTACTCCTGCTGTTGTCGCTGATTCGCGTAAGTACAACTTGCTGGGTGCAAGCTATGACTTCGGCGTTGTGAAACTGGTCGGTAGCTACAACACCGCCAAGAACAACACGCTCAAAGACAAAGAGTACCAAATCGGCTTGAGCGTGCCGTTCGGTGCAGCCTCTGTGGCCATGGGCTACGAGCGCGCCAAGAGCGAAGGCGCCGGTTCCACCAACAAGGGTCATGGCTACAGCCTGCTCGGTACGTACGATCTGTCCAAGCGCACGACTTTGTACGCTGGCTACATCAATACCAAGGTTGAGTCTGGTACCAATGCTTCTACCACCAGCAAGCGTACGCTGTTGGCCACTGGTATTCGCCACACGTTCTAATCTGAAGCTGGCTTAACGCCAGTTTCTGATGAGAATCTGAAAGCCGTCTCGGGGTAACCCGAGGCGGCTTTTTTTCGTAGAAAAAATGTTGCTTGAGGGTGAGGTATCCGGAGTTTTTGTGAAACTTTTCTGCTTCCACTGCGTTAAATAGTCAGCTCCTGCTATTTGAACTGACCTACAACAAGATATTAGGGGCATCAACGCCTCCTTTTCTTTCAATGCCACTGTCATTGTCATATCACAGCCTCCTCCCTTGCACGACGCGATTGCTGGCTACTGGTTGTCTGCTTCTGGTTGCGGCGTGTACGGGATTCGGACCTTCTGTATCCTCGGTCGGAACGAACGTCGACTGGGTTTCCGTGTCGTCCGCAAGTACGGACGCCGATGCCGCCAAATGGCGACACTGCACGTTTCCAGGAAAAAAATCCACGCGCTATCGGGCCGTTCGGCTGGATGGACGCAATGCCATTTTCAGTGAGTCCGACAGCGCGGCCAGCATGCTGCGGCAGGACTTGCGCATCGAGCCCTCGGCGCTGGGAACCCTGGGCTTTTCCTGGAAGGTGCCGAAAATGATTTCGGGTGCCGACATAACGCAACGTGACCGTGATGATTCGCCGGTGCGTCTGGTTCTTGCGTTTGAAGGCGACCGCTCCAAGTTTTCCGCCAAGAACGCCATGCTGTCGGAGCTGGCGCTGGTGCTGACAGGTGAGCCACTGCCTTATGCCACGCTTATGTATGTGTGGGGCTCTCACAGCGCACCCGAGAGCGTGATCATCAACACCCGTACCGACCGGATCCGCAAGCTGGTGATTGAATCCGGTCCCGGCCGCCTTGACCGCTGGCTCGACTACCAGCGTGACGTTCGCGCAGACTACGAAAAAGCTTTCGGTGAGGCGCCTGGTGCGCTGGTCGGCATTGCCATCATGACCGACACCGACAATACACGGCAAACGACCAAGGCATGGTATGGCCCCGTCAGCCTCAAGAGTCACACCGGTGCTCTCGTCTCGCCGGCAATGGTGCCGTCAATGGCTCAAGTGATGACGCCGCGGTTGCTACAGATCTCGCAAGTCCCTGAATTTGCGCCGCCTCTCCTTCAAGACTAGTATTCAGGCTGCTGAACTCGCGATTTCACTGACATGCGCGCTCCGACCAATCTTCCAGATGCCTCTTCCATCCAGCCCGCCGCAGCGGGAAGCATTGCCACCCCGGATCGATCTTCTCCCTTACGTGCCTCAGGCCGTGCCTTCGCGCAAATTGCGCAGTACCACCCCGAGTTGACCGCCTTCCGGCGTGACCTGCATGCCCATCCTGAACTCGGCTTCGAAGAGGTTTACACCTCCAGCCGGGTGGTGCATGCGCTCAAGTTGTGCGGCGTTGACGAAGTACACACCGGTATAGGCAAGACGGGTGTCGTGGCGGTCATCAAGGGCCAGCAGCCCACTGGTGCCGACGACTCGTCCCCTTCCAGGCCCATGATCGGCTTGCGCGCCGACATGGATGCCTTGCCCATGACCGAGCACAACGAGTTTGGCTGGAAGTCTGCCAAAACTGGCTTGATGCATGGCTGTGGACATGACGGGCATACCACCATGCTGGTGGGGGTTGCCCGCTACCTGGCCGAGACACGCAACTTTGCGGGTGATGCCGTACTGGTGTTTCAGCCTGCGGAAGAGGGGCGCGGCGGGGCCGAGGCGATGATGAAGGACGGCCTGTTTGAGCGCTTTCCCGTGCAGGCTATTTACGCCATGCACAACTGGCCAGCGATGCAACCCGGCACCATAGGCATCAATCCGGGCCCGATGATGGCAGCGGCGGACCGCATCACCATCGAGGTCACCGGCAAGGGTGGGCACGGCGCACATGCCTATCTCGCGGTGGATTCCGTGCTGGTGGCCGCTCACATCATCACGGCGGTGCAGAGCATTGTGTCGCGCAACGTAAAGGCCATGGACAACGCCGTCATCAGCATTTGCGCGGTGCGGGCGGGTGACCTGGGCGCCATGAGCGTCGTGCCGGGCAACGCCACGCTGGTAGGCACGGTTCGTACTTTCAAACCCGAGGTACAGGATCTTGTGGAGCGGCGGCTGAAGGAGCTGTGTTCGGCGGTGGCGCAGGGGTTTGGCGCCACGGCCACGGTGAAGTACGAGCGCATTTACCCGGCCACCATCAATTCACCGGTCGAATACGCGCTGGCCACCAGCGTGGCCGAACAACTCGTGGGCGCCGAAAATGTTGTGCGCAACCTCGAACCCAGCATGGGTTCGGAGGATTTCTCTTTCATGCTCCGGGTCAAGCCCGGCGCTTACTTGCGCCTGGGACAAGGCGAGCAACTACCCGACGGCAAAGGTGGTGTCATCGGCGGTGTGGGCAGCTGCTTCCTTCACAACAGCTGCTACGACTTCAACGACAGCGTCCTGCCACTCGGTTCGGCGCTGTTTGCCGGCATTGTGGAGCGTTCGCTACCGATTGTTTGATCGTGGTTGCAGCGCAGTCACTATCAATTCAATAGCTGCTGGCGCACGTTCCTATTGGGCTACAGCCCGATTTGCCTTGAATTTCGGGGGAAATGGCTGAAAAAATCCGCCAATGACGCCGGCTGATCGCCTCTCTCACGCGTAGCGCTTGTTACGCAGGTTGTTCTTCATTTCTTTGAGCAAGGGCTGCAGTTTGCTGCCAATGCGCAGTGCCACGCAGGTGGCGAGGATGTCGATGATCATCAGGTGCATCAGGCGCGACACCATGGGGCTGTAGCGGTCATAGCCTTCGGGGTGGTCCGCCGCCAGGTGGATATTGCCGGCCGCGGCCAGCGGAGAGCCGGTGACGGTGATCACGATGGTGGTGGCGCCGTTTTTCCGGGCGATATCGCAAGCGTCCATCAGGTCGCGGGTGCGGCCTGAATTTGAAATCACCACCACGCAGTCGCCAGGTCCCAGCAGCGAGGCACTCATCACCTGCATGTGGCCATCGCTATAGGCAATGCTGGTGATGCCCAGCCGGAAGAACTTGTGCTGCGCGTCCTGCGCCACGATGCCCGAGTTCCCCACGCCGAAAAATTCGATGCGGTGGCCGCTGTTGTAGGTGGCCAGCAGTGCGTCTGCGGCCCGTTCAACGGCCACAGAGCTTGCGTCGTTGCGGTACTTCAGGAAGGCCGCCACCGTGTTGTCGATCACCTTGACCATCACGTCGCCGGTCTTGTCGTCCGCGTCCACACTGCGGTGAATGAAGGGCACGCCCTCACTCACGCTGCCCGCCAGCTTGAGCTTGAAGTCCGACAGCCCGTCGTAACCCATGCTGCGGCAAAACCGCACCACGGTCGGCTTGCTCACATGCGAACGGCTCGCCAGCTCCGTGATGGGCAGGTTGGCAAATGCGCGCGGGTCCGTCAGTACAAGGCGACCCACCCGCTGTTCGGCTGGTGCCAAAGAGGTCAATGAAGCTTTGATCCGGTCAAGCATGTGGGCCCCCACGGTCGTTCACTGCGTGTAACTCCCTGCCCCCCGAGGGGGCCGCCCCGCCTGCGGCCCGGCAAAGCCGGTTCCGCGGCTCGGACTGATATTTGGAAGTGCTGTGAGGCCTTGCAACGTGCAGGGTGCCACATACACCAAGCCATAGTGGCGAATACTTCAAGCAGGGGCCGCGGGACTGGCTTTGCCGGGCCGCAGGCGCAGCGGTCCCCTCGGGGGGCAGCGAACCACACGCAGTGGGGAGCGTGGGGGCTAACATTCCTCTGACCAGCAATAGTTGTCACGCGCAATCATGGCGCTCGAGGCACTCGGGCCCCAGGTGCCCGAGGCGTACTGCCGAGGCCCGGCGCTGTCGTTGCCCCACGCGTCGAGAATCGGTTCAACCCAGCGCCAGGCTTCTTCCTGCTCGTCGCTGCGTACGAACAGGTTGAGCCGTCCGGCAATCACATCCAGCAGCAGCCGTTCGTAAGCGCCCACACGCTCGGAGCCAAAGCGCTTGTCGAAATCCAGGTCCAGCTGCACCGGCGCCAGTGTGGGCATGCCGCGGTCGTGGCGCTGGTCAGCGCCTTGTGCCAGCAGGTGCAGTTCCAGTCCGTCCTTGGGCTGCAGATTAATGACCAGGCGGTTGCCCACATTGCCGCTCAGCGGCGTTCTGAAAATCGCATGAGGTGCCGGGCGAAAGTTCACCTCAATGTGCGCGTCGCGGTCTGCCAGCCGCTTGCCGGTGCGGATATAAAACGGCACGCCCGCCCAGCGCCAGTTGGCAATCTCGGTTCGCAGCGCGACAAAGGTTTCGGTGGTGCTTTCGGGGTTCACACCTTTTTCGTCGCGGTAAGCCGGTACCGCTTCGCCGTCGATGCTGCCGCCCGCATATTGGCCGCGAATGACGTGCTGGCTCAGCGTCTCGGGCGTCCACGTCTTCAGCGAACGCAGCACCTTGAGTTTCTCGTCGCGAATGGCATCGGCATGTGAATTGATGGGCGGCTCCATGCCAATGGCGCAGAGCAGCTGCAGCGCGTGGTTTTGCACCATGTCGCGCAGGGCGCCGGTGTTGTCATAAAACGCGCCGCGTTTTTCAACGCCCAGTTCTTCGGCAATCGTGATCTGGATGTTCGCGATGTGTTCGCGCCGCCACAGCGGCTCAAACAGCGAATTGCCAAAGCG
This sequence comes from Polaromonas sp., assembly GCF_039932935.1. GTDB lineage: Bacteria > Pseudomonadota > Gammaproteobacteria > Burkholderiales > Burkholderiaceae_C > Polaromonas. The sequence continues at coordinate 222,512 of NZ_JBDTPB010000034.1, forward strand.
CAGTGCAAACAGGTTTTGCACCGAAGGCTTGCCCAGGTAGTGGTCGATGCGAAAGATCTGCTGCTCGGACAGCACACTGCGCACGGTCTGGTTAATGGCGCGGTTGGAGGCCAGGTCGTGGCCCAAGGGCTTTTCCAGCACTACGCGTGTTTTAGGGCCGTTAAGCCCGGCGGCGGCGATCTGCTCGCACACCGTCGTGAAAAGACTGGGCGCCGTGGCCACGTACATCACCACCACGTCGGCAGGCCGCTGCTGCAGTTTGTCGGCCAGCGCAGCGTAGTCGGCCGGGTTGGACAGGTCCATCCGCAAATAGCCCAGCAGCGCCGCAAAACGCGAAAACTCTTCCTCGCTCGGGCGCTTGGCCAGCTCGACATTGTCAAAACGCGACTTGATCAGCGCGCGGTACTGGTCATCCGACAAATCATCGCGTGCCACACCCACGATGCGCCCGCCCGCCGGCAAGGAGCCGTGGCGGAAGGCCTGGAACAGGGCCGGCATGATCTTGCGCCACACCAGGTCACCGGTGCCGCCAAACAGGATGAGGTCAAAGCTCATGGTAAAAAATTGTCTTGGTAATAAAGTTTCATATTCTATGGGCATAATGGTAACTCGACAAAAAACCCGCGAAATGCCTGTATCCAGGCGTCACGACGGTGTTTCATCCAGACCATTCAGCGTTTGACATCCCTTTGCCATGACCCAACTTGACGCCCTGAAACAGTTCACCACCGTGGTTGCCGATACCGGCGATTTCAAGCAACTGGGGCAATTCAAGCCGCAGGACGCCACCACCAACCCGTCCCTTATCCTCAAGGCCGTGCAGAAGGCCGACTACCAGCCCCTGCTGAAAGACACTGTTGGCCGCTTCAAGGGCCGGGCGCTCGACGAAGTCATGGATCGCCTGCTGGTGCGCTTTGGCTGCGAAATTTTGTCCATCATTCCGGGCCGTGTCTCCACTGAAGTCGACGCTCGCCTGAGCTTTGACGCCAATGCCACTTACACGCGCGGTGAACGCCTCATCGAGCTCTACCAGGCCGAAGGCATTCACATCGACCGCGTGCTGATCAAGGTGGCCGCGACCTGGGAAGGCATCCAGGCCGCTGAAAAGCTGGAGCAGCGCGGCATTCACACCAACCTCACGCTGCTGTTTTCGTTCTGCCAGGCGATTGCCTGCGGCCAGGCCAAAGTCCAGCTCATTTCGCCTTTTGTGGGCCGCATTTATGACTGGTACAAGAAGTCCGCCGGTGCTGCCTGGGACGAAGCCGCCATGACCGGCGCCAACGACCCTGGCGTGAAGTCAGTGCGCGAGATCTACAACCATTACAAGCGTTTTGGCATTGCCACTGAGGTCATGGGCGCGAGCTTTCGCAATGTAGGCCAGATCACCGCTCTCGCGGGTTGCGATCTCCTGACCATCAGCCCGGAACTGCTGGCCCAACTCGCCGCCAGCGACGCAGCATTGCCGCGGGCGCTGGATGCCCAGGCCGCGGCGGCACTCGACTTGCCCGCCGTGAACTTTGACGAGGCCGGATTCCGCTACGCGCTCAACGAAGACGCGATGGCCACTGAGAAGCTGGCCGAGGGTATACGCGCTTTTGCCGCCGATGCCGTGAAGCTTGAGCACTTGATGCTGGCCGCATAACTGAACAAGCCGACATAAACCGACAGGCAGGACCTTCCATGAACCGACTGCGTTGTGATCAGACGTCTGCATGGCCTGTGCTGCAGGCCCACTATGGCGTGACTGGCAAGAACTTCGACCTGAGGGCCGCGTTTGCCGCAGACCCTGATCGCTTCTCGCGTTTCAGCCAGGACGCGCCGCACCTCTTCGCGGACCTTTCCAAGAATCTGCTCGACGACGCCACCGAAAAATTGCTGCTGGACCTTGCACGCGAATGCGGCCTCGAGGGCCATCGCGACGCCATGTTCTCCGGAGAGTTGATCAACAGCACCGAACAGCGTGCCGTGATGCATTTTTTACTGCGAAATCCGCCTGCAGCCCAGGATGGTATTGCGCAAGCAGCTATTAAAAACATAGCAAACGAGTCGACTCAGGTGCACGCCACGCTGGACGCCATGCTGGCCTATGCCGAGCAGGTGCGCGCCGATGCGGCTATTACCGACATCGTCAACATTGGCATTGGCGGCTCTGATCTTGGGCCCCAAATGGCGGTGCTGGCGCTTGGCGAATTTGCGAAAACGGGTAAGCGCGTTCACTTCGTCTCCAACGTGGACGGCGACGAGCTGGCGACCGTGCTCAAGGGGCTCAGGCCACAGAGCACCTTGTTTTTGATCGCCTCCAAGACCTTCACCACCACCGAGACCATGACCAACGCGCATTCGGCCCGGCGCTGGTTTGAGGCGCAAGGTGGCCGCGACATCAGCCGGCATTTCGCCGCGCTGACGACCAACGTCGCGGCGGCCAACGAATTCGGCATCAGCACCACGTTCGGCTTCTGGGACTGGGTGGGTGGGCGCTATTCGCTGTGGTCGGCCATCGGCTTGCCGGTGGCCATCGCCATTGGTGCCGCCGGCTTTCGCGAGCTGCTGGCCGGCGCGCATGCCATGGACGAGCACTTTCGCACCGCACCGCTGGAGCGTAATTTGCCGGTACGCCTGGGCTTGCTCGATGTCTGGTACCGCAACTTCCACGGTTTTACCAGCCGCAGCATTGCGCCCTACAGCAGCGCGCTGCGCCGCCTGCCGGCCTACCTGCAGCAGCTCGAGATGGAGAGCAACGGCAAACGTGTGGATGCGGATGGCAAGGACTTGCCGTTTGAAACGTCGCCGGTGCTGTGGGGTGAGCCCGGCACCAATGGCCAGCATGCTTATTTCCAGATGCTGCATCAGGGGACCTCGGTGGTGCCGGTCGAGTTCGTGGCGGTCAAACAAGCGGCGCATGCGCCGCATGACCTGCCTGGGCATCACCCCAAGTTGCTGGCCAACGTCCTGGCCCAGGCTCAGGCCCTGATGGCTGGGAAGCAAGACGTGGGTGGCCACAAGCATTTTCCTGGCAACCGTCCGAGCACCTTCCTGTTGCTGGAACGGCTCACACCGGCCAGCCTGGGTGCGCTGATCGCGCTGCAGGAGCACCGCGTGTTTGTCAGCGGCGCGATCTGGGGCATTAACAGTTTCGACCAGTGGGGCGTAGAGCTGGGCAAGGTGCTGGCCAAGGACATCGAGCCGCGCCTGAAAAGCGGTGATGTCTCTGGCCTCGACGGTTCGACGGCCGGCCTGCTGCGCAAGATCGCCGGCTGATTTCCACAAAACCGTGCGTTTTTTCATTGCGGGACCGCGCGGTTCCGTGGTCAACTTCCCGCTTCGCCGATTTTTTCGATGACCTCGACCATGTCTTTCCCCCCCTCCTCGCCTCGTAGTGCCCCCGTCCGTTTTTCGGTGTTTGCCGTGGTGCTGTTGGCGTTGTCGCTGGTTTCCGGCTGCGCAACGCGCGTGGCACCTGACGAAGAGGCCGATGTCGACGAGCCGGTCAGCCGCGGCGGCACCCTGGGCCCGGCGGAAGGGGTGACCGGCACTGCCTGGGCCGAGATGTCGGCACCGCCCAAGGCCGGCGACCTCAAGCCCGACGACCTCAAATGGGAAATCTTTCGCGTGCCCGGCAAGCAGCCGGCCAGCTACAGCTATGTGCGCTATGAAGGCCGCGACGCAGTGCTCGCCAAGGCCGACGCATCCGGCAGCATCCTGCGCCATCGCCACCGCATCGAGCCCGACGAGCTTGGCCTCGTGCGTTTTTCCTGGAACGTGCCTAACGCCGGCGCAGGCGCCAACCTGACGCTGCCGCAACTCGATGACGTGCCCGTGCGGGTAGTGCTCGCGTTCGAAGGCGACCGCTCGCGGCTGTCAATGAAAAATTCCCTGTTGTCGGAGCTGAGCCGGTTGCTGACCGGCGAAGAGATGCCGTTCGCGACGCTGGTGTATTCGTGGTCGCGGGTCAACCGGCCCGGCGAGGTCGTCGTCAATGACCGGACCGACCGCATCCGCAAAATCGTCGTTGACTCGGGCGACCACGGCTACAACGAATGGCGCAGCTACGAGCGTGACATCCGCGCCGACTATCGCAAGGCCTTCGGCGAAGATCCGGGCGCCTTGCTGAGCTTTGCGGTTTTTACCGAAGGCGAAAAGAACGAGGGCCAGCTGCAGGCCTTCTACGGGCCACTCAAGCTGGTACCGGCTTCGGCTGTCGCGCGCAAGTAGCGCCGCGCCCGCCAGGTCGGTGTCCACACCGGCCCAGACCCAATCTTTATCCGTATGTGCAATGACACTGGCTGATGGGCGGGAGCAGCAGAGCTGCGCCACGTCTGCTTTGACAATTCGTTGCATCTAATCATGCGAAATTCAGGGAAATTACCACTCCTTCAATGCAATAAAGTATTGAAGTGCCTTGGTCTGGTATCAAACCCGCAAGGCGCTTTCTTCAGAATGCAGTGAGCGGCAAAGCTGCCGTTTCGAACGACATAACGAAGGAGACATCTTATGAAGCGTTTTATCCGGGCAGGCCTGGTGCTTGCACTCTCGGGCGCTGGCATGGCCCATGCCGTGACCGAACTCGTGGTGGCGACTGTGAACAACGGCCACATGATCGAAATGCAAAAGCTCACGCCGGTTTTTGAGAAAGCCCATCCCGACATCAAGCTCAAGTGGGTCACACTTGAAGAGGGCACGCTGCGCCAGCGCGTTACGACCGACATCGCTACCAAGGGCGGGCAGTTCGACGTGATGACCATTGGCCTGTACGAAGCGCCGATCTGGTCGAAGAAGGGCTGGCTGCAGCCCATTGCCACCGATGCCGCCTATGACGTCGACGACCTGCTCCCCGCCATCCGCGCCGGCCTGTCGCACGAAGGCAAGCTCTACGCCGCGCCGTTCTATGGTGAGAGCTCCATGCTCATGTACCGCAAGGACCTTGCCGACAAGGTCGGCTTCAAGATGCCTGATCAACCCACCTGGACACAGGTGAAGGAACTGGCCGGCAAGATCCACGACCCGAAAGCCGGTGTGTACGGCATGTGCCTGCGCGGCAAGCCGGGCTGGGGTGACAACATGGCCTTCCTGACCACGCTGGTCAACACCAACGGCGGCCAGTGGTTCGACATGCAGTGGAAGCCGAAGATCGACACCAAGCCCTGGAAGGATGCGATTGGCTTCTACGTCGATCTGATGAAAGCTTACGGCCCGCCCGGTGCATCAGCCAACAGCTTCAACGAGAACCTCGCACTCTTCAACGAGGGTAAGTGCGGCATGTGGGTGGATGCAACCATCGCCGCCTCGTTCATCAGCGATCCAAAGCAGTCGAAGGTGGCCGACAAGGTGGCTTTTGCCCAGGCACCTGTTGCCATCACGCCCAAGGGTGCCAACTGGTTGTGGACCTGGAACCTGGCCATCCCGGCCAGCTCGACCAAGGGCGCGGCTGCCCAGACCTTCGTGAAGTGGGCCACTTCCAAGGAGTACATCAACCTGGTCGCCAAGGAACATGGTTGGGGCACGGTGCCTACCGGCACGCGCAAGTCGACCTACGCAAACCCCGAGTTCCAGAAGGTTGCCAAGTTCGCTGCGGCCGAGAAGAAGGCCATTGACAGCGCCAACCTCAGCGACAGCACGCTGCCCAAGTCGCCGTACGTCGGCGTGCAGTATGCGGCTATCCCCGAGTTCCAGGCTATCGGCGTAGCGGTAGGCCAGCAGATGAGCGCGGCGCTGGCGGGAAAGGTCACGGTGGACCAGGCCTTGAAGACATCACAAACGGCGGCCGAGCGCGAGATGAAGAAGGCCGGGTATTACAAGTAAACCCTGAAGGTGTGCGCGCTGCCCGCGGACCGGCAAAGCCGGGTCCGCGGCAGTTCTGACCCGACGCCCCCAAAGATTCACAACATGAACCGCCTCTTGCCTCGCGCACTCATGGCGCCCGCAGTGCTCACGCTCTTCCTCTGGATGATCGTGCCGCTCGTGATGACTCTGTATTTCTCGTTCGTGAGCTACAACCTCATGCAGCCCGGCGACCATCCGTTCGTGGGCATCGAGAACTTTCAGTACTTCATCACCGATCCGGACTTCTGGCCTGCGACCTGGAACACGCTGCTGCTTATCGGCAGCGTGATTGTCATCACGGTGGTGTTTGGTGTGCTTCTCGCGTTGCTGGTGAACGAGCCCTTTCCGGGCCGCGGCGTCGTGCGGGTTCTGCTTATTTCGCCGTTCTTCGTCATGCCCGCAGTAAATGCGCTGCTGTGGAAGCACATGATGATGAACCCGATCTACGGCGTGCTTGCCGACCTCTGGCGTTTCTTCGGCGCGCAGCCGGTCGACTGGCTCACCGACGTGCCGCTGTTGTCGGTGATCATCATGGTGGCCTGGCAGTGGCTTCCCTTCGCCTGTCTGATTTTCATTACCTCGTTGCAGTCGCTCGACCGCGAGCAGATGGAAGCGGCGCGCATGGACGGTGCGAGTTCGTTCCAACGGTTTTTCTATCTCATCATTCCGCATCTCGGCCGGCCAATGGCGGTGGTGATCATGATCGAAATGATTTTTCTGCTCAGCGTGTTCGCCGAGATCGCCATCACCACCAATGGCGGCCCGGGCAACGAGAGCACCAACCTCACCTACATGATCTTCAAACAGTCGCTGATGAACTTTGACGTGGGCGTGGCGTCGGCCGGTGCCTTGTTTGCAGTAGTGGTGGCCAACATCGTAGCGGTGTTCCTTATCCGCATCGTCGGCAAGAACCTCGACTGAAGGAACGTTTGTGCAACCCAGTAATTTTCTTCCGCAACTGCTGCGCACCGTGAGCGCCTGGGCCGTGGCGTTGCTGCTGTTCTTTCCGCTCGGCTGGCTGTTTCTCACGGCCTTCAAGACCGAACTTCAGGCGATTCATGTGCCGCCGCTCTTTGTCTTCGAGCCCACGCTCGACAACTTCAGCGAAGTGCAGCGCCGCAGCGACTACCTGCTGTATGCGCGCAACTCGCTCATCACCAGCCTGGGCTCCACCATCATCGGCCTGTTGATCGCAGCGCCCGCCGCGTACTCGATGGCCTTTTTCCGTACGAAGAGGACGCGCGACATCCTGATGTGGATGCTTTCCACCAAGATGATGCCGGCAGTGGGCGCGCTGGTGCCGATTTACGTTCTCGCGCAGACCGCGGGCCTGCTGGATTCGCTCACCGCGCTGACCATTGTGTTCACGCTGTCGAATCTGCCGATCATGGTGTGGATGCTCTACAGCGCCTACAAGGACATTCCGAACGAAATCCTGGAAGCCGCACGCATGGACGGTGCGAGCCTCTGGACCGAATTCCGCCATGTCGTGCTGCCGTTGTCGGTGGGCGGTCTCGCATCAACGGGCCTGCTGTGCCTGGTGCTGAGCTGGAACGAGGCCTTCTGGGCGCTCAACCTCAGTTCGGCCAAAGCCGGCACGCTGGCGACATTGATTGCCTCGTACTCCAGCCCCGAAGGCCTGTTCTGGGCCAAATTATCGGCCGCCTCGCTGATGGCGATCGCGCCCATCGTCGTATTCGGCTGGTTCAGCCAGAAACAGCTGGTGCAAGGCCTGACATTCGGTGCGGTGAAGTGAAAGGAACTGACCTATGGCTTATCTAGAACTCAAGAACATCGAGAAAAGTTTCGGGGAAACCCAGATCATCCGCGGCGTCGATCTTGAAATCAGCAAGGGCGAGTTCATCGTCTTCGTCGGGCCTTCGGGTTGCGGAAAATCGACACTGCTGCGCCTCATCGCGGGGCTGGAGCCCATCACCAAAGGCAACTTGATGCTCGACGGCAAAGACATCACGTGGCTGCCTTCGGGCAAGCGCGACCTGGCGATGGTGTTCCAGAGCTACGCGCTCTACCCGCACATGAGTGTGTACGACAACATGTCATTTGCGCTCAAGCTTGCAGGCGTGCCGAAAGGTGAGATCCAGGCCAAGGTCGAGTACGCGGCCAAAACGCTCAACCTCACCCAGTACCTGGACCGCACGCCGAAAGACCTGTCGGGCGGACAGCGGCAGCGCGTGGCGATTGGCCGCGCCATCGTGCGAGCGCCCAAGGTGTTTCTGTTCGACGAGCCCTTGTCCAACCTTGATGCCGCGCTGCGCGGCAACACGCGCGTCGAAATCCACAAGCTCCACCGTGCGCTCGGCGCCACGACCATCTATGTCACGCATGACCAGGTCGAAGCCATGACGCTGGCCGACCGCGTGGTGGTGCTCCGGGACGGTCTGATCGAGCAGGTTGGCACACCGCTCGAACTTTACGACCACCCGGCGAACCAGTTTGTTGCGCAGTTTATCGGCATGCCGTCGATGAACATGGTGGCAGCGAGCGCAATCCCGAGCTTCTCGGCAGCCACTGGCGGGCGCCTGCCAAGCGACGGCTTCCTGGGCGTGCGGCCGGAAGGCTTGCGTGTGCGTCCGAGGCAGGCCGCTGCTGCTGGCGTGCAAGGTCGCGTGGAGCTGATCGAGGCACTCGGCGCCGACACCCTGATTCATATTGACGTGGACGGGGTGCCGCTGATAGCGCGCCAGAACGAACGCACTCCGCTCCATGCCGGTGACGACGTAGCGGTCGAGCTCGACCCCTCGGTGCTTCATTTGTTCACCCGTGAAGGCCGTGCGGTTTCGGCCTGATTTCTTCCTTCCTCCTTTCGGACATTGCCTTGACTCTCGCAACGGCGCCCCTCGCGCAAACCCCACCGGCCCTTTCGGAATTCACGGTACTTCACCTCGGGCTGGGTTCGTTCCATCGGGCCCACCAGGCCGTCTACCTCCAGCGGCTGATTGATGCGGGCGACACCCGCTGGTCACTTGCGGCCGCCAACATCCGGCCCGACATGGCCCAGGTTGTTGCGGCCCTGCAGGCCCAGGGTGGGCGCTATACGCTGGAAACCGTATCCCCGGCCGGGGAGTACCGGTATGAACAGATCGAAGCCATCCGCGAGGTGATCCCCTGGGAACGCTCGCTGGCCGCGGTGATCTCACGCGGCGCGGCGCCTTCCACGCGTATCGTTTCATTCACCGTGACAGAGGCCGGCTACTACCTTGACACCCAAGGCAGGCTGGACCTGTCTTTCAATGATCTCGCAGCAGACCTGGCGCGCGCGCGCCGCGGCAAGGCGGGGGAGGAGGGCGGTGAGGGCGTGACCATCTATGGCGCCGTCTGCGCGATCCTGCGCGCGCGCAAGGCGGCGCAGGCCGGCCCGGTGACTTTGCTCAATTGCGACAACCTGCGCCACAACGGCGACCGCTTCCGGGCCGGGCTGCTCGAGTTCATCGAGCTCGAGGGCGATACCGATCTGCTCTCGTGGATCAACGCAAATACCCGCTGCCCGAATGCGATGGTCGACCGCATCACACCGCGCCCGCCGCCCGAGCTGCGCGCTCGCGTCAAGGCGGCTACGGGCAGGGATGATGCCGCTGCGATCACGGGCGAGAGCTTCATCCAGTGGGTGATTGAAGACAACTTCGTGGCCGGGCGTCCTGACTGGGGCCGCGTGGGCGTGGAGCTGGTGGAGTCGGTGCAGCCTTACGAGGAAGCCAAGATCCGCATCCTTAATGCCACGCACAGCTGCATTGCCTGGGCCGGCACGCTGGTCGGGCTGGATTTCATCCACGAAGGAACGCACAACGCGATGATCCGGAAGATGGCCTACGACTACGTCACGGACGACGTGATCCCCTGCCTGAGTTCGGCCGAGGCGCCGGGGCCGATCGACCTCGCCGCTTACCGCGACGTGGTGCTCGACCGCTTCGGCAACCCTGCGATCCGCGACACCAACCAGCGTGTCGCGGCCGACGGTTTCTCGAAGATTCCGGGTTTTATCGCGCCCACGGTACGCGAGCGGCTTGCTGCGGGGCAGCCGATTGACAGTGTCGCGGTGCTGCCTGCACTGTTCCTCGTTTTCCTGCGGCGCTGGCATCAGGGGGCGCTGCCTTATGTCTACCAGGACCAGGGCATGGACGAGGCCTTGGCCCACGCAATCTGCAATGCTGTTGATCCGGTGCGCGCGCTCTGTTCGGATGCGGGGCTGTGGGGGAGTGCCGCAGGCGATGCACGCTTGATCGATGCCGTACGCGGCGCAACCGGGCGTGTGGCGAGTTTTGTCAATTCAGTAGCCAAAGCATGAGCGAACGTCTGAAAAACCGTCATGTGCTGCTAACTGGCGCCGGTGGTGGCATCGGTCTGGCAGTGGCCGAGACCTGCATTGCCGAGGGCGCTCGCTGCAGCGTGGTTGACCGTGCGGCAACGGCGCCCGAGGCAGTGCGGGCGCTGCAGCAACGCCATCCAGGCAGTCTTGCCTACATCGCGGCGGATGTCACAGACGCCCAGGCGATTGCGCGCCTGCTGGTGGAGGCACGGGCCGCTTTTGGTCCCATTCATACCTTGTTCAACAACGCGGCCGTGTTCGATCTCGCGCCCCTGCTTGACAGCGACGAGGCTTCTTTCGACAGGCTCTTTGCCGTCAACGTGAAAGGCATGTTCTTCGTCATGCAAGCCGTGCTTCGCAGTATGGTGGAAGCCGGCACGCAGGGCGCGTCGGTCATCAACATGGCCTCACAAGCCGGGCGGCGCGGCGAGGCGCTGGTGTCGCACTACTGCGCCACCAAGGCCGCGGTCATCAGCTACACCCAAAGCGCTGCACTGGCCATGGCGCCGCATGGGATTCGCGTCAATGGCATTGCCCCCGGTGTGGTCGACACGCCGATGTGGGATCATGTCGACAGCCTGTTCGCCAAGGCCGAAGGGCTGCCGCCGGGGGAAAAGAAACGGCGTGTGGGCCTCGAAGTGCCACTTGGCCGGATGGGTGTGCCGGCTGACATTGCGGGGGCGGCGGTATTTCTTGCCAGCGACGAGGCGCGCTACATCACGGCGCAGACATTGAATGTCGATGGTGGCAATGTCATGAGTTGATTTTTCGTTTGCGAGCATGAACAACGACTTTCATCTGTACCTCGACAGTGCCGACCTGGTTGAACTGAAGGCTTGCCTGCCGCACCCGGTGGTGCACGGCGTGACAACCAATCCCACGCTGCTGCAGCGGGCGGGCATCGGCCGCGCAGCTGTGCCCGGCTTGCTGGCCCGCTGCCTCGAACTGGGCGCGCGGCAAGTGCAGGCACAGGTGTATTCCAGCGACGTTGACGGCATGCTCGAAGACGCGCAGGCATTGCTGTCGCACTTCGACCGAGGCCAGCTGGTCGTGAAGATTCCCGCCACGCGCCAAGGTCTCGATGCCGGCGCGCGGCTTATTGCGCAAGGTGTGCCAGTCACATGGACGGCTGTGTACGCGCCCGAGCAGGCGCACTTTGCCGCACAACTGGGCGCGGCTTATGCGGCACCCTACCTGGGGCGGCTCGAGGACGCCGGCATTGACGGGTTGGCACTGATCGCGCAGATGCAGGCACTGGTAGCGCAGCGGCCCTCGTCCGGCACGCGCCTGTTGGTGGCAAGCATCCGCTCTCGCGAGGCCTACCTTTCCCTGCTGGCGTTGGGTGTGGGCGCCATCACGATTCCGCCGCGTCTCTTTGCAGAATTGCTTGATCATCCCGCCACGCTGGCGGCCGAGCGCGGATTTCTGGCCGACGCCGACGCCTTGCCTTGACCGAAAATCCAACCACCATGCGCATTGCACTCACGGGCGAAGCCCTGATCGATTTCACCGCCAGCGAAGCAGGCACGCTGGCCTTCCTGGGCCACGAGGGCGGCTCGCCGCTCAACACGGCTGTCGCCTGCGCACGCCTCGGCCAGCCCACCGCTTTCCTCACGCAGCTGTCGACCGACCTCTTCGGCGAACGATTGATGCGTTTTCTCGAACGAAACGGTGTAGACACACGTTTCATCCTGCGTAGCCATGCGCCGTCGACTCTGGCTTTTGTTGAGCGCACACCGCAGACCAACCGTTATGCTTTTTATACGCGCGGCAGCGCCGACGCGACGTGGTCGCCCGAGCCGCTGCCGCAGTTGCCAGCGGATTGCCGCTTCCTTCATTTCGGTTCGATCTCGCTCTTGCAGGAGCCGGCCGCCACACGCATCACAGAGCTGGTGACGGCCAACGCCGGGCGCTGCGTGATCGTGTTCGATCCCAACGTGCGTCCCAGCCTGATTTCCGATATGGCGGCCTACCGTGTACGTGCCATGAACTGGTTTTCGATGGCCGACCTGGTCAAGCTCAGCGATGAAGATGCCGAACTGCTGGCACCCGACCGGCCTGTCGATGCGCTGGCAGCGGATTGCCTGAAGGCCGGTGCGCGCGCAGTGATCGTCACGCGCGGTGCCGGCGGTGCCACGCTCTGGCGCACGGGGCACCAGGCATTGACCGTGGCGGCACCGCGCGTCAAGGTGGTTGACACCATTGGAGCGGGCGACACTTTTACGGCCGGGCTCTCGGTCGCACTGCTTGCGCACGGCATCGAACGCCCGGCCCAGTTCGGCGAGCTGGGCGATGACGCCTGGCATGAAGTGATGCGCTTCGCTGCCACTGCCGCCGCACTGAATTGCACCCGCGAAGGTGCCGATCCACCTACGTTGCCAGCCGTTCACGCCGCGCTCGTGCGGGAGGACAATGAGGCCGTTGTTTCCCGGTCTTGACCCAGGCTGCCATGACAACGTCCACGTCCAAACGCTCGACTCCCCGCCAACGCCAGCCCGAACTGGAACGGGACATTGCGCGCTCTCCATCACTGGGCTACGAAGCGCCTGAGACCGGTCTGGTGCGTTGTCTTGCGCACGGTTTCCCAAGCCCGTTGGTACGCTGGCATTTTCATGAAGAGTATGAATTGCACCTGATCACCGAAACCTCGGGCAAGGCGTTTGTCGGCGACTGGATCGGGCCGTTCCAGCCGGGTCATCTGGTGCTGTGCGGTCCGCGCCTGCCGCATAACTGGATTTCGCTTGACGTGCCCGAAGGCGGTGCCGCAGGGCGCGACCGGGTGATCCAGTTTCGCCACGAACCCATCGAACGCGCGGCGGCCGGGATTCCCGAATTGCAAGAGGTGATGCAATTGTTCGAACGGGCGCGCCACGGCATCGAGTTTTTCGGTATATCGCAACAGGCGCAGGCGCACTGGGACAGCATCAAGGCCTCGCGTGGTGTGCGCCGCCTTGGCCGGTTTTTTGAGTTCATGGCCGACCTGGCGCAATGGACAGACTACCGGCTGCTGTCGAGCGTGCAGATGCAGGGCACGCAGGGCGCTGAGGGCGATACGCAGGTCGACCAGATCAACGGCATCGTGAACCGCATTACCGCCAACATGGCAGAGTCGATCTCGATGTCGGATCTGGCGGCCGAACTCGGCATGAGCGACAGCCGCTTCAGTCGTTTCTTCCAGCGTTCCACCGGCAACAGTTTTACCGATTTCGTCAACCGTGTGCGCATCAACAGCGCATGCCACCTTCTGATGCAGACCGACCACAACGTCACCGACATTTGCTACCAGGTCGGCTTCAACAATGTCGCCAATTTCAACCGGCGCTTCCTTGAGATCAAGGGCATGACGCCCTCCGAGTTCAGGCGCCAGGCCGACGGCCGTTTCGGTCGGTCCCCCTGATGTGCCCGTTCCAGTGACCCGCTTGCGGCAGGCTCTCGGCCCCAGAGTAGGCGCTTGGGCGGTGACTGACCTTTCAGCAGGCAGTCACAGAATCAAAATTTGTACCCCAGCTGCAGGGTGAAGCAGTTGGGGTCAAGGCCCACATCGATGGTCTGGTTGGTGCTGAGCGTGCCTCGGGTCTTCAGGAAGGTCTTGGCATAGCTGGCTTCCAAAAACCATTTCGCGTCGAGGTTGAGGACACCCCCCACCTGCAAAGTAGGAGCCCACTTTGATTTGAAGGAGACACCGGTGGGAGGGCCGCCTGGGTTGGTGAGCGAGGTCAACGTGGCCGAGCCCCGTTCCCGGTAGAACCGCACATAAGACAAGCCCGCTCCCAGATAAGGGCGAAAACGGGCGGAGGCATTCAGAAAGCGGTATTGGGCGATCAGGGTGATTGGCAAGGCCCGGGTGTCGGCCACTTTCCCCACACCTGCCAGCACGCCCGCGCCGCTGACGTCATGCCGAAACCCTGTACCCAGCGGAAGGTGAAGGTTGAGGTGATCGGTGACCATGTAGTTCAAGGCCGCTGTCAATTGCGTGCTGCTGCTGACATCGACTTTCGCATCGGGGATCACCCCGTTACCTGAGGGGGCCGAAAGGCTGCCGCTGTCTACCGAGGGCGCGATGCGCGTGACACCGGCCGACACGGACCAGGTTCCGGCCTGTTGCGCCAGCCCGGGTGTTGAAAAAGCGACCAAGGCCGATGCCATGAGCAGTCTTTGACCGGAGACGCTAAGGGTTGGCATGCGGCGGTGCCTGCTTTGCCATGGCAGCGCTGTGGCGGTCTTTGCGTCGTGCGGGGCGAGCGAAGTCATGCGTTGCGTCATGAGAAATCAGGTTAGCAGTAAAGGCCACGGAGCGGTACCCACACGGGCTTTTTTTCACCAAATTGTGGCGTTGTGGATGCATGCGGGGTGACGGATGGCGCTTTTCACGGGCACCGGCGGCAGTATCATCGGGCGGGGATTCACCCTTGGCTACACCTTTTGAGGAGGATAAATAACATGAATTTCGCTCAATCCATTTCTGTTTGCCTGGGCAAATACGTCGACTTTTCCGGTCGTGCCGCCCGCCCTGAGTTCTGGTGGTTCTTTTTGTTCCAGTGCCTCGTGGGCATCGCGGCCTCCTTTCTGGGCGACGTGGTCAGCGGTCTGGTAAGTCTGGCGCTGTTGCTGCCCGCGCTGGCCGTGGGCGCCCGCCGCCTTCACGATATCGGCAAAAGCGGCTGGTGGCAGCTCATCTGTCTAACCGTCATCGGCATCCTGGTGCTGATCTACTGGTTTGTGCAGCCCACGGCCGAAGGCAGCAACCAGTACGACAAGGAGCCTGCCGCTCCCTGACCGATTCAGGTTTACGGCATCCATGAAAAAACCCGCAGGGCTTGCGCCTTGCGGGTTTTTTGTTGGGAGCCCGGAGTTCCGGGCCGCGCCAGGGGACATTACATGCCCATGTCGCCCATGCCGCCCATACCACCCATGCCGCCAGGCATGCCGCCGCCGGCGCCAGACTCTTCCTTCGGAGCCTCGGCAATCATGGCTTCAGTCGTCAGCATCAGGGACGCGACGGATGCTGCGTTCTGCAGTGCGGTGCGGGTAACCTTCGTGGGGTCCAGGATACCCATTTCGATCATGTCGCCATAGGTGTCGTTGGCGGCGTTGAAGCCGTAGTTGCCCTTGCCGGCCAGAACAGCGTTCACCACCACAGAGGCTTCGCCGCCTGCGTTGTAAACGATTTCGCGCAGGGGGGCTTCGATGGCGCGCAGCACCAGCTTGATACCGGCATCCTGGTCAGGATTGTCGCCAGCGATCTTGCCAGCAGCCTGCTTGGCGCGCAGCAGAGCCACGCCGCCGCCAGCCACAATGCCTTCTTCCACGGCAGCGCGGGTAGCGTGCAGTGCGTCTTCGACGCGGGCTTTCTTTTCCTTCATTTCGACTTCGGTGGCAGCGCCAACCTTGATCACGGCAACACCGCCGGCCAGCTTGGCCACGCGCTCTTGCAGTTTTTCACGGTCGTAGTCGCTGGTCGCTTCTTCGATCTGAACGCGCACTTGCTTGACGCGTGCTTCGATGTCGGCAGCGGCGCCGGAACCGTCGATGATGATGGTGTTTTCTTTGCCCACTTCGATGCGCTTTGCCTGGCCGAGGTCAGCCAGCGTCACTTTTTCGAGCGACATGCCGACTTCTTCAGCGATGACCTTGCCGCCGGTCAGGCAGGCGATGTCTTCCAGCATGGCTTTGCGGCGGTCGCCGAAGCCAGGGGCCTTCACAGCCACAACCTTCAGGATGCCGCGCAGGGTGTTCACCACCAGCGTTGCCAGGGCTTCGCCTTCGACTTCTTCAGCAATGATCAGCAGTGGACGGCCAGCCTTGGCGACTTGCTCCAGGGTAGGCAGCAGATCACGGATGTTGCTGATCTTCTTGTCGTAGAGCAGAACAAACGGATTGTCCAGCAGTGCGGACTGCTTTTCAGGGTTGTTGATGAAGTAAGGGGAGAGGTAGCCGCGGTCGAACTGCATGCCTTCGACGACGTCGAGTTCGTTTTGCAGGGACTTGCCGTCTTCCACGGTGATCACGCCTTCTTTACCAACCTTGTCCATCGCGTCGGCAATGATCTTGCCGATGGATTCGTCGGAGTTGGCGGAGATCGAACCGACCTGTGCGATTTCCTTGGAAGTGGTCGTTGGCTTCGAAGCCTTCTTCAGCTCTTCGGTCAGGGCCAGCACGGCCTTGTCGATGCCGCGCTTCAGGTCCATCGGGTTCATGCCGGCGGCCACGTACTTCATGCCTTCGCGGACGATGGCTTGTGCCAGAACGGTGGCGGTGGTGGTGCCGTCGCCGGCGTTGTCAGAAGTCTTGGAAGCAACTTCCTTGACCATCTGCGCGCCCATGTTCTGCAGCTTGTCTTTGAGTTCGATTTCTTTGGCGACGGACACACCGTCCTTGGTCACCGTGGGGGCGCCGAACGAGCGCTCCA